>JALWRI010000094.1 GCA_026994225.1 Gammaproteobacteria bacterium | reverse complement strand
TAATCGTTAAAGCAGAAGAAACTAAAATAGAAAAAACCAATGAGGTAGTATTTAGTGAAGGAAAACTCTATAAATTAGATAATACCCAGTTAATTAAACAAGCTCAAAATATTTTTAATGATGTGTTATCGAAATTCTATCAGGAAGTACGCGCATACAAGCATCTTGCTACTCAATTAGCTAATGCTATGACAGCAACAAAAAAATTACAAATCCCTAAAGTGAAAATATTATCTTCTTTTGCTTCATTAGATATAGCAGTAATTCGTCAAACCTTGAAAGAAGTCAATCATAAGGGGAAAGTTTTAAAACATAAGGTACAACTACTAGAAACAGAAAAAACATTATTGACTCAAAATATTTCCCAGATAACGGAGGTATTACAAGCACTAGAAGCGGTATCATTGATGTTTGAACAATTTGATAGCTATATTTTAGAGGCATTATGGCGAGTTAAAGATGGTACACTTTCTACAAAAGAACGACCACAACTACTAACTAAATACTTTTTGAAAAAACAACAAGACAAATTTGCTAATGAAGTGGATAAATGGAATAACTTATTGACTTTTAAAACTAGACAATCTAAAGAAACCTCTCAACAACTTGTTGTGTTAAAGGAACAGATAGGTAAAAATACACAAGAATATGACCTCTTAACTACACAATTAAATAATAAAGTAAAATATGCAACACTAGAAAAAAAATATCATAGTCAAAAACCTGAGATATTACATAAACAGTTAAAACAGTTACATTCAGAAAAAATATGGTTCAATGGTGCTTACCAGATTGCTTATCGTGATTTTCAGCAATCTCAAGCAAAAATAATGGTTACAAAGAAAAAATTGTCATTATTAAAATCACCTTCCTCAATAGAGGTTTTAACTGCACCAATTGATTTACAACGTGCAGATAATATTGTAATGAATATTTCTCAACTGGAAAAGCTAATCGCTTATTATAAAGATCATCAAATACTCTTGCTACAACGACAAAAACAATTAAAAAGTATGTTGCAACAAGCAGATAAAGTGAAAATCAAAGCAACCGTATTAATACAACATGTGTCTGAAATGAAAATACTAGCTCAAGTTCTTAACGTAGCAATTAAAAAGGGTAAGTATAATGAAGAAAAGATTGCTAAATCATTACAGTATGATGAATTAATAAAAGAAGAGGAAAAGTTAAAAAAAGAAATAGCTAAAATTTCCATGTTGGTTAAAGAAGGAAATATGGAACGTGTAATTTTAGAAAAACAATTAGGAGAAGATAAGGAGAATAAAGATAAGGGGGTTAAGCAATTAACCTTGTTTAACAAAGCAAATAATTCATTAAAACAGGAAAAAAGTATAAATGAAAAGCTCACTTCTTTATCTATTAAAGAGTTAGTTAATCATTTTAAAAAGAACCATAAAAGTTTATTGTTATCGCAAAAAAAAGTAGAGGATTTACGGAAAAAAATGGCTTCCTCAAGGGAAGCAACTTTGCAAGCTCAAGAGCATTTATTGAATGTAAAAGGTCCTTTTTTAAGTAATTTACATGATACTTTTTCACAAGAAAAACAGCGTATTTTAGGTAATTTATATAAATTAACAGACCTACCTTTACCTAAATTAACCATAGCAGTAAAAAAAAAATCGCTTGAAGTAAAAAAAACACCACAAAAAAAAGAGAATAAAGAAAATAAAAAGAATCATGTATTAGATGATATTCTTATTACTTTACAAGATCAAAGTGCTTTACTTTCAGCGCGAATAAACACCAATAAGGAACAGGAAAAATATAAAAATAAAATCATTACCGCAAAAGAAAATGAATTGCAGCAACTGGAAAATTATGTAAATACATTGACGATTTTAAAAGAACAAAGTCAAAATAATTATGCCTATGCTGTGGAATTACAAAAACGTATTGGTTTAGGAGAAATTCAAGGTGATCAAGTTCCAGATAATCTGCTTGAAGCGTTACAAAAAAATCATTTACTCAAACTCACAGAAAAACTTTCAAAACAATTAAATAAGAAAGAATATTTACAAGAACAGTTGTTATTAGATAAAAAACTTACTTTTTCTTCTATACAAGAAAATAAAATACTAGAAGATATTATATTAAAGTTAGGAGAACAAACTAATACCTTACAATTAGCTAAAAAATATTATCTTAATTCATTAGTGGATAAAGATAATCTATCAGAAACGAAAAAAAAAGAATTAACTCAAGTGGCCTTACGGCATTTAGATGAACAAAGCAGTTACTATGAAAAGCTATTAAGTATTTTCCCTTCTAAACGAGGTGATTTATTAACTGAATTATTGCTATCTTATTACGAAGATATTGTTGTTTTAAATACTAAAAATGATGCCTATCATCAAGAAAAAGAAAATATTGAGCTAACAATAGAAAAAGTTAAGGAAGAATTGAAAAGTATTGATAGACTATTACCTGTTATAGAAAAAAGTGCTGCACAATTCAAACTATTGAAAGAACGTGCTTTAGTGCAAATTAAAGCACAATTACAATTAGAGCAAGCTGAAAGTATTTTAAAAGATTTTTCTATTAAATATAATCAAAGATTACCCCTTCCCCTTGCACTGGAAAATAAAGCTAAAGAAGCTGCAATAAAAAATGCTGCTTCAAAAATATATTTTTTCCATATACAAATGCTCACTACACAAAAATGGCTCACTTTTTTTAAAAAGAGGCAATCTATTTCAGGCATACAGGCAGATATGGAGAAATACAATGCCATACTGGGTAAAATAGATGCTAATATAAAAAATTTATTAACTAAATTAGTCTATTTAGAGGGAGATAAAAGTGCAAATAATGATACCGAAGTAGCAAATGCAAATAAGGGTGAAATACCAACACTGCGTGCCCAACGTTATCAACTATATAAAGATGCCGCAGTATGGGTTATAATTAAAGTGGTCATTGTTTTTGCTTTAGCAATTATATTCACCATTGTAGCTAACCGTATGAACATTGCATTGTTAAAGTATTGTGATAAGAACATTGAAGATAATAAATATATACAAAGAAAAGTATTATTACCCCTTTTTAAAGTGCTTGTTTTAATGAGTATCTGGTCAATCACTCTTTTAATTGAATTAATGATAATGGGAATAGATATAGGAGCTATTTTAGGCGCTCTGGGTATTGGTGGTTTTGCGCTAGCTATGGCCTTACGTAGTACATTGAGTGATATTATTGGTGGGGTGAATATTATTCTTACTCAAGCCTTCAGGGAAGGGGATCGTATTAAAGTAGGTGGTGATGAGGCAATAGTACAACATATTGGTTTACGCTATACCAAACTTGTGCATTTTAGTTATAACTATATGATGACTGTACCTAATTCCCTGCTTACTGAAGCGGCTATTATTAATGCTTCTGGACATCCAGGATGTACTATCTTAACGAATATCGAACTATCCATACTCAATAGTGCTGATAAAGTGAAACTTTCTCTATTATTAGTGGAAAAAATTATTCAAGACCATCCTCAAGCTCGATTTATTTGGATTAAACATGATCATTTTGATGGTCATGCATTTGTTTTACGTGTTCATTATGATATTTTACAATTTAAAGAAAGAAGTAAAGTAGAAACTGATATTAATGTTGAAATTGTAAAGCAGTTTCAACAAAAAGATATTGACTTTGCACATAGAATTGAAACTACATACAAGAATATCACATAATTAAAATTATAGAAGGAAATAATTAAATGGTAAATGACTATAATATAGTTCTGATGATGGTTGTTACGAGTAGATAAATGTTGACATTTTTTAAAAAATTATTAAGCAATATTAAACAGCGTTTAAAAAGATTAATCCCTTTTTTTATTATTCTTATTTTAATTGTATTATTAACGCTAGGATTTTTATGGCGAGATATTGTCATTACTATTAAATCAGGTGAAGCAGGTGTTATGTATTATCTGTTTTTCGGGGGTACTGTAACGGATAAAGTTATTCCTGAAGGTATTCATATTATTGCACCGTGGGATAATATCACTATTTATACGGTACGTATTCAAACTACATTACATGAATTTACCGTATTAACTAATCGTGGCTTGCCGATTACTTTAGAACTAGCAATCCGGTTTCGCCCTGAGTATGAAGTATTAGGATTACTGCATCAACAAGTTGGACCTGATTATTTTAATACTATTATTATTCCTGAAGTTGAATCGGTGTTGCGTAAAAATATTGGTCATTATAATCCTGAAGAAATTTATATTAATAAAGACAATGTATTAACAGAAATTATTGTCGAAGCATTAGAAGCATTAGGTCAAAAATATGTTGAAATTACTGATGTAATTATTCGTTCTGTTATCTTGCCAGATGAAATACAGTCTGCTATAAAAAATAAATTAATAGATGAACAACAATATGAAGCATATGAGTTTAAATTAAAACGTGAAGAGCAAGAAGCAGAAAGAAAACGGATTGAAGCAAAAGGCATTCATGATTACCATGAAACGATTGCTAAAACATTAGATAATAAAATGTTACGATGGCGGGGGATTGAAGCAACATTAAAATTATCTGAATCAAATAATTCAAAAGTGATTGTTGTAGGTGGTACAGGTACGGATGGATTACCTTTGATAGGTAATTTTCCATTAATCGCACCAGAAAAAATACCAGAAAAAAAATTAGAAAAAGTGCCGGAAAAACCATAAATTAATGTTATTAAATTGTATGAGAAAAATATATTTTATTTTTATCATTAGCATAAGTATTCTCTTTACCTCATGCAGTGATAATTTGTATGATAAATCAAAACAACAACGTGCTGATTTGGCAGAAAAGGCCAGCGAGGAGGAATCAACGGATGATATTGTAGTTGGGGTGGCATGGTTATACGATGATGATAATTTTATTAGAGGGCTAAAGTTAGGGCTGGAGGAAGTGAATAATTCTGGAGGGATATTCAATAAACGTAAAATTCGCTTAAAGATGGACTATACCGAAAATAATGTTTCTGTAAAGTCTCTCAGAGAGAAACAGGCAGTTACGGTTGCTGTAGCTGATGGATTTGCTGCTGATCCTCAGCTTATCGCAGTCATTGGTCATCGTTATTCTTATTCCGCTATACCCGCTTCCATAGTTTATGAAAATCATGGTATCCTTTATCTAGCACCTACTGCAACCACATTAAATTTAACTAATCATCATTTTAATTATTTATTTAGAATGATGCCCAATAATGAAAAAATAGCACAACAAATAGCTTGTTATGTTTATGAAAATATTGCTGTTGATGGTAATGCTAACTGTGATGATGTTGATGATAATGTAGAGACAAAAAATATTGTCATATTGCACACTCGAAGTGCTTATGGTACAGAATTATCTGATTCGTTTATTTATACTATAGTTGAAAGATATCATGCTAAAATTGTATTAAGACACTCTTTTTTTGGATCAAAAAAAGATTTTACCAGTATTCTTATTGGGATTAAGCGATTACCGAAAGTAGATGCCATTTTTGTCGCAACTGGTGCTAAATTGGCAGCAAAAATTTATGCACAAGCAAGAGATTTAAATATTTCTGTTCCGTTTATTGGTGGTGAATCATTAGATGAAGTAGTATTTTGGAAAATAGTGAGAGAATGGGAAAGAGAGGGTGAAGAAAAAAATAAATCATTCGTTCCCACCGCTTATAGATTAGGGAAGCATACTAATACCTTGACGTCCTCTTTTGTGGAAAACTATAAGAAAAATTATAATGCTGAGCCAAATAGATTAGCCTTTTTAGGTTATGATGCTATAAAATTACTTCAACATGGAATACTGACAGCAAATTCTTCTACTGTGCCAAGTAAGATTGCAGAGGCTCTACGCTATATGCCTCCTTGTTTAGGTATTTCAGGAAAATATTATTTCCATGTTAATGGCGAATCCAAAGAAAGAAATTTATATTTTAAATCAGTTGATAATAAAAATAGTTTTAATTATCATACAACACATAAGGGTAATGGCAAATCCAATTTTTATGAGCTATGTGGAAATATTGATATTGATGGTGATGGAATACCTAATTATCGAGATAAATGTCCTACTAATTCAGAGAAAGTAGGTAAAGAAGTTTATAAACAAGGAAATTTACGAGGTTGTCCTATTGATGATGATCTTGATAGCGTACCTAACTATCTGGATAAATGTCCAAATACCTTAAAAGATCATTTAGTTGATAGTTATGGATGTCTTGAAAAAAATTTAACACTCTCATCAACACTACCCAAAGATAAGCAAGATAATTTGGAAAAAGACTTCGATAATGATGGTATTGTAGATAGTGTGGATCAGTGTCCTGAAAATACTTCAGTAGAAGTATCTAAAGGTATATTGAAAAAAGGAAGTAGAAGGGGATGTCCTGTTGACAATGATGAAGATGGTGTATTGGACTATGAAGATAATTGTTTGAATACACCTTCTGATCTTATCGTGGTTCATGAAGAATCGGATCAGAAAGGTTGTCAATTATTAACGACTGAAACGTTTATTTCATCAGGTCATTTTGATTTTGCACGACGCAGTGCAGAATTACCCCCCTCGGCAATGAAATATTTAGATACTATTCTTACCAGAATTCGATCTATTCAGTTACTACGTAAGATTGAAATTATTGGTTACACTGATAGCGTTGGAAATGCGAAAACTAATAAGATATTATCAATTGACAGGGCAACAACAGTTGCTAATTATTTTATTTTAAAAGGTATAGACAAACATATTATTACTATTACAGGTCTAGGGGAGTTGCATCCTATAGCATCGAATAAAACGCTAATAGGAAGAAGTAGAAACCGCCGCATCGAAATACGTATTATTTATGCTAAAAAACGTTCATTTGGTATTTTATAATAGAGTACCTTGCCGTACTTTTCATATTCTTTATAATTTAATAAAGGAAATAAATAAATGTACTTAAAATTATTATTAATTATTATTCTGTGTATTTCTGGTTATCTTCATGCAGAAGAGGGCTTTTCTGGTAAGGGAGAAATAGGTTTTGTTCTTGCCAGAGGAAATACTGATACAGATACACTCAATGTAGATATTGCTTTAGCTTATGAGACTATAAAATGGAAACATGAAGCATCTTTAGGGTTATTACGTGCCAGTGATAAGGGTGATAAAACGGCTGATCGATATATTTTAACATGGCAAAGTAACTATAATTTAACACAAAGACAATATCTATTATTATCATTACGTTATGAAGATGATAAATTTAGTGCTTTTGATTATCAAGCCTCCATTACTCCTGGGTATGGTATAAAGTTAGTTAATACTGATACGCAGCAATTAACCACTGAAATTGGTATGGGTGCAAAATCGATAAAAAAAAGGAATACAGGTGAAAAGGAAAATTTTATTATTAGTAAAGGGCTTGTTAACTATAATTGGAAAATAACAACAACAACTACATTGAGTAATGATTTATTACTTGAAGCAGGTAGTAAAAATACATTAATTGAAAATAAAACGGGACTTTCTGTGGCTATAAATAGTAAATTAAGTTTAAATATAGCCTTTGAAGTAAGACATAATACGAAAGTAGATAAAGACACAGAAAATACAGATACCTTATCTACGGCTGGATTAAGCTATAAATTTTAATACTTCTCCCCCTAAAAATTTTTAATTTATTAGGGGAGCTACTAAAGTGTAATAACTATTTTTTATTGAAATTTTTTTCTTTTAATGGACGTAAACTATAACCAAAACCCATTACATTTTCAGCACATTGTAAACCCACTGCACCCACAATACGCATTTGTAAAAAAACAGCACCGACACTGGTTAAAGTAGCAATACCGGCTAACATCGCTAAAATTCTTTTAGTATCAACGGATAATTTTTCTGCTGCTTCAAATATTTGTGGTAAGTGTGATATATTTTTATCCATTAAAATTTGTACCAAATCATTATCTATAACATTTTCCTCAGTAAAAGAAATAGAAACATTTGCTTGTTTTATGGCAATACTATCATTTAACCCATTTCCAATAAAACAAACTTTTCTTCCTTGTTTCTGCATATCTGCGATGATAGTTACTTTATCTTGAGGAAGCACATCATAAAAATATCCATCCATATTTAATTCTTTTGCTAATTGTTGAGTAGCTTGTTGACGATCATCTGAAAGAATACCAATATAATTAATATTATGTTGACGCAAAGTCTTTAACATCACTTTAGTTTCTGATTTTAATTGCTGTTTTATTTCTATAATACCTTTAATTTCCTTATCAATAGCAACAGCAACGATTGCATGTCCTTGTTTATGGTAATTTATTTGTGCCTGTTGTATTTGAGGGGGTATTTCAATATTCTCCATCTCCATAAATTGCAAACTTCCTGCTTGAATAATGGTATTATCTATATGAACGCTTATTCCATAGCCTATTTCATAATGTGCATCATTAACCAAAGTAGTAGCAATATGGTGATCCTTGGCATAATTTAAAATAGCATGGGCAATAGGGTGATTAATTTGGTACTCAGCGGTTGCTGCATAATGCATAATATCTATTTGGCTAAGTTCAGAACAAGTCATAATATTACCAACAATAGGTTCTCCCATTGTTAAGGTACTGGTTTTGTCAAACAAGATGGTATCGACTTTTAATAATTCCTCTAAGGCACGTCCATCTTTAATTAATATACCTAATTTTGATAAAGAAACCAGATAATTTTCGGTTTGTAAAGAAACAAAAGTCTTAATAGAGTTACCTGGACTACTATAAAGTAAAGCGGTTGCGGGTATAATTCCAATAATGGGTGATAATAGTCCTGCAACACCAATTAAAGGTAAAGCCACTTTATCTGCTAAATTTTCACTATTAGATTGAATATCTGTTTTATATTCGGCTGTATGGTGTAGTATATAGCGTATTTTTTCTGCATTAGTGTCAATATCGTCATGGTGTATTTTGACAAGAACTTTTCCACTTATAACGAACGTATTCGCTAAGACGTTATCACCGGTTGTTTTCTTTGATAATAATGATTCCCCTGTCAATGCTTGTTGATCAACTATCGCTGAGCCTTCAATAATTTGACCATTGACAGGTATCATATTTCCAGTATTAACACTAATAATATCATTCGGTTTTACTTTCTTTATATTTGTTTCAATTTCACTACCATCATCTAAGACTAACCACGCTTTATCAGCTTGTTGTGATGTATTACCCAACATTTTTATTGAACGATCTTTCGTTTTAATGACCATTTTATCACCTAAATGATAAAGCCCCGTAACCAAAGTGGCGGACAAATATTCTCCTGAACCTATACAAACAACACCGATTATTGAATTAAGAAAGTTATTTTTAATTTCTTTATCTACCAGTAAAGATTTTTCTGTTTCCTTTAAAATAGGAATCATGTTGTAACTAATTAAGCCTAAACTAAGCAATTTTGCAGGGTAAAATACATGACCTATCACATTGGTAGTGAGTGCCAGCGTATTTACTTTTAAATGATGATTAATTTGTTTTTCTTTCTCTTCTTTATCTAATTCATTATGGGTTGTAATTTTATCTAATTCATTATGGGTTATATTTTTATCTTGTTTTTTTTCTTGCAATCTTTTTATAATATAGAAACCAGATAATACGGTCAGACCTAAAGGAAACATATTTTATCCTATTGTTCAAGTATGATATTTATAGAAAAATAGAAACATTTATTAACTCTTTGAAATAATCTTTCCTTTTTCCATTATTAAAATTTTATCTGCATACATAAAGTATTGATCATCATGTGTTACCACAATCACTGTTTTTCCCATTCTTTTTAAATCTTTTAATAATTTCTCATAGAAATACTTTTTGAATAGGGGATCTTGATCAGCTGCCCATTCATCTAATACACAAATAGGTTTGTTTTCTAATAGAATATTGATATAAGCAAGCCGTTTTTGCTGTCCTGTTGATAAATCAGTATGACTAAATCTATCTTCAATATAGCGAGTCTTTTCTTGAAGTAGCATTTTTTCTAATAATTGATCTACTTGTTGTTGATCAAGTTGTTCTAATCCATATAATTTTTTAAATAGATGCAAATCAGTAAAAATAATAGAAAATAGTTCTCGGTAAGCAGGGTAGTCTTGTTTAGTTATTAATTGATTATCTAAATAAATACCACTTTCTGGCTCTGGTTCGGGGTAATAGAGTCCTGTTAATAACTTTATTAGTGTTGATTTTCCACTACCGTTATCACCGGTAATAAATAAAGTTTCTCCTTGTTGAATAATTAAATTAATAGATGGAAGAGAGAACAATACCTTTCCTCTATTATTTTTGTATTGAAAACTTACAGAGCATAATGCTATTTGATTAAAATGATAATAATTATTGGGTGTTAATTGTTTAGTATGAAATGTATCAATTGTAGTTTCTAGTTTTTCCAGATTTTTTATCGCAACATTTAAACGCATAATAAAAGGAAATCCTCGTGAAATGGCATTTAATGGAGCAAAAATAAATAAGATAATCGTTACAATACCTACTGCACTATTGCTATCCATATTAGTAAAAAGAGGAATAAGTATAGCGGCTACTGCAAGTAACATAAGATAGACAAAAAAGGCTAACGCAGTATTCTGATTAGATTTTAAACCTGCTTCTATTTTTAACTGTCTGCTTTGTTTAGATACTTCTCGCAGATCATCAAATAAGGCATTATTTTTTGTCGTATTGAGTTTTAATTCATTGAAACCATAAAGTAAATCATCTAATAAATCAAAAAAGATAGCTTCATTGGTTTTAGCTATATATAATTTTCTTTGTACTTCTATATAGTTAAACCAAAATATTCCATAAAGAATAACAATAAAGCTACCTAATAAAATAAATCCGGAAGGTGATAAAAAAGCAATATACAGGGCTAAAAGTAAACATCGAATAATGGAATCAATAACAATTAAGACTTCTTGCATTCCCTGATTAATTAAATCGGTGTCTTGATTAATATGTGTAAATATTTCACCTTTACCCATATTTTCTAAAAACTGTAATTCCGTTGCTCGTATTTTATCAATTAATCTAATACGTACTTTACGTACTGTTTTAATAGTAATATCTGAAGTTTGTGTCATCGTATAGTGAGAGGTATAATAAATACCAATTAGAGTAACGATATAAAGAAAAAAAAGGGGGATATCTATGCTCTGATTAGTCATAATACGGGTACTTATCTGGTTAATAAGTAAGACTAAGAGGGTAAATGAAAACCCCTTGAAACAGAGCATAAAGAGAATAAGGTGGTTAGACCCTTTGTATTCTTTGTCGAAAAAATGATATATAGTGGTATTTTTTATCATAATTAGTAAGAAATTTTACCTTTTTCTATTTTTATTACACGCTCTGCAAGATGAAAATACTGATCATTATGGGTTACTGTAATCACTGTTTTACCCATTGCTTTAAGGTTTTGAAGTAATACCTCATAAAAATACTTTTTAAAATAAGGATCTTGATCGGCTGCCCATCCATCAAAGACAAAAACAGGTTTATCTTCCAAAATAGCGGTAATATAGGCAAGTCGTTTTTTTTCTCCAGAGGAAAGCTGAATATTAGTAAAAGAGCCATTAGTATAGTGTGTTTTTTCTTGCATTTGCATCATTTTTAAGTATTTTTGTACTTTTTCTTTTTCCATAGGCTCTAAGCCATATAACTTTTTAAAAAGGTGAAAATCAGTAAAAATAATAGAAAATAGTTCACGATAGGATTGATAGTTATCGGTATCTATCTCTATATCATCTATTTTAATGACACCTTTTGTAGGCAGATAAAGACCGGTTAATAGTTTCACAAAGGTCGATTTACCACTACCATTTTCGCCCACTATAAAAATAATGTCTCCCTGTTTTATTGTTAGGTTAATAGGGGAGAGTGCAAAAAGTACTTTTCTATGCTGATCCTTATATTGAAAATAGGTAGAATGTAATGAAATTTCCTTAAAATCATTAAAATGATGCTCATTATCCAATAGCGGCGATATTTTTGATACCGTTATCATCTGTTCTAGTTTTTCTAAATTTTCTATTGCTACATTTGCTTGTAAATGAATAAAAGTTCCTCGTAGGGCAATACCGGATAATCCCATAATAAATAATAAACAAGTAACTAATTCTGTGATTATTTCATTACTGGTACTGCTAAATAATGGGACAAGAAAAATAACTATAGCAATAGCAAATAGTTGTAAAATCATGGTGAGTACAATATTTTCATCAAATTTTATTTTTGCAAAAAGGTGCATTTGTTCCATCTCTTCTGCAAGCATCTCAATATCAGAAAATAATGCATTATTCTTTTTCGTATTTATTTTGATTTCTTTAAAACCTGTTAATAACTCATTGAGTAATATCGAAAATTTTGCTTCTTTATCTCTTACTTTCCTTAATTCTTCTTTAATTTTAGAATAATTAAAAAAGAAAGCACTATAGGTGCTTATGATAGAAAAGAGGGCAATACCAAAACCAAGCATTGATATACTAGACATATATAAAAACACTGCACCAGCAGCAATCGCTGATTCAAATGTATTCATTATGTTTGGTGATGCCTGGGAGATTATTTCTGTATCTTGAGTAATTCGAGCATAGATATTCCCCTTATCTGCTTGTTCTATAAATTCAAGTTCAGTATGACGAAGTTTATCTGTTAATCTAACTCGTACCTTACTCACTACATCTTCCGTTATGGTAGTGGCTTTATTTAAGGCATAAATTTTACAAAAAATAGCCATAATACAAATCAGTAGATAAAAAATATATATTCCTATTTCTGAACCTATACTGATATTTCCTGCCTTTTGAGCAGAATATATTGCCAATACCAGCAATAAAACAATACAAATACTTTCTAAGGTAATGGCAATAATAATTTTGCCTTTAGCACCTTGGTATTCGCTATTAAAGAATTCAATAATTTTTATGTTTTTTAAATTCATTAGAAATGATAAATATTTTAGGTTCTATACTGAAACTCCCCACGAATAAATTCGAGGGTTCTGATGTATCTAATACTACTTTTTTTAGTATTAAATTATTCTCTAATTACTTTTCCTAATCCGTCACCCATTGCCCAGCATGTTCCAACGACACGTGCAGAGGCTTGCGCTCTTTTTTCAGCAGATAAGCATTTACCTATTGCCCACATATTTTTCATACCTTGTACTTGCAATGATCTTAAAGGAATATCGTAATACTTATCTTCTGGTAGATAATCAAGTAAAACCCCTTTTTCTGCATCCCAGTATTCAATAGGCCAATTACAACGGCAGATAACATCATTAAAACGTTGCGCACTTTTTACATCTTCGACAGTTAAACAGTAAGTACCTTTTATACGACCTCCATCACGAATGCCTAATATACCCTTTTTACCTAATTTAGCCTTCTCAAAAGCAGGGAATTTTTTTAAAAATGTAAACAATTTAGCTATTACAGCATGCTGTTCATGAGTATCATTAAACGATACAGGTATGCTTAATTTAACATATATTTCATTCTCATAAACCCCGCTATCAAACCAGGTCATAGCACAAACAGCGGGTAATTTTCCCTCTTTACTAGCTTGTTTAATACTATGTAAAAAGGCAATATTCTTAGGAAATGTAAAATCTTCAGCTTTTACGTTATGAACCTGAAAAATTAAACCAGCTAGAGTAGTGCCTGCAATAACTAATTCAGGATTTAACAAACGCACCAATGCTGCATTCCCTGTTGCATCAACTATTGCTGAACTTTGCAAGCTATGTTGTATCTGTTGATGATCTATCCATTTGATTTGACTCACCAATCCCTCATTACTTTCAATAGCAGTAATATGAGAATGGTATAATACAGTAATATTGCTTTGTTGTTCAATCCAGTCCTTTACCACCTTAGTGTAGATTGATGAATCTACGTTTAAAACCCAGAGTTTTCCCAGCTTACGTTTTCTAGTGTGATGATCAGCTTGTAACAATAACTCTGTCAATTCCAAAGGTAACCCTGTATTAAGGTAATCACCTTGACTATTATATAAACCACCAATGGTATGAATTAAACTCTGTACCAATGTTCCACCAAGTTCTCCAGTTTTTTCGAATAAAAAAACCTGGGTATTTTTATTACGAGCAGTGGAAAGTGCGCAAGCCAACCCTGATGCACCAGCACCAGCTATGATAATATTTTTATTTAATTGCATATTATGTAATGAGTTAATTGAATTATATGAAATTTCCCTAAAGGAAATAAATAACTTTTATTATAACCTGAGTTTGATATAAAGAGATATAGTAATTTTTAATTGTAGAGTATGTAGCTGGGTGAATCTTTTTATTAAAATGGTATTATACCCCCTATATTTCCTGTAATCTTTATTACAGGAAATATAGGGTGAGCAGCAAACTAGTAAATTATTTTGATACTATTTATTGCGTGGAATAAATGCTATTTCATCATCATTATCTAATATTGTAAATAATTCCGAAAATTCTTTATTTACAGTTACTTGCATTTCTTTTTCAGAAAATTCCTTTTCCCACTTTTTTCCACGTTGACGTAAAAAATATAATAAATCACTTACCGTTTTTACTTTATCAGGTAAAACAAGGCTTTCTTCTTGGGTTTTAGTAAAAGCTAATATTTTATCCATAAAAAACAGCAAGGTAACCCTTCGTGTATTATTGTTTTTGTTTTTTTCACTACGTGTTAAATGATGCTGTTCTAATAGTTCCAAATAATGTTGCCAATTTTTTTTATAATTATGTCCCAGATCTAATAAAGTATCCCAAGAAAATATACCGGACTCATAACCATCATCAAAAATAAAACGTAAAGCATATGTCCCTTGAGGCTCAATTTTATCAATATTAACATCTATTTTTCCTGCTACGGGAAACGCTGATGCACGTATCTCTGCTGATTTTGCATGAGTTCGTAAATACTCACAACTCAATGTTAACGCTTCACCATTAGAAAAATGGATTTCAAGTAAACGGGATTTTTTATGTAATTTTATATTTGTTGGAATAATATTGTTATTAGTCATATACTTGCGCCAGAAAAAAAATGAATAATAAATAATAATATAAGGGTAAAAGGCAAATTAACATCTATTTGATTTACAACTTATTAAGCAACTTCATATATTTTTGTTGACGTTTTTTATTACGTATTCTTACCACTAAATACCTCAATATTAAAATAATACTAATACTTACAAGTAACATGATAACACCCATATAATTATCAGATTGTAATGATATATGCACTATATGCCTCTTTATATTATTTTACTCTATTTTTCAATAGACGTATTATCGGCGACAAATAAAAAACCTTTATTCTTTAACATAGGATAAGTAATACCAAAGTTATCTTTTTGTAATAACTATCTCCCCTTTTAAAGCAACCCCTGCCACAATATTACCAATACCACATTGAAAGTGTTTTTTATCACTATATATACGATGTTTATAGTTAGAACGAATATTAACGATAGTATTAGCACCTAATAGCCTGGTACGCAAGGCTAATTGTTTTAATGCAGATAAAAATACCCATTGACATGCAAATTTATCTGATTTTCCTATCGCATTTGTTTTTTTATTGGTAGCAAATTCTCCAAAATTCTTTAAAATTTTAGGTTGTGCTTGATCACCAAAATACATTTTTACATCAGCGATCTCTACTCCTTTGTGCTTACCTATAGCTAAAGCCTCTGCAATGGTATATTCTACTACATCATTACGTGCTATAGCAGTTGTTGTACTCATTAGGAACAGCCAATAGCAGCTCATTACATACAACACTATTAATTTTTTCATTTTAAGTAACTCCTTTTAGGTAAAAAGGATATAACAAAATACTGTAGTATTTAGATAAAAATTAATTCCTTACACCCCTTATGTTAAAGACTTATGCCTAGAATTATATTAATCTTATTTAGCCTAATATTACTTATATATCCCTTGCTGCTTTTTATTAGTACCAATATATTTGATATACCTATCAAATATATTGGATTATCACTTATCACCCTACTTTTTATACGTATTTTACTTATATTGAGAACAAAAAAACATCAAGTATTAATACCAAAAAAATATCTATTTATTATCAGTACATTAGGTATGATACTTGGCATAAGTATATTTTTACACCCAGATATTTTTTTAGCTCAACTCTACCCTGTTTTTATCAATTATACGTTATGTGGTATTTTTAGCTATAGTCTACGCTGCCCGCCGAGTATAATAGAAATTGTAGCACGAATACAATATACAAAGTTCCCTGAAAAAGCAATCTTATATACCTGCAAAGTTACTAAAGTATGGGCTATTTTCTTTCTAATTAATGGTAGTATAGCGTTATTTACCACTTTTTTTACTTCCATGTCTATTTGGATGTTATATAACGGTTTTATTGCATATATCCTCATTGGAATTATTTTTATAATAGAATATTACTATCGTTTAACTATCCAAAATAAGTATTTATCATCTTAGATCATGAACGTTATAAGGCTTATAAGGCAATAATCACATAGAGTTGACATCTATCATTAATCTCATTACTCTAGCCGGCTCTCTTAGGTGTTTTTTAAGTATCTATTAAAAAATTAAACGGGAAGTTGGTGTAAATCCAACGCTGCCCCCGCAACGGTAAATGAGTATACGTTAATTTAACAGCCACTGCATGCGAATGTGGGAAGGTGATTAACGGGTCGTAATATTCCATATTCTACCACTCATAAGCCCGGATACCGGCCTAAACGACTCTATTATCTAAATGGCGTACGGGTGAGTGCGACCGAGGAAAAAAATAATGAAATACTATACCCACCTTACTATCACGTTACCTTTTCTTTCATTAAATATAGTGCCAACTGTAACGATAGCTTCTGAACCTACAGAAATATTACAACCTATGATGGTCACTGCTGCACGTATTAATGAAACAGTTGATAATACTTTAGCCTCAGTAACCGTTATTACACGTAAAGAAATAGAACAGCAACAAGCTATGTCTATACAAGATTTACTACATGGAATAGCTGGAATTAGTATTACTAATAATGGAGGATCAGGTAAAGCTACCTCTATTTTTTTTCGAGGTACTGAATCCGATCAATTATTAGTATTGATCAATGGTGTCAAGATAGGCTCTGCAACATTAGGTGTAACCGCTTTTCAAGATATTCCTATTGAACAGATCGAGCGTATTGAAATAGTAAGAGGACCTGTATCGAGTTTATATGGATCGGAAGCTATTGGTGGTGTTATTCAAATTTTCACTCGTAAAGGCAATACAAGTACAGAAATACATCCTTCTTTTAGCCTTGGAGCAGGACGTTATGATACTTACACAGCATCTGCTAACCTTGCTGGAGGATCTGAAAAAGGATGGTTTAATATCAGTAGCAGCTATTTAAATACTGGTGGTTTTAATGCTTGTCGTGGTAAACCCTTTCCTGATGGTGCAGGATGTTTTACTAATGAATGGGATAAAGATGGCTATGATAATTTATCTACCTCAATGCGATTAGGGTATCAATTTTCTAATACATGGGATATTGACGCTCATCTCTTATATACTGATGCTAATACTGATTTTGATGGGGGATTTGTTAATGAATCTGAGTTAGTACAATCTGTTTTTGGTGGAACATTACACTATACACCTTTGAGCTTTTGGGATATGTCTTTTTCTCTTGGACAAAGTCAAGATAAATCCGATAATTTTAAAGACGGAATATTTCAAAGCCGTTTTAAAACACAAAGGAATACGCTCTCTTGGCAAAATAATGTATCAGTTACAAAAACACAAATTGTCAGTTTAGGGATAGATTATCAAAAGGATAAAGTAAGTGGAACAACTAATTATCTAGTTAACTCAAGGGATAACGTGGGTATTTTTTCTCAATATAAAGGGAATTTAGGACAACACACATTACAATTATCTTTACGTCAAGATAATAATGAACAATTTGCTACCCATACTACAGGTAGTGCCGCATGGGGATATACTTTTAAGAATAAAGTACAATTTACCCTAACTTATGGTAATGCATTTAAAGCACCCACATTTAATGAGTTATATTTTCCTGACTATGGTAATCCCGATATTTCTCCAGAAAAATCCACAAGCATTGAAGTGGGTATAGAAAAAAAAACCTCTTGGGGGCGTTGGTCATCTCATATTTATCAAACAAAAATTGATGATTTAATTGCCTATGATGCCGATATTTTTATGCCTAATAATATTAATCAAGCTCAAATATATGGTGGGGAAATGATAGTGGATACTCGCTTAAATAAGCACTGGAATATTACCACACAATATACATTCCTTGATACTGAAAATCGTTCAACCGGAAATAATAAAGGAAATAGATTACCCCGACGTGCTAAACATGCCCTACGTTTAGATACAAATTATACAATCGGTCATTATTTATTTACTGGTACTTTACTTACTGAAGGTAAACGCTATGATGATTTAGCCAATAGCCGTAAACTTGCTGGATATTCTAAAATTGATCTGCGTGCAGAATATACCTTTTCAACAGATTGGATAATACAAGCACGAATAGAAAATATACTAGATAAAACATACGAAACGGCTGCCTGGTATAATCAAGCTGGTCGTAGTGCTTATTTAACATTACGTTATCAACCCTAATTATGGATTAAGGAAAGAATGCACAATGGAAGTGAATAAATCAGAAAAACAGATACAGCAACATAAAAAACGTATGCAAAGAAAGAAAGCAATAGTCGATGCGTCTATTGCACGTGCGGATAAAGAAAAAGGCGTAATACTGGTCTTGACTGGTAATGGTAAAGGGAAATCAAGTTCAGCCTTTGGTATGATTGCACGTGCATTAGGGCATAATATGAAAGTTGGCGTTGCACAATTTATCAAAGGACAAAATAATACCGGTGAGGAAGTTTTTTTTAATCAACATCCGAATGTAATATGGTATGTTCTAGGGCAAGGATTTACTTGGGATACACAAAATCTTGAACAAGATATTGCTACTGCACAAAAAGGATGGGATGTAGCTAAAAGATTATTAAATGATGAAACATTAGGATTAGTAGTGTTAGATGAGTTAACATATCCCTTAAAATATAGTTGGTTGGAATGGGATAGCGTATTATCTGATATAAATAATCGTCCAACTATGCAACATGTTGTCATTACGGGTAGAGGTGCATCACCATCCTTGTGTGATATTGCTGATACGGTTACACATTTACAAGATACTAAACATGCTTATCAAGCAGGAATTAAAGCACAAAAGGGGGTTGATTGGTAACAGATTTCCTGTTATTGACGAAATATTTACTCCTTGAAAAAAGAGTAATAAATAGATATTTATTTTATAATTAATTAGTTAGGTATTTTTTATGAAAACAAGCACTTCTGGATTTAATGATAATAGAATTAAATCATCTATTGATGAAGCAAAAAGCTATCAATATAGAAAGAAAAAAAAACACCAAGCTGAAATGGCGATGATAAAAAAAGCCCTATCCACATTAGAACAGGTTAATACTGCATTAGATATTCCTTGTGGTGTAGGTCGTGCCAGTATTTTACTTAATCAAGAGGGTTTAAATGTTACGGCTATCGATGCAGGAGCGGGAGCTATATTCCTGGCTAAAAAAGAATTTGCAGCTATTAAGGCTGATATCAGTATTTCTGAAGGAGATATTAGAAATATCCCCTATCCCGCTCAATCTTTTGATATAGTATTATGCTTTCGCTTCTTTCATCATTTACAAACGGAAGATGCCCGAAGACATATTATTAATGAATTATGTAAAGTATCTAGTAAGTATGTATTACTCTCCTATTTTTCACCCTACTCATTTACCTCTATCAGGCGATATTTAAAATCATCTATCAGTAAAATTCCTTCATCACAAAATGCAACGTCTTTGAGTGAAGTGAAACACTATTTTGAAGCCAATAATTTTAAATTCAAGGTAGATTATGCGCAAATGCCTTTTTTACATACATTACATCTTGCTGTTTTCTCTAAAGAATAGGAACAAGAATACATGGTTATCCTAATGCGTACATTATTATCTCTTATTCTACTAATCATCTCTTTTTCTTCTTATGCGGATTTTAATAAAAATAAAATTGCTATACTTGATTTTCAAGTGCAAGGAAGTGGTTTTGATGTAAAAGATATGGGACAAATTGTTGCAGAATGGCTTACTACTGATTTTGTTAAAGCGGGTCGTTTTGAAATAGTAGAAAGAAGAATGTTAAAACAGATATTAGAAGAACAACAATTAATGGAAATTGGTGTCGTTGATCAAGAAAAAGTTATCAAATTAGGGAAATTATTAGGTGTAGAGGCAATTATTACCGGTTCTATTATTAAATTTCCAGGTGCTATGGAAGTGAATACACGTATTATTAATATTGAACGTGCATCAATTATTGCTGCGGATAACATACAAGGAAATAATACCGCAGAATTACGTCCCTTAGTACAAAAAATGGCTTTAAAAATAATGCATAACTTTCCTTTAGAAGGTTACATTGTAAGACGAAATAGTAATGATAAACATGTTACGATTGATTTAGGATCATCTGCTGGAGTGATGCAAGGGATGGAATTTATTGTTTATAAAGAAGGCGAAGTTATTCGGCATCCTAAAACCGGAGAGGTACTCGATGTACGTCATTTAGAATTAGGTAAAATCAGAATTGCTGAAGTACGGGAAAAAATAGCTAATGGAACTATCTTATATGAAAAACCATCACAAGCTATCAAATATGGACATTTAGTAAAAAGTGCAGTACCTTCCACTACACCGCTTGTATCAACTCCATATACTCCAAAACAGAATCCTGTTCGAGATTCAGCAATATCTACAATACGCTTATATGTTGACACTAAACCTATACAAGCAAAAGTGCGTATTCTTAATATTATTCCTAAGTATTACGCTGGTATCGCACTAAAACCAGGAAAATATCATCTTGAATTGTCTGCTCCACACTATATAAAAAAATATCAGTGGATTACTCTAACCAAAGAACAAACAGAAAAACATATTTCTATTACTTTACAAGCAAGCTCATCATCAACATATAGAACCAAAACATCAAAAGCAGATAGAAATACGTCTATATCCACGTTACCTGTAGATTTAACACAGAAATTAAAAAAATTTCAAGGTAATAACTTTGCAGAAAGGGTCTATGCTGCAAAATACATACAAAAACACTATATTAATTATCCTGTAGTACAGGATATAGCTAAAAATCAATTATTAAAAAATTATAAAAAAGATCAGTTACACAGACATCAGCTTAAAGCACTTCTCTATGCTTGTAATATCCTGGGTTTATCCGGTAATAAAATATTTATTCCTGTTCTGGAAAAAGTAGCTAAAGAAGCTACATACACAAAACTACGCCGTTATGCTGCGAAAAATGCTAAACGTTTAATGAATTAACCTTCATGGATGATTTTTTGTATCACTCCATGTTGCAATATAAACTGATAAGATTGTGCAGATAAATTATTTTTGTTCTTATCAAATTGTACAATACATTGTATTAACCAACCATCAGTATGTAACTGCGCTTCATCACATTTTTGCTGATATGGTAGTTTAGCGTATTGTTGTAACCAATATTGATTAATTTCATTATACGTACTACGAATTAATTGAATAACCGGTGCATGACCGTATTTATGGATATGATCTGCCAATAATTGTTGTGTTTGTATTGTCTGTTGTGCAATAGCTTCTTGATATTCTTTGATCTGTTTTAAATAGTAGGTATTCTTATCATTTAATTTATGTAATTGTAGATAGATAGTTAATAGTGCTTGTAAATCATTTTTTTTATACGCCTTTAAGGTGTTAAGCAACTCTTTTTCTTGCAACAATTTTTGTTCTTCTGCTATACGCTTCATATTGTTATTAGTTTCTAATGGACTATCAAAAACTGGTCTATTAACCTGTTTTTTCACTTCTAACACGCTATCTTGCATGGTTTCTTCAATATATTTATCTGTAGGTCTAAATAATAAGTTAAACAATAAAAAAACGACACCGGCTAATAATAGAAGTAACATATAATTAATAATTTTCACTCAAATCCCCAAAAAAAGAAATTAATTATAAAAAAAACTTGAATTTAATCAAGTTTACTATATAATCTCTAAATCTTGACGCGGGGTGGAGCAGCCTGGTAGCTCGTCGGGCTCATAACCCGAAGGTCGTAAGTTCAAATCTTGCCCCCGCTACCAATTTTAAGTCTATTGTTTTTTTCTATTCTAATACTTATTAAAATTATCTTTTATCTCGTATCGCCTAAATAATATCATCACCGTTTAAATACTAATTTTTCTTTATCCAGATAAAAATGTCCAGCGGGCATCGACTCTTTTATCGTAATACTTTTTCCACCAATAAACACCTCAATATTTCCATAAATACGTTTATAACATTTGTATAACACTTTGTTCTAATCTTTCCTTCAGTGCTAATAAATTTTGATAACTATTCTCTAACATATCAATCTCTGTACTCAATGTTTCCATATTACTGAGTCTTGCATATAATTCATTAGACATATTTTCTGGTGGATTGGAATAAATCGCTTCAATATTTTCAAGTTCTTGTTGTGAAATACCTGGATAACGGGAATAATAGTTATCTCTATTATCTTTTTTTGATAACAATACTTTCATTTATCTGTAGTCTTTCAGAGTCCTTTTGTGGTTGCTGTTCATATCCAAGCAGTTGTTCAGGGACAACAATACGTTGATAATTAGCACTCATATTGTTGGTATTACACAGCAATTTTAACATGGTACTATCTCTATCAATTATTATGAATAGCTTACTTAATGCCAACGTTTAAAAATAAGAGAAGTGTTAATTCCCCCAAAGGCAAAATTATTATTCATAATATATTCTGCATCGATCTGACATCCTTGTTGTCTAATATAAGCTAAATGAGCACAAGCGTTATCAGGGTTATCTAAATTTAAAGTAGGACAAAACCAATTTTCATTCATCATTTGAATACTGATATAAGATTCAATTGCACCACAAGCACCCAATGTATGACCTAAATAAGACTTTAAACTACTAATAGGGGTTTGATCAGAAAAGATATTATATGTTGCTTGTGATTCTGCAATATCACCTCGTTCTGTTGCCGTACCATGTGCATTGATATAAGCAATTTTATTTGCTGAAATACCCGCATTATCCAATGCTTGTTGCATGGCAACTTGCATCGTTGCTACATTAGGTTGAGTAATATGTGTACCATCTGAGTTAGAATGATAGCCTGTGATCTCTGCATAAATGGGTGCTCCTCTGGCAATAGCATGTTCTCTTTCTTCTAAAATTAAAGTACATGCACCTTCACCAAGAACCAGTCCATCTCGCATTTTATCAAAAGGTCTAGGCGTATCTTTAGGACTATCATTTTGTGTACTCGTAGCAAGCAAAGTATTAAAAATGGCAACTTGAGTAATATCAAGTTCTTCAGCTCCCCCTGCAATCATCATAGATTGCAAACCATATTTGATACTTTCATACGCATATCCAATACTTTGACTACCTGAAGTACAAGCACTGTTTACGGGAATAATGCGCCCTTTTAATTGAAAAAAGACACCTATATTGACAGCCGTTGTTTGAGGCATCATCTGTAAATAAGTATTAGCATTAATACCCTTTACCTTATAATCATAATGCATCCTTAAAAAGTGTTTCAGTGCATCAGGTGAGCCTGATGATGAACCATAAGCAATCCCCATTGCTCCCGTTTTTATTTCTGTATCATCTAATAATTTGGCATCCAATAAGGCACATTCCGTTGCTCTTGTTGCTAATAATGCCACCTTCCCCATGCTGCGTGTTTTTTTTCTGGTATAATGTGATGGTAGTTCAAAATCTTCAATCGGTGAAGCTAAATAGCTTTGCAGACCTTCGTACTGCTGCCATTCAGGCATAATTTTTACCGTATTTTCTTTTTTTTTCAATTGCTTATAAATATCTTTCCATTCACTTCCCAAAGCCGTGATAGCAGACATTCCGGTAATAACTACTCGTTTCATTAACACAATCCACCATTTACTGCTATGACTTGTCGAGTAATGTAAGCAGCTTTATCAGAAAATAAATAAGCAACTAGACTTGCCACTTCTTTTACTTTTCCTAATCGTTTTGCCGGAATTACTTTTACTATTTCTTCCGTAGCCATATTTTCTGACATATCTGTTTCAATTAATCCTGGTGCAACACAATTTACTGTAATTTTACGTTTTGCTAGTTCAATAGCTAAGGATTTACTAGCTCCTATAATTCCTGCTTTTGCAGCACTATAATTCACTTGACCTCTATTACCAATTAACCCTGATACAGAAGCCATTGTTACTATGCGTCCGCCTCTTTTTGCACGTATCATGGGCATAATCAATGGTTTCAAAACATTATAAAAACCATCCATATTAGTATCCATGACGCTATCCCAATCTTCATCAGTCAATGTCGGAAAAGCATTATCACGGATAATACCCGCATTACATACTACCCCATAGTAAACACCGTATTTTTTAATATCTGTTTCTAAAATAGTACGAGTTTGTTCTCTATCAGAAATATCAAATTGTAATATTCTGACATTATGCCCCTTATTTATAATATCTTGTTGTACTTTTTCAGCTTGTGCGTAATGTGTCTTACAATGTAAGACAATATCAAAGCCTGCTTCTGCAAGTTCTAGGGCTATTGCTTTCCCTATTCCACGACTTGAACCTGTAATTAAAACCGAATAATGCATAAAAAACCTATAACATAACAATAAATATGCCATTTATTATAAGATAGCATCTTTTTAACTGTCTAGGTGCATCTAAATTTCCTTCTTTAATAAAGTAATATATCCCGTTATAATAAAAAGTTCACTAGACTATAGCTTTAATTAACTATCCCCTAAAGAAGCGGGTTCTCTTTTTAAAAAAATAAATGGTTATCATGCGAGGAAAGGTTATTTTTATTACTTTAAATTACTATTGGCGTATATTTGCTACCGGTATCTGTTTTATTTTATTTTCTATAGGTAGTATTATCACTGCAGTCTTTATTTTTCCAATATTGCGTTTATTACCCCTTACGATAAATAAAAGAAAGTATCTAGCACAACATTTCATTTATTATGCATTAAACGTATTTACTTGCAGTATGGAAATATTAGGTGTTTTAAAAATTACCATCAAGGGGATAGAAAAATTACCAGCACAGAAAAGTGCTTTAATTATTGCTAATCACCCGACATTAATTGACGCAATACTCCTTATGACATTATGGAAGAAGAGTAATTGTATTGTAAAACAAGCATTATGGCAGAATTTATTTTTACGTCATATATTCAAAACCACGCAATATATTAGTAACGATACAGATCCCCAACAGTTATTACAACAATGCCATTTAGCACTCCAAAATGGAGATGCTCTCCTTATTTTTCCAGAAGGAACACGTACATCACCAGGAAAAAAACTAAAATTTCAGCGTGGAGCTGCTAATATTGCCTTGAAAAGTAAACATAATATTATTCCTGTTGTTATTTTAAGCCAGTATCAAACATTAACTAAAGAGCAAAAATGGTATCAAATACCATACAGTGATAAGGTACGAATAACATTAATTATTTATGATACTATTGATATTCACGCATTTATCCCTGAAGATAAAGAGAAATATGCGATAGCAAGTAGAAAATTAACACAATATTTAGAAATATACTTCCAACAGGAATTACTATCACATCAGCCTATTTAAAGAGGAAAGATTAATGATGAATACACTAGAAAATGAAATAAAAGAACTTATTATCGAATCTTTAAATTTGGAAGATGTGAGTATTGATGATATTGACAGCAATGCGCCATTATTTGGTGAAGGATTAGGCCTGGATTCTATTGATTCATTAGAATTAGGATTAAGCATTTATCAAAAATATAAAGTAAAATTTGATACTGAATCAGGCGATAATAAAAAGCACTTTGAATCGGTAGCATCACTTGCTAAATATATTAACGCTAAAAGAAAAACTTAAAGGGATAGCTTCGTTGATGGAAAATAAAAAAGATAGTTTTATTCTATTACAAAATATCATGGTCGAATTATTTGAAATTAATCCGGATGATATTACGCCAGATGCACATTTATATGAAGATTTGGATTTAGATAGTATTGATGCTATTGATATGATAGTACAGTTACAGAAAATGACAGATAAAAAAATCACACCTGATCAATTTAAATCTGCTAAGACAGTTCAAGATATAGTCAATATAGTAGACAAAAACCAAGCCATTTCTTTGAACAATATACGATAAAGTAGAAATCAGAAAACACGATAAGGGGCGTTTGTTAATATAAACGACTTGAAAAACTTAATGAGAAGCATTATCATTAAGTTTGATTATATCTTTATATTGGGTGCAGATTGCATGAAACATCTATTTCTACTTCTATTTTTTTTCTTGTTTATTCCAACCGTTCATGCAAATGGACAATATTGGTCCCATTTAGCAACGGATATTAATCAATTAATTCAACAGGCTACAACACAATATATAGAAGGAAATAGTAAAGAAGCAAAACGTACTATAGTCAAAGCCTATTTTGGTATTTTTGAAGGAAAGAAAATGGAAGCGGCAATGCGTATGGAACTAGGAGCTAAATATACTTATTTAGTTGAAAAGAAATTTTCTATGATGCGTAAACTGATTACCAAAAAGGTGAATAAAGATGAAATAATTGCTCTTGCTAAAGATATACAAACGACAATGGAAAAGGATGCCATAAAATTAGATGCAGCAAATATACCGGCTGAAGTATTTAAGGTAAATGAATAATATGACTAAGCACTCAAAACAAATAATATTGACAGCAATATTATGGATCAATTTAGTATTTCTTTTAATGGGGAGTGTTTATGCTAATCAAAAAAAGGATGTTGATTTTGAAGCTGTTACACAGGAAATGCTCTTAAAAGGTGATCAGCTAGTACAAAATTATCAACCTGATCATAATGCTATTGATACGGGAGATGAATTTTCTAATCTCTATTTTGACGTGTTTGAAGCAAGTGGCATGGAAACTGCCATCGGCATGAGCCAGCCTAAACTAAAAACGTCTTTAGAAGTACAGTTTAGTCAAATTATTGGCTATGCTATGAAAAATACACCAAAGGAAACACTAAATACTGCTTGGGAAGCACTCAAATCTGAATTATTAGCCGTAGCTAAAACACACACTAAAACCCAGTCAAATCAAGAAAGTGGTTTTTGGTCAGTATTATTACAGGCCTTTTTTATTCTACTAAGGGAAGGATTTGAAGCTATCTTAGTCATTACGGCTCTTATTGCCTATCTAAAGCGTAGTGCGCCAGATAAAGTAACTGTGATTTGGTACGGTATAGGGGTTGCTATCGTAGCAAGTTTATTAACTGCCTGGGCATTTCACACAGTTGTACAACTTTCAGGAACTGATAGGGAGGCTATGGAAGGTATCACCATGTTATTGGCTGCGGGGGTGCTGTTTTATGTCAGTTATTGGCTTATTTCAAAGCGAGAATCCGCACGCTGGCAAAAATATATTAATGGTAAGATTGATCAAGCAGTGTCTACTGGTGGGTTATTTACGTTAGCCTTTGCCGCTTTCTTGGCCGTTTATCGAGAAGGAGCTGAAACGGTATTATTTTATCAAGCTTTATCTGGAAGTATTAATGGTCAATATATGGCATTATTAAGTGGTATTGCTTTGGCCTCTTTGGTATTAGGTTTACTATATTGGATTATGTATAAAACTTCAGTTAAATTACCAATGGGACTCTTTTTTACTGCAACAGCAATATTACTTTATTATTTAGCCTTTACTTTTATTGGTAAAGGTATCTTGGAACTACAAGCAGCACGTTGGATTTCTACCACACCATATCAATGGTTACCCCATATAGAATGGTTAGGTATGTTTCCTAATTGGGAAACCTTTAGTGCTCAAGTGGTATTTTTATTACCCCTTCCTTTAGCATGGTATATATTACATAGTAGAAGTAATCATGGAGCTGTTACCTCAGCACAAGCTAATAAAACAGAGGCATAACACACATGAATGAGATAACAAGCACTGAACCCACAATTAAAGATATACCTGTTCACATCATACCCAATGCCAACAAGAATACGTCAAGTTATGGGCGTATGGTTGAAAAAAAAGTAGAAGCCTTTTTTGTTGCTCATAGAAAAAAATTAATATGGCTACATGCTTTAATGTTTTGTTTTTTTGTTGCATTATTGGTTATTCCTTTATTTTTGCCTGATCCAGCAGAAGATGCTACCCCACTTTCTGATTTTACTTCTTTTGCGAATTATATCATGTGGGGATTATGGTTTCCTTTGGTTTTTCTGTCAGTTATTTTCACTGGTCGTAGTTGGTGTGGTATATTTTGTCCTATGGGTGCTGCCTCAGAGTGGGCAAACAAAATAGGTTTAAAAAGAGAAATTCCAGCCTGGATACGTTGGGAAGGAACCCCTATCATAAGTTTTTTACTGGTGACTATTTGGGGGCAAACCATAGGCGTAAGAGATCATGCAGAATCATTAGCTATTGTTTTTGGCTCTACTATGATAGCTGCGATTGTGATTGGTTATGTATATGGCCGCAATAAACGTGCCTGGTGTCGCCATATGTGTCCCATCGGTTTGTTGCTGGGTATTTTTTCCCGCATCGGAGCGGTTGAATTTATTCCAAAATTAAAAAAACAAAAAAAATTAAAACAACGATGGACTGAAAAAACGGCATGCCCTACTATGATCGATTTAAATTCTAAAGATGAATCACGGCATTGTATTGAATGTTTTCGCTGTGTAAATCCTAAAGCAAAAGGGGGTTTATCATTAAAATTAAGAATGCCGGGTGCAGAAATTGAAAATATTTCAAAAAGTAATCCTAATATGGCAGAGATTGCCTTTTTCTTTTTAGGTATTGGTGTTGCCTTAGGCGGTTTTTTATGGTTAGTGCTTCCCGAATATCAAGCGTTACGCCAAGCCTTTGGTACTTGGCTCGTTAATAATGAATATTTTTCAATGTTAGAACCTGGTCCAAACTGGTTAATGGTCGTTTATCCTGAACGGCGTGAAGTATTTTATTGGATGGATTTTACTTTAATCGTTAGTTTTATGCTGGGGTTTATGTTTGTTTTAGCTAGTATATTATCAATAACGACTGCTTTATCATCCTGGATGTCACAAAAATTCAGTGCCTCTCATATCAATTTTAAACAACGGTTTATCGAATTAGGTTATCAATACGCACCCATTGCCATGGTTTCACTTATTATTGGTCTTGGAGCAAAACTCTTTGAATTATTTACTTATACAGGATTGACGATGGAACATATCGCATATATAAAAATTGCTTTATTTACTATGAGTCTTTTTTGGAGTATGCGTTTAAGTTATAAAATCCTTGAGGCACAAGGGGTTACTTTAAATTATCGTTGGTTACCTATGTTACCAGGTATTGTAGGTAGTTGTATCGTAGGTTTATTTTGGTGGCCAGCGTTAGGAATATAATCCTATTAATATAAAGGGAGAAAGGTAATATGTTTCAAAAAAAGTATGCTCATTTTACTATCATCAGCGTATCAATATTTATAATGTGGCTAACAGCAGCCTCTCACATTATAGCAGGAGAAGTACCTATTGGTGAACCACATGAAATTAATGGTATGGAAATAGCCGCCATTTATTTACAAGCAGTAAAGATGGAGCCAGTGTTGCCTGGTATGATGGATATTAAAGATATTCACTTAGAAGCAGATATACATGCTCTTGAGGGAAATAAAAACGGTTATGGAGAAGGAGAATGGATCCCTTATCTGACTATTGCTTATCAGATTAATAAAAAAGGCAGTAATTGGTCAAAAGTTGGTAATTTAATGCCTATGATTGCTTCTGATGGGATGCATTATGGAGATAATGTAAAACTCAATGGGCCTGGAAAATATCACCTGCGTTATCATATTCAACCACCGGTTGCAAAGGGTTTTGCTCGACATACAGATAAAGAAACCGGAGTGGGTAAATGGTATAAACCTTTTGATGTAGAATGGGATTTTAGCTATGTTGGCACAGGGAAAAAGGGAGGATATTAATTTGAGACATCCTCCCCTTCCTGAAGGAAGGGGAAGATGTCAACGTAAGATTAATCATCCATTTCTTTAAATAGCATTTTTTGAAAAATAAGCCCAGGACAAATCCCTATTATACCTGCAAGCGGTAATAGTGTAGCAGGAAGATATAAAAACCAATGTACGGTATTAAATCCAGTTAACCAAATTCCCACCCAAAGAAGTATCCCTATTATAATAAATTGCATTCTCAAGGCTTTACTTTTCATCATATATTTATTCATTTATTCATTCCTAACATCATATTTGTAGTATTTCCACCAATCTAAAGGATAAGAGATTTAGATTGCTTTTTTATAACAAGTTGTATGAAAAAAGTAAACATATAATTAATTATTTACGTCTTTCTTCTATATAACTAACGATAACAATTATTATCGTTAGTTATATTATATAAACCATACCTCATAAAATAATAAAAAATATCATACTATTACATAGTATGTAATAAAGTATGATATAGTGGTAGTAATTTTAAAAAAATGGAGATAAAAATGGCAAGAACAGGAATCAGTTATCAAAATGTTGAAGAGGCTGCACTACATTTAGAAAATTCAGGTATTACACCTACAATAGATAAAGTACGGGAAATATTAGGAACAGGGAGTAAAAGTACATTAGCACGGTATTTAAAAAAATGGCGAGAACAAAAGCAACAAGAAGTAGATATATCTGGTATATCTTATGACATTTTATTGATAGTAAAAAAATTACAGATGCAGTTAGAAACAACCGCAAATCAACGTATTATTGAAATAGAAACGCAATATCAACAATCACAAGAGGATTTCAATAATAAAAATGCACTATTACAACAACAACTTAATAATTTAGTAAAAGAAAATAAACAAATTAAGAATGAAAAAAAGAGCTTAGAACAATCATATACTACATTAACGCAACAGACTATAAAACAAACACAAACACTCAATAAAAAAGAACAAACCGTTCAAGTGTTGCATACTAAGGTAGAACAGTTACAACAACATTTAAATGATAAACAACAAACCTTACAACAACAAGAAGCATATTTTCAGCATTATCAAGAACAAATGGTACAAGAAAGGCAACAAGAAAAGCAATATTTTCAAATGACTGAGCAACAATTAAAACAGCAATTAGATGCTTTAACACAACAATGGCAAGAAGAAAAAATATACACTAAGGAATTATTAGTAAAACTAGAACAACAAACAGAAGAAAATAAAACTTTATCGAATGAAATAATACAATTACACAATATGATACATAAAAAAGAACAAGAAATAGATCTATTACAGCATAAAAAAAATATAACTGAACATCGCATCATAGAATATGAAAACAAACAACAACAATATCAGAAAAATATCGATACATTACAGACTGAAAAAGAAAATCAATTACACACTTTTGGACAAGAAAAAAAATCCCTATCTAATAGTATTAATCGTCTAGTTGTACAATTACAACAAAAAGATGCTATATTACAAAAATATAGAACCATGCAAGAAAAAAGTCATCTCCTTTTTAAACCGGATCGGGATAAGAAAAAATAATTATTCTAAAATGAGTACACGCTAATGCAATGGAATATTCAAGATATTTACACTATGATGCAGCAATTTTCGCATATAGCGATAGCATCTCAATCTACCTCTAAAATCTCTATCAAAGGACATAGCATTGTTACTGAGGCAGATAAAAATATAGAAGCACAAGCTGAAAATTTTTTTGATCATCCAGAAAAAAATTGTTATTTAATTGGTGAAGAGACTTTAATACATCACAATCAACAATATTTACAGCAAGCCTTACAACATCATACCTATATTATTGATCCTATTGATGGTACTGTGCCTTATGCATCTTTACAACCTTTGTGGGGGATTTCTTTAGCATATGCAGAGCAAGGAGAAATAAAAGAAGGCTGTATTTTTTTACCTGCTACCGGTGAAGTTATTATTACCAATAAAGAACAGGTTTTTTATGGCTATACTGGTAAAAAAGGAAAATTTCTTGATTTAAAAGATTTACACCTTATCAGTGAAGAAAAAACGAAAGCAGATTGTCAGAAACCTGGACGAATGTTAGCATTTAATCAAAGTATTATGCGTCATTATTCATTGCAAAATATCCCTTATGCAATGGGAAGTTATAGTAGTTGCGTTTATCCATTAGTATATCTTGCTATGGGGCGTTTTATAGGTGCTACTATTCGAGCGCATGTATGGGATCTTGCAGCAGGAAAAGCTATTTTAAACAAGTTAAATTATGATTTTCGTTACACAACGGGAGAATCACTTAATATGGATATTGCAACGCATTATAATGCCCCTGATTTTAAAGAAGGGGAATATTGGTTAAAAGGAACTATGATTTTTTCTCCCAGTATAGAGACCAGTAAGGCAATTATAGCTGGATTAAAAGAACACTCATAAATCAATGAGTATTAAGGAGCATTAATATGAAAGGCATTGTTCCCCCTGATCCGGTTGGCGGTATTTCACAACAACATTATGCAGTGGTCTATGTTCCTGGTCGAAGTCGTAAGCGTTTTTCTGCTAATTGTGTTACCCTTTACTCGACAGAAGAAGAGGCAATATCTGCATCTAATCCAGATAAAAAATATTTTGCAGCAAAAGTATTAGGTCCTTCAAAATCTTCAGAAGGACAAATACTATATTATTTAACCACATGGTTATAATTCAGTAATAATTGCACCAGGTTGATGTTTTAACACAAAATCTAAGGCCTGCATTAACATATAATCATTTTCTTCATGTTGATCACGTTTATTAGGTATTTTAGTATCAAAATAAGAAGTATGCGTATCTTCATATTCATATTTGTTGTAACCCAATCGAATTTTAGTTTCAACGGAATAATCATCCATATAAACTACCGAATGATAAGGCATATAAGTAGAAGTGAGTCCATCGGAATACGCATAAGATGCGACTTCATACCATTTATTATGGATGCTTTCATCTGTCCAGTCTACTTCCCAATCATCTTCTCCATTACTTAAAGCAATAGCACAAGTATCCATAGGATCAATAATCTCTTCCATAAAATGATCGTTTTTTTCTACTGAACGTAGCCAACCATAGTGAATATTATAAAGAATATCTCCAGATAACATCTGATGCCCAGCATATCCCCCTATAAAAAAACTTAAATCATCAACCCAATTACTCAATGTAACACCCCAATGAGGTGAATCGACAGAAACATAAGTATCAACACCTAATCTGCTTTCTTCTTGCACAAACATAGTGCGAGCAATAATTCCTCCCATTGAAACACCAACAACAGCTAAATGATAATCAGGTTCAGCAATTTGATCTAATAATTGAATAAATTCAGCTAAATTATCGGCATTATCTTTTAAATCTCTATCTCCTTCATAATAATCAAAATAAACAAAATCCCAGCCATCTGGTCCCATAATATCAAGAAGAGGTTGATATTTTAAATAAATATCTTCTGCTATAGGGGTTTTATTGACGGTATCAAATCCTGTAGCTAATAAAAATACTTTATCCAATGCTCCATTAAGCTCATACACAATTCTATACCCCGGATGATTATGCACTTCTTCTTGCTCAAATGTTCCTCTATAGGGTGAATATGCTGCATAGCTTATATTACAAAGACTGATAAAAAGAAGCGTGATGATTATATGATGTGATATAGATAACATAGTTTGTTTAATCCCCTACTTGTTGCTTATTAATTAACTATTAATTATATTCTAACATATTATCCCTCTTTTTTACTTAAAAATAGATAATATATTATTTTTTTCTTTTCCTTTTTGTTTATTATCTAATACTATTAATAGTACCAGCTTTATAACGGATACCAAGTATGCCTTATTATTTACTTCTACTATTTCTTATTTTTTTTCATACACACTCATCCATGGCAAGTCCCTTTTCTTATACTATAGATAATACAGAATTTCCTGCTCAGGGAAAACAACAAACCTCACTACATATCTTAGTTGCTGGACGATATAGCTTACAAGTAAACAGTAGACAAGGTTGTGCTATACAGTTTATTGATACTATGCAAGGACCTGGAAAAATATACGGTATAGCCGGTAAGGAAAATGGGCGTATTGATACGCTATTGCCTGTAGGAGTATATCAAGTCGTCATTCATTGTGCATCAAAAGGAATAGGGATAGTACAATTAGAGATCACCCCTTTTAAAGAATTGCATACAAAAAAATGGCAATTACTTCCTTATAAGTTACTTTCCTCCACCTTAGAAGATTATCAACAACGTAGTTATTGGATACATATAGAGAAAAAACAAATCCTTACCTTACAAGTAGCAGGACGTAATCTACAGGATATACAAATTTGGGAAGCAGGACAATGGCGATTAGAAGCTCATCATAGTCCACGTACTATCCAGCCTGTTACTGGTCAACCGTTACGCTATTACCAAATTAACCAACTGTTAGAGCCGGGATGGTATAAAATTATTGCTTATGGAGGTTCTCCCTTACCCTGGACAAATAATAGCAATCAATTCCCATTTCATTTACGTATGGGGATACCTGAACTCGATACAAATGGAGCAGATTATCATATAATCAGTCCTTTTGGTTTTGATTATTGGAAAGTTCCGGCACAAGCAAATTATTTTCGCCTGGAACTACCTGCTACCCATTATGCAAAACTACAAGTTCATGCTTTAAATGAGGTAGCACCCTTACAAAAACCGCAATATGATTATAATATAGAAACTGCTTATATCAACAAAACATCACGACTCCCCGTTGCAGAAATCCATACTTATAGCGATCATTCTGGTTATAAATTAATCATGGTATCGTCTTTTCCAAATAGTCCTTATTTTTTACAATATTTTAAACAACAAGAAACTTTACGCTTTACAGGGAATAATGATTATTGGTTATCTACTCTCACTGCCGGTAGTACACCAGAAGATTATTTAGATGCGACAGCTATCGTTATCAAGCAATATAAAGATCATTCTAGTTATCGCAAAGAACAAGTTATATCCTTACACAAACAGAGCCATTGGAAAACTGAATTAACTCTACGACCATATAGAAAAGTAACCTTGTATCTACACGTTGAAGAAACAGGCAAATATCATATCAATACTTCAAAAGGGTATTTACGCTTTCGTTTAGAGCCTTTTTTTATCCCAGGAAATAAACCTGATAACTATCGTACTCCTCCTTTTTATTCTCAACAAAAAAGTTGGAATTTAAATAAAGGATACTACCAACTGAGTATTCGGGCAGATGATGCAAATCAAGGTATTAGCCGTTTCCATATTTATGCTCAAGGTAAGCAACATGCCCCGATTACGCAAACTAACCATACAACGGTATTATTTGATAATCTTACATTAAAATCACCGAATACATACACTCTTTATACATCCCAACAGGGAACACCCAAAGGAATACTATTGCGTGCTTTACCCGTAGATTTATCACATAGTCTACCGGTAACACAATGGGTTAATAAAACGCTCAATATTCCTGTACGGATTACTGATTACGGTATGATAGAAGCTATCACCCCTCAAGGGAAAAGGGTATCGTTTACATTACAGATAAAAAGTACAGGTACTCCCATCCGCTATAGCAATAGTACATCCCATCCCCTTGCACCGGGTGATTATCAATTACACTTTGATAAGGTATCACACTCTCGCTTTTTTACCATACGTTTTACTCCTAAAGATCAATATGATAATAGCCCTCTACATGCTATTCAGCTCCCTGATTTCTCCCCTTTAGAAGATATTACAAGACAAAAAACAACTCTTTTTCATATTACCGCTGACGATATCAAGACATTCCAATTAAATATTACCCAGGCAGCACTATATATTATTCAAAGCAAGGGCTTATTAAACCTTCAAGGTACGCTACGCACACCATTTATTCCCCTTTTACAACAACAAAATGATAATATTGATGGGGATAATTTCTTTTTGCCTCAATATCTTAATCCCGGCAATTATCAATTAAGCATTAAAGCCTTAAATGGAACACAAGGTGATGCACAAGTTACAATTCATACTGCTCCTTTACATGATAAGGGCACATTAACGATAGGAGAAATACATGCCCAAACATTACCCCCTAAAGAAGCGATACAATACCAACTGTCTATAAAAGAAGCTGGCTATTATTCTTTACAAGTATTGGGTTTACAAAAAAAATTCCACATCCGCCTTGAAGATGCAAAAGGCTGGCCTGTCATCTCTCCACAGAAAAATGATACCTTTAATTTGCATTTAGATGCAGGTAAATATCGTTTACTTATACTACCACAAGGTATTACCAGTCGGGTTATTACTCGCATAGATCCCATTACACCTCCTCCTCGTACACAACAAGGACATGGTGCTCATGCCTTAGTATTACATAAACAGTATTCACACCAATGGTTAGAAGATCCACAACGCACCCCTGATCAATGGCTTTTTACTTTACCCGTTAAATTAGATATTACATTATTGCTTGATGATGCTATGCAATTTACACTCTATAATAGTCAGGATAAACGCATATCTTTATCCTCACAGAAGAAAGGACGCTGGAAAGCCCCTTTAGATGCTGGACAATATCGTTTAGAGATACGTAGTCGCTATCCTGATAATTTACGTACCTATCAATTAAAAATAGATACGGCACAATGGTATCCTGGTAGAAAATCAATATTAAATATTCCTACACAACTTTCTTTTACCGTAGATAAAAGGATGCCGTTACAATTTACTTCCTGGGGAGATCAAGATGTCCGTATCCGTATCTTTGACACACATCATCAACTTGTTGCACAGCAAGATGATAGTTTAAATAATTGGAATGTAAATATCGCTCAGGTACTTGATGCAGGGGAATATCTGATTGCACTACAACCGGTATTAAAAAAATCAGTAAATACATTTTTTCAAATTACGGCATTAAAGAAAATTACCAAAGAAAAAAAACCATCACTTATTACACCACAACCCTCATCACTACCCTTATCTAAAAAGACCTATTTACATCTTGCCGCACAACAAAAACAACATTTTTCTGTTGTTATTCCTCAACAGCATATTGCTGTACACCTGTTAAAGAATAACCAAGGCTTTGCGAGCATAGCGAGTCATTTACTCGCTCCTACTCCCGCTTTTCTTCCATCCGATAAAAGTAGTTACTTTCCTTCCGTTATCAGTATTAATCAAGCAACTAAGCAGAATACTCCCTCAGTCATTGTCAGTAATTCGCAAAATTACCCTGTTGATGTAGCAATCACTACTTACTATTATCCTTATCCTCAACAAACAGAAAATCTGGCATTAGGTACGTATGACAAGCATTTACCTTCTAGTACTATTCATAGTTACCGCATTACTACCCATTCTCCACAACGTTATAACTTATATATTGCAGCACATACCGCTGTATTTTTTTGGCAAGGTTCAAAAATTATAGATAGCTACTGGAGTGGCGAACAAGAACGCACTATTCAAACACAACTATATGCGGATCGTATTTGGATATTATCTACTACAGAACAAGATAGTTATTATCAACTACAATGGCTACCTGATATATCTCCTACACCAATATTAGATAGCCAACATATCTTGTATTTCGATCCCTTTCAAGCCGGTATGCAACATATTGTAGTTGCTGTACCTAATAAGATAGATACCCCTGTACATATTTATAGTTCTCATCCTCAAGTGCGTTGGTTACAACAAAATACCACCGAGTTAAACAATACCGCTCTTTTGTTAGCTGACACTCAAAAATTATTATTACAATATCCAGCAGCACCTTTTAAAATATGGTTAGCTAATTCTGCTTCAGGTGCTATAAATATTTGGAAAAAAGCGGATAAAGTACATAATATAGAGACCTTTCCCACTCAATTAGTGTTACACAATAAACAAGAAAAGCTACGTATCACAGTTTCTCAAGCAACCCTATTACAATTTAATGCCACGATGGATATAGATTACCTCTTTCCTTATCAGCAACAATTAACTCCGGTGAAGGCACAACAAGCGTATTTTTATTTTATGTCATCTGGTACATATGATATTTATGTACATAGCCAGAATAATCATGCTCTACAAGGACACTTACAAATATTGACCTTGCCCGCTAAAAAGATCCAAGAGGGTATTAACCCCTCTATCATGCTATCTCCTGGTCATACCCGTTTATACCATTTACATTTATCAGCCAAAAAAACCATTGCTCTTGCTTATCATTCCCTTGCAGATCATTTTTCTTTATCCCTTTATCAAAAAGATAGACAACTTCTAAATCAAGGAAAAACAATCAATACCACCCTCACTGCGGGGGATTATTACGTGCTGTTGCAAGCAAAAGCAGATCATTTACAACAACAGATAAACAACGATCTTTCTTTTATAACAACAAGTCAAGTGGCTATTGTATTACTAGGTACACAAGCTCCCCCCGCTATTCCACCTGAGGTCATCAAATATTATCAATGTTTACAACATCCTTGTACCTCTAAAATTACATCTTTACCCGAGCAAGGAGAATAACTAATGTTTACATATGTGAACTACTTATGGCTAAAACCAAAAGCTTCCAGCTATATTGCGATAGCCTTCTTTTTTATCTTGTTCTGCAATATGGGTTTAATAACACCTGTTTATAGTCTTGCTACGCATACGCAAACAAAAAATATGACATATCAAAATACCGTTAATATTATCCCTTCAAAATTTTTACGCCGTTGGGATCCGGTTACTTTTTTCTTTACCTTCTCCCCTTTAAAAACGCCCTTCCCTTCTTTTCCCCATACTGAAGCCTATCCAGAAAAATATTTTCATACTTTACCTACTCATCCAGGAAGTTATACCTGGTTAAATTCCTCTACTTTACAATTTCGTCCGGCTATTCCCTGGCAAGCCTTACAAAATATTTCTTGGCAAGCGATAAATCAACCATTACATACTGTCACGGTATTATTATCTATGCCTAAAAGCACTTTTCCTCAAGAAGGTAGTATAATCCAAGAACCCATAACCGATATTTCACTACAATTTGATGACAATATTGATCCAGAACAACTGCGTAAGGCTATTCATATTGCTATTACACCTTATCCATATCAAGGTAATAAAAGCCCTGTCATATTAGATCACCATTCTTTTAGCATCAAGCAATTAGAACGTGCCAAAGCTGACTCCCCCGTTAATTATTTACTACAATTAACACACCCTTTACCTACCGCAAGCCAGATAGATATACAACTTTCTTTAAGCTCTCAGCCACAATCTATTAACACGGATAAACGCTTACATATTACATTCCAAACGGCTGAACCTTTTCATATTAAACGAGTATTCTGTAGTCAGCAACATTTGACATTAATAGCAAAAGGCAGTCAATATAACGCTCAGCAAGCATTATCTTGTCAGGCAAATGAAAATCATATCCAAATCGAGTTTTCTCGTACACCCCAAAGGCTCAATCCATTACAATGGCATGAATTAATAGCATTAACACCAACTGTACCATCATTAACTTTTACTCAAACAGGCAATATTTTACATTTAAAAGGAAATTTTCAAGCAGCAACACTTTATCAACTGCGTCTACAAGATACCCTTCGGCAAGTCTTTGACCAACAACATCATCCGCTATCCTCAGCACTCAATCAAGTGTACTTCTTTTTTCCCCGTTTACATGATTATTTACGCTTTAATACCAGTAACGCTATTATAGAACGTTATGGCGCACAAGTTATACCCTTGGAAGGGCGAGGTTTTCAACAATTAGATTTACGTATTCATCCTATTAATCCTTTAGATCATACTTTTTGGCCTTTTTCATCCCATCCACTATCTATATCCGATGATAATAAACCGCCTGCACCAGGACATTTAGCAACAACCTATTCTACCCCCATAATAGAAAATACTGCTGATGATAATATACGCATCCAACATATTAAAGCACTTGGTTCTCCTGCTTTTTCTCAAGTAGTGAATTTACCACATATTCCTGCTAACCATAAAGCAAAATTCGGTTTGAATATCAAAAATTATTTACAAAAGATAGCAGGAGAAAACGCACCCGGGAGCTATTTATTGGGTTTACGTCGTTTAGATAAAAGTGCTATTCGTGATTGGATTCGTATTCAAGTCACTGATCTTTCTCTCACTACGATTGAAGAGCCCAGGCAGTTAATTTTTGTTGTTAGTTCACTCAAAACAGGCAAACCGGTTGCCAATGCACGGGTTAAAATTGAAGGTTATAATATATCTAATAAGAAATGGAAGAGTATTTTTGAACACACCACTGATCAACAAGGAAAAATTCATTGGAAAATACCCGCACGTTCATCAGAAAACGATCTTCATTGGATAAAACGTATTGTAGTACAAAAAGGAAAAGATTATTTATTACTTGATGTAGAAAAGCCACCTGAAAAATTTTACCGTAATCATTGGAGAAAAGATAATTACAAATGGTTACAATGGACACAAGAAGACTTACAATATCGTGGCCAAAAAGATAAAATCTTATGCCATATTTTTCCTGAACGTCCTGTTTATCACCCCAATGATACGGTACATATAAAAGGTTATCTGCGACACTACCATCAAGGACAATTAACCACCTTTCAACCTACTACGGCTACATTAATATTTAGGTTATACGATACAAAAACGCTGGTTTGGAAATATCCGATCAAGATTACTCCACAAGGGAGCTTTTATTATCCTTTTAAAGAGCAACAGTTACCTACAGGGGAATATGATGTTACCTTAAAAATAGATGATAATAAGTGTGGTTATGCGGAATTTAAAAAAGAAGCCTATCAATTACCCCGTTTTGAGGTTAATTTAGACAGCCCATATAAAGTTCGTTTAGATGAACCCTTTGAAGTAAAATTACATGCTGAATATTATGCTGGGGGAATGGTAAAACAACAACCTTTACGCTGGCGAATTAGCCAATATCCCTATCATTGGAAATTTCCCCAGCGGAAAGGCTTTTTTTATGCCAGTGATGGTCGCTATTCGAGTCAACAAACCTTTCCTGATACGATACAAAAAGAACAATATACCTACACAGATAAACAGGGATTTGCCAAAATAAATATTGATCCTCGTCAAGAAAGCACTGCACAACCCCGCTATTATATCGTTGAAGCAACGGTAACAGGAAAGAACCAACAAACTGTCAGTAGTACCAGAAAAATTTTATCCTTACCTCCTTTTGTTGTTGCCGTAAAAGTACCTCGGTATTTACCGCTGGCAAAAAAATTAACGGCTAAAGTCATATTAGTTAATCATCTCAATCAATTACAAGCTGGAGAAAAAATAACAGTACGCTTATTACAACGACAGTGGCATTCGTATTTACAAGCTGGTAATTACACGCAGGGGAATGCTAAATACCATACTCGTAGCCAGGATAAGGTTTTATCTGAAAAAATATTTGTGAGTCAAAAAACAGTACAATCTTTAGATTTTTCTCTCCCTAAAGCTGGCGTTTATATTATTGAAGCAGCCGTTACGGATAAACAAGGTCGTCAACAAACAGTGCGAGTGGATTTATTTGCAGGGGGAAAAGAAAATGTTACATGGCCTGTCGCATTACAAGATACTTTTACTCTCAGTAGTGATAAAAAACGCTATCAACCAGGTGAAACCGCACAAATTATTATACAAAGTCCCTTTAAAAAGGCACACATCCTTGCGGTAATAGAACAGGCCAATGAAAAGAATCGCTATCAGTGGTTATCCGTCAATAATGGTAGCGCACAATTATCTGTACCATTAACCATGCAAGATATGCCCCGTTTAGCTGTACATTTTTTACTTTTTAAGGGACGATTACAAGCACAAAGCCAAATGCGTCCCAATCATATTGATTTAGATAAACCAATCACCCTTGCAAGCAGTATATGGCTGAATGTATCACCTATTCAACATAAAGTTACAGTTAATTTAAGCTATCCTAAATTGGCAAAACCTGGTGAAAGCATTGCCATCAATATTGATTTAAAAGATCAACAAGGCAAACCATTGTCCGGGGAAGTAACACTCTGGCTTGTTGATCAAGCTGTATTAGCACTTGGAAAAGAAAAAAAACTCAATCCTATCAAAGATTTTATTGTACAACGTAAGAGTTATATACAATTTCATGATACCCGTAACATGGCATTAGGATATATTCCCATGCAAACCTACCCTGGGGGGGATGGTAGTGATGCGCAAGGAGGCAATTTATTAGATAAGGTATCATTGCGTAAAAACTTTAAAGTAGTGCCTTACTATAATCCTTCTATTCAAATAGATAAATCAGGACATACGCAAATTTTAGTCACTTTACCCGATAATTTAAGTAATTTTAAAATCCGTGCCAAAGCCATTAGTGGACAACAACGTTTTGGTTACGCTAAAGGACATATTGCTATCCGTTTACCACTTATTATACAAGCCGCTTTACCTCGTTTTGTTCGCCCAGGTGATACCTTTACTGCCATTGGATTAAGCCGTATGTTAGATACTCCTTCCCCAGTACAGATTAAAAATGGTAGTACAGAGATAGCTTTAAAAGGATTGCATCTGGTCAATCCTGCAACCCGTCACCAAAACATCCAATGGCAAAAAGACAAAGTAAGCACTATTTCTTATCCAGTTTCTGTACCTCAAGACATTAGTTCTTCCACCGTCAGTATCAAAATGGCAGTAGAACGGAATGCAGATCAATCACGGGATGCATTTTTATTGGAACTCCCTGTCAAAGCAGATAGAGAACCGGTAACGATACGTAAAATATATTCGTTATATGCTGGACAAACGGTATCTATTCCAGCCATCAAGACGGCTATTCGTCCAAACAGTTTACAACGCTCATTATTATTAACAACACAGCCAGAGATTATTCAGGCTGCCAATGCCTTAGATTATGTTTTAGAGTATCCCTATGGTTGTACAGAACAACAAATTAGTCGTGCAAGAGCCATTCTTGCTATGCAACAGTTTCTTAGTCAACCTCAAGGTACAGTAAAAGAGAAGGTATTAGCACCAGCAACTCAGAAGATACAACAAACCTTACAATATATCGAAACAGTAGTAACTGAAAATGATTTACTCAGTTATTGGCCAGGATCAAAGGGACACGTTGCATTAACTGCTTGGGGATTACAATTTATGCTTGAAGCAAAACAGGTAGGCTATACAATTAACCATGATCTCTATCACCTCTTATCAAATAGTTTAAAAAAAGCGTTGCGTTCTGATTTTTCGAGCTACTCTAAAGGGCAACATTATGCAGATAGAATTTGGGCATTAACTGCTTTAGCGCAAGCACAACAGCTTGATTATAGTTATGCTATGGAATTGGTGCGCTATAGTGATTGGCTCACATTAGAAAGTTTGGCGCAAATTACATGGGCATTACAGCAAAATTTATCGGTTGAAAATCCTTTAATTCAACAATTAGAGGATAAATTATGGAAAGGGATACGCTTACAAACATTTCAAGGGAAAATCCATTACCATGGATTACTAGAAAAAAATCCTCTGGATGATAAATTACTACCGTCAGAAACCCGTACCATAGCACATCTATTACGAGCTATCACATCAAAAGAGAAAAAGAATATTTTACTCACTGCATTATTACAAGCTGGGGAACGCAAGGATAAAAGCCTTGCATGGGGTAATACTAATAGTAATACGGCTGCAATAATGGCTTTAACAGAATTATTAAAAAATAGTACACCAATAAAACCAGTACAAGTTAACTATCAACAGAATAGGCAATCTAGCACCTTATCCTTGAAGCAATTAAAAAATATCTCTGATTTACCGGCTGATGATATTCGCTTACATCTTGCTTTAGATACGAATAAAGCAGTGATGGCTGAAATAAAAGAACGATATATTCCACAATTACCTGGATACCTGATACAAGCCCATAATCAAGGCTTTGTTATTGAGCAAAATTTATTACATATTCAAACAAAAGGAATACCCGCCATACAGTATCCTGTCAACCATCGAGCTGCTATTTTTAGTTTTCAAGTGGGTGATATTATCGAATATCATATTCGTATTATTAATCCTAAAGATCGACATCATGTTGCTATCACTGTTCCTTTAGCCGCAGGTATAGAATATCTCAATCCACAGTTAAAAACCTATTCTAATGATGCAATCCCTACTCATAACAATACGATAACTGCAAGTTATCAACAACACCATGATGATCAAATCAGTTATTTCTTTGATTTTATGAGTAAAGGTAGTTATGATTTCTATTTCCGGAGTAAAGCAACTATTGTAGGAACGTTTACGCAACCTGCTGCAAAAGTAGAGATGATGTATCAACCCAGTATTAAAGCAAATAGCTATGCCAGCCGTATAACAATTAAGTAAAAATAAGTATATTTAATTCTAAATAGGAGAATTTTTTGTGAATTTACATTTTATTCATCAACTCACTACATTTGGTGATTCCCCTGATGATTCAGATGAGGATAAACTGAATCATAGCTTGTTAATTTATGTTGGTATTGCCATGAGTATTGGGGGGATTATTTGGGGAAGTATTTGTTGGGCGTATGATCTCACCTTGCAAGCAACTATTCCGTATGGTTATGGGATTGCCACGCTTTTTAATTTTATTATTTTTCGCATCTTTAAATCTTTTGTTTTTTGTAAAAATTTTCAAGTCTTTATTAGTATTTTACTGCCTTTTTTATTCCAATGGACATTAGGGGGGATTGTTCCAAGTGGTGCCGTCATGTTATGGGCAGTGATTGCTTTAATTAGTATGATCACAGTACAAAATATTACCTATAATATTTTTTGGTTAATTTTTTATCTAGTGTTAGTCATAATTAGTGGTTTAATTGATCACCGCCTTATTAGTTATGGTTTTAATGTTGATGTACCAGAAGTACTCAGCACAATATTTTTCTCCTTAAATATTGGTATTATTTCTTTCTTTGCGGTCGGACTCAATATTTTCTTTGTTAAACGTTATGAAGTATTACAAAATGAAATGAAACAATCTGAACAACAATTACAAGCGATTGTACAATATATTGGAAAAGCGATTATTAGCATAGATAAAACAGGTACGATTGTCTTTGTCAATAAAGAAATGAGTGATATGTTTGGTTATACAGAGGAGGAATTAAAAGGACAAAATATTAATATTATTTTAAGGGAAAAAAGACGAGAACAAAGTAATCCATTAATGAAAAAAGATGAACGGTATATTTATTATTTATTAAAAGTAGCTAAAGGACATTTGGGAAGGAAAAAAGATGGCACTACTCTGCCTGTCAAAGTTGATCTGTCTACTATGGATATGGAAAAGGATAAAATGTATGTAGGTATTATTTACAATATTACTACCACAGATAATACCGATACCAATAAATCGTAAATTATACATGGCAAAAAAAACGTGCTGGCGATGTAAAATATTACGTCTCTTTTTCATCGTATTAATTATTACTTTTGCCAGTATTTTATATCAATCGTGGCAACATAGTTTCTTGTTACCGTTACAAAGCAGCTATTTATTGTTTGATCGTAAACAACAATTTTTAGCACAGATTCCAGCAAAAAATCATACTCATAAAGGATATGGGTATTGGGAATTACCATTTTTACCCCAACGCATCGTCTCTGCAACGATTGCACTAGAAGATCAACGTTTTTGGGAACATTTTGGAGTCGATATAACAGCAATATTTCGTGCATTATGGAATAACCTACAAGGTCATAGTCGCCAGGGTGCGTCAACATTGGCTATGCAGTTAGTACGCTTACAATATCCCCAACAGCGTAACTATTGGAATAAAGTGAATGAAGCATTCAGTGCCGTATTGATGACATGGCGATATGGAAAAAAAGCCATCTTACAACAATATTTACAACGAGTATCTTATGGAAATCAATATCATGGTATTGTTTATGCTAGTCGTCTATATTTTAATAAACCGATAAAAGATTTAAGTTGGGCAGAAATAGCACTGCTTAGTGCAATCCCAAAAGCACCAAGTAGAATGAACCTTTATACTGTTAGTGGTTTAATTAAAGCTAAAAAAAGAGCACAACGTATTTTACAATATCTGTATCAAGAAAAAATATTAACTCGGGCATATTATCTTGCAGCAAAAGATGAATTACAATTATTTCATGTTTTATCTGCGCCACAACGTCCTGAAATTGCTTTACATGCTATTTTACAATTAAAAAAAAAGCTCTACAAATATTCTCCTAAGCAGTATTTATTACGCACTACTTTAGATTTATCTTTACAACAAGCCATTGTCAAAAAATTGCATTTATTATTATCTGATTGGCAACAATATGCGGTAGATAATGTTGCTATTATATTATCTGATACGCAAACAGGTGCTATTTTGGCTTGGATAGGATCTATTGATTATTTTCACTCACCTTCTGGTGCTATTGATTTTACTCAAGTTTATCGCTCTTCTGGTAGTACCTTAAAACCTTTTATTTATGCTCAAGCATTAGAAAAAAAAATTATCCACGTTAATAGTCTTTTAGCTGATACTAAAAAAGTATCTAAAGGTGTACGTAATGCAGATAAACGTTTTTTAGGTCTTTTATTACCTCGACAAGCATTAGCTAATTCTCGCAATGTACCCGCTATTAATCTACTTGAAAAAGTAGGTATAGATAATATTTATTACTTTCTTTATCAATTACAACTGCATAGTTATCAACATTCCTCAGCCTTTTATGGTTTAGGAATGGCAATCGGTGGTTTAGCCGTTAATTTAGAAAAGTTATTACAGGCTTATAGTATTTTTAATAATGATGGACGATATATTCCTTTTACATGGTTTGATGCAACATTAAAAATACCACCCTCTTCCACTACCTTATTATCTGCTGTTAATGCACGACAAATTCGTTTATTTCTTGCTGATCCATTAGCTCGTTTACCTACTTTTAGCCGTATGAAAAACTTGGAATTTACTTTTCCGGTTGCGATTAAAACGGGGACTTCTCAAAATTATAGAGATGCCTGGAGTATTGCTTTTTCTCAACATTATTCATTAGGAATTTGGGCAGGGCGTAGTGATCAACAACCTATGTATCAATTTGGTGGTGCAAAAACAGCACAATTAACACAATATATCTTGCAATTATTACATGTAAAACAACAATATGGCTATGCAGATCATCTATTTCCCCCTCCCAAACAGCATAAAAGTATGGCTATTTGTGCTAATACAGGAAGTTTTCAGATAAAAAATTGTACCGGTAGTATATTTGAAGAGTGGTTTCCTAATGAGCAATTAGCATCAATAAAAGCATCTATGTTAATAACATCTTCACAACATACACAAATTACGTCTGATTTATTATCAGATTTTTCATTAAATACGATATTGTCTGATCAACAACCAGTATCTTTGACGATTACTGCTCCTGCAAATAATACTCGATTATTATATTCTTCTCAGTATTCAAGTATTAATACAATACCTATTTATTTAGAGGTCATTCCTCAAGTGAAACAAGTTGTTTGGTATGTAGATGATCGGGTTTTTGAGGTATCTGCTTTTCCGTATGTGTTGTTTTGGAAAATATTGAAGGGACGGCATAGTTTTCAAGCTAAATTATTGTTTCAAGAAAAATATTCTAATCGGGTAACTATCTATATAGAGTAAACAACCCCACCTATCCATAGATAATTTTAAAATTTAGTGGTCATGTTGAAGCAGTTATCAATGCGTGTCTGGAAAGTGGTAAAAATATCGCAGCAAAATCTTTTTTACAGGCTTTAGCATCTCCTTACCTAAGGACTAAAATACCCACTTATTGTATTGAATACCAAGATGCCTCAAGTGATTATGATAAAAATTACCCAACTTTTTGTGGTACTTGATTACCACCAAGAATGAGAATACTTTTTTAGCCTTTTTCGGCATCCATGTAGTTGTCCCCTATATTGTCTCGCATAATGGGCAACTTTATGTGCTACCTTTTTTAACCACGGTTTTTGGTTATAAGTTTTACGTTTGTATCCAGTATGTCCTTCATGATAAGCAAGATACTGATTATAGGTATCCCAGCGGGAAATATGTAATTTTTTATAACTTAGCGTAGTATACCAACCCATAAAATCGACTGCATCCTCATAATCATCTCTGTCTGCTCCCCAATTACCGGTTTTATCTATATACCATTGCCATGTTTCATCTTTGACTTGTGCATACCCATAAGCATTAGATACTCGCCACCACATAGGTATACCTAATAATTTATATCTAGGAGGTTTAGCATTATGCCGGAAGCTAGATTCTTGCCGCATAATAGCTAATTGTACAGAAATAGGCAGTCGATATTTTTTTTCTACCTTCAATGACGCAAGAAACCAATCTTTTTTTTCTGTAAAGATAGCACAAGCATTATCTTGTTTAGTTGGAGGTGTCGTAGCACAAGATGTTAAGCATAATATAAAAAAAAGATAGTGATACAATAAAATTACCTTTTGTATGTAGTTATAAAATTCGTGGAAAAAAATATTTCAGTCTTTGGCCTAAGAGCAGTAGATATTGATAATATAGTTTTTTCTGGATGTTTTTATATAATCTGGCTACTATATATACACATAATAATACTAATTCTAATAGTGGTAAAATGAATACTTTAATCTTTTTTACCTCCAGCATATTCAGATCATAACCTTATGTTATATAAAAATGAGTAAATTAAAATTCAAGATATCTTCTAAAACGACTAATAAGGCTTCTTCTACTGCTCGATGGAAAATATTAATTGCTGATGATGATGAACAGATTCATCTTGTTACTCGCATCGTATTAAAAGATTTAGAGTTTCTTAATCAACCCATTGAGTTAATTAGTACCTATTCAGGGAAAGAGACACTACAAGTAATGCAAGATATTCCTGATATTAATATTATTTTACTTGATATTATGATGGAGAAAGATGATGCAGGATTAAATGTCGTACAAACGATTAGAGAAGAGATTAAAAACCATTGTGTGCAAATTATTATTCGTACTGGACAACCTGGATTAGTTCCTGAATATCAGGTGGTAACACATTATGAAGTAAATGGCTATATAGAAAAAACGGATTTACAAGCTCATAAACTTAAAAGTATTATTCAAACCTCATTACGTTCTTATCATGAACTATATACGGCTGAACAAAATCGTCAAAATTTAGCTGCTTTAATTAACCATTCTAGTGAAACTATTATTAATATTAACCATAAGGGGGAAATTATTAATTTTAACCCTGCTGCCAGTACCATGTTTGGCTATAACAAAGAAGATATTATAGGGAAAAATATTTCTTACTTATTAATTCCTCCTTTTGATCAAGATTATCTTGATTTTATTAAATCCTATCATAATGCTTCACACAATACAGCAATGCGTGAGATGGTAGCAATAAAAAAAGATCAGTCTACTTTTCCCATAGAGTTATCCTTGAGTGCTTTTTTCTTCAACAATGCTTATACATTTAGTAGTATTATTCGAGATATATCTACTCGAAAACAACAAGAAATAACCCTCATTAAAAATAAAGAAAAGGCTGAAGAAGCAAATGCTGTAAAAACTAAATTCCTATCTATGATGAACCATGAATTACGTACTCCACTTAATGCAATTATGGGATTTGGACAATTATTACAAGCTAATGAGAAATTATCTAGCTATCAAAATACGTGTTTAAAACACATGCTAGATGCCAGTCATCATTTATTACATTTAATTGATGATCTACTTGATCTTGCTAAAATTGAGAATAAAGAATTAAAAGTCGATATTACCTCTGTCGATATTACTACTATTATTGAACACACCCTTAATTTATGCATTCCTTTAGCTCAAAAATATCAAATAAAAATTATTAACAACATTCCATCTCTGCCTTTTGTAGATGCTGACCCCCTTCGTTTAACACAAGTCTTTACCAATATATTAAGCAATGCTATACAATATAACCGCCCTAATGGTACAGTAACGCTTAGTGCTCAATTAAAAAATCCCTACCTTTATATTCATTTAATTGATACTGGATTGGGTATTGATAATGAGAAGCTAAATAAAATATTCCAACCTTTCCAACGTTTACATTACTACTGCCATACGATATCTGGAGCAGGTGCTGGATTATCTATCAGTAAAGATTTAATGACACAAATGAATGGAAAAATTAAAGTACAAAGTAACACTGATCCTGAACAATCAGGATCAACCTTTACTATAAGTATTCCTTTATCGTACTCACAACAATAAACCTTCACCCATATTTAAGCGAAGGTTTATCAACTTTGTTACAACTTGTATTTAATCGAGCTTTTGTTTTAATAAAGCATTTACTTGTGCAGGGTTTGCTTTACCTTTACTTGCTTTCATTACCTGTCCTACAAAAAATCCAAAGAGTTTTTTCTTTCCCCCCTGATATGCGGCTACTTCATTAGGATTATCGGTGATGATAGTATCTACTATTCCTTCAATAGCAGAATTATCGGTTATTTGCTTTAATCCTTTTTTATCAATAATCGCATCAGCAGTGTTTCCTTCTCCTTTCCACATCGCATCAAAGACTTCTTTAGCAATTTTTCCGGAAATAGTATTATCTTTAATCCGTTGTAATATTCCAGCTAACATTTCTGCCTGTATTGGTGCAGTGGTAATGCTTTTGTTTTCTTTATTTAAATAGGCTGAAACTTCACCGAGTATCCAATTTGCAGATAGTTTTGGATCTTTAATTTTTTTTGTAACGGTTTCATAATAATTGGCTGTTTCTTTATTTAGGGTTAGTGCATTAGCATCACTATCGGATAACTGATACTCGTTTACAAAACGCTGTTGTTTTGCATCCGGTAATTCAGGCAACGACTGACGTATTTTTTCTTTACATTCATCGGTAATCTCAACGGGTAATAAATCTGGATCGGGAAAATAACGGTAATCATTCGCTTCTTCTTTACTCCGCATAGGACGTGTTTCATTTTTATTCGCATCATACAAGCGAGTTTCTTGAGTAATAACACCCCCAGTTTCTAATATATCCATTTGCCGTTCTATCTCGTAATTAATCGCTTTTTCAATAAAACGAAAAGAATTAATATTTTTTAATTCTGTACGAGTACCCAGTTCTTCTTGACCTTTAGGGCGCAATGAAATATTTGCATCACAACGGAAAGAGCCTTCTTGCATATTGCCATCTGAAATACCTAAATAACGTACCAATGAATGAATTTTCTTCATGTATGCCACCGCTTCTGCGGTAGAACGCATATCTGGCTCAGAAACAATTTCTAACAAAGGTGTTCCAGCACGATTTAAGTCTATACCCGTTTTACCATGAAAATCCTCATGCAAAGATTTTCCTGCATCTTCTTCTAAATGTGCTCGAGTTATTCCAATACGTTTTTTACTACCATCTTCTTGTTCAATAAAAATATGTCCTAATCCTACAATCGGTAATTCAAATTGACTAATTTGATAACCTTTAGGTAAATCAGGATAGAAATAATTTTTTCGTGCAAATACTGAATAGGGGGCAATTTCTGCATCAATAGCTAAACCAAAACAAACTGCCATATTTACAACATCTTTATTTAATACTGGTAATACTCCCGGCATACCCAAATCAATCGCACAAGCTTGCGTATTAGGTTCTGCACCATAGGTGGTCGAAGCACCTGAAAATATTTTTGATTTAGTTGCTAATTGGGTATGGATTTCCAGACCAATGACGACTTCCCACTCCATAACATCATCCCTTAAGAAAAATAAGTAATAATAGGTAATTTGAACGAAAGATGCAGGGCGCAGTCTCGCTCCTTCAGGGGCGAGTTAGCCCGTGATATCAGGACGGTGCATTTTGTTGTTGCATATACTTTCTGACCGCGCTCAATGAAGCACCACCCACTTCTGTACTCCTGGATATTATCACACTTCAAGACTTGCTGTTAATGTATTTAGTCTATATAATTTACAGCATGAAAGTCAAACACGGAAAAGCCATCGAAATCACCGATCAACTGTCGCCACAGGCCGCCAAAGTGATTGCGCAGTGGATTGGCTCTTATACCGTGATTAAAAACCAGAAAACCCGTCTGGCACACACAGCCAAGCTTATCAGCAATGGAAAGCCGCTGGTGAAGATAAAGAAAACTATCCTGTCGTTAATCAACAGGTGGCTTTTCTTAATCAGTCCCTGCTTTTTTTAAAAATCATACCATCACAAATTCGTCGAAATGCCGGAGC
>JALWRI010000093.1 GCA_026994225.1 Gammaproteobacteria bacterium | reverse complement strand
TTGCATCAAAGTGATAATGTTAAGTTGATTAAGACTCTTAGAAATTTAACAGATATTGGCAACACTGTTGTAGTAGTAGAGCATGATGATGAAACTATAATGGCTGCTGACCATGTAGTAGACGTAGGACCTGGTGCAGGGATATATGGTGGGCATATTATAGCTGAAGGTACGCCAAAAGAAATTATGGCTCATGAGAAAAGTCTTACGGGTAAATATCTAAGCGGCAAAGAAAAAATAGAGATCCCTAAAGTATGGCGTAAAGGTAGTCCACATAAGAGAATTAAGTTATCTGGAGTTACAACAAACAATCTTCAGAATGTGTCTATTGAGGTTCCTATAGGAACATTTACTTCAATAACCGGAGTTTCTGGTAGTGGAAAATCAAGTCTTATTATGCAGACTCTTTATAGGGCTTTATTTAATAAAAAAGATAATAGCAATATAGAATGTGGGGAATATAAATCTATAGAGGGTGTAGAATATATAGATAAAGTTATCGATATAAATCAGTCACCAATTGGTAGAACTCCACGTTCAAATCCAGCCACTTATACAGGAGTATTTACTTTAATTAGGGACTTATTTGCTGGGTTACCAGAGTCAAAAGCACGTGGTTATAAACCATCTCGTTTTTCTTTTAACGTTAAAGGTGGGCGTTGTGAAACTTGCCAAGGTGATGGTTTGCTTAAAATAGAAATGCACTTTTTGCCAGATGTATATATAGAATGCGAAGAATGTAATAATAAACGTTATAATAAAGAAACATTAGAAGTAAAATATCGTGGTAAGTCTATTGCTGATATGCTTCAGATGACTGTTGATAAGGCTTTAGAGTTTTTTGATAAAATGCCTGCGATTAAAGAAAAGATTGCAACATTGCATAACGTTGGGCTTGGCTATATACAAATAGGTCAGTCTGCAACGACTCTTTCTGGTGGTGAAGCGCAAAGGATAAAGTTAGCTAAAGAGCTTGCAAAGCGTTCTACGGGTCGCACTTTATATATTTTAGATGAACCTACTACAGGTTTACATACAGATGACATTAAAAAGCTGCTTAAGGTGCTGCATTATTTGGCCGATTTGGGTAATACAATAGTAGTTATTGAGCATAATATGGACGTGATCAAAACTTCTGATCATATCATTGATGTTGGTCCTGGTGGCGGTGATAAAGGTGGTAGAATTGTGGTAGCTGGTCATCCAACGCAAGTGATGGAGACAAAGGACAGTCTAACCGGTCAGTTCTTAAAAGGTTACTATAAGTAATTAAGTGAGTGTTCATTGTAGATAGCACCACCTATTTTTTACAAAAAATTACTTGCGTACAGACTCTATCAGAGCACCGTAGTGAGGACTGGCAATCTCGTGCAGATCGTCACACTTCTGTAATTAAGGGTGCTTGAAGTGTATAAGTGTAGGCCTAAGATAGCTAAAGGAACTTTTATTTTAAGATGAAATCTTTAACTATTTTCATATTATGATTTTTTAAAAACTGAGAAAATTGCTTTGATTAGTACAGCTACTAGTGCGCCAATAAAATAAACAATAGGTATTAAGGCATGTGCAATGTAGTGGGCCGAGATGGGGTCGTCAATACCTAAATATAGCAATACTTTCCCATTAACACCTATGAATACTGCAATGCTGAGGGCCCCTACTATGAAACTCCATATTGTGTATTGTGCTGTTGAACGAATGAATATGTAACAAAAACATAGAAATGTTAAAGGAATGAATACTGCTATAGGGTATTCTATAAATTCCATAGGAAAATATTTAGTATATAGATCTTTGTTAGATAAGTACTTGTTAACTTCCAATAAAATGATAGAGGTTACTAAAGAAATCCAAAACACCCTTAGTGAAACTCTGTAATTAGCAATAAATTTCTTTATTGTATTCATGCTTCGCTGGCATTTTTTGTTTTTTGGGGTAATTGTTCAGATTTCAAATCTTCTATATCGTAAGCAATATAAGGTTTGCCATTCTCATCGATGATAGTTTTTGTTTCATCTTCATCGAGATCGAATTCTTTCTGTAATTTAGTTATTGTGCTAGAGTATTCTTTTTTCAGTGCTGATACTTTTTTCATAAGCACTTTTATTGTTTTAATAATAACGGGCATGTCTTGCGGTTTTATAAAAATCACCGCTACACACACAATAACAGCAAATTCTGTTAGAGAAATCCCAAGCATATTATTTTACGTTTTTCCATATACGTTTTTTTGCTATGTAAAATATAGCAGTAAAGGCAATCAAATACAATAATACTTTAATACCCATTAACTTTCTTGCTTCCATTTCTGGTTCAGCAGTCCAGTGTAGGAAGTGCACTAAATCTTTTGACATTTGCTCGATGCTCGGTGATTCGTTATTATCGTATGTTACTAGGCCTTGGGATAAAGGAGGGGGCATAGCAATTTGCTGGTTAGCAAAATATGGATTATAATACATACCTGGATCAATAACGACATTAGCATGTGGATGATTACTATATCCGGTGAGGATTGAATATAGATAATTTGCACCGTCGGGTCTTGCTTTGACAATTAGTGATAAATCGGGTGGTAATGCACCATTATTCGCTGAGCGTGCAGCTTGTTCATTAGGATAGGCAGGCACGAACATATCAGTTATTTCGGCGGGTCTTTTTTTGACGACTTCTTCTTCATTGGGTGCGGCATCAACCTGAGATTCAGAGGCGATTGCTTTGATTTCGTCTTTAGAAAAACCAATCTTCTTTAGATCAAGATATGATGTATATTTAAGAGAGTGGCATGTCTGGCAGACTTCTTTATAGACCTTGAAGCCGCGTTGTATAGCGGTTTTGTCAAAATAGCCAAAGATACCATCAAAAGACCATTCGATTTGTTTTGGTGGTAATTGAGAGGATGCCATGGCAAGATTAGAGACGGCAGCCAATATAGTAACATAAATTGCTTTGAATATTTTATTTTGCATAATCATCGCTTATAGATTTTGGTATTTCCAGTGTTTTTTCATACTTTCCTAGTAATGGTAATATTAGCAGGAAATGAGTAAAATAGTAAAATGTCGAGAATTGACCTAGTATTACATATATACCTTCTGGTGGTTTGCCACCAATATATCCTAATAGCATGACGTTACCGATAAAGATCCAGAAACATACTTTAAATACTGGTCTATAGCGTCCGCTCTTTACTTTTGATGAATCTAGCCAAGGTAGGAGAAATAAAATAAGGATTGAGGCTAGCATTGTCATTACACCACCAAGTTTATCTGGGATAGCGCGTAGCATTGCATAAAAAGGCAGGAAATACCATTCTGGTACAATATGTTCAGGCGTTACCATAGGATTTGCTTCGATATAGTTATCTGGATGTCCTAGATAGTTTGGTTGATAAAATACAAAATATGCAAATATTAAAAAGAATGCACCAAATCCTACAAAGTCTTTAATTGTATAATATGGATGGAAAGGCACAGTATCTTTTTTTGTTTTTACTTCGACACCTGTGGGATTATTAGAGCCATGAATATGTAAGGCAATGATATGAATAATAACTACTGCAACAATCACAAAAGGGAATAGATAATGTAATACAAAGAACCTATTAAGTGTAGCATCGCCTACAGCAAAACCACCCCATAGCCATTGTACAATTGTTTCGCCTATTACAGGAATGGCAGAGAATAGGCTAGTAATTACGGTGGCGCCCCAGAAGCTCATTTGTCCCCATGGTAGTACGTATCCCATAAAGGCCGTTGCCATCATTAGTAGGAAAATAAATATTCCCATGAACCAGACCATTTCTCTTGGAGATTTGTATGAGCCATAATACATGCCACGTGCTATATGTGCATATACGGCTACAAAAAACATTGATGCGCCTACAGCATGTATATATCGGATGAGCCAACCATAATTAACATTTCTCATAATATATTCTACGCTTTGGAAGGCTTTATCGGCATTAGGGGAATAGTGCATTGCAAGAAACAAACCAGTAATAATCTGGATTACTAAGGCAATTCCTGCGATTGAGCCAAAGCTCCACATATAGCTTAAGTTTTTAGGGGTGCGATACTCACCTAAATGTTTTAAAAAAGAAAATATAGGTAGTCTGTAATCAATCCATTCAACAATTTTTCCCATTTTACCTGACATGAATTTATCCTATTTTAATTTTAGTGTCTGTAATAAAGCTATATTCTGGAATTATAAGGTTTAAAGG
>JALWRI010000092.1 GCA_026994225.1 Gammaproteobacteria bacterium | reverse complement strand
CTAATGACGGCCATTAGAATTTTTTTCTAATGACAATTCTGGGTTAAAGTTTTTTTAGGGGTTGCTGGGTTATTGTCTAATTGCTTACCGGCTACTGTAAAATGGCAGGTTATTAACTTGTGTTGCGCCTGCTCAAACTCATGGTACATCAGAGACCTCCTGAAAAGGAAGTGATGCTGGTAGGGCTAAGTAAGCCGATCTATTACGGCTATGACCAGGACACAGGTTGCAAATCTGCCCCCAGGCCGGTGGTAAACAGAACGGGTAAAAGGGCGTTGTTACTCTACCGATTTTAAGTATTTTTCTGCAGTAGAAATATCTCCATCTTGTATTTCCATATAGTTCAAACACTTGCCATTCTTGAAATGAACTAAGATGGGATTAATATATCCAGTTTGATAACTCTCAATTTTTGAATCTAAATCTTCAAAATAAGTTTTGTGGTTTTCTTTAACTTTCTGAGCAATTTTGATATAGTCCTTATTATAAGAATAATCTATTAAAATGGGGATAACCATCTCATTTGTGTTTCTTGCTAAAACTAGAAGATTTTGTTCTACACAATAGTCGCAACCATCTAGTGGGGTTATATAATATATCACTTCATCTTTAACATCAGGTTTAAAATGATGCACTTCTTCTAAGTATAACGATAATCCATCGGTGTATGGATATGTAGTATCACTGCTACAAGAAACCAACATTACAGATGAGTATAAAATTATTATTAGGCCTTTATTCATTATTATTTGTTTTTATTTCAACGCCTTCCAAAAGTTGAATAGATTCGTTCGTTGTATTAATGGGAATTAAATAATGACAATTATTTTTATTGCCATCCTGTTGAATTATATGCATATAATCACCCACTATACTAACAGGGTTTACCTCTATCTCTTTAATAAAAACCAGCTGCTCGTCTTCATCCAAAATAAACAATTTATTGTTCTCATTTTTTTTATAATTAACAACATAGAGCCTATCTGTATGATAGTCATAAAATGGCCTATAACTTTCATTTCTTGAATCAAGAATAGCAAATTCTATTATTCGTGATGTAAGAGAATTGATATTGAATAAAACAAGTTTACCTGCACCCTCTATAGGCATATAAAGAAGGTTATCTTTTTTGTTAAACATAATATCGGCATCCAATAACCCTGACCCTAAATAGGTTTTGTTCTTATTTTCTACTTTGAAATCATAAATTGTATAGGGTACTCCACCTGATAAAAAGTAAGCCAAATAATGCTGTTTCTTTTTACCAATAGTACCACAAGAAACACCTATAGTAATATTATTAAATGTATAATGATGCCCACATGTAGCTATTTCTGTTTGCTCGTATTCCGCTCGATTGTACTCAAATACTTTTAACCACCGCCCATTTTTTATCCCATATTTAGCATTTTTATTCATAGTATTAAATTGAATAATACTATCATTGATGACGATAAGAGACTGTAAAAAATGTATTTGATTGTCACCAACTTCAAGTGTATCTAGCACAATACCTTCTTTTGAAAAAAGATATAAATAATTTTTATCCTCTTTAATAGTGTGACCTACAAAACCAGTAGTTCCTAACACCCAAAGATTACTTATATCATTTGTTGAATTACAGTAAAAAAGTTTGTTTAAATTTTGCCCTTTTGTGAGTTGATAGAAAAATAGGCTAAAGAATAAAATTATAAATTTCAAATTCGAGGTAGTCTTCTTCATTTTTATTATTATTTGGGTTTTCCTTACTCACAAGAAACCCATGAGTAGTGTTATGTAAGTTATAAATATCATAGGTGTCTGCTGGAAATTTCATTTCGCCAACTGTATGCCAATCATCATCTAACACAACAACAGACCAAGTTGAACTATAAAAGTCGTTTAAATGCCCATCTGCTTTTTTTAATGGTTGAGGATGCCGTACAGGAAAATACTTATAGGCACCAAATTGACCTAACGCGCTTAGGTAAAGCCCATTTTGTATTCTAAATCTCTTTCTCTCCATCCTTGATTCTAAATCTCCTTTAAACTTTAATGGTTCCTTAGGCAGATAGTTGCTTTGAATACAGTTATAGCCAATAACACTATCTTTTACCCAGTTATAATTCATTACATATGGCGAGCCAAAGAACAAGATGTTCAATTGATTTTTAGCTGGGCTAGTGAGAATATCAAACCAAGCAGACTGAGTAAATGGTGTTTCATTCTTATCTGAATATTGTGCAGGAAATTGACCACTAAAAGACAGTAATTTTTTCTCAGCAAACTTATACGCAATTAAAAACGACTGATCGAAAAAACCTTCTTCACCTTCACGCTTATAAGGAGTTGCAGGTATCCAAATACATTCGTTGCTAGCATCATAATAAATACGGGCTGGAATTGGCTCTAATCCAATAATACTCTTATTGTAATGAAGTTCATTAATCTCTTTATTATCTACTATCTGGTTATACTTTATATCACCATTTATTGTAATCAACTGCAACCGATAACTATCGCTAGAAAAAACAAAAATTGAATCTAAGTTATGAACATAAAAATCAGTAACCAAAAGAGGGTTCTTTGAACCCTCCTTTGAGAATTTAATACTGGTTAGATACTCCTCATTATTGATATCAAATACATCAATAACATTTCGTCCCCTATCTAAACCAAAATAGTACAATAGGGTATCATTACTATATACATTGCTAATAAAATGCTTATACTGAATAGTATCAACAGGAATTCGAACAGATTTGGTTTTTGTGAGTACGATACTTTTATGTGTATCACACGCAATCACTGTTTTTTTAATTTCATTATTACAAGCTATTAATAATGAACTTACCATGATACAACTAAATATTATTTTCATTATCAACTCTATATAGTGAATATGTTTTTCTATTTAAATTCGAGAAATCCACATAAACGACTACATCCACTTCCACTACGTTTACATATATCAACTGGATCAGGAACATCTTTTACATGGCCATTGCATACTTGTTGGCCACCTGCCATACTTTGCTGAACAGGAATTACTAACAAAGAAGCAACTGCAATGAGCATAGCCGTTGTTCCAAGGAAAATTTTAGATTTAATTGCTTTTACCTTTTTCATAACTTTTAGTTTTTAATGATACAAAATTTTCCCAACAGTAAAAAAAAATCAAACCTATGCAAGTTTAATTTACTATAATTTTAATAAATATTGGTTTATTAATAGTGTTAACGATAAAATGCAACATAACATTTCCGCCAAGCATATTAATTCATCCAATTTTAACAGATTGCAAGTAAAAATAATACGCAAGCAAGGGTACAAAAAACAAAGCAGTAAAGGTGCCAATGGTAAGGCCACCTATTACGGCTATTACAAGGCCACGCTGCAAATCTGCCCCCAGGCCGGTGGTAAACAGCACGGGTATAAGTGCTAGTATGGTGGTTAGGGATGTCATTAAAATGGGGCGCAACCGTACTACCCCTGCTTGGTGGATAAGATTGAATAAACGACTCTCTTTATCAGAATCCTCTACGAGTTCCTCTGATGGGGAATAAGGCATGTTGTTTTCTACTGCATTAGCTACATACCTATTAATGGTATCGAGTTTTAAAATGGCATCGTTTATCATAATGCCCAGCATAACAATAATACCAATGCCCGACATCAGGTTTAGCGAAATACCTGTAGCGGCCAACAACAGTAAACTGCCTCCTACACCTAAGGGCAAGGTAAAAATAATTACCAAAGGCTGTACAAAGGACTCGAACTGGGCGGCCAATATAAAATACAGCAACACAAACGATATGCCTAATATGAGCATAAGCTGGGTAAGATTTTCTCGGCTTTCGAAATAAGTTCCTGTAGCATCGGTTAGTATGCCCATAGGCGCCAACTCATCCTTTATTTTTGCTACAAACGAGGGCACATTGTTCATAGATGGGTAGTTAATGGCTTGATAGCCCCCTTTATAATCGGCTGTGATGTACCGAGCCTCCTGGCCGTACTTTACCTGCACAAAACTACTTAATGGGTAGGCAACTTTATTGGCTGTGATAAACAGTTGGTTAAGCAACTGCAATGCTTGAGGCTGCGATGTAAGTACAACCACCATGTTATCGCCCATATGCTTTAGGGTGGTAACTTTAGTAGTGCCAAATACAGCTTTTAAGTGCTGCATAAATTGGGCATAGGGTATTTCGTAGGTAGCCAACGCTTCTGTATTAATTTGTAGTTG
>JALWRI010000091.1 GCA_026994225.1 Gammaproteobacteria bacterium | reverse complement strand
ATAATATTTGGATGGCAGAAACACGGGAAAATGCCTGTTCTGCTTTTGATAGTACAGTAAAACGTTTTGGTGATAAATATCCTAAAGCGATGGAATGTTTAGGCAAAGATAAAGAACAAATGTTGGCTTTTTATGACTTTCCCGCACTACATTGGCAACATATTAGGACAAGCAACCCGATAGAGTCGACTTTTTCAACGGTTCGCCTGAGAACAGCAAAAACACGTAATGCAGTTTCTTGAAACACAATATCGTCAATAGTGTTTAAACTCACTCAAAGTGCAGAACAACGGTGGTAAAAACTCCGAGGTTTTGCTTTATTAGCCGATGTGGTTGATGGCGTAAAATTTGTTAATGGAGAGAAAATAAAACCTGATACAAATAAAAAAGTAAATAATGATAATAGAATATTAGCATAAATTCATACACTAGATTTGATTATATCTCACACAACGTGGCAATTTTAATATAGAATGAAGGTATATTGCTTCACGCTTTTTGTGCAGGTGATGGCCACGTTAGCAGGAAAGTAGTCTGCATGTAATACCTCATTTTAAATTATTGAGAGTTCAATGGATATGAAATTACTTATCATCATAAGGTGGTCGATAGCCCTTTCTCTTTTGTGCTTTAGCATCTTTGTAAAAATTCAATCCCAAGATGCTCATTTTGTCCCAACCTCCGCGAAAGTGATCGAGTCTAACAAGAGCTATGGGTTAGCAGCATCAGAAGACAGGTTGCCCGTAATACATTTTCATTTTGGTTACCAATATAACTTTCTGAACAAAGAATACTTATCCAGGCGTGTTACTCATGGGTATTCCAATCAGGCACTTGGTGTAGAGCAATTTCAAAAAGGAACCTCTCTGCAAGTCTACGTTAATCCTAGCAACCCTGAGTATGCTGTTATTGAAAAAGGTATGCCCATAGCCTTCTACTTAATGATGTTAGCCGGGATTAGCATGCTTGCTAATCTATTACTTGAAGCTTGCATAACTTACTTTGACCAACAAAAACTGGATCGTCCTGAGTGGCTACAAAATACCTTCAACCTTACAGGCCCATTGGCTGGGGTTTTATTCCTTGCCACTATGATAATGTTATTTATTTAAAAACTCTCTTTAGATGAAATAACAGAATTAATGATTATTGCTAACAAGGCAAATGCACTCGGATAGAAAAAAGCAGTGCTCGTTCCTCTCCCTGCTTTTTACCACCGGTGATTTGCGGTGTTAGCTTTAATAATTACCTGATTACCCAATACTTTTAGCTATAATTAAAGAATAGGGCAAGTGCAATAGTAGAGGCTAAAAGTTTGGGAGCAGACTATTGTTTAATTTTGTCACTCAGTGAATTTAGGAATATGACACCAATGACATTAAGAACAGACTTTGTAACATTAAAAATGTGGTCTATTAATTGTTAGATCAATTACATTTAAATAGGTTAATATGATACTTGACCTCTTTGTTTGACCCTTTGTTTTTGAACTTTCTATCCCTTTTTTTGTTTAAATGAGGTCTGTTCTGTGATATAAGTTTATAGATACTCCACCCTATTTCTTCCCTTTTCCTTAGCATTATAAAGTGCATCATCAGCTCTTTTTATTATATCATCAATCTTCTCATCTTTTTTATATGTCGCTACTCCAAAACTAGCGGTCTTTTGCTTCCCTATATTAAATGGAAAAGAGGCTATTTGTTCCCTTAAGGTTTCTGCAAGAGTTAATATCCCATCTTTATTTGTTTCGCTACAAATTACCATAAACTCTTCACCACCCCATCTTCCTACAGTATCTGTATCTCTTGAGTTTGATTTTAGTATATTTGCAATTTTTATAAGTACTTTATCACCCATTTGGTGGCCGTAGATATCATTTACTTTTTTGAAGTAGTCTACATCTATAAGAATGATTCCAAAGGGATGGTGAAATCTATTTAATATCTTTAAATTTGTTTCTAATACTTCATCTAGTTTATTTCTATTATAAAGTTTTGTTAGATTATCTGTTATTGAAATCTCTTCGAGTTGCTGTTTTTGAATAATTATTTGTTTATAGTTTTTTATTAAATTATATCCAAGAATTGAAATTATTATCAATATCACAACTACAAAGAATAGATAACGATACCATTCTTTTAGCCATTCGTGAATAGACTCACCAAAAACTATAATAAACGGTAGACCATCTATTTTTAGTGCATTAAATATATAGATATCATCATTAAATGGTGACTTCTTTCTATATATAAGACTACTTTTTTCTGATTCAATAAATTTTTTTAATATGTGATCTTCTATTTTACTATAAATTAAGTTTTGTTCAGATTTATTTGCCAATAAATGTAATTGACTATCTAAAATATAGATAATACTACTAGTATTAGTATTAATTTTATTTAACCATTTGTTAAAAAAGTACAAGTTTATTGCAACTGCTACAAAACCTATAAACTCATTTGCATTATCAGCTTTAAATTTATAAGTTTGCGTAACATTTATTTGGGAAGTGTTTGCAATATAACTATTTGATATATAAGATTTATGTTGCGAGTCTAATTTTTTAGTTTCTTGACAGAATTCTCTGTTACTTAAATCAAATCCAACTATAGAATTAGTATGAGTAGCGATACAGTTTTTATCAAATAAACCAATAAGAACAGCATTTTTTATAATATTCTTTCTTTCAATAAGATATTTAGTTCTTACTTCATGTTGTTTAATATCTAAAGTTGGATAAACTAACTCTGATGGAGATACATCATTAACAATCGATTCTAATAAATAGTTTGATGACTCAAATGAGCCTTTTATCCATTGCGAAATTAAATAAGTATTATTTGTTATTTGTTGTTTAAGTTTTTCTTCTTTTTCAATATAAGAATTATAAATTGTAAAAAATGCCAATATTGCTAATAAAATAATTAAACTTATAACAATATTTTTATTTCCTGATGAATTATTCATTTGAAAGACTACTTATTAATGCCGTAAGGTTTAGATTTTTTTTTAGGTTGTATTAATGTGACCAAAAAAGGATAGGAAATTCAATGGTATTTTACAAGTAATAAAATAAAAATTTGGGATATGATGTCGCTATTTTATTCAAAACAAGACAAAATAAAAGAGCAAAAGACGATATAATGATTATTCTAGACTTGTTGTTCTAGTGGTTTTGCTTGAGAGGTATAATCATTTCTGGTGTTTGACCAAAAAAATCAGGTGACGTATTCTGTTGAATCTTATCGACCAGGATAATAAACAACAAGGAACACGCCATGAGTAATGATAACGTTATATCACTAAAACAACCAGAAGAAAATTGTACCGATTTATTGACAGAGCTGTTGAGAAATGGAGCAAAAGAATTAATAAGACAAGCAGTGAGTGCAGAGCTTGACGAATTACTTTCACATCATGCTAGCCTGGAAATAGATGGGAAGTGTGCGGTAGTGCGGAATGGATACTTACCCCAACAGACTATTCAAACAGGCTTAGGGGATGTAGAGGTAAAAATACCAAAAGTACGAGATAAAAGCCAGCAAGGAATAAAGTTTCACTCCTTGCTCATTCCCCCTTATTTGAAGAAAATGAAAAGCATTGAAGAATTATTGCCCGTACTTTATTTAAAAGGCATTTCTACAGGAGATTTCACAGAAGCTTTACAAGCTTTATTAGGCAAGGAGGCAAAAGGGTTATCTCAAGGCACTATTAGTGTCGCTTAAAACAGCAGTGGCAGAAAGAGCAGAAAGTATGGTCAAAACGGTGTTTAAAGCTAAAAAATTATGTTTGGGCTGATGGTGTGTACTTCAATATAAGAGGTGATGGTGCATTAGGATTTTGGAAGGCGCTCAGTAAAGTTTACCCTCAAACTCGACATCAACGTTGCTGGGTACATAAAACAGCGAATGTGTTAAATAAGTTACCCAAATCGGTACAACCTAAAGTGAAAGAGGCTCTTCATAATATTTGGATGGATGGCGTAAAATTTGTTAATGGAGAGAAAATAAAACCTGATACAAATAAAGAAGTAAATAATGATAATAGAATATTAGCCTAAATTCATACACTAGATTTGATTATATCTCGGATATAATGGATTGACTTCTAATTATTCACTCATATCAGGGTTTTCCTCCAGAAACCGTCATAAATACATCCCTGTTGCAAAGCAATTCTTCCGGAAAACGCTTGATATAGTTCAGCATTGTCGTGGGTTATCGGTAAGAGTAGGGTAATAAAGAATAAAGAATAAAGAATAAAGGTAAATACGTAGTACATTGGATATCATCAATATATAATCATTATGCATTATCATGCAAAGTATAGATTGTTAGTTTAGGGTGATACTGCTAGACTTTAACCTGTTAAATAATAGATTATATTGAAATTTAAAATAAATCCGTTATTTTCTTGATGGAAAGGGTTTTTATAACAATTCCATGTACACTGACACAAAAAGCGTGGCAATTTTAATATAGAATTAAGGCGCATTGCTTCACGCTTTTTGTGCAGGTGATGGCCACGTTAGCACTACAAAAAATATGGAGATTTAATCTATGACATGGGCAAGGTTTGGGTATATATGTCGAAAAGTGAGTGTTGATAGTAAGGATTCTGAAACTATCTCAGAATGTTTGAGTAGAGTTCAAAATGAACAGTCTTGTGATTTATATGGCAGGAAAATAGTTACTAATAGTTGGCCGAAAACGATATTAGATAGAGTTGGCAATATTCAAGATAAAAAGGAGGCGAAGAAGGTAATAGAAATCTATAAAGACTTGAATCTATTTAAGCAGCTTGAAGAACCAATGAGATTTAAACGCGTAATAGCATATCTTAGCTATGTGTCCATTGTGTTCTATATTGTCGTTGCTGTATATCAGTTAATGGTGATCCCATCATTTATAGAAACGTTTGAAAATTTTGAAATATCAATTCCGAACCATTTATTATTTTACCAAAATTACTGGGGGTATTTAGTTTTGGTAGTCTCGATATTCCTTCTTTCTGCTTTACTTATAGGTTTTCAAATAAAAAAATTGTTTAGTTTTAATATGGAAGTCGAAAATAGTTTTATTATAAAATACCTTGTATTTAACAGAATCAGAACATCTTACCTAAGAGTTATAGATATATTGAGGTTTCCAATAATTTGTTCCGATAAGTCTAAAAACAAAGAAATGAACCTAGTTACTCGCCATCTTCAGGCTGTTAAAGATTCTAATATGTGCGTTTCAAAAGAGATGCAGGAATTAATTGAAATAGAGATGCAATCTCTCCTGGAAAGTTGCGAGGATCAAATGAAGGTTGTATCCATCGCTGTTGCTCTGGTAGTAGTTTCAGCTATATTCTTTTTCTTGGTTAGCGCCTATTCACCTATATTTATTCTTGGGGAAGCAGTATGAAAAATATTAAGGGGTTTACTTTAATAGAGTTAATGGTCGTAGTTGCAATAATTGGGATATTGGCATCAGTTGCTTTACCTGCTTATCAGGTTTACGTTCAAAGAAGTGAGGTGGTAGAAGCTTTGAGTATGGCCAGTACGATCAGAGAAAATATAACTAATTACTATGTGGAAAAACTTGATTTCCCTTTAAATAACGAAAAGGCAGGAATTCCTGAACCTAATTATCTAATTGGTAATCGGATTACTGGTGTTGTTATCGAGTTAGGTGCAATCCATATTACCTTGGGTAATAAAGCTTCAAAGCCACTCCAAGGAAAGGTTTTGTCGTTTAGACCTGCAGTAGTTTCTGGAAGCCCAACAAGTCCTATTTCATGGCTTTGTGGATATGACGAACCGGTAACAGGTATGAAAGCAGTAGGAATTAATAAAACAGACTTGGCAAAAGAGTTTTTGCCTGCAGCATGTCGAGGGTACTAAGTGCCAACAAATAGCTGCACGCGGACAATTCAAAGCGGCACTTGTTTTGCTAAAAAAGCAGCAAAAACGTGCCACTTTAAATTGCCGGTGAGCCAGGCATTATAAGTGCTAATATCTAAAGATATAATTGATATTTTTAATATATCATCTTATTTTTATATTTGAGGATATATTTTGTTTGGGAAACTATACTTACTGTTATCGAGTGGGCAAATTTCACCTTTGGGACGGCTTACTTGTTGAGTTGCTAATTTGTCCTGTTAATGTCTTAAAAAAGCGGTAACCAAGTAGGAAAAAGAAGTAAAAATTTACTTCTAGTTATTCGCTTATATCAGGGTTTTCTTCCAGAAACCGCCATAAATACATCCCTGTAGGCTTGCTTGCAACATCCCTGTTGCAAAGCATTACTTTAGTCTATTAAATAATAGATTATATTAAAATTTAAAATAAATCAGTTATTTTCTTGATGGAAAGGGTTTTTATAACAATTACATGCACTCTGACACAAAAAGTGTGGCAATTTTCAATATAAAATGAAGGTACATTGCTTCACACTTTTTGTGCAGGTTATGGCTGGTGTTAGCCGTAAATAAAACCAACAATCTGCCACTGGCAGGTTGCTGCTCTTGTGGAAAATAAAGCTACCCCTCCTGTCTCAAAATTTTACTTGCTGCAACCATATTGCCAAGTGCTGGTTTCACTTCCTCCCAATGTCGCGTTTTCAATCCGCAGTCTGGGTTTACCCATAAGCGTTCAACAGGAATACGTTGTTTTGCCTTTTTCATTAACCCCACAATGGAATCCACGCTGGGTATATTGGGTGAGTGAATATCATAAACACCCAGTCCAATTTCATTGGGGTAACGAAATTCATCAAATACATCCAGCAATTCCATATCGGATCGGGATGTTTCAATGGTAATCACATCAGCATCCATATCAGCAATGGAATCGATAATGTCATTAAATTCTGAATAACACATATGGGTATGTATCTGTGTTTCGTCGGTTACGCCGTTGGCAGTAATGCGGAATGACTTGATTGCCCAGTCAAGGTATGAATGCCATTGCGATTTTCGTAGTGGCAAACCTTCACGTAAGGCAGCTTCATCAATTTGAATCATGGATATTCCCGACTTTTCGAGATCTAATACTTCATCACGAATGGCTAGTGCGAGTTGTAGACAGGTTTCAGAACGGGGTTGATCATCACGAACAAATGACCAGTTTAATATCGTCACAGGACCTGTCAACATGCCTTTCATGGGCTTATCGGTTAATAACTGGGCGTAGTTTGCCCATTCCACCGTCATCGGTTCGGGTCTGGAAATATCACCATAGATGATAGGTGGCTTGACACATCGTGAGCCATACGATTGCACCCAGCCAAATTGTGTAAATGCGTAGCCTGTGAGTTGTTCGCCAAAATATTCAACCATGTCATTTCTTTCAGGCTCGCCATGGACAAAAACATCCAGCCCTAATGCTTCCTGTTCACTGACGCAGTACTTTATTTCGTTTTGCATCGCTATGCGATACTGTTCTTCTGAAAGCTTACCGGATCGAAAATCCCTTCGGGCTTGTCGGATTTCACGTGTTTGCGGAAATGAACCAATGGTTGTTGTTGGATAAAGCGGCAAATTAAATTTTTTACGTTGAATCTTTGCTCGCTCGTGGTATGGAGACTGGCGATTTCCCATCTCATCTGTGATTTCAAGCACTCTGCTTTTGACATTCTGGTTATGAACGCGATTTGAGTGTTTTCTACTTTCGATAGCTGCTTTGTTTTCCACTAGTTGTTTTTCTACATTCACTTTGCCACCATTGAGCGCAACGGCTAATACAGCTAGTTCTTCCAGCTTCTGAATGGCAAAAGCAAACCAGGATTTGATTTCACTATCCAGTTTTTGTTCATTGTTTAGATCAACGGGTACATGAAGTAATGAGCAGGAAGGCGCAAGCCACAGGCGATCTTGTAGATGTTCATATATTGGTTTCAACCAGTCCAGAGTAGCAGTCAGATCTGTTTTCCAGATATTACGCCCATTAATCACACCTAAAGACAATATTTTGTGCGATGGTAGCCAATCAATGACCCTAGCCACTTCATTCTTGCCATTAATGGCGTCAATATGTATTCCCTCAACGGGAAGTTCACAAACTAATTGCAGGTTTTCCTGTAGCTCACCAAAGTAGCTTGTCAGGAGTAATTTTAGCGGAGTGCTTTGTAATCTATGATAGGTATATCTTAATGCATGTTGCCATGTAGCTGATAACTCAGTCACCAATATCGGCTCATCAATTTGTAACCAATCAATACCTGTTTTTTCCAACTCATAAAACAATTTGGCATAAACAGGTAGCAACTTCTCCAACAAATCCAGCTTGTTGCTCTTGTCTTTGGCTTTGCCTAACCAAAGATAAGTCACAGGACCGATGATCACAGGCTTTATGTTGTGACCTTGTTGTTGGGCTTCGGCAATTTGTTCAAGCAGACGACTGGCATCAAGACTGAACTGAGTATTCTGATCAAACTCAGGTACTATATAATGATAGTTGGAATCAAACCACTTGGTCATTTCACCCGCCTGAATGCAGGAGCATTCAGATTCATTGTGAGCAGAACGACCACGGGCAACCCGAAAATAGTTATCCAGCGTATTATCTGTAATTTTCTGTACACGCTCTGGCAGATTGCCGAGCAAAAAACTGGTATCTAGCACCTGATCATAAAAGGAAAAATCACCAACAGGTAGCAAATCCAGTTGTTTCTGGTTTTGCCAATGCTCCTGACGTAATGCAGCGGCAATGTCGAGTAATTCGTTTTGAGTAATATCGCGCTTCCAGTATTTTTCCAGGGTAAATTTAAGCTCTCGCTTTTTGCCGATTCTGGGGAAACCAAGATTGTGTGTAGTGATCATGTATCTATCCATTGTCTAAAAATCAGTTAGTGTACTTTTTCCAGCAAATGAATAATAATGATTGTTTTTACTCTAACCATGAGTATTATTCATAAATGATTGAACATAGCCATCTTAAAATTATTCAGGCGCTACATCAAAAGGGGACACTCACAGAGGCCGCTAACTCCCTTTATTTAAGCCAGTCCGCCCTTTCTCATCAAATACGCTATCTGGAGAAAAAAATGGAGGTAACGCTTTGGGAGCGAAAAGGCAGGAGCTTGAGGCTGACGCAGGCCGGGGAGTTGTTGTTACAAACAGCCCAGCAAATATTACCCGTACTGGAGCAAACGGAAAACATGCTCAAAGCCTATGGCGAAGGCCGCCAAGGCGTTCTGCGTATCGGCGTGGAGTGTTATCCTTGTTATGAGTGGCTAACCAGTGTCATCGGTATTTTTCTGGAGCAGATGCCAGATGTGGATATTGATATTGTCAATAAATTCCAGTTTTCAGGTTTAGAAGGGCTATTGAATCATCATATTGATGTATTGGTAACACCAGATATAGAGAAAAAAGACAATATTGTCTATGAGGAGTTAGTTAAATACGAGCTGGTTTTGTTGACAGAAAAACAGCATAAACTAACAAGACAGAAAATAATAAGGCCAGAACATTTTTCAAAAGAAACATTACTGACATTTCCTGTTAACCTTGATCGCTTGGATATTCTTAATCAGTTTTTAAACCCTGCTTACGTCATGCCTGAAAAAATCAAAAAAATAGAGTCCATTGATTTTATGCTACAGATGGTTGCATTGGGACGTGGTGTTTGTGTTTTACCTGAATGGTTGGCTGACGACTATGTTAGAAAACTGGATATACAGAAGTTGCGTATTGGTAAAAATGGCATACAGAAAAAATTATTTATTGCTTTGCGCAACCAAGACAAGTGTGTATCTTATATTAACCAGTTTATAGTGGTTGGTAAAAAAGTGGCTAACAAGTTGCTTTAAATTGCCACTGAGCAAGGCGTTAGAATAAAAAACAAAAAATATGTAATTATTGCAAGATAAGCCCCTTCAATATAAAACGAAGGCACATTGCTTCACGCTTTTTGCGCTGTTGAGCAAAGCGTTATATGTAAAAAGATAAAAAACATTGACACCTATCACGTTATGGGTTACAGTCATATAAATGATACAGAGCTTTAAGCATAAAGGACTAGAGTTATTTTTTAAAACTGGTCGTAAATCAGGCATTCAAGCTAAACATATAAAACGGCTTCAATCAATTCTAAGTCGCCTTAATGCAGCTACATCACCTGATGATATGAATTTGCCAGGTTTATTCCTGCATCTTCTCACGGATAATCGAGCTAAAACATGGTCTGTGCGTGTAAGCGGCAATTGGCGTGTAACCTTTCGTTTTAATGGTGTGCATGCAGAGGTTGTAGATTATGAAGACTATCATTGAGGTAATATTATGTTAATGCACAACCCTCCACATCCCGGCGAAGTATTAAAAGAACTTTGTCTTGAGCCATTAGGTTTAACGGTTACAGAAGCAGCAAAAGCTCTCGGTGTTAGTCGTAAAACATTATCGGCAATTATTAATGGTAAGTCCGGCATAAGCCCCGAAATGGCTGTGCGTTTATCGATTGCTTTTAATACTTCATCTGAGAGCTGGTTAAATCAACAGTCACAGTATGATCTTTGGCAAGCTGAGCAGCGCCGTAAGGAGTTGCACGTTACACAACTGTCCGCCTCATAAGCACATAACAAGTCAATTAAGCGGACGTAAAAAACACGCGCTTATTTTAAACGTTATATTTATAAACCAACCACCGAGGCAACCTAAAGGATGAGAGAAAAGTGGTAATCCATGACATCTAAAAAAGACCTATCAGAAAGAGACATCTGCACAAAGTACATTCAACCCGCCTTGGAAAAGTCTGGCTGGAACCCGCTTACCCAAATCAGGGAAGAAGTATCATTTACCGATGGTCGAATCTATGTCAAAGGCAACCTCACCAGTCGTGGTAAACGTAAAAGAGCGGATTACATACTTTATTTCAAGCCTAACATCCCTATTACCATCATAGAAGCTAAAGACAACAAACACTCTGTAAAGGCAGGCATACAGCAGGGTTTAGGTTATGCAGAAATTCCTGGATATTCCCTTTGTCTATAGTAGTAATGGTGATAGCTTTTATGAACATGATCGCACTTGTACTGACGGCAAGATGGAACAAGAACTCAACCTGGATGAATTCCCCTCACCAGAAACACTCTGGCAACGCTATAAAAAATACAAGGGGATTACAACAGAAGAACAAGAACGAATAACAACCAATAAAACTCACGCCGAACAACTGATGCAGGTGGTACTCAAAGAAGCCTTCCAGCCTGCTGGACAAGCAAGCATAGTGCAAGACGCTCAACCCACCCAACAGGCGGCTATCCATGCTTAACAAAGCTGCCAAACTCACGCTAATGGCCACCTCGCTGGCGCCGATCTACCTGACGCTCTGATTTAAGGTGAACTACCCGCTCCTTTAGGGGCGGGTAGTTTACGTGGATAAATTATTACGAGCCTTTATTGTTGAGGGCTATTGAACAGACGTGCCTTATATCCCCGTCCTTCAGGGCGGGGATATAAGGTACACTTGCAATACTACAAGCGTGTATTACAATACCAGTTATGATCATTAGGGTTTTAAAATTGAGGAACCGAAAGGCTTAGTAATAAGCCGTAACCTGTATTAGTCTAAAGGACTAACAGGAATCCCCTTCCTTCAGGAAGGGGAGGATGTCAACATGGTAGCACCAGCAAAAAGGAAACAAGATTTATTCCAGGCCTATTATACGAACTGTAGCTTTATTACATCGTATATGGTTGGTTTGCTTGAATGTAACAATCAAACTTCTGTACTAGAACCATGCGCAGGAGATGGTGTGTTTATTGATGAAATAATACGCCAGGGACTAAATCCTCAAATAAAGGCATATGAACTAAATAAAGAAAGCATTGAAATTTTAAGAAATAAGTATATTCAGAACACAAATATAGAAATAAAAAATGAAGATTTTCTACTGCTACTTGCATTATTTAGGGAAAAATATGATAGGGTAATTGCCAACCCACCCTATGGAGCTTATCAAACACCAGCTAAAAGAAAACTATTAAAGAGAGAATTTCCATCTTTATATGCTAAAGAAAGCTATGGCCTTTTTTTGGCTCGCTCAATGGAAATGTTGAAACAATCAGGCCGTCTTGTATTTATTGTCCCAGATACTTATTTAACCCTACATGTGCATGAAAGATTGCGCAAAGAAATAATATCGAAATACACAATTGAATCTATAACCACTTTTCCATCTAATTTCTTTCCAGGTGTAAATTTCGGATATGCAGGGCTATCTATTATTTCAATCTTGAACAGTCCTCCTAAACGGGATCAAAAGATACCAGTTTACAGCAAATTAAAAAGTCAAAAAGACTTGCTTAAATTGCTAACAAAAGAAAAGAAAAAATATGAAGTATGCCAACTTTCATATAACCAAATCAAAAGAAATCCTTGCTATGCATTTTTCTTTCCATCGGAAAAATGGATATCTTCTGTTCTTGCTTCAAAAGCTAAAACTATTAATTATTACTGTTCAGTCGTAACAGGATTCTATTCTGGAAATGACGCAAAATATCTTCGTCGCTCTCCGCATGTTACTAGGGGAGCAAAAAAATATTTATCTATAAATGAAAAAGAAATATGCAAAGATACAGATATATTATCACCACCTTTAGATGGAATTAATAACTTGGCTTGTTGGGTTCCTATTGTTAAGGGGGGGAATAAACGATTCTATAAGCCTTCAGAGTGGTTTATGAATTGGAGTACTGAAGCGATACATGAATATTGTGTAACAAATAAGAAAAAAGCAAGATTTCAAAACTCACAATATTATTTTCAAAATGGTATTGCCGTGCCTATGGTATCTTCATCTTCTATTACAGCCTCTTTGATTGATGGGAGATTGTTTGATCAGTCTATAGTTGGTATATTTCCAAAAGTAAAATATACCAATTTAACCTATTACATACTTGGATTTTTTAATACTGAAGTATGCAATAGGCTAATAAGAACAATTAATGCAAGCACCAACAACTCAGCTAATTATATAAAGAAAATCCCTCTACTAATTCCTTCTAATGAATTAGTAGAGCAAATCACTATTGAGGTTGAAAGGCTAATAAAACTAGCTGCTAAAAAACAAATACAGGAAAGTGAACTAAAAAAATTAAATCATTACTTTAATCTCATTTATGGGGTTGAAATCGTACAACAAGTTAATTAACCTGAACCACAACTCGTCGTAGATTTTAGTATATAGTGAACTACCAGCCCCTAAAGGAGCGGGTAGTTCACCAATGTGCCGTAAAACTTCGCTCTTTAGGGCGGAGATATAAGGCATAAATCGCAAAGTAAATTGGCTTTTGCCAATAGTTTTGTGATTTACCTTTTGCTATACTCTACCAGTGCCATTGGGCAGACAGAATTTTAAGTCTATGGTAGGAAGTAACACAAGAGGGGCAGTAAGGTGCATGTTATGAGTTGCTAGAATAGATCAATATTTAGAGGAAGTATTTCATTATGTTTAGTATCACTGATTTGATGACACCGAGTCCTATTACTTTATATGGAAAAGATACATTGTATGACGCTAAGATAGCAATGATAAAAAATAAAATACGACATATTCCTATTATTAATACTAAACGGGAATTTATTGGTTTGATTACACAAAGGGATGTATTATCACATTGTGTATCTAGTTTGGCAGAATTATCTGAGCGAGAATTAAAGAAAATAGAATGTAGTATTTTAATAGAAGATATTATGGTAACGGATGTTTTTGTTGCACAACAAAATGAAACAGAAATACTTGATGCAGTACAGCATTTGCATCAGTATAAACATGGATGTTTACCCGTTTTAGCAGGACAAAAATTGATAGGTATCGTTACCGATAATGATTTTTTAAGGTTAACCGTACAGTTATTAGAGAAAAAATAAAATATGATGGAGCTCCCCCTTGTTCAGGGGGAGTCATTTTTTTTAAGGTGCTTTTTTAGACGTATTATTGGCTAGTTAATAGATCACTGTCATGTTGACAATGAATATGCAGTGCAAAAGAGCTATCATCGATAAACTCTTGGGCAATGACCCAAATTTGAGTTAAGCGTGTACTTAGCTCAGGAAATGCTTGTAAGGTACGTTGTATACGTTCTTGATCAAAAAAGGCAAATGGCTCATCTAAAATAATACTTTGTTGCTCACTGTTGGATGTTTCAGCTAAGGCTTCAGCAAGAGCGAGACGAAGTGAGAGCATAATTTGTTTTTGTGTACCGGTAGAGACATCTTTTAATTCCACATAATCATGTTTTTCTGTTGAAAATACGGCAACATCCAAAGAGTCAGAAAGTTGTAAATAATGATAACGTTCATTCGTTAATAATGGCATAGTACGATGAATAAATTTACGTAAATCCATGTTAAAGGCAGTCGTATTATCTTTAATAGCACCGTTGAGTAAGTCGATGGCAGACTTTCTTACCGCAATTTGTTCATTTAAATCAATAATGGTTTTATTTAATTGCGCCAGTGTATCCATTAATTGAAAGGCTTGTTCCCTGCGTTGATTTTCATGTGTAATTTGTTCGTTTGACTCTGCTATTTTTTCTTGTATCACTATTTTTTCTTGCTCTAAATCAGCAATATCCTGATCATATTGTTCTATGACACTATTTATTTGTAAACTGCATTCACTACTGATTTGATTGATTTTAGATAAATAACTTTTCCATTCAGTAAGTGCTACAAATGGTGAACCTTGTGTTTGTTTGAATTGCTGTAGATCATATTGCATTGCTTCATCACTAATATCATCAATAATATTGAGCATAACAGGGGTGCCTTGTTTGTCTATATCTTCCAGGCTGCTCAATTTATTTTTTAATTGAGCTATTTCTTCTTTGATATGAAAAGTCTGTTGCTGTTGATCAGTATATAAACGATTGAGACTACCAGTACGAATAGCAAATAAGATAAATAACAAGGTGAATAAAATAGCGATGGTCATAGGAATGGCAGTTTGCAAAGTTGCACTCCAAGTATCATATTGAGGAACTATAGCACTCACCCAGCCATGTAGTGTGATACCTAAAGACGAATCAGGGTAAATATTTAATAATGCCCATTTTCCCCAGCTTAGGGTAGCAAGAAATAAAAAGAATAAAGTGATATGTAATGCTTTTTGTTGTTGTGTTTGTAATACCTGTTTTTTTTGTTGTAGGGCATTTAATTCAGTAGTTAATGTTTGCGTTTCTTGTTGTAATTTATCCTGAAATTGAATTACTTTGGTTTTAAAGTCAGACAATGCCAAGAGCTTGTTACTAAAATCAGTAAGTATAGATTGTAATTTGCCTGTAACAGGGGTGCTTTCTATTGTTGTATCTATACCAGGCGTATAGGCTTCTTCTAAAGGGCTAAGAAGAGATTGCGTTTTATCAACTTGTGTTTTCCAATCACTATCCTTGCCATCGAGTGCCAAATTTTCCATCTTATCCATTTGCGTATACAGCTTGGCATAGACATTTTGTAAATGATTTTGTTGTTCTTGAGCACTGCTAATACGAATATTAACTTGTTCCAGATTATTTTGCTCATCACTTAATGCCATTGATAAGGTGGCTAAATCTTGTTCATTAAATTCGAGTACATCTAAAGCGTGTTGTTTTTCTGTTTGTTGCGCTATGCTTTCTTGTAAATCATGTTCAGCCTGTTTACGCTCATTGTTACAATCTTGCTTAACTTGCTCTAAGGCAGTAATACCAGCTATGCTTTTAATCGTCTCTTTTTGTAAATCGTAGGAATTATTTTCTTCTTGTACTAAATATAAAGAGTTAATAAAATCTTCAAAATGAAAACCACACAATTTAGCTGTTAACGCATTGACAGCTTTATCTCCCCGAGCAATAACTTCTTTAGAGTCCGCTCGCATCAAGCGTGCGCCTTGATGTCCATTATTATCTAAAGTGCGCATAATGCTATAATTGAGGTTGTCTTTAGCAAGAAACTCAACATGGACAAAACACTGGCTTTCACCCCATTTTATGAGCTTAATTAATTCATCGCCTTGTAAAGTAAAAGTACGACCAAATAAGGCAAAAGCAATCGCTTCAAAAATAGTGGTTTTACCGGATTCATTACTCCCACTGACAGCAATCAACCCTTGTTGTGGAATATTTTGTACATCTAGGCGAGCATAGCGAAAAATATTTTTAGCAGATATTTGTTGTATAATCACGATTATTCCTCTTCACTCTCTTTAAATGCAGCAAATAATTCATCTCCAGCATGGCTATCTTCGGGAATGACATGCATGGCGTTTAATTTTTCTATTACAAGATCAACGGCTTTTTGATAAATTATTTCATCCATTCCTTCATCGAGATCTCTACGGCGTTCTAATTCTTTTGTTGCATAATGTGAAAAATTATATTCCGGTGTTTGTAAACGAAAATCACGGGTTATTTTAGCTGTCATTTAAGTTCCCCTACAAGCATAGACATAAAGCAGTATGCAATATAGCGTAAATAACAGGTATTGTAAAAGGATAGAAGTGATTTTTTGAGATCGGGAACTGATATAGTGGTTGTCAGCGATAGCAGTTTTTGGATAGATAATGAATGGTTTTTATCGATATTATGGCAGGAAAACCCCTCGGTCTTTAGCCGAGGGGTAGTTGACTAATGTATGTTAAATACATAACGGGTATTAAGATGATGTTCATAACTATAACTTAAACGTGCTTTATCCGCCTCATCATTGAGGCTTTTAGCTAATTCATCATAAGAGTTTGCTGCCCAATCCGTATCTTGGAAAATAGTATAAATACCTTCAATCCATGCTAATTTATCCTGTGTAGAGGATAATTTTTCGCCCATGTTTTTATAGGTATTTTTTACTTTTTCTTGATCTGTATGAGCATCTATTAAATGACCTGTTAATTGTTTTGCTATCTCGGCAGAAGTGCATTTGCTCACCGCTTGATCTAATAATTGCTCTGCTTTGGCATGATCACCAAACAGACCTGCTAATTGGCTTAAATGTGCCAAAGCAAGATGATCTTCTGCCAGCGTAATGGCTTTATCTAACAGTCCTTTTGCTTTTTCAGTATTCCCTAAATCTTGATACAATGCACTGGCTACTTTAGAATAATCATACGCTGTTTTATTTTCTGCTGCATCGAGTTGTTCTACCCAATTATCATAATATTTTTCTGCTAACGCAGCACCGTTTTCTTTACCGAGTAAACTCACTGCACTATCTGAAATTTGCCGGATAGCAACAAAATAATTACGTTGTGTAGCTGAAAAATCCAGTAAACGAGTTGCCCATTCTGTATCATTTAAATGTTTTACAATTCCTTCAATCAGTTGATGATAATGATTAACATTATAAGGATTTTCAGATAATAAACGTTCTGCGGTAGTAAATAATTTACGCGTATAGAATTTATCATCTAATTCTTTCATCACTTGATCAGCAAGTAATAAATAATCTTTCACCTGGGTTGCTTTATTTTCAATTTCTTGAAATTCATCATAACGTTTTTGATTTGCTTCCCGTTTTTCTAATTTTTCCTGAATCCGTGCGCTCCATTCTGTATCATCAGAGAAATGTTCTTTTACTGCACTAGCTACCTTACGCATTTCATCGAGTGAAGTAACTCTATCTTCTGCTTCAGTTAATAATTTAGCTGCAAAGGGTTTGTCTTCCAAGATAGTATTAACGTGTACACTTAATTCCATATATTCAGGAGAACTTTGTGCATAACCAGATGCTTTATCAATAACGGTACGGGCTAAATCCTTATCTGCTACGGTATCTTTTACGGCTGTTAGTAATTTAATACAAGCGGGATATTCATCAATATTATCCAATGCTTTTTGATATAAAGCGGTAGCTTTGTCGTTGTCTTGCAAATTTTTTATAATTTCACCGGCAAACAAAATAAGCTCATTGTAGGCAGACATCTTTTCTGCTGCTCTATCATACATAGATGCTGCCATGTCTTTATCGTCTAAATCATCAATAACCGCTTGTGCTAATTTTCCTAAATCACCGGCATCTTTCGTCATGCCTTCTACTTTTTCATAGAGGGCTTTAGCTTGATCTTTTGCATCGAGATCATTGGCTAACTTTTTCGCCATATCTAATAAAGCGGCTTTATCTGATAAATCATTTGCAGCATTAGCGTAGGCTTCAGCAGCAGCTTCTTTATCTTGTAATAAGCTCCAGTAACCTTCTGCCAAATCCATATTTTCTTCACCTGTCATGGCAAAATCTTTGGCTTGTTCCATTAATTCGGATACTTTATCTTTATCATCAAATAAATTTTTATATCCGCCTGCAAGTTGTACAAATTCTTTAGGGAATTGGCAATCTGTTTCTGCATCATCTAAAATTTGACGTGCCCATTCATCATCCTGAAAGATATTTTTTGCCCCTTCTGCATAGCTTACTGTTGCAGGCACATCACCACAAAAACGAGCAGCTTTTGTATAGAGTGTTTTCCCAGCTTCAGTATTACCTTGTTCTGCAAGTTGTTTAGCAAGATTGGCAAAATCATCAAAGGTTTTACATTGTTCGTCTACCTTAGCGATAAAATTATTGGCTAATTCTTTATCTTCTAAATCTTCTTTGGCATAGTGTGCCAGGGTTAAGTATTCTTCAGCAGAATTTGCTTCATCTGCTGCTTTATCAAGCAATTCACGGGCTTTATCTTTATCTCCTAAAAGTTTTGCAATACTGTGACCAAGTGCCGAAAATTCTTTACCTTCAAAACAAGCATCTTCTGCTTGTTCTAATAAATCCTTTGCATAATCAATGTCTTCTAATCCTAGTGCGAAGGCTTCAGCAATAATGATATAATCTTGTGGAAATTGGCACTGCATTTCTCCCTTAGTTAATAAATCGCGTGCATAATCTTTATCAGCAGGTTCCGCCAGGGCTTCATTTGCTAAAGCGGTAAATTCTTCTGCGTTACTACACTCATTTTCACGTGCTTCCAGATCACTTTTTAATGCCATGCGTATTACTCCAAAAGTTAAAAGACATAAATAAAACCGATATAGTATAATACAAACGCTTATAAAGCTAAAGTAGAGGGAGGGAGTAGCCCAAAAAAGTTTGGGCTGCTAGGTTAGAGTTAAAAATAGAAGGTTGTTTAGTGAATTTCTGAGAGTAATTGAGGATTGGTAACTAATGATCTTACACCGTGAGCATGATCTTCTTTAAAAACATTCCCCTTACACCATTGACTTAAACTGTTAATATCTATTTTTGCACATTGTGGACGTACACTCCAGGTTACTTGTAATGGTGAGCAAGTCTGTTCAGTATATTTTACTCCAGTGGTTGAGCCAGCAAAAACAACCGGTGTACCGGTATTAGTAGGTAATGATTTAGCTTGGTAATAGCCATTTACTTTATGCCCACCATGATTGAAATGATTAAAATTGAAGGCATTAGAATTATTGACTACGGTAAAAACTTGCGTTTCTACCCGTAAATCAGGGTTTTTACATTCTTCTGAGAGACATGAAGATAGTCCTTTCCCTGGTTTAATATCACAAGATGAATATACCCAATGTACTTCAATGGTATCACCTGGTTTTACCCCTTTACAGTAATTGCTTTTAGGCATAATCAGTTCTGAGCGGCTTAATGCTGTACTCATATTACATTGATACCCCCCACCATGACCATGTTCTCCTGTTCCTGCATAGATAGAAAAATCTTTTGCTTTATGTTCAGCATGGGTATGAAAATGGATATTACATAAATTTAATTGTGGATAATCAGGAGCTAATGCAAATATTCGTTTATTTTCTCCTGCTTTATTATCAATATCACGTGGGGTTTGAGGGCCAAAACCTTCGCAGGCTTCAGTACCACTGGCATGTTCATGTTCAGAAATATGATCATCACTGGCTATCGTGTAATGAGCAAATAGGCTGGTAAATAAAAAAATACTCGTTGCAGGTAAGCGTTTAGATATATTACGCATAGATGTTTCCTTTTTGTTGTTATCAATAAATTATTATAAAAACAAATTATAGGCCGGATTTTGGCTTTCTTCCCAATATTGATATCCTAGTGATTGCAGAAATTGATCAAAAGATACTTTTTGATACTCTTCTACTTGTACACCAACTAATACTCTACCATAAGCTGCACCGTGGTTACGATAATGAAATAAAGAAATATTCCAATCTTGTCCCATAGCACTGAGAAAACGTAATAAAGCACCGGGATATTCAGGAAATTCAAAGCGATATAATTTTTCATTACAAAGATGGGGTGCTTTACCTCCGACCATATAACGTAAATGTAATTTTGCCATTTCATTATCACTCATATCCAGCACCGGATAATTTTTTTCTTTGAGTGATTGAATTAAAGTTTGCTTATCAAATTCTTCTTGATGAATTTTAATACCCACAAAAACATGGGCTTGCTCTGCATTAGCAAAACGATAATTAAATTCAGATATACCATGTGAGCCAATAGTTTCACAAAATTCCCGAAAACTCCCTGGGCGTTCTGGAATGGTAACAGTTAGTAAAATTTCTCGCCGCTCTCCAATTTCAGCCCGTTCTGAGACATGGCGTAAGCGATCAAAATTAATATTTGCTCCACTATTTATAGCAATCAGGTGTTGTCCTTGTAATGTTTCACGTTCAATATATTTTTTTAATCCGGCTAGTGCTAATGCTCCGGCTGGTTCAACAATAGAACGTGTATCATCAAAGATATCTTTAACTGCTGCACAAACTTCATCAGTGCTAACTAAAATGACTTCATCAACACAGTAACGAGCGAGGGCAAAGGTTTTTTTACCTACTTGTCGTACTGCAACGCCATCGACAAAAATGCCTACTTGTTCTAATTCTACCCGATAATTTTCTTCCAGGGCATAATACATAGATGGTGCATCATCCGGTTCTACTCCAATAATTTTAATTTTTGGATGTAAATATTTAATATAACTGCCAATACCTGCAATTAATCCTCCTCCTCCAACGGGGACAAAGATAACATTAGGAAGGACTTTGCATTGTTGTAATAATTCTATGGCAATAGTACCTTGACCTGCAATCACATCTTCATCATCGTAAGGATGTATAAAGATACGTTCTTGCTCTTTGGCTAATTGTTGTGCATATTGACAGGCTTCATCATACACTTGACCATGTAAAATTACTTCTGCCCCTAAACGATTTACGGCTGTTACTTTAATATTAGGTGTTGTAGTGGGCATCACTATCACTGCATTGATACCTAATTTTCTAGCAGATAAGGCAACACCTTGGGCATGATTACCTGCTGATGCAGCGATGACACCACAGCGTTTATCGGCATCAGAAAGCTGTACCATTTTATTATATGCACCACGTATCTTGAAAGAATGTACGGATTGTAAATCCTCTCGTTTTAGCCAAATATGATTTTTTAAACGGCGTGATAAATTTTCAGCCGTATCCAAAGGGACAACCGTTGCCACATCATAGACACGGGCTTTAAGTATTTTTTTTACATAAGTTTCTTGCATGGAGGAAAACCGAGGTAGATAAAGTCAATAGGTAGGGTAGTGATAAAATACAGCAAGTATTAGGGGCTATTTTGCACGCTGATAGTGATGCTAATTTCCCCATCCTGCTCTTGAATGTTTTGTATTTGATGCCCATTCATTCTACACCAAACAGGAATATCACTTTTTACTCCTGGATCAGTACAAATCACTTCTAGTAGATCACCGGTTTTTAATGTAGCAATTTTATCTTGGGTGCGTATAACCGGAAGAGGGCAAAGTAAACGGCGTGCATTAAGTTGATGTTTCATAAATACCAATCGTGTAAAATATTATTTGCTTGCAGGGGTGATACAGTAAATGTTTGGCTGTTGCCATTTTTGTCTACAACATCAAGAGATACGGTATCAGCATTTTTTCCTTGTGTATAGCGGGCAATAATACGTAAAGAGAGTGTTCTATCTTCGTCATTAAGCCATTTCCCATCTAATAAAACTAATGGGCCTGTATGGCTGGTGGCATAAATATGGGTAAATTCCTTGCGGTAGCCACGTAGAAAATTATTCTCACCTTCTTCTCTTCCTATAATTAATTTAAAATAAGGTTTAGGGCGGATATGTCGTCCCATTTTTAAGAGAATAATATCATCTAGGGTATAGTTACGTGTAGGGCGATGCTGCCATAAATCCAGCAATTTTTTAGAGTAATTTTGATCGGTTAAAAAGCAGCATCCTCCAGCAGGTTGTGCATAATCAACAAAACCATAACGTTTAGCCAAGCGTATTTGAGGAGTACGGTTACGCCCTGAAAAAGATAACAGTTTATCACGTTGAATCCAGCCTTCTTTTTCAGCCAGAGTAGGGGGTAATAATTGCCCGCAAAGCGGTCTTACTAAACGTTCTCCACATCCAGATTCGGCTGCAATGACTGGCATGGTATCATGGCGTTGTGACATAGGGCGTTGCCCGACTACTTCACCGGTAATGACAAAATCAAAATGATGTGCTTCTATCCATTCTGTTGCCTTTTTTACCATAAATCCCTTACAGTCCAGACAGGGATTCATATTTGCCCCATAACCATGTTTAGGATTGAGCACTATATCTTTATATTCTTCTACAATATCTATAATATGTAATTTTATTCCTAATTGCTCTGCAACCCATAAAGCATTATTACGCTTTGGTTTGTTCTGTTGTTTTTTCCGTACTGCATGGGTATGGCCTTCAACACAAAAACCAGTAAAAAAATTAATGCCTTCAACATAGACACCTTGTTCTTGTATTACTTTAACCGCTAGTAAAGAATCTAAACCACCAGAGATTAAAGCAACCGCTTTGGGTTGTTTACTCATAATTACTATTACGCTTGGGAAAATTAAGGGATTAGGTATTACTTGACACTTACTATGTATTCTATCGAATATTGATTAAAATGTAAAAATATGCCTATTAGGCAAGGTCAATATCTAAAAACAGCGATTGTAAGGTATTCAAGTGATTAATACCTAAAGGCGTGGCGAGAACGTGTAGATCGGTGTAATGTAATAAACCTTGTTGTTGTGCAAGCTGTAAAGTTGGCAAAATGCGTTGTAAAGGAAGATATGTTCTATCAGTAAATAACTGGCTATCAAAGCCGGTAATTAAACGTAAGGCATTGAGCATAAATTCAAAGATTTTATCGTTATCATTTAAGGTATGATATTGATGACGAAATGTTGCAGGATTATTGATAGCTTGTAAGTAGCTTTTAGGTAATTTGGTTTTGGCCAAGCGAAAAATCGCCTCTTGTGTGGTAATTTTAGCATGTGCGCCAGCACCAATTCCTAAATAATCTCCAAATTGCCAATAATTGATATTATGTTGACAGGCTTGCTTGGATTTTGCATAGGCAGATATCTCATAATGTTGATAGCCATGTTGCTGTAATAATTGCTGACAAGCCGTTTGCATGGCCCAAGCATTATCTTCATCAGGTAATTGGCTCGGAGGATTGTGAGCAAAGGCAGTATGTGCTTCAATAGTGAGTTGATAGTGGGAAATATGGGGAACTTGCCACGCTATAGCTTGTTGTAAATCCGCTATTGCCATAGCAGTAGTTTGTTGTGGTAACGCAAACATTAAATCCAGATTAATATTTTGAAAACCTGCTTTAAAGGCTAAAGCTATGGCTCTATGTGCTTGTTTACTATCATGTATACGTCCTAGAGCAGATAATGAAAGGTCGTGAAAACTTTGAATACCAATAGAAATACGATTAATTCCAGTAGCAAAAAATTCTTGAAATTTCACACTATCAATACTGCCAGGATTAGCTTCCAGGGTGATTTCACAATCGGGTAAAATAGGCAGATAAGTACGTAATTGTGATAATAATCGGGCAATGCCTGCGGGTGAAAAAACACTCGGTGTTCCTCCGCCAAAGAAAATAGTTTGAATATATCTTCCCCACACTAAGGGTAAATCTTGCTGTAAATCGTTTAATAGTGCCTCAATATAGATATTTTCAGGTAACTTATTGGTAAGTTTATGGGAATTAAAATCACAATAGGGACATTTTTCAATACACCATGGAATATGAATATATAAAGAAAGAGGAGGTAATAACCGTGCGTTAGTCATATTTTCCTTGTGCGATCTCTTGCATAGTGGTATCTATCCATTGTTTGCTTTCTTGATTAATGTGCAAGGCTTTTTTCCCTTGTGTGATGATAGGTGGAGAAATAACAACATGGATAATACCTGCTTTTTTAAGCCAACTTTTTCTCCCCCAATAGTCCCCAGAATTGTGTGCAACACAAATGATTGGGGTGGCTGTTTTAGCTGCTAACATTGCTCCGCCTATTTTATAATCTACATTTTCATTTGGTGCAACCCGTGTTCCCTCGGGAAAGATCATAATATTTCGTTGTTGTTGCAGGCAGCTTTGTCCTTTATCTAATAAATATTTTAGGGCTTTTTTTCCTTGTTTACGATTTAATAATATCGGATCTATTAGTAATAATGCCCAACCGAATAAAGGGATCCAGGCAAGCTCACGTTTTGCTACCCAAGTTTGTAAAAAGGGAAAAATTTTTTGTAAAGCAAAGGTTTCCCATGCAGATTGATGTTTAGAAAAAATGATAACAGGTTGTTTGTCAAGTGGTATCTGACCATGTACTTGATATTTGAGTTGACAAATCACCCCTAAAGACCAAATTAAAAAACGTGGCCACAACGAAATAAAATAATAGCGTTTTTTAAAAGGTAAAGGATATGACAATATCATAAAAGGTAACATGACGATTAATGAACTTATCATACTAAAATAGTAAAAAGCTGATCGCAGATAGATCATATTGGCAAAGTATCCCATTTAGCTTAACAGGTGATCGACAAAGGCATATAAGTCAGCATAAATGGGAATATGATATTGTGCAAGTTGTTGTGCATGATGCCTAAGTGTACGTTCTCCCTTTCCTGTTTTGACTAATACAGGTTTTGCATTGACGGCCAGGGCTGCTTGTAAGTCTCGCCATGAATCGCCTATTACCCAGGTATCGGCGAACTGAAAATGATGACGTTGCTGTAATTGTTGTAATAAGCCAGGTAAGGGTTTACGGCAGGAACAATGATCATAGGGTGCATGAGGACAAAAAACAATATCTGCTACGTGAGTATCTTTTTCAGCGAGTAATTGAGCAAGTTTATGATGCATCTGTTGTAAGGTATCAAGAGTAAAATAATGACGTGCTATACCTGATTGATTTGTCGCTATAGCAATAGCGTAATTTTCCTGATAAAGACGTGCCATTGCTGCCATACTACCAGGTAAAGGGATAAATTCATCTACTGATTTTATATAATTATCCGAATCATAATTAATTACGCCATCTCTATCGAGAATAATCCATTGTTGTAACACACTGTTTCCCTTATAGTATTATGCCTGCCGAGAGCAGTAGGGGAGGGTTATAGCAACGACTAAGCCTTCCTGATTAGATAATTGAATACTGCCTTGATGCAGATCAATAATTTGTTTCACAATGGATAATCCTAAACCACACCCTTTTACTTTATTATCGCTTGCACGGTAATAGCGATCCATCACTTTATCCAGTTCATCATTGGCGATACCAATACCTGTATCGGCGACTGTTATCATACAATATTGACTTTGACATGCAAGGCTAACATGGATTTGTCCTTTTTTGGGAGTATAATGCAACGCATTTTGCAATAAATTATTGAGCATAATAATAATACCTTGTGGATAATGAAAGCACTCACAACCTTCTTCTGGTATTGCTGTGAGTGTTATTTCAATTTCTTTTTTCAAGGCAAGTGGCACGGCATCAGTAATACTTTGACGAATAGCATCAATAATATTGTCTTGTACAAACTGTTTTTTTAATATTTCTGGTTCAAGGCGTGCGAGTGTTAACATTTTCTCAACAAGATGTGTACTACGTTGGGTAGCTATAATAATATTATCTAAGGCGGTGATTAATTGTTGGGGATGTTCGATAGAACGTTTGGCAACCTGTGCTTGTACTTGAATGGCAGTAATAGGGGTTCTTAATTCATGTGCAGCGTTATTAGTAAAACGTTTTTCTTTATCAAAAGCAATTTTCAAGCGTTCAAGCAAGGTATTTAATGCAGAGATAAGTAATTCGATTTCTTTTGGAACATAATGATGAGAAAAAGGAGAAAAGTCCATAGTATCTTTTTGAGATACAGCACAGGCAATATTTTGTAAGGGTTTGAGACCTTTTTTTATGGAAAAATGTAAGAGTAAAATAAGAATAGGTAAAGCAACAAGTAAGGGTCTGGTTGCTCGTAGCAATATATCATGAATGAGTTCATTACGGATGCTATATTGTTCTGCTGCAATAATAAGATAATACTGTTTATTATATGTTTCATGGGTAGCAAATACTCGCCATTTCTTTTGTTGATATGTTTTGTCGCTGTAGCCATCGTGCTGACTTAATTTTTCTGTTGGGGCATTATAAGAACGAAATAATAAGGTTTCATCGTGCCATATCTGAAAACTAATCTTACGTTCATAAGCATGTCCTGAGACTGTTTTTTGTAAGATAGGGGTCTGTAATATCTGTTGTGTAATGGCAACAATAGAGGTATCAAAAATAATTGCTGCTTCTTGTGCTAATTGTGCATCAAATAACTCTTCTATTTCATGGGCAGTTTCTGCTCGAAAAAATACAATCATATATATCCAGCATAAAATAAAAACAAACAGGATACTTTTTAGTAATTTAGAATAAAGGGATTTGTTCATCAATAGCTAAGGGATCATATAACCTACACCACGAATGGTTTTGATTAAATGGCTAAATAATTTTTTACGTAAATGGTGAATATGGACTTCCAGAGCATTGCTTTCTACTTCATTATTCCAAGCATAGATATTTTCTTCCAAACGTTGTTTAGATACAACTTTACCTTGATTTTCCAGTAAGGTTATTAATACTGCAAACTCTTTAGGCATTAACTTTACAGGCTGTTTTTGATATATGACGGTGTGTGCATTTTGATCTACTTCTAATTCTTGATATTGCAGTATGGAGGTAGCATGTCCTTTACTGCGCCGTATTAATGCTTTAACTCGAGCAATAATTTCTTCAATATCAAAGGGTTTAATAACGTAATCATCAGCACCTTGATTAAGCCCTTTAATACGATCATCGAGCGTATCACGGGCAGTGAGCATTAATACGGGAATATCACTATTAGGATGAGAGATTGCACGCAATTTTGTTAATAAGGTAAAACCATCCATAGTTGGCAAACCGACATCTAAAATCAGTATGTCAAAGGTTTCATTTTGTAAAGCATGTAATCCATGTAAGCCATTATCAACATGATCCACTGCATAGCCTTCTTGTTTTAGTGTTACTAGCAAACCGTCTGCAATCAGTGGATCATCTTCTACAACAAGAATACGCATCGCTTATACCCCCATATTATGTTTTACTATATTTGTGCATAATTTTGTTTTGTGAAGCGAGGGCTTTATCAACTAAGCGAGGGAAAAGCATATTTAAACGTACAAAAAAAGATTCAGGAAAACCATAATAGGCTTCTTTTTTACCTTTACGGATAGTATGGACAATTTTTTTTGCAATATTGTTTGGATCATCCATAGCCATATTAATTTCCTTTGCCATTGCAAATACTTCAGGAGAATTTAAGGATGTTTTGATGGCTCTGGGGGCAATATAAATGACCTTGATAGGGGTATCAGCTAATTCTCTACGTAGGCTTTCACTAAACCCCCGTAATGCAAATTTACTGGCAGAATAGAGCGTATGATAGGCAAAGGCAATACTCCCAAAGGTAGAACCTATATTAACGATAGCAGCTTGTTGATTATCTTGTAAGTAGGGGAGCACTTGCCTGGATAACTGCATGGCCGCAATCACATTGGTTTGGAATATATTGGTAATATTTTCATTACTTTCTTGCTGAAATGCTTTAAAGGACATAATGGCTGCATTATTAATTAAGATATCAATGCCTTGATATGCCTCTTGCATGGCATGAATTATTTTTTCTCTATCATGGGATTGGCTAACATCTGCCTGAATAGTGATAATGTTAGCATGATCATGATGTTGACGTAATGATGCTGCAAGTTTATCCAAACTTGCTTGTTTACGTCCAACTAAGCCTATTTTACATTGATGTTGCAAAAGTTGTTGAGCAATTTTGCTACCAAGACCACCACTTGCACCAGTTAGTATTACTCTAGCATGACTTAATCTATCCATTTATAATGATCCTCACTGTTATTCTTTTAATTCTTCTTGCAAGGCTTTTAATTTCGCTTTTATTTCGTCTTTACGTCCTTGATCTGCAATCGGACGAGTGGCACGTGGCGGCGCATTGAAGGCACGATCAAAATAGTTTTTTGCTTCTTTGTAACGTTTTTGGTCGAGTAAAAAATCGGCATAAAAATAATTAGGATCGATGCCTTTGGGATTAATTTCCAGGGCTTTTTTCAAATATTTTTCTGCCTGTTCATCATCACCAAAGCCAATAGGCCAACCAGGAACTTGATAATATAGACTGCCTAATGAGGTATAAATAGAACCATCTAAAGCATTAGGATTTATTTTTTCTGCCTGCAAAAGTAATTGACGGGCTTTTTTTACTTTACCTAATGCGCTTAAGCCCCCATTTTTTCCTGCATCACTACTGAGAATAATCGCTTGCCAGATTAAAGGCTCTGCCTTTTTAGGATATTTATCCACTAATGTCTGTGCTTGTTGCTTTAATTTTTTAAAGACTGTTTCGAGCTGTTTTTCATCCGTCTGGTAATTGGCTTTTGCCCATTGCTTTTGCAGTGTTAGTAATGCTGCATCAAAATCTTGCGCACTTGCAGATAAACTGTAAAACAGTAAAAAATAACCAATGATAACGGGTAATAGAAAAAAGTTACGACATTTTAACATAGTAGTGTTCCTTATTATTAATCAAGAGGAATGGTACGGAAAATATTACCATATAGATGATAAAACATCTTGGCAGCATGAATAATAGCCTGTTGATCTGCTACATCATCTATTTTATTCATTAATTTTTCAAAAAAAGACATGTGCTCAATATCAAGTGAACCATGTGATTTAAGATAGCTAAAGGCTTGATCGGGTAAATTCAGGTTTTGTTGTATATGATCAGCAGCATGTAGAGCAAAATGAATACTGGTTCCCTCTAACACTAATACCATACCAAAAAAAGCAACAGGATTATTACGTGTGATGGTATCATAGGCATAAGCGACCATCAACTCGGTTGCCAAAGAAGGTTGTCCATAACGAATGATTTTTGGATCAATCCCTGTAGCAGCTAAATCATTTAGTATCCATTCTTGATGTCCTACTTCTTCTTCGATATATTCAGCAATGGCATTGCGTAACCATTCATAATGAAAAGGAATACGGCTACCACATGCCATTAATAAGGGGGTAGTGTGTCTGACATGATAATAAGCCTGAGTCAAAAAGGCCTGATAGGTAGCGAGTGAAATTTGCCCTTGCAAACCTTTTTGTAACCCTTCAATTTGTTCAAATTGTGTTTTGTCTTCTGCGGTAGCAGAGAGTAATTTAGCATAAAAACTCATAGTGATTGCTCATATAATTGTTGGATAGTGTTTTCGTAAACACGATAAATAGTTTCCCTGATAGGGCGATGTGTACCCGTTAATTGTTTATTTTCAATACTAAAAGGAACTGTTAATAAATGGTATTTTTGAATTTGAGCATAATCAGGAAGTTGACTATTTAACTGTTGTAATTGTTGTTGAAAAAGTGCCTCTAAATCAGGATGACGTAATACGATTAAAGCAATAATATATGCTTGAGCATGTCCATAGACGACACTTTGCGCTACGCTCGGGAGCGCATCGAGTTCTTTTTCTAACCATTCAGGAGAAATATTACGTCCATAACTGGTATGGATAATATTTTTTTTACGTCCCTCTACATATAAATAGCCATCTTCATCACATTTCCCTAAATCACCAGTGGCATAATAGCCTTGTTGATCAGGTGCTACAAGATGTCCTAAATAACCAGAAAATAGTGAGCCTTTAATTAAAATTTCCCCATCTTGCGCTATTTTAACATTATGTAAGGATATAATTTTTCCCACCGAGCCAAGTCTATTTTGCTCTGGATTATTGAGTGCTACAACCGATGCCGCTTCTGAAAGCCCATAGCCTTGATAGACGGGTAAGGCTAATTGTTGTGCTAATTGCAATAATTGTAATGATACCGGCGCACCGCCTACAGCAATAAATCGTACCCTGGAGGGTAAACGATAACCATTTTGTACTGCTTGAACGAGAAGTAGCAATAATTGTGGGATAATAATGAATGCAGTGGGTTGAATGTTGGAAATGGTTGCTAATAATTGTTCTGCATTGACCTTACTTGAACCTTGCATACCGAGTGTATCAGGAGAAAGTAAATAGGCTTTTGCCCCATTATATAAAGGCACATATAGCCCACCAATATTTTCTAGCAAGGTAGTTAAAGGCAATAAGGATAGTGTACTATCATCTTGTGTCGCTGCACTGGCATTGGATAAAGCCTGTACTTTTGCCATTAAACAGGTTTCGTTTAACATAACACCTTTAGGTGTTCCCGTCGTGCCTGAAGTATAAGTAATTTTACATATTGATGAAGGTAATGAGGATGTTGTATTATCAGCGGCAGTCAGATCAAGGTAAATAAAGGTCATTGATGTCTCTAAAAGAGACATTATTGTTTGTTTTAAAACAGGTAGGGATAAGTCATTAATACGTTGTGGTGTATCGGTAATAATTAATGCTATCTTGGCATCGCTAATACTATGTTTAAGTTGTGAAGAGGAAAAAAAAGCAGGCAAAGGAACGGCACATTTTTTATTAAATAACAATACCAAATCCCAAATAGCCCAAGCAATACTATTGTTGAGTAATAAACCTACCGTATCGACATTAATAGCGGTCTGTACATCTTCTATCAAGGTATATAATTGTGCATAAGTGAGGGTGTGATGCTCATTACATAAGGCCGTTTTATTTGCTAAGTGGCTACGGTAATACTGTAATTGTTGTTGTAATATATTCATAGTGCAGTATTTTGAGCAAATTGATTTCCTTGTTCCCAGGCGAGTTCCCAGATGGGTATCAATGTTGGATTATGTTGGCGAATATTTTGATGTAATTTTTTCACACCGAGGGTAATATCTCCAATATAAACTTTAGGATGATGCTGGTAATACTTGGGTGTCCATTGTTTACGTAACTGCACAGGTAATTTATCCAATGTGGCAGCTTCCAAATCGATAAGTGGTAAACCCATCCGTTGGAACGCATTGAAAACAGGTAGAATACCAGTAAAAACGACAACTTTGAAGTTTGCGGCATATAAAAAAGCAGTTAATGCTGTAATCAACCAACGCATTTGCCCTACATTTGCTGGAGCAAGATTACCGACTTCAACAATTTGTTCCCTTGTGCTAGTAAAAGAAAAGGTATGGTTAGTATAATGTTCAATGCTATGGTTTAAATAATGCTCAGAAAATAACACGCTGTTTTTAGCACTACGAATACCAGCTACAGCACGTAAAATATGATCTGGCGTAGTAATAGAAAGTAGATAAGGGTAAAATGCTTTAATATGTGCTTGATAATGTCGATAAAATACCTCTGAAACAAAGGATTCCAGGTATTGACGCTGAGGAGCTTGTGGTGGGCAGATAGTAACCTGTAACCCTCGTTGTACTAATGAAGGAGAATGGTGTGGCAATAATGGACATGGTTTGACTGCTGACATGATATTATCTCTATGCTAATTCAAATATAGCATAAAGGATATAGATAGAAACTTAAGAAAACCTTAATTGTGGATGAGTAACGGGAAATTTTTATCCATCCTGATGAATCAAGATAGTAGGCCAGCACGGCAAGCATTGATAATATTGGCGATGCGTACTCTACCTGTTTTTAAAACTGGGGAGGTGATATACTGCCCATTCCCCCTCTTTAAAGGGGAATTTTTGTGCGTTTTTGATTAAAGGTATTATGATACTATGAACATATATAAAATAATGATTGTTAGTTTAGGTTTATTTATATCAACAATGAGTTTTTCCGCACCGCTATTACAAACGTGTGGGGGAGGAAGCGCAGGAATTATTTGCTCTGCACCTTCTCTATTTGATGATACGGTATCTTCTACTGAAGTTTTTAGTATTTTAAAAGCAGAAGGCTGTTCATTAACAGAGGAAAAACTTTCACTGCTTAATTCGGCACAAGGGGTAGATACTTACCGTTGTTCAGATGGAAATTTAGCAGGTCTCTCTTTTTTGATTTTTTATACTACATCGCCTGATGATGTTATCAACATTATTATCTATTAATCTCTTTAAAAAAAATTTATTTAATATAGATAAGTGTATGGGGGGAAAGGAAAATGATCTTTCATATTCAAATATATAGCGTATTATTATTTTTTATCTGTAGCCATGCTGTGTCTGCACTTGAAGTGGTGAGTATAGGAGAAAGTAATAGTAAAAATATTGCACCTTTAATGGGTATCAATGTAGGACCTGTACCTGCAGGAGATGATCCAGATAATGCAGATTTAACATTTGAATATCAACAGTTAGGTATCAATTATATCCGTAATCATGATTATTATGGTCCATTGGATATGGTTGAAATGTATCCAGATACCTCTGCTGATCCAACGCTTGCTTCCTCTTATCATTTCACTGAAAGTGATAGTGTTTATCAAGCAATTCTTGAGGCTGATGCCGAGCCTTATTTTCGTTTAGGTAATTCATATAATAATTCTACCGTACCGGAAAATATAAAAAATTGGGTACAAGCGAGTGTTGAGGTAATAAGACATTATCGACAGTTGGCCATAGATAATGGTAAACAACTACATTACGTTGAAATTTGGAATGAACCGGATAATACTAAATTTTGGCAAGATGATATAGAAACCTTTTATGCTTTATTTGCAAAAACATATAGGGCATTAAAAACTGCCTTCCCTGATTTAGCCATTGGTGGAAGTGGTTTCACCCCGGCAGGGTATGCGACAACAAAAGGACAAAAAATAGTACAAGGGCTACTTGATTATTTAAAAGAGCAAAATATACAACCTGATTTTATATCTTGGCATGTGTATGCTAATGATCCACAGATGTATGCAGACAGTGCAAAATTTTATCGTAATAGTTTGGATGCAATGGGTTATCAATCGACAGAAAGTCATATTACTGAATGGAACACAGACTACCGTTTGACAAATGATGTAGCGTTAAGAACGGGTGTTAAAGGTGCAGCTATTATTGCAGCGTCTTGGATAGCACTACAACAGCAGGAAGTGGATGTAGCAACCTTTTATCGAGGCACTGATCCTGATATTAATGCTCCTTTTTTTCACGGAATATATGATGCATACGGTAATCCAAAACCTATGGCATATAATTTTATGTTATTTAGTAAGGTCATTGCCTATCCCGAACAATTAAATATTACTTCTGATAATACCGAAACGGCATTATGGCTTCTTGCTGCCAAAAGGGATCAGCAACAAGCTATTTTTATCGTAAACCCTACTGATAGTGCTATTCAATACCGTTTAGCAGGAAATCTTCAAGATATGTATACAGTTGAACAAATCAAGCAGGACGGATCAGGGTTAGAATATATTGATTATGCAACAGAAATCACTATTTTACCATATGGAAGCCAATTATTATTAAGTGCTACCAATAGCACTACTTTTTCTGCAACAGCTACTGTAGAAGATAATAAACTGGATTTAATAGGGCATATTAGCCCTAAAACAGAGCATATTGGAACAACTCAAAAGGTGTATGCAGCAGTCGTATATCAAGGGATATTATTATTTCTAAACAGTACAGGGAATTGGGTTATTGGGGATGGAGTAGCTGATGTGCCTTTTTTTCAAACAATGACATTGGCAGAAGAAAATAATATTACGCTTATTTCTGATTTACCTATCACTGGATTAGAAGGAATTAATTTTTTTCTTGGGTATGGTAATGATCTCAATACGGTGTTGAATGGTCAATATGATCTTATTTACAGCTTGATGTCTTCTTCTAACTCCAACTGAAAGATGGGTTGGCAAAATTCCACCCCATAAACCCCCTCTTCAAATACAGGCAGGGCGTATAGTGTGTTTCAAGTTACGGCATACTGGGATAAACACTACAACAATAATATAAAAATATTTCTATGTATATTATTCGATTATTAGAAAAACTAAAAGCGTTGGATATTTATCCTAAAATTAATCATAATGGAGTACGCTGTTATGCACCAAAAGGCGTACTGCAACAGCATACTGAGCTGATAGCAGAGATCGCTGAACATACTCAAGAACTATATCAATTTTTAGTATCAGTACAACAAATACAGTCTTTAAAAAATAATCAAACTATTCCTTTATTAGATCGACAAAAACCTTTGCCCGTCTCCTATTCTCAACGGCGTATTTGGTTTATTGAACGCTTTGGTAATGCTAAGGCAAGCTATAATATTCCTGTTAATTTAATTTTACGGGGAAATATTAATACGGATCTTTTGCAAGCTGCCTTAATACAAATAATAACTCGGCATGAAGTATTGCGTTGTAATTATCATGAAATTGATAACGGTATTGCGGTCGTAGTAGATAATGACGCTTATAAACAAGAATTTGTAATAGAAAAAGAAATATTACCGCCTGTAGATGAAAATAGTTACGATAATAGCATACAGCGTTTGGCAGAAGAATATGCTAATCAGCCCTTTCATTTAGAAAAAGACCGCTTGATTAGAGCAAGTATTATTAGTGTTGATAAGCACCTTTCATTATTATTAATACATGTACATCATATGGTTGCAGATGGTTGGTCAGTAAATATTCTGATACAAGAATTATTTACTATTTATCAACAACTGTTAAATAATGAACCGCTTATCTTAGCCCCATTAAGTATTCAATATGCTGATTTTGCTGCATGGCAATTACAACAAATAGCAAATAATGTTTATCAGGAACAACGGGATTATTGGAAAAAGCATTTACACGGGGTGATGCCTCTATCTTTGCCTTTAGACTATCCTCGTCCAAGTATGCAATCATTTGATGGACGTAGCTTAAATTTTAATTTGTCAGATGAAATATTAGCTTCACTAGAAAAAACGATGAAAAGAGAAGGAGTTACCTTATTTTCTGTTTTATTATCTGTTTTCTATGTATTGTTATACCGTTATTCTTCTCAATCTGATATTTGTGTAGGAACGCCAATAGCAAACAGAACAGAAAAAGTAATAGAACCTTTAATTGGATGTTTTATTAATGCCTTAGCATTACGTATGCAATTATATGACGAAGAAACATTTGAACAGTTATTGCTAAAAGTGCAGGCAATGACATTAGAAGCATATAAATACCAGAACATTCCTTTTGAATTAGTAGTCGAAGATACAGAGGTAGAACGTAGTACACAATATAGTCCTATTTTTCAGGTCTTGTTTGTATTACAAAATATGCCGTTTAATACTATCTCCGTACCAGATTTGGAAATTAAGCCATTATTGATAGACAGTAGTAGTGCAAAATTTGATTTAAGTTTTCAAGTAATAGATTTAAGACCACTAGAGGACAGCAATGGTATAACGGTAAGTATAGAATATAATACCGCTTTGTTTAAAGAACCGACTATTGAACGATTTAGGGATCATTATTTACAATTACTAACGCTATTTTTACATCATCCACAACAAAAAATAGGTTTGGCTGATTTTATACTTGCTTATGAAAAAACACAATTAAACAGCTTATGGCAACAAAAAGGATTTAAAGGTGATTATATTCTGGATAATTATCAACAACCTGTTCCGATAGGTGTGATAGGAGATATTTATCAAAAAGTAGAAACAAGGAATGATGAACAAGGAATAACTGTACGTTTATTTTCAGAAGATAAACACTGCAAACTCATAGCAACATCAAATAGAGGATATTATACGGATGATGGAAATATCATCTATATAGATGATGATCAACAACAAGAGGCGGCTGCTGTATTACCTGAAGATAACAGTAATACAGAACGATTACTGACAACACAATCTATAGTAACAAAAATATGGCAACAAATATTGGCAGTACCTCAGATTGCTATAGATGATAATTTTTTTCATATTGGTGGACATTCTTTATTAGCGGTGCAAGTTGTTGCAAGAATAAAAAAAGAATGCCATGTCGATATTCCTTTACAAGTCTTTTTTTCACACGCTACTATTTTAGCGTTGAGCCAATATATTGTTGAAACAGATATTATCACAGCTTCACTGCCTCCACTAAAAGCGGTTAATCGGGATCAGCCACTACCCGTTTCGTTAAAACAAGCACTGTTATGGCAATTATATCAGCAGCATCCTGATAGTCCTTTTTATAATATTCCTGCTTGCTTACGTTTAAAAGGACACGTCAATATTGCAGCATTACAAGCGAGTATTCTAGCTTTAATTGCTCGCCATGAAATATTGCGTAGTAGTTTTTATGAAAATAATGAAGGCATATTTCAAACTATTCATTCTGATAGTCATTGGCAGTTAGATATTATTGATTTATCTTCTGAAGATAAAAGGACACGTGATACGCGCTCAGAAACTATTACACAAACTTTTTCTCAACAAGCCTTTAATTTAGAAAAAGAAGGTTTATTTCGTACCTGCTTAATACAATTGAGTGACAACTTATCATTATTATTAGTGAATATTCACCATATTATTGCTGATGGTTGGTCAATGCAAATTTTTGTCAGAGAAATTGCATTATTATATACGTATTATATAGAAAACAAGCAAGTTGTTGATCCGCTATTACCCGAATTATCATTACAATATGCTGATTATGCGTATTGGCAACAGCAATGTTTAAAAACCGGCGCATTACAAAAACAAATAGATTATTGGCTTAAAAACCTGGAGCATGTCCCAGCGTTGTTGCCTCTACCGACTGATTATCCACGTCCTGCACAAGCATTATTGCAAGGAGAAACATTTGAGTTTGAAATAGATGAAAAAATATTAATTCAAGCTAGAAGTTTTTGTTTACAACAAGATATTACCTTGTTTATGTTATTGTTAATGACCTATCAAATCGTATTATCCCGTTATAGTAAACAAACAGATATTTGTGTAGGGACACCGCTATCTGGACGGCATTATACTGAAATAGAAAATTTGATTGGGTATTTTATTAATGCGGTAATTATTCGTACAGATTTATCGGGAAATCCTGATATTGCAACATTATGTCAACAGGTAAAAAAACAGGTATTAGATGCTTTTCAACATCAAGATGTACCTTTTGAAATGCTATTACAAGAATTAGATATTAGCTATTCCACACGTTATGCTCCTATAGTCCAGGTGGGAATAGCCTTGCAAAATTTCCCCCCCCATCATTTTGTTGTACCCGATTTAGAAATAGTGCCTCAAAAAGTGGAAACAGGCACGGCTAAATATGATATGACCTGGATGTTTTATGAACAAGATGAAAAATTAACGGGCTTGTTAGAATATAATACGGCTCTTTTTAAACGGAAAAGTGTTGATACCATGTTGGCACATTTTGAATATGTGCTGCAACAAATTATTGTTTCACCACAAGCTAGTCTTATGCAACTGGACTTATGTTCTAAGGAACAGTTGCTAAGTAGTTTAGGTTTGTCTCCTGCAAGCTATCAATCAGTGATGCCATTAACACCGGTACAAGCTGATTTATATTTAGATACACAAATTAATCCGAAAACTTTAAAAAATAGTTTAGGTGGTACGGTTACCATAGAAGGAGAGTTTAATTTCCGATTTTGGAAAGAAACCCTGCAATATTTTACTGACACCTTTGCACCATTACGTACGCAAATTATTGCAGCAACTTCAACATGGCATGATATGGCTTATCAAGCTATAAGAAAAACCTATCCTGTAGTAATAGATTATCAAGATTATCGACATCAAAATCTCTCTTCTAAAGCGTTAACCGCTATCTATCAAGAAATTATTTTTTCTCCTTATGAGGTATCTAAAGAACCATTAATACGACACACGTTATTACGTATAGCAGATCAAAAATATATTATGATTTTAGCTTATAATCATATTATTTTAGATGCCGTGGCAGTGATAGAATGGACACGTACTGCATTGCAGTTTTATAGTTATCTTAAACAACAAAGACCTTTCAATATTACTGATATTATACCTAATAATTTTCATGAATATATAGACTATAGCCGTGCATGTTTTGATAAAAAAGATATTTTAAATTATTGGAAAACACAAAGTGAAAAGGTACAAGCCTTACACTTTCCTGCCGTGATAACCGATCAAAATAGCCATCAACAAGTGTCCCAAGTAATGACTAAAGATCATTGGGTTTCTGTACAACGTTATTGTCGTAGTAAACGTTTGACACCAGCTATTTATTTTCGTGCCTTATATATATTAGCTATTCGTAAATATTGCCGTCATCAGGGGGATTTACTGATCCATGAAGTTTTTGGGGGACGCTATAAGGGACACCGTTCTACTTTAGGTTGTTATTACCAACAAGTACCTTTTATTCTTTCAGAAAGTGCATTTATGCCTGAAAGCAGTATTGAAGATTATTTTCAGGCTGTCAAGCAATCTTATCGTGAAATGTTCCGACATACTAATATTTCTTTATTCCAACAGCAACAATTTATTCCACAAGGAAATATTCATTTTTTATTTAATTATTATAATTTTGATTCACATATTGATTTTTCTGAGGGCAATGCCAGTATGCAGCATTACCCCCCGTTATCAACAGAACAAGAAGTGCGTTTGATTGTAAAGGTGATGGAATCTAATCTGGAATTACATTTACATTATCATACGGGTTATTTTTTAGGAGAAAGTTTTATTGCTCGTATTCTATCACTAAGCGATCAAATTCTCACTGATGAAGCACAACAATTAAATGAATTAAAATGGTATCATGCAGAAGAATATAGCCTTCAGATAGAGACCTGGAATGATACAGAAAAAGCCCTTCCTAAAGTGGATAATATTATTGAATTATTTGAACAACAAGTAGAAATAACACCTAATAATATTGCTTTACGCAGTGTTCAACATGGAACATTAAGTTATAAAGAATTAAATGAAAAAGCAAATCAACTTGCTTATTTTTTTATTGCATCGAGTATTTCAAATACATCTCGTATAGCGATATGTTTACCAGCGAGTAATGATATGATCATTACGCTCTTGGCTGTCATTAAAACTGGTGCAAGTTATATTCCTATTGACATCCATTATCCCAAAAATCGTATTGCCTTTATTTTAGAAGATGTACAAGCAAACCTGTTAGTAACCGATACTAACTATGCCTACCCCAATACCTTAGCTAAAGAAAATATGGTATTTATTGATACCTTTGCCTGGGATCATTATCCTTGTGAAAATTTATCGTCAGTAATCAGTTATTCGATTGAAAATAATTTATATATTATTTATACCTCTGGATCAACAGGCAGACCAAAAGGAGTGATAGTAAAACAATCAGGAGAATTAAATTTATTACAATGGTATAGGGATACTTTTGGATTACAGCTAAGCGACAAAGTTTTATTATTAAGTGCAGTAGGTTTTGACTTAACTCAAAAAAATATTTTTGCACCATTAATAAGTGGGGCAGAATTAGTATTACCTGAATTAGCACATTATGATCATCAACAAATAGCTAAAATCATTGCCGAATATGGGATTACCTGGATAAATTGTGCCCCAAGTGCCTTTTATCCATTATTATCTACAGAAGTAGCGGTGCAACTTAGATCATTGCGTTATGTGTTTTTAGGAGGGGAAGCGATTAATTATGCCTTAATAAAAGACTGGCTAGAACACACAGAATGTATAGTGGTCAATACCTATGGCCCTACAGAATGCACAGATATTGCGGCATATTATCGTATTGATGTAGAAAAAGCGCAGCACATTATCCCTATTGGTCAAGCTAATGATAATGTGCGTTTATATATTCTCGATGAACAATTACAATTATTGCCTACCGGAATTGCTGGAGAACTATGTATTAGTGGACAAGGTGTAGGAAATGGCTATTGGCAAGATGATGAAAAAACCGCAGAAAAATTTGTAGTCAATCCTTATTATAATGAAAAAAAGGATGCTCCTTATTATGCAATATTATACAAAACGGGAGATATAGCCCGCTATACAGAAGAAGGCAATATTGTGTATTTAGGTCGTAGTGATAATCAATTAAAACTACGGGGTTTACGCATTGAAGCCGGAGAAATAGAATATATTTTATGTCAGCAAGATAATATTGATGATGCGTTAGTATTAATTCTGGAAGAACAATTAGTTGCTTATATCATCACATCAGCTAACATTGAAAAACACGCTATGATAGAAATATTAAAGCAATCATTACCTGAATATATGCTGCCTGAACAGTTTGTATCATTAATGGCTTGGCCATTAACAGCAAATGGTAAAATTGATAGAAAAGCCTTACCTCTCCCTGAAAACACTGATCAATATATTGCCCCTGAGAATGAAACAGAAGCGACGTTGCAATTATTATGGAGTGAAGTATTAGGGAAAGACAAGATCAGTGTTACGGCGGATTTTTTCAGCTTGGGTGGGCATTCTTTACTGGCAACACAATTAATATCACGAGTAAGAGAACGCTTTGATATTGAATTATCTTTACGAGAATTGTTTACGGCTACCAGTATTAGAGCATTAGCGATACTGATTATAAAAAGTGAAAAAAAGTATCCTGATACGCTAGCATTAACACCGTTAGCAGGTGAACGTATACCAGTAAGTAGTGTACAAAAATCACTGTATCTTATGCAATATTTTGGGGGAGTACCTTATTTATATAATATGCCTGTTGGATTAGTTATTAGCGGTGAGCTAAAGATAGCTATTTTACAACAAGCCCTACAACAACTGACAGAACGACATACTATATTACGTTATCGTTTTCTTATGGAAGCTGGGGAGGTGTATGCGGTTATTGATAACAGTCCTTTTAATATTGATGTAGTTTCTATTGCAGCGCATGAACTCGATGAACAACAACAGATAGAATTAGCCAAAGAGGAAGCCCGCTATCCTTTTCGTTTGGGAGAAGAAAGTTTATTACGGGTAAAAGTCATACCACTTAAAGCACAACAGATGCTTTTATTGGTCAATATGCATCATAGTATCAGCGATGGTTGGTCGGTTAATATTTTAGCACAAGAATTGATGCAGTTATATGTTGCTATAGAACAGGAAAAGACAGCAGAATTACCAATATTAAATTATCAATTTGAACATTATGTGTTATGGCAACAAGCATTTCAAAAAACAACGACATATCAAAAACAATTACGATATTGGTTAGACACCTTATATCATGTCCCTATCTTAACCCTACCTGGTGATAGACCTGGAAAAGATCACAATAGTCATGCAGGGGATAATTATACACTGGTATTATCCAATATGCTGACAGTAAAACTATATCAGTATGCACAACAACAACAGGTTACTATTTTCTCAGTATTATTAGCAGTATGGCACAGTGTATTATATCGTTATAGTCAGCAACGGGATTTTTGTATTGGAACTTCTGTTGCAGGACGACAGCAACAGATATTTGAACCCCTGATAGGCTGTTTTTTTAATACCCTGGCATTACGTAATCAGGTACAAAAAGCACAGACATTTAAGGATTTTTTATTACAGGTTCATCACAATGCAATCACTGCACAAGAGCATCTTGATATTCTCTTTGAAGATATTTTACAACACCTTCCATATCCACGGTATAAAGGAATAACACCCATAGTACAAGTATTTTTTAAGTTACAAAATTTCCCTCAAACGCTTTGTTTAGAAACCTTACAATTAGAAGCAATAGAGTGTAAAAATTATACGGCAAAATATGATCTAACACTGAGTATTTATGAACATTGGCACGATGTATTCGATGCTAATAAAGCAAAACCAGCGCAAACGCAAAAAAATACTCCCTTACGCTGTGATTTTGAATATAATACTGATTTGTTTGATACTAAAAGTATAGTTAATATTGCAGAAATATTTGTCCATTTTTTACAAACGGTTATAGATGATGATAGTCAGATTATTGATAACATAGTATTCAATAGCAATACGGTTTATTTCAAGGCTAATAATACACTGCCAAGAACACAAGACAGGTTATCGAATGAACTACCGATTGCAGCATTACTTACTCAAGCAGCACAACAATACCCAGATCATATAGCCTATTATTTAGCTGCTAATACGATAACGTATCAGCAACTTAATACTAAAGCAAATCAGTTAGCCCATTATTTACTTGCTCGAGGCATTAATACTAATACCCGTATTGCGATGTTTATTGCTCCTTCTGTAGAAATGTTAATTGCGTTGTGGGGCATAGCAAAAACGGGTGCTATGCTTGTCGTATTACCTTGGGATGCGCCTTCGTCTTATTTAGATAATATCTTGGAAGACAGTTGTAGTGAATATATTTTATTACAGCAAATACAGGTTGATAAATTACCTATTAGTCATGCTCAATTAATTATTATTGATATACAATGGTTAGATATTGCCGAATATCCACAATATAATCCAGAGGTTAGCTATCATACTGCCTTAAGTATTTATTATATCTCCAGTGCCAGTGAAAAATTACGTGCGGTATATTTATCTCAGCGTATGCTATTGTCTTTATTGCAGCAACTACAAACACAATTACACTTATCAACAGAAGATATGTTTTTAATACATACTGAATTAGCTATTGATAGTGGATTAATTGAACTCTTATTACCAGTGTTTTGTTGTGCAACAGGCGTTATAGTGATACCTGAAACAGTCCCTAAATATACTCAAATTATGGATGTTTTGCAGCTTATGCCTATTACTTGTATGCATTTAAATATGCAATTATTACAACAATTAATAGCTGCTGACGGGCTGTCATATAATAATAAAAACAGGCATATTTTATGCTCAGGATGGATTAATCAATCCTTGCCATTAACTCAATCTATGCAAAAAATCCCCGCTAACACCTTATGGCGAGTATATGGTAAAACGCAAACAGGAATTTGGTCTACTATCACCCCTTTTAGCGTAGATACTGCAAGGACATTATTAGGTAAGCCCTTTGCTGGTATAGAATGGAAAATAGTGAATACAGCAGATCAACCCGTAGCATTAGGTATGCTCGGCAAGTTATATATTGCTCCCCTTGATATAGAAAAATTACAGCAAGAAAATGCACTGTTTATTGAAGCGGATACAAATCAAAAACTGTGGTATAGTAGTGATGATTGGGTATGGTATGATCAAGATGCTAATTTGCATTATTTGGGATCATTTCCTGCTCAATGTGATATTTTGGGACAACATATTGTATTAGATGAAATTGCCAGCCATATTAATCGTTATCAAAATATACAAGATAGTCTCGTTATTCAAAATGCTCAGGGGGAGTTAATGGTCTATATGGTTGCAGAAAAAAAGACCACGACTATCTCTTCTCCGTTATTACAAGAATATTTAGCAACGGTATTACCGGTTAATAAAATTCCAAAACATTATTTTCAGGTTGATGTATTACCTGATTATGCTAACCCTGATATACCTAATGGGTATTACTTATCTTCTATACCAATTATTAAGCAACAACAGCCTCCTGTAACAGAGATACAGAAAAAATTACATACTGTTTGGCAAACATTATTGCCTGATCCAAGTAGCATACAGATAACAGATAATTTTTTTGCACTAGGAGGAAATTCTTTTTTATTAATATCCTTATGGAAAGAAATTGAAAATATTTTTAATATGCGCTTTGTTTTAACAGAATGCGTTAAACAACTTACTATTTTAGAGCAAGAACAATATATTCAAGCACAAGAACAACACCTCAATATCGCTGGTATTGTACCCGTATCTAAAGATAAAGCCCTGCCTTTATCCTTTGCACAACAACAATTATGGTTTTATGCCCAATTATTTCCGCAACGTTCTTATAGTATTCCTTTAGTGGTCAATATTAAAGGTAGTTTACATTATAAAAATTTACTTGCTGCTATCATGGAATTAGTACAACGCCATGATATTTTATCTACTTATTTTATCGTTAATCAAGAAGGAATATTAGAGCAGAAAATAGCGGTTTTAGATAGTTGGGATTTAGCGATAAAAGATATACTAAAGCTATCCAAAGAAGAACAAAAAGTTCAGTTGCAACAACGTATTATTGAATTGCTTAATAGCCCTTTTAATATGCAGCAAGCTCCTCTTGCACGCACTGAATTATATCAGATAGCAGAACAAGAATATGTATTAATCATGGTTTTACACCATATATTAGGTGATGGTTGGTCAGTAGGGCTATTAGTAAAAGAGTTAATGGCATTATATTTAGAAAAAAACTATTCCATACCAGCATTATTGCCGGAGATAACAGTGCAATATGCGGATTTTGCTTATTGGCAACGACAATATTATCAAGGATTTATATTAGAAAGTAGTTTAGCATTTTGGAATAAATATTTAGAGGATATCCCTGTCTTATCCTTACCGACTGAATTTTCATATACAGAGAGTAACAATGATGAAGCAGGTATTTTTCGATATACTTTTCCTACTGCGTTCTATCAAAACTTGAAGATAACAAGTAAAACAGAACATATTACCTTATTTTCTTTGCTATTAAGTGTCTGGTTTTTATTATTACAACGTTACTCAGGACAAAATAATTTTTGTGTAGGTACACCGGTTGCAAATAGAGTACAAAAAGCGATAGAAAACAATATTGGTTTTTTTGCTAATTTATTACCTCTACGTCATCATCTCAAAAATACTACTATGTCATGTAGAGATTTTTATTTGCAAGTACAAACTAATAGTTTAGAAATATTTAATTATCAAAGTTTTCCTTATGAACTATTATTGCAATATTATGGTAATGCACAACGCCCTGAAAATCCGTTATTTCAAACCCTTTTTGCATTACAAAATAGTATTACTGAAGAACCTGTCCATTTACCTGATATACAATTAACACTATTAGATATTGATCCGGTATCAGCAAAATATGATCTCTATTTAGCCTGTTATGAAGACAAGGATAAAGACCTATTAAAAGCAAATATGATTTATCCTAAGGCATTATTTAGTGAACAAGCTATTCAAAATATCTGCGATGATTATTGCTATTTTTGTAATGAAATGTTAGCTAATCCAGAGCAATCAGTAGCGACTTTATTATTATTACCTGTTCGCTATCTGGAACAGGCTATGGATTATAGAAATGTGATAGCAGATGCTATTCAAGATACAACAGAAAATCCTTATATTCCCCCTGAAACAGCATTACAACAGGCATTGCTATGGATGATAGAAAGACGATTAAATATGCTATTAGGGATAGATCAATCCTATATTCAATGGCGAATGGATTATACGCTCTTGACACAATATATGCGAGAAATAGAAAAGGTATTTGCTATTCAATGTCAGCTAGATAGTCTTTATCATTGTACTACAGTAAGAAAATTAGCCTTATATATAGCAAAGCAGATAGAAAAAAGCGATCAGATTTCAGCATGGCAAGAGGATGATAATCTGGAACAACAAATAAATAATGCCAAATCTATTTCCTTAGCTTATTCTGATACGCCTATATGGGATGAATATACAGAAAGTCTGTTTACTTTTACCCTGGAAGAAAGCAAGCATATACAAGATTTTGTATTACAGCGGCATATCACTTTAGAAATGTTATTATTAGCAAGTCTACCTGCGATATTACAATATTATTTACAAACTGATGAAACGGTTATTTTTTATCCTTCAGATAAACCAAAAAAACCGTTATTACCCTTATTTATATATCAAAAGGTACAACCAGAATATACTTTTAATATATTATTAGAAGCTATAAAAAAACACTATCTAGTTAATCTGCACAGCCAAGAAAATGGGCAGAGGGTTAAAATACTTTTAGATGCGTTACCGTTATCCCAACGTATAGCATTAAAAATGTTTGAGCAGGAGATAGATGTTGCATTATTTGATTTAATCATACATATACAATTTGTTGAGAATAAGTTACTGGCTAAAGTGCAATATCGGCATTTTATGCCCAATATGATAGAAAATGTTATCTCTACCTGGCAAGAATTATTATTATTATTAATTCATACACCAGATGAAAAATTAGCAAGATTAACGATACAGAAAAAGACAGCTACAAAGAGTCATACCATAGAGCAAGATAAACCTATCCATTTATGTTTACATCATTTATTTGAACAACAGGTAGAACAAACGCCAGAGGCAATCGCTATTATTGCAGGCAATGAAAAAATAACTTATGCATTATTAAATGAAGAAGCCAATCAACGAGCTAATCAGCTTCTGGAATTTGATATAGTACATAAATTAATTGCGATACAAGTACAAGAAGGTATTGATCTGCTGGTTTGTATTTTGGCGGTATTAAAAATAGGTGCTGCTTATTTATTGTTAGATGACAGTTATCCAGAAGAAAGAAATCGCTTTATTTTACAAGATAGTTTAGCAGATGTACTGATTGTAGATACCGATGTTTCCATCTGTGTGGATATTCCCTGCTTATTATTAGGAGATATAGAGCAAAAAAAAGCAGTGGATAATAAAGGTTATGATATATGCCATGATGATGTCGCATATGTTATTTATACTTCCTCTCGTTGTGGTGATCCAAAAGGAATTGAAGTAACACATCAAAATATTGTTAATTATCTCTTATGGATGCAAAAAACCTTTTCTTTTGATAGTGCTGATCGTTTTTTACAAGCAAGTGCATGGAATAGTGATGCAGCAATATGGGAAATGTTTTTACCCTTAGTGATAGGGGCAAAAGTTATTTTTTTGAAAGAGGAACAAATCAATCAGTGGTGTTTACAAAAATATGCCATCAGTGTGTGGCAAACCTGTCCTAGTCAATTACTACAAATAACTACTCAGCACTTTGATCTTTCAGAATTATCATTACGTTATTGCTTTATCACAGGTGAAATAGCAAAACGTGAGCAGATTAGGGTGATATTAAATACTTTTATTGATACGGCTGTTATTTTTCTATATGGGTTATCAGAAGCAACGATTGCTTCAGCATATAGTTATTATAAGGAAAAAAAACCCACCCAGTATGTGGGAACAGCAATAGATCATACTGCCATATTTTTGTTAGATAAACAGTTACAACCAGTATCGAGTTATCAAGTTGGTGAGATATATATTGCAGGGATGGGAATAGCAAAAGGGTATCATAATGCAGAGATAGAATCAGGATTTAAAGTATTACCTAATGGTTTAAGGGTCTATGCAAGCAAAGATTTAGGACGGATGGATGAACAAGGAAATATTGAATATTTAGGGCGTAAAGATAAACAGTATCAAATTCAATGTCAACGGGTAGAATTAGAAGAAATAGAACAAGTATTACAACAATATCCCCGTATTGAAAAAGCAACGCTAGAATATCAAAACGAGCAACTTATAGCTATCTTACAAACCATAGATAATAGTGCATTAACCTCTGTGCAGAAAAATAATATTATGGCGTATTTAAAAACCCGATTACCTGATTATATGTTACCTAAGATATTGAATTAACTTGTTTTTTTTGTAGATAAGCGATAACCTATTCCTCGTACAGTTTGTATGTATTTTTCATAACCTATTGTTTTTAAAGCAATACGTAATCTCCTAATATGTACATCAACAGTACGTTCTGCAATATAAATATCTTGTCCCCAAACATAATCGAGTAGTTGGGTACGAGTAAAAATACGTTCTGGATGGGTAACAAAAAAAGATAATAATTTAAATTCAGTAGATCCCATGGGAATTAAAGTATTTTTAAACATTACTTCATGGCTTTCAGGATATAAATGTAAATCTTGATATTGATATGCTGTTTGATTATGGGGTTCAGTTTGTGTTCTACGTAATAAGGCTTTAATTCTTGCAACTAATTCTTTAGGCGAAAAGGGTTTGATAATATAGTCATCTGCACCAATATCTAACCCCCTAATTTTATCTTCTTCACGGGCTTTTGCTGTGAGCATAATAATTGGCAGGGAGCGAGTTGCTTCTTTATTACGTAACTCTTTGGCAAAGCTCATTCCTGATTGTCCAGGTAACATAATATCTAATAACAATAACTGTGGAGGACATTTTTGTATTATTTTTTTTGCACTACCTGTATCTTGTGCAGTGAGAACATTAAACCCTTCCCTATGAAGGGTAAATTTAATCATTTCACGGATAGCAAATTCATCATCAACAATGAGTATGCTATTATCCATAGCGTCCTTCAATATAATCTGCTGTTTCTTTTTGTTTTGGGGTAACAAACAAGTCTTCTGTTGTTTGATGTTCAATCACTTTCCCCATTAACATAAAGATACACTCTTCACTTGCACGTCTTGCTTGCGCCATATTATGCGTTACAATAAGGATGCTGTAGTTGCCTCGTAATTCCCAAATCAATTCTTCCACTGCAGCAGTACCTTGTGGATCAAGTGCTGAACAAGGTTCATCCATTAATAAAATTTCAGGTTGTACGGGTAATAAACGGGCAATACATAATTTTTGTTGTTCTTCCAGAGAAAGTTCTGTTGCCTTACGGTGTAATTTATCTTTAACTTTATCCCAGAGTAATACTTGTTGTAATGACTTTTCAACTATATCATCTTGTTCAGAGCGAGATACCTTTTTCCCTTTATTATGAATTTTATAACCAAATAAAATATTTTCTCGAATAGAGCTAGGCAAAGGATTAGGACGTTGAAATACCATACCTATTTGTTTACGTACTTGAATTAATTCTACTTCTGGGGCATAAATATTATGATTGTTGACTTTAATTTCACCATTGATACGTACATAACCTAAACGTTCATTGATGCGATTAATACTACGTAAAAAAGTCGATTTTCCACAACCCGATGGACCTATCAGCGATGTGATAATCTGATTGCGAATATTGAGATTAATATCATATAATGCCTGAAAAGTATCATACCAAAGATTAAGACTTTCTGTTGTTATTGCATAGTCAATAGTGCTATTCATCCAAAACGCCCCTGAATATAATCATTAGTACGTGAGTCAGTTACTTGTCCTGAAAAAAGGCTTTCCGTTTCTGCTATTTCAACACAATCTCCAGTGAGGAAAAATGCAGTACGATCAGCTAAGCGATAGGCTTGTTGTACTAAATTAGTAACCAATATAATTGTCATTTCCTGTTTTAGTTCAGTGAGTACATCCTCTATACGCATGGTAGTTACTGGATCGACAGCAATGGAAAATTCATCTAAAATCAGTAATTCCGGTTCTTGAGATAAGGCCCTTGCAATCGTTAAGCGTTGTTGCTGTCCACCCGATAATAAACTACCTAAAGCATGTAAGCGATCTTTTACTTCATCCCATAATGCTGCACGCTGTAAGCAACGTTCAACAATAATATCTAAATCTTGTTTATTTTTAATACCCCGCAAGCGAGGAGATAGGGCAACATTATCATAAATACTAAGGGGTAAGCCAACTGGTAAAGGAAAAACGACGCCAATTTTACTACGTAAGGCATAAATATTATTTACTTCTCGTACATTAATGCCTTGAAAGAATACCTCTCCTTCCACCTTCATTTTATGATTAAAGCTATCCATGTGGTTAAGGGTTTTTAGAAAACTGGTTTTTCCAGCATTAGCAGGGCCAATAATACCAAATATTTCATTTTTATAGATTTGTAAATTGACATTATTTAGCGCACGAGTATTGGCATAGCTAATACTCAAATTTTTTACTTCTACAATGGGAGTATCTTGTGTATTTACCATTTTTTCTTCCCTCTTAAATGCATTCTAAAAGCAATAGATACACTATTCATTAATAACACCATTGCGATAAGTACTAATGCCACACCGTAAGGTAATGCTTCTGGTACATTAGGGACTTGTGTGGAAATAACAAAAAGATGTAAAGATAATGCCATGGTTTGATCAAAAATACCTTGGGGAAGGTAAGGGAGAAAAAACGCTGCACCTGTAAACATAATAGGTGCAGTTTCTCCTGCAGTACGGGATACTTCCAAAATAATACCGGTTAAAATTCCACTGACTGCATTGGGTAAAACCACTCTGCGAATAGTTTGCCAACGGGTTGCTCCCATGTTCCAGCATGCTTCTCTAAATGCGATGGGAACAGCCTGTAAGGATTCTCTCGTCGATACAATAACAACAGGTAAGGTCATAATAGCAAGCGTAAGACTTGCTGCGAGTATACTTGTACCAAAACCAAAAAAGATAACAAAAGCCCCCACTCCAAACAACGCATGGACGATGGAAGGAACACCAGCAAGATTTATAATGGCAAGATTAATAATACGAGTAAACCAGTTATCTTGTGCATATTCACTCAGATAAATCGCTGCACAAACTCCAAGGGGAACAGAAATTAATAATGCTAACGCAACCAGCCATATTGTTCCTATTAAAGCAGGAAAAATACCCCCTGCGGTCATTCCATTGACTGGGTCTGTGAATAAAAATTCAAGCGAAATAATGCCACCCCCTTTATAAATAAGAGTAACCAGGATAATCAGCACCGGAATAATCAGCAGCACTGTCATTAACATAAATAATATATTAAATAAGCGTTGTACTTTTTTATTTTTTATATTAAGCGAGGATTCGTTAAACATAAGATTCTTTCTCCTTATTGTTATCAATTACTGGTTTTTGATACCACGAACAATAAGATCAGCAGTAAGGTTAATAATAAAGGTAATCAGGAATAAAAATATACCAATACTAAACAGTGCTTGATAATGTTCAGAACCTACAGCAGTTTCCCCTAATTCGGCTGCTATGGTAGCAGTTAGCGCTCTAACCGGTTCAAATATTGAGCCAGGAATATTGACTGCATGTCCGGTTGCCATTAAAACAGCCATCGTTTCGCCAAAACCTCGACCTACCCCTAATAATATGGCACCTAGTAAACCATTTTTAGCAGCAGGAATAACCGTTTTATAAATGACTTGCCAACGAGTAGCACCTAATGCTTCTGCGGCTTCTCTATATCTATCAGGTACGGCTTTTAAAGCATCTTCTGCAATAGAGGTCATAATTGGGGCTGCCATCAGCCCTAAAATAATTCCAGCATTAAGCACATTGAGTCCCACTGGTATATCAAACAGATCAATGATTAAGGGGTTCATAATACTTAAACCAATAAACCCCCAAACAACAGAGGGAATAGCAGCCAGTAATTCAATTAATATTTTTAATATTTCCCGGGTTTTTCCCGTTGCAAATTCAGCAATATAAATGGCAGCACCAAGTGAAAAAGGGATAGCGACCAGCATTGCTAAACCGGTAACGCTTGCCGTACCGACCATCAGGGCTAATATACCGTATTCAGGTGCATCTTCATCACTGGGATCCCAGTATTCAGAGGTAAAAACTTCAGAAAAACTAAATGCATCAGTGAAAAATCCTATGCCTTCTGCAGTAACAAAAATAAAAATACCAACAATAAATAAAATAGCGGAAATACCGGATAAAAAAACAATGACTTGTATCGCTTTATCTATATACCAATCAACATTACGTTGATGAATAGATAAATGACTAGAGGAAGAAGTGGATGATGTTGTCATTGGATTATACCTCACTACCACGTAACAATTCCATTAAGTCTTTAATATTTAAGGCAAGAGAACGGTACACTTCATCAATTTTTGTATTGTTATCATTAATTTTAATATCCCATTCTAATGCGGTAGTATGAAAGGGAACGGGATCAATATATGATTTCACCGTACCTTGTAAGCTGACAATAACATGTTGTTGTTGAATTTCTCTGTTAGTTAAGGTATCTAAATTGGTGGCTTTTATTTGACTGCTATCTTCACCATGTTCAGATAAAAAGTGCAGCATATCTGGATGTAATTGTGGATTAGCAGTACGTCCAGCACTCCTGTATTCCCCCCAATCGGGATAGTTTTTCCGTGCAATCACTTCTGCTAATTGACTGGCATAATTATTTTCTTCATCTATAAATAAAATACGATATATTTTAGGTTTCTTTTGTTCTCCTGTTACAGAAAAAATAGTTTCTTCGCAAATATTTTTAGATTGATCAGAAACACGTTTTAAATGGGTGAAAATGACAAACAATGCCAGAATACATTTCATATTTGCCGTATTTTGCGTATCGGTCATTTGGTCATAGATGATATTTAAATCGTATTCAACATTTTCCGATAATAACATGCTACTGTGTGCAAAATCTGCATTCAGTTCATTAAATGCCTGAATAGATTGCTTTAGCATTAATAAACTTTCATTCGCAAGTCTATCAAGTTCTCTGTATAAAATATTATTAGCATCTGGAGGGGGTAGTTGTACTGCCTCACGAGCGATAGTCACAGCGTAATCTCCAATACGTTCTAAAGCAATATTAATACGAATAGCAGAAGAAAGTAAGCGCAGATTTGCACCACTAGGAAGATGTAAAGCAATAAAATGATGACAATGTCGATCGATATTACGCATAGCACGATTAATGGGATGATCGAGCAAGATGACATGATACGCTAATTGATGATTATTGGTCTGTAGTGCATAGATAGCATCTTTAATTCCAGACTGAACCCGTTTTGCTTGTTCTGCAAGCAGATTGCGAATATTTTTCAGATCCTGTTCCATACGTTTTTCTAAGTGCGACATAGTATATTTCCGGTATCTTTAGGTGGTCATCTGTAAATAGAAAAATAGCAAGGTATATTAATAAACCTTACTTCTGCTTAGTCTGGATTGTTGAGAATAATGATTAAGAGCAATGTACATCTTTAATCGGTGCATAACCTTTCTTTAACAGAATACACTGTCCGGCATCACTATGAATCCAATCTAAATATTTTTTAATATTACCTTTTGGTTCACCATTGGTGTACATAAAAAGAGGGCGAGCGATAGGGTAAGAACGATCACTGGCTGTTTTAACACTTGGGCTAACACATTTTTCACCAGATTTCTTACTTACACAAACCATTTTAACATGATCTGTTGCATAGGCAAGACCACTATATCCAATAGCACAAGGTGTTTTTACTATTAAATCAACCACATCTTTAGAGCCGTGCATATCTAACGTTCCTTGGCGATATTTTCCTTTTTTACCCAATACGGCTTTTTTGAAATAGGCATACGTACCAGAATTATTTTGACGACTAACCACTACAATTTTATCATTACAGCCTGGAACTTTAACTCCTATATCAGACCATTTAGTAGTTTTTCCTTTACGTCCAAAAATACCCTTTAATTGTTTAAATGTCAGTGATTGAATAGGGTTATCTTTATGAATAAAAACGGCTAACGCATCATAGCCAACAATATGTTCTTTAGGATCTTGATTTTTTGCTTTAGCCCGTTTGATTTCTTTTGACTTCATGGCACGACTAGTATTTGCTATATCTACCGTACCATTAATCATTGCAGCAATACCTGTTCCTGAACCTCCTCCTGAAACCGCAATAGCAACATTTTTATTAATATCTTTATAGTGTTCAGCCCAGGCTTGCGCTACATTTACTAACGTATCAGAACCTTTATTTTGGATCACTACTTTATTTTCTGCAAAAATATTATTACTCAAGCATAAACAGAGAATAAAGCCAGCTAATAGGATATATCGTTGCATTAAAAAATTCCTTATGATAATAAAATTAAAGTATTTACAGTATATATTTT
>JALWRI010000090.1 GCA_026994225.1 Gammaproteobacteria bacterium | reverse complement strand
AGCTCAAGTCGCTTTATTTAATACCGCTGCCACTATTTCATTCGTTAGTTTGTTTTTTTTGGGAGCCTTAGATTCAACAATATATCCACGTTTGCTGAATACCGCCAAGCAAAAACCTGTACAACTCACTGCTTTCTTTTGGCAAGCAACTTTATTGGTAGTTTTAATCCTCTTATCTGTTACTGCACTCATGGCTTTATTTTCAGCACCTATACTTACTATATTTAAAGAAGAGTATACGGCAGCACAGACAAGTTTGATGATATTACTATTAGCTCAATTTTTACGGGCAATTAGCCTAACCTTTTCTTTTATGTTTATTATCAGAGAAAAAGTATCCTACCTAAATATTATTTTAGTACTTTCCTTGATCACTAACCTTGTATGTAATGTTGTTTTAATCAAGTTGTATGGCATGGAAGGGGCGGCAATGGCAACTTTACTTGCTAATGCTTTCCTTGCATTTTCTGTTATTCTCGTCTTTTTTAAAAAAAGGTTACTTCAAAACCCATATGCCTAGCATTCTAATTATCTTATTTATTGCTTCTATTTTTGTACCCGTTGAGTTTCATCAAATGGTAGGAAGCTTGAGAATTGAGCCATACCGCATTGTGCTAGCACTTTCGCTGATGTATAGCTTGCTCAACTTTCGCAAGGTTTTAGAACAGGCAGACCTCATTGATATTCTTCTATTTGGCCTACTACTACTGACTTTTGCTAGTTTTTTGTATAACCATGATTTACAAAAAGCCTTCGAGTCAACAGGTATCTACGCCATCGAAACGCTGGGTGCTTTTTACTTAGCACGTTTATGGATTATCACACCAAAGCGTTTTTATAATGTAAATATTGCTTTTATTGTTATCTTGGTTCTACTGTTTGGGTTTGGTGTTTATGAAAGCTTTAATCATCATCGTATATTGCATGAGTGGGCTAAAGCAATAACAGGGCACGACTCTCTTGATTATCGACTATATACCCATTACTACGTGCGTTTAGGTATTTTGCGTGCAACCAATGTATTTGCACACCCTATTCTTTACGGCACCATTGCAGCTCTATTTTTCCCGTTTATGATGTTGCTTACATTTTTTACTTTTAAAAAGCGTTATTTACTGAGTGATGCTGTACTATTTTCTACGATGATGCTGACCTTATCATCAGCCCCATTATTGTCTCTAATATTCCAAGGCTTATCTGCCATTGTCGTAAAATTTTGGCATGGAACACAACGTTTTTGGTTAGCTTTCGGCTTTATTGGTATTGCTGTTGCCATGTTCTTACAAGTCTTTTCTAATCGTGGTTTTTTTGGAATCTTAGTTTCGTATTTAACCTTTAATCCCGTTACGGGCTATTACCGCATGTTGCAATGGAAATACTCCATGCAAGATATTAGTGATAATTTATTATTTGGAATTGCTCACCATGATTGGAGCCATCCTGCATGGTTAACCAATAGTATCGACAGTTTTTGGCTCTTGTTGGTACTACAGCATGGCATTATTGCGGGTATTCTTTTATTCTTTGCCTCATTTTATGCCGTATTTTATTTTTTAAACCGCTTGTATTTGCATCATGCTTACACACGCTGGATGATAACATCATGGATATTAGCATTTACTGCGATGATTCTCATTGGCTTCACTGTTGATTTCTATGGCAAGTTACAACCCATGTATTTCTTCTTTTTAGGAGCCATCGGTTGGGCAAGATACCACCGAGATATAAACCAAAAAATGGATAAAATTAGTGAATCTTATGAAAGTAGGTCGGCTTAATTATACCATTACGGCATTTAAGACTATAACTTCAATGTATATGACTAAAATCCCATAAGTAGCAGTATGTACTTAATATACTCAAGGAAAAAGTGTGCCGAATCAGTATTCTGTAACTGGAGAAAAATATGCGAGCTAGATTTGTCAGTCAGCCAGTTTTTATGGTCTTAGTGGGTATCCGTAATATACTACTTCGCTTTCGTACAGCCTATTACCGTATCGTTTATGGTATGGATATTGCCAAAGATGTACGGATTTCATTCAAAGCTCGCATTGATAAGACTAATCCTAAAGGTTTAAGCATCAGTGATAAAACGTATGTTGCTTTCAACGCCATTATTCTCTCCCATGATTTTTCAACACGTAGACATGATGCAAAAACTCAAATAGGTTCTTATTGCTTTATCGGTTGCGGAGCAATCATCTTGCCTAATGTAACTATTGGCAACCATGTTATCGTTGGTGCAGGTAGTGTTGTTACTAAAGATGTGCCTTCCAATAGTATTGTGGCGGGCAATCCTGCAAAAATAGTGAAGTCAGATATCCGCACCATAGAATATGGCATGCTTTCAGGAAAATAAGTACTGATGAGCCTAGCCACTGTCGACATCATTCTAGTTTCTTACAATACATCAGCCTATACATTGCGAGCGTTACGCTCTATTTATGAAGAAACACAGCAATTTAACTATACAGTTATTGTTGTCGATAATAATTCACAGGACGATTCTGTTCTGCAAATCAAAAAACATTTCCCTAAAACATTATTAATTGAATCTGATACAAATCTTGGTTTTGCTGGTGGAGTTAATATCGGTGCCAGTCATGCAAAGGGTGATTACGTACTATTACTCAACCCTGATACTGTAATACTTGATGGTGCAATTGATAAATTACTGCAGTTTGCAGAAAATAACCAAAAAAATGGAATTTGGGGTGGTATTACACTAAATCACGATTTAAGTATTAATACACATAATGCATGGGCAGAAGAAAGCATCTTGACACTATTATTTAGCACATTGGGTTTAAATCGTTTATTTAAAAACAGTTGCTTTTTTAATCACGCTAACTATGGTTGCTGGAAGCGGGATAGTGTGAGAGAAGTTGATATATTGCAGGGTAGTTTTTTCCTTATAGCAAAAGAGTTATGGGATAAACTTAATGGTTTAGATGAAACATTTTTTATGTATGCAGAAGAAGCTGATTTTTGCTATCGAGCCAGAAAGTTAGGCTATCAACCCATCGTCACACCTACCGCAAAAATTATTCATCATGGCGGCGGTAGTGAAAAAAATCTCTCAGGAAAAATGATTAGGCTACTAACAGGTAAAGTAACATTTATCAACAAGCATCATTCTCCTATTAAACAGTTAATAATGAAAATCTTATTACTTTTGTATGTCATTAATAAATTAGTATTTTCAACAGTCAATGCCATCATTAAAAACCATAAAAAAGCTGTGCAAAAAGAGTGGTGGAAGATAGTTAAAAATAGCCCAAGATGGCTACAAGGTTATCAATAATGGCATCAGTCATCATTCCTGCACATAATGAAGCAGCTGTTATCCAACGTTGTTTAGACAGCATCGTAGATCAAGAAGGCATTGATAGCCTTATCGTTGCTTGCAATGGTTGCACGGATAATACCGCCGATATTGTCACTCAACATTATCCTCAGGTGACATGCTTAAACATAGATAAGCCGTCCAAAACTAATGCCTTAAATGAAGCAGAAAAGCATATAACGACCTACCCCATATTTTATCTTGATGCTGATACCGTGCTTCAAGCTGGAGCTATCAAAAAGATTACCAACGTATTGCAAGAGCAACCGCAATTAAGCCTTGTGGCTCCAACACCGATTATTGATACCTCAAAATCTTCGTGGCCAGTGAAACAGTACTATAAAATTTGGTTAGGATTGCCTTATATAAAAGCAGGTGTCATAGCCACTTGTAGTTTTATTGTTACAGAACGAGGGCGGAAACGCTTTAATCATTTTCCAGACATTATTAATGATGATCGTTTTATCCATTGTCAATTTAAAGAAAATGAAGTGGGCAATATTGCAGGTACTGAAATTTATATACGTGCTCCCCGTACTTTGTACTCCCTAATTAAAATAAAATCCCGAGCACGACTGGGGAATATGCAGCTAAAAATGCTAGGTTTATGTCCAGAACCGAAGGAAAAAAAATATACCTCTAGCATGGTGTCAAAAATATTTAGTAAGCAATTTGTACCTGCTGTCGTTTATTACAGCATTGCCATAATAATTCGAATACGCTCTTGGGTGCAGTTGAAAGGTATTGATAACTATAAGTGGGAAAAAGACCTTTCATCGCGTTGATACGCCCTTTTCACTATATACTGAAAACAATCAGGAAATAGTGCTATCTGAGTGTATAATAAAGGAGAAGATTCAGCTTGTATTCAGGTGATTTTGCCACATTTATTACCTGTATAATCAGCTTGAATTCATTGTTTTTAAATGAATCTAAGTTTATGATATGCCGCGTGATAGAGGTATATTTTGTAGAGTGTCATGGGCTGAGCTTTAAAATTAAAGAATAAAATTTAGTGGGGAGAATTTATCATGCTTCACCACGCGTGGCTGTAAATATTGCTGGGTCGTTTAAGGTGTTTGAAGCTAGTCAATACAAAACTAGCAGGTCAACAT
>JALWRI010000089.1 GCA_026994225.1 Gammaproteobacteria bacterium | reverse complement strand
TACCTCAAAAGAGCTATTCGCCGGTACATCAAAAGATTCTCCGGCTGTATATGTTTGCTTATCTGAGCTGTTTAATTTTATCGTCATTCCACCACTAATTATGGTCATTTTTTCTTTATCTCCAGCATTAAATACATAATCACCTACAGCCATTACTCCCACTGTTGCTGGCAATGTTTCCGTTTGAAAAGCAATGGATTTTACTTTTCCATCAAAATATTCATTTGTGTTGAGCATGGTATTCCTTTGTTTAAAAAGATAATATTTCTATCAATCTGGCTTAATTGTTTGTTTATCTGCTTCTTGAAGGTGGTTTTGATAAAATACTTTAATATATTTTCTCTATTTTACCCCCTCAGAGTTAAATTGCTAATGTCTAAATGCCCTGAGTAAAGTTCGTGTTCATTCATTTTATGATAAAAAGCATTCTGTATTTATGATATTACTAATAATAAGAAAACCAAAGAGTGAGAGTTTAATAAATTCTCACTCTTTAGGTACTGGAACATTCTGTTGATTGCTAATAATACACTCCCATCTTTGCTGAATATATCTATTATTACCTTTGTTTTATTTGTGCTAACAGGGGTACTGGTATGGTTATTTTTGAAAGTTAAGAAAAATAAATTTGATAATAATCAACTTGAATGCATGGCAGATATGTTGCTCAGTGTACATGATGCCATTATTTTGATGGATCGTTTCGGTACGATTCAATATGTTAATCTTTCTGCTGAAAAAATAATTAAATATAAATTACGCAGTGCTAAAGGTAAGAAAATTTACGATCTTTTTAGCTTGAGTAATCCTAAAACGAGAAAGAAGGCAAAAATACTTTCAAATTTCCCTCTGAAATGTTTGGATGAACAAAAAGCAGAGTGCTTTCTAACACCGATTACACAAGCAGGTATATTTGTTGATTTACGTCTAATCTCACTACAACAAGGTGAGCAGTATCTTGTTATTTTGGATGACCTGACGGAGGCACAAGCTTTACAAGCACGCTTAAAATACCTAGAAACAAATGACCAACTAACCCGCTTTCTTAACAGAAGCTCATTTACTATTGAGCTTAATATGGCATTGAATGAGGCAAGGTTTAAAGAGGCAACACATGTCTATTGCCATTTGTCTCTAGACCAATTTCAGCTAATTAATGATGCGGTCGGGCATAATGCAAGCGATATGTTGATCAGAAATATTGCTCAAGTAATTAAAGATGCTTTAAGGAATGTCAAGCAGTATGACATTGTCCGTTTTGGAGGCGATGAGTTTGGTATCCTCATACGAAATTGTGTGCCGTCTGAAGGTTTACAATGGGTCGATTACGTACGTGAATGTATATCTGCTTATAATTTTTCTTGGGGGAGTGTTAACTACGAAACTACCGCCAGTATGGGGGTTGTATTAGTAAGTAGAGTGTCGGTTAATTCTAGTCGTGTATTTTCTGCTGCGGATGCTGCTAGGCGTGTTGCTAAAAATAAGGGAGGTAATAAAGTCCAAGTTTTTAGAAAAGACGATGAAGATATTCAAAAACAGCGTGCTCATGCAAAGTGGGCAGGGCGTCTGAAGGCAGCATTCAAAGAAAATCAATTTAAGTTATTTGCACAGCCAATCCATCTTTTGGAAGAAAAAGCATTTCAAAATAAATATAATCATTATGAAGTATTGATACGACTTTATGATGAAAGTGATCAGCAAATATCACCCGATGAATTTATTCCTGCTGCTGAATACTATGGAATGATGCCACAAATAGACAAATGGGTTATCAAAACGGTGTTGATGCATTTAAAGCAAATAACACAAAAAATACCATTACCTGTATTTTCCATTAATCTATCAGGACAGAGCCTCGATGAAGAAGGTTTTCTGAAATTTGTTCTAGATGAGATAAATAAAGCGGAAATAAGACCACAAATGTTGTGTTTTGAAATAACAGAAACCGTTGCAATTACTAATGTGTCTTTGGCAATGGGCTTCATTAAAACACTAAAAGATTTAGGGTGTAGCTTCTCTTTGGATGATTTTGGTACGGGGATGAGCTCATTTGAATATTTGAAAACTCTACCTGTAGACTACTTAAAAATAGATGGTAGCTTCGTCAAAGATATTGTGACGGATGAAGTACAACAGGCTATGGTTCAGTCTATGAATCAGGTTGGCCATATGATGGGACTGCAAATTATCGCTGAATATGTCGAAAATGATCAAATAATTCAAGAATTACGCAAAATAGGTATAGACTATGGTCAGGGATATGGAATTTCTCGTCCAATACCACTGCCAGATGCGATACGGATGCACTATCTCTAAAACACTGGCCTAAATAGATTTGAATACTATCGTAAATATTTAATAATAAGTAAAGATACAATGAAAACACTCCCCAGAAATATACTCATTTTTATTATCATCCTACCCTTAATCTTGTCATTGAGTGCGTGCTCAACGAGTAAGGAAAGAGAAGTAGTTTCTCAAGGAGATAAGTGGGAGAAAACAAACCGTAAAATTTTTCGTTTTAATAAAAAGTTAGATACTGCAATTATTAAACCTATATCTAAAGGTTATAAGAAAATTACTCCTGATATTGTTGAGAAAGGAATTAGTAACTTTTTCTCTAATCTTGGTGATATAAAGAATGCATTTAACAATGTATTACAGTTTAAGCTTGTTGATGCAGGCAGTGATATGACACGTTTTGCATTTAACTCCACCTTTGGGTTAGCAGGTTTTATTGATGTGGCTTCTGGTTTGCAGATGGAAAAACACCATGAAGATTTTGGGCAAACTTTAGCTAAATGGGGAGTAAAGTCAGGTCCTTATTATGTGATGCCTTTTTTCGGCCCATCGACTGTAAGAGATTCTTATTCCTTCTGGGTAGATGCAGCTACAAGTCCTCTAACGTATGCTGATCATAGTACAGAGCTTGCAATCCTTAAGGGGATAGATACTCGAACAAAATTATTTGGAACAGAGAAAATATTAGAAGAAGTCACTATTGATGAGTATGCGTTAGTCCGTGATGCATGGATGCAAGATAGAGAATATAAAATAAAAGATGGTAATATTGATGTGACTGAAAAAGAAGATTTAGCGAGTGAATTAGACGCATTGGATTAAATTTAGGGCAAACAATGAAAATACATATTTTGGGTATATGCGGTACATTTATGGGCGGTATTGCATTATTAGCACGTGAATCAGGTGTTACTGTAACGGGTTCAGATACTAATGTTTATCCACCAATGAGCACAATGCTAGAAGAGCAGGGTGTTGATATTTCTGATGGTTATGGTACTGATCAATTTACCGATGATACAGATTGTATTGTTGTTGGTAATGCGATGACACGTGGTATTGATGCAATTGAAGCAATGCTCAATCAAAATCTAAATTATACGTCAGGGCCACAGTGGTTACATGAAAATGTATTAAAAGAGCGTTGGGTGTTAGCTGTCGCAGGTACGCATGGCAAAACAACAACAGCCAGCATGTTGGCATGGATTTTAGAATATGCAGGCTTAAATCCCGGATTTTTAATTGGCGGAGTACCAGAAAACTTTGGCTTATCTGCACGCTTAGGCGACTCTCCCTTTTTTGTTGTGGAAGCGGATGAGTATGATACCGCTTTCTTTGATAAACGCTCCAAGTTTGTCCACTATCATCCACGCACTGCTGTATTGAATAACCTAGAATTTGACCATGCCGATATTTTCCCCGATTTACAGGCTATTAAAACACAGTTTCATCACCTTGTGAGAACGATCCCGAGTGAAGGTTTATTAATCAGTAATGCAGATGAACCTGCTTTACACGATGTGCTGGATAAAGGTTGTTGGACACCCGTAGAAACATTCTCAGGTTCTGATAATGAAAGCTCTATGTGGTCTGCCAACTATATAAAAGCTGATGGCTCTGAGTTTGAAGTGCTTTTTAAAAATGAAAAGCAAGGTACGGTTCAATGGAATGAAATAGGTGCTCATAATGTTAGCAATGGCTTAGCCGCTATTGCAGCTGCAAGGCATGTTGGCGTACCTATCGAACACTCTATTGATGCTTTAGCTGAGTTTAAGGGCGTAAAACGCCGTATGCAGTTAAGGGGCGAAGTCAATAATATTCGTGTCTATGATGACTTTGCACATCACCCCACCGCAATTAATACAACGCTAAATGGCTTACGAGCCAGTGTAAATGATAATCGTATAATTGCCATTTTAGAGCCGCGTTCTAATACGATGCGAATGGGAATGCACAAAGATAATATTGCTAAGTCGCTCGCAGCAGCAGATCAAGTCATTCTATATCAGCCTAAAGGCTTAGATTGGGATATGGGGGATGTTCTTGCTGCATTAGGTGATAAAGGCATTTTACTTGAAAGTGTTGATAGTATTGTCCAGCATGTTGTATCGACTGCTCAATCAGGTGACCATGTGTTAGTGATGAGTAATGGCGGATTTGAAAGTATTCACGATAAGTTGCTTGAAAGCTTATGACTCAAGTTCGGCACTTCACAAAAACTGTCACGCTTATTATGACGGGAGCTTCTGGTGCTCAGTATGGTCTGAAGCTGTTAGAAGAGTTAATACAGGCAAAT
>JALWRI010000088.1:1457-165394 GCA_026994225.1 Gammaproteobacteria bacterium | reverse complement strand
ATATAATGCATTTAATGCATCGAGTTGCTTATCATCACTGCTTTTAGCTTGCTTTTTCAGACTTTCTGTTTTGAGCTTTTCAACCCCCCCTTGCAAAATAAAAACATTAAACCCCTGCTGTACTAATAAAAAAGAAGCAACACCACTACGGCTTCCATTATCACAAAATACAATATAACGTTTATCCAAACGAAATTTATCTAATTCTTTACGTAGTAATAATAAAGGGATATTAATACTGCCAGGAAGCGTAAATTCACTATATTCTTTTGGGGTTCTCACATCAATAAAGACAGCACCTTCGTCTTTGAGTGTTTCTATTTCTTTGGCATCAATATATTTTTGCAACGGTTTAACTAATAAATCCAAAAAATCTTTTTTACCTAAACGCATCACGATACCTTCAGTTTTCATAGAAACTGTGGCACTACGTTCACCATCCGTAATCAGGGCTTCTTCTCCAAAACTATCACCATAGTGTAATTCTGCCAATAATATAGAACGGCTTTGAGGGGTATTTTTACGTGTTACCAAACACGTACCTTGTTGTATTATATAAAAGCTCTCATCTTTATCCCCTTGCCGTACAATAATTTCTCCTTTTTTTACTGGTACTTCTTCTAAACGCATCATTAATGATTGAATATTACTGGCTGGTAACTGATAAAAGGCTTTGGAGCTAAGAAAACGGGACATCCAATCATCATCATCTTCGATTTCTTCTACTGCATAGCTAGAGGTAGTACTGGTACTATAATTTAATAATATCGACAATAACTCGGTATCAATGATTAATACGGTAATATCACCTTTTGCACTAGCCGTTGCAGGACGAGGCTTTTCATTGCATAATGCCTGCCTGCCATCGGATGTTCCAGCAACAATAGTTTGGATAATCTCATCATCACGCTTTAAATATACCTCACCTTCTAGCACATATACCGTCCAACGGTCTTTATCTCCTTGTTTAAACAACACCCGACCATTTTTAATTCGTTGCACAGAGGAATTTTCTATTACATTCTGCACTTTATCCAAACTGAGTGCATCCAGAGGTATCAATTTTTTTACTTTATTTATATCAACATTTACTATGGCCATTTTGATCCCCAAATTCGCATATCTTGAGCAGAGAGATTATAATTATTACTACTTACTCAATGGTAATAAAATTATATTTTATTCTGATGTTTTCCACTGGCTGCTTTTTTTACTCTAGCAGGAAAAACCGTCTATTCGTAATGCATTAGCTTACTGTATAACATCAGTTATTATTATTCTTTACTAATCTAGTATTTTTTACCTTACATCCTTTTAAAAATTTATAATGACTATATCACAACAGATAAAATCACTTTTTTCTCAAATACCCTATTGTATGGTATCGAAAAGATACCACTTTAGACAGCGTTTGCAACAATTACAACAAAATATAAAAAAATCACCCCATCCCAAGCAAACCCTTAAACAATTACAACAAGATATTACGCAGTCCGTACAAATAGCACAAAGACGGGCTCAAAATCTCCCACAACCCAACTTTAACAATACATTACCGGTTATTCAAAAATTATCGCACATTCAACATGCTATTGCACAACATTCAGTTATTATTATTGCTGGAGAAACCGGTTCAGGTAAAACTACGCAGCTTCCTCAAATTTGCTTATCCTTACAACGTGGTGTTTTTGGACAAATTGCACATACTCAACCTCGCCGTATTGCCGCTCGTAGTGTTGCAAATCGTATTGCAGAAGAACTTAATATCCCCTTAGGAACAGCGATAGGGTATAAAATTCGTTTTCAGGATAAAAGTGCTAGTAATACCTACGTAAAAGTAATGACAGATGGTATTTTATTAGCAGAAATTCAACATGATCATTATTTACAACACTATGATACTTTAATTATAGACGAAGCCCACGAACGTAGCCTAAATATTGATTTTTTATTAGGGTATATTAAACGTATTTTACCTAAACGCCCAGAATTAAAAGTCATTATTACTTCTGCCACCATTGATACTGAAAAATTTTCACATTTTTTTGATAATGCCCCGATTATCACGGTTTCAGGCAGAACCTATCCTGTCGAAATTCGTTATCGCCCTTACCAAAGTGCAGATAAAACGCAAAACAGCGATCTCCATGATGCTATCATACATGCTGTCGATGAACTTTCTCTTGAACTGCCTGGAGATATTTTAATATTTCTCAGTAGTGAACGGGAAATACGTGAAATCAGCGAAGAATTACGTAAACATCACCCGGCACATACTGAAATTTTACCGTTATTTTCACGCTTGTCTACATCGCAACAACAACAAATTTTTCATTCCCATACTGGACGACGTATTATTCTATCTACCAATATTGCAGAAACATCGCTTACTGTTCCTGGGATACGTTATGTTATTGATAGCGGTTATGCTCGCATTAGTCGTTATAGCACACGTAGCAAAGTACAACGTTTACCTATAGAAAAAATATCCCAAGCCTCAGCAAATCAACGTAGTGGACGTTGTGGACGTATTACTGAAGGAATTTGTATTCGCTTATATGATGAAGATGATTTTAAGCAACGTCCCGCATTTACTGATCCAGAAATATTACGCACTAATTTAGCCCAGGTTATTTTACAGATGCAGGCATTAAAACTTGGCGATGTGAAAAAATTTTCTTTTTTACAAGCCCCTGAAAATAAACAAATCAATGATGCCTATCGTTTATTAGAAGAACTTGGTGCATTGAAGAAAAACCAAAACCAGCACCGTATTTACCTTACTCCAATAGGTAAAAAGCTGGGAAAATTTCCATTAGACCCCCGCATTAGTCGCATGTTAATTGCAGCAGATCAATTTGCATCTTTGCAAGAAGTATTAATTATTGCTTCTGCTCTGAGTATTCAAGATCCTCGTGAAAGACCTTTAGATCAACAACAAGCTGCCGATCAAAAGCAACAAAAATATCAGGATAACAACTCAGATTTTCTTAGTTATTTAAAACTTTGGCAAGATATTAGCGAACAACGTAAACACTTATCGCATAGAAAACTACGCAAATATTGCCAGGAACATTACTTATCCTTTAACCGCTTACAAGAATGGCGAGATATTCATCAACAACTCTATTTACTTTGCCAAGAATTATCTCTACAGTTTAATACACAAGCGGCCAGTTATGATGCCATTCATCAATCCTTACTGACTGGTTTACTCAGTAATATTGCTCATCGCAGTAAAGATAAAGAATACTTGGGAACACGCAATACCAAACTCGTTATTTTTCCTGGATCAGGAGTTAAATACCCTAAATGGATTATGGCAGCCGAAATGGTGGCAACTTCTCGCTTGTATGCTCGTTGTGTCGCTAAAATTGATCCGCAATGGTTAATTCGTCTCGCTCAACCTTTATTACAACATCATTATTTTGAACCTTTTTGGGATGCAAAAGCAGCACAAGTGAGTGCCTTTGAACGCTTAACCTTATATGGACTCACTATTCAAAGTAAACGTAAAATTAATTATGGCCCTATTGCACCAACAGAAGCAAGAGAGTTATTTATTCGGGAAGCCTTAATTCATCAAAATTATCACAGTAATGCACCCTTTTTTCAGCATAATAAACAACTTATCTCTAAAATTAGTGTTTTAGAACATAAATCTCGCCGTCCTGATATTTTAGTCAATGAGGAAACCTTATATGCTTTTTTTGACCCCCTTATCCCCGATAAGATATACAGTGGTGCAAACTTTGAAAAGTGGCGTAAAAGTATAGAAAAAGAAACGCCCCGATTATTATTTCTAAATGAAAAAGCATTGATGCAACATCAAGCAACCACCGTTACTGATGAACTCTACCCCAATTATTTACATTACACGCAACATGGTATGCATATTGATATTCCTTTAGAATATCATTTTTCTCCAGGACATCCCTTAGACGGTATTACCGCACATATTCCCTTAAGTGTTTTAGCACAATTACCTCAACATTATGGGGATTGGCTTGTTCCTGGTTTAATCCGTGAAAAACTGACAACCTTATTAAAAGGTTTAAATAAATCTTTACGCCGACATTTCGTACCAGTACCTGACTATATTACACATTTTTTATCTCATACTACCCCCGATAATAATATTGCTTTAATACAAACCTTATCTGACTATATCTATCAGGATAAAGGCATCACTATTCCACTGACTGCCTGGCAAGAAGATAGTCTTGCAACACACTTGCGTATGAATTTTCGTTTACTCGACAGTAAAGGAATAGAAATAGATAGCAGTCGCAATCTCCATGACTTACAACAACATTATTTTAACCAGGCACAAAATATCGCTCGTACTGCAAAAAACAGTATCGAACAAGAAAACATTACACAATGGAATTTTGGTGATCTGCCTGAGTTATTTCATTATACACAGCAACAACAAAAACAGTCGATACAACTAACCGCTTACCCTGCTTTACAAGATATGCAAAACAGTGTTGCTATTCGTTTATTTAGTCAAAAAAAACTTGCACAACAAAATATGAAAAAAGGACTACGCCGATTATTTATTTTACATTTAGGTAAAAAATACACCTATTTACGTAAAAATATATTACATATTCAGGATATTTGCCTGGCCTTTTCCCAAGTGTTACCATGCAAGCAACTTACAGAAGATATATTGCATAATATTATTGATTTTAGTTTTAAAACCGATCACGCTATTTACCAACAACCGCTATTTATGCAACGCTTACAACAAGGAGAGAAACAGCTCATCAAAGATGCAAATAGCTTATGCCAAAAATTATTTACCGCCAGCCAACATTACCCGCAGATTATGCAACTGGCTAAATCACTCCCTGCAAGTGCCTCTAAACAAGATATAAATAGCCAACTTGAACATTTAATTCATCCTCAATTTATTACCAAGACCCCTTATATTACGCTCCAACGATTTAATGATTATTTTCAAGGAATATTACTGCGTATAGAAAAACTACAACATAATCCACAACGTGAAAAACAATTACTAACTGAATTTCAACTATTATGGGATAATTTTTGGCAGTATCATACTCAATATCCTGAAAAACAAAAAGATTTACACACTTACCGCTGGCAATTAGAAGAATTACGGCTGGCTCTCTTTGCACAACCGATGAAAACTCTCGCTCCAGTATCTGTCAAACGTTTGAAAAATGCTTGGCAAAAACTAACAAGCTAGCTACACTATCTGGTTTATTTCTTTATTATCGTTATCGTCCAAAGTGCTTTTCTATGCAAACAAACTATGATGTGTTAATTATTGGCAGTGGTGTTGCCGGTCTGACCTGTGCATTACATTTAGCAGATCACTTGCATGTTGCCATCATTGCTAAATCACAATTATCAGAAGGGTCTACTTTTTATGCACAAGGAGGGATAGCCGCTGTATTAGATAAAAAAGATACCCTGGCTTCACACATTGAAGATACACGTATTGCCGGCGCAGGCTTATGTCATTCTGATACCGTTGCACATGTAGTAAAAAAAGGAAAATCAGCTATTCACTGGTTAATTGAACAAGGCGTTGCTTTTTCTGTCGCTGAACATGATTTTCCTTATCACTTGACCAAAGAAGGGGGACATAGTCATCGGCGAGTAATTCATGCTGCCGATACAACAGGCAAAGAAGTTGAAAGCAATTTAGAAAAAAAGGTACGTCAACATCCCCATATTCACGTATTTGAACAGCATATTGCCATTGATTTAATCACATCCCATAAATTATATAAACGACAAGATACCCCTAATTATTGTATTGGTGCCTATATTCTCAATACCAATAATGATACCATCATTACCTTTCAAGCACGCTGTACAGTACTAGCAACAGGAGGGGCAAGTAAAGTCTATCTCTATACCAGTAATCCAGATACCTCTACTGGCGATGGCATTGCTATGGCATGGCGAGCAGGATGTCGGGTAGCAAATATGGAGTTTAATCAGTTTCACCCCACCTGCTTATATCATCCTAAAGCCAAATCTTTTTTAATTAGTGAAGCGGTACGAGGGGAAGGAGGAAAATTACTATTACCCGATGGTAGTCCTTTTATGTCTAAATTTGATCCCCGTGCAGAACTCGCTCCCCGGGATATTGTCGCACGGGCTATTGATCATGAAATGAAACGTTTAGGTAGTAGTAATGTCTTGCTGGATATTAGTTTTAAAGGTAAAGCCTTTATTCAAAAACATTTTCCTAATATTTACCAACGCTGTTTAACCTTTGGTTTTGATATTACTCAAGAAGCTATTCCTGTTGTGCCAGCCGCTCATTATACTTGTGGTGGTATTATGAGTGATTTACATGCACAAACAGATATTCAATATTTATATGCTATTGGTGAAACAGCTTTTAGTGGCTTACATGGTGCGAACCGTATGGCAAGTAATTCCATTTTAGAATGTCTGGTCTTTGCAAAAACGGCTGCTGAACACATTTTACAACATCTGCATCTTAATACTACTGAGCATATTATTCCTTCTTGGGATGCAAGCAGAGTAACCGATTCCGATGAGGAGGTTGTAGTAAGTCATAACTGGGATGAATTACGCCGATTTATGTGGGATTATGTCGGTATAGTTCGTACTAATAAACGCCTGGCTAGAGCAAAACGACGGATTGATTTATTACTCCATGAAATTGACGACTATTATGGTAATTTTTATATTACCAGTGATTTATTAGAACTTCGTAACTTGGCAACCGTTGCTGATTTAATTATTCAATCAGCGCAACAACGTAAAGAAAGCCGAGGTTTACACTATACCCTAGATTATTCTTCTACTGTAGAAGATAGTCGATATGATACCGTTCTCACACCGCATAATTTCACCTAAACAGTTGCGAGTTTGCTGCGGTGGTTAATTATTTCTCTGCTGACCATGCAAACGCATGGATAATTTTAATAAATGAAAGGTAGATACCTCTAACATAGTATGCCAAATAAAAAGACTATAAGAACGTTTATCGCAGGGTGTTATAAAACGAATAAATACCCACTTTTGAGCGATAATACTATTATTTTGTAATTGCGCTGGTAACATTTCCAACTTCCCTGATAATTGTATTTTCCATTGCTGTTCAAAATAAATGATACGTTGTATTGATAAATGGTATACTGTTTCACAATAGACCATCCCTGCTGCAATACAGTATAAAGGCACTTGTATTGATATTGCCAATCCAGTTTTATATATCGCTATCGAGGTAATACCTAATAATAAACAGGTCACATACTGCATACCTTTTGACGGCATAATGATAGCATCAAGTACAGGCAAGGATTTTCTCTATTAATGCGGTATAAGGGGTATTTTCTGTTGCATATTGTCCTAGTAACCAGGGACATAACTCCGCATCACTACAGCATAATAATTGTTCAAATAACTGTTTCTCTGTTGCATTTAAATCATTATAGCCATGTTCAATAAAAGCATTTAAAAGTAATTCTACTTCTAACATTCCTCTACGACATTGCCAAGATAAACGTGCTTTATCCATCATTAACCTATATAAATTAGGTAATTCGCTCTAACATTAATTTTTTAATATTCACGATTGCTTTGGTTGGATTAAGCCCTTTAGGACACACATCCATGCAATTCATAATACTATGACAACGAAATAAACGATAGTGATCATCTAAAGCATCTAAACGTTCTATCGTGGCTTGATCACGGCTATCTGATAAAAACCGCCAAGATTGTAACAGTGCCGCAGGGCCTAAAAACTTATCGGGATTCCACCAAAAAGAAGGACAGGCCGTAGAACAGCAAGCACATAATAAACATTCATATAACCCATCTAGTTTTTCCCTCTCCTGGGGGGTTTGTTTATATTCTAGTTCTGATTCCGTTTGTTCGGCAATTAAATATGGTTTGACTTTCCGATATTGTTGATAAAATTGTGTCATATCAATAATTAAATCACGAATAACTGGCATCCCTGGCATAGGACGGACTTCTATCGGTTGTTTTAATTCACTAACCGGCGTAATACATGCTAAACCATTTTTACCATTGATATTCATACCATCTGAACCACAGACTCCTTCCCCACAAGAATGACGAAAACTCAATGAATCATCTTGTTCCGCTTTAATACGTAACAGTGCATCTCGTAACATCATCCCTTTTGCTATATTAGAGAGTGTATAAGACTGCATACGAGGTTTTGCGTCTTTTTCAGGATTATAACGATAAATTGAAAATTGCATTATTCACCTCCGCCGGCTATTTTACGCTGCGTTAATATACCCGTTCCTTAGGAGGAAAACTATCTACTGATATAGGACGCATACGCACAGGTTTGTGCTGTAATCGACGTTTTTCCTTAAAAAATAAACTATGTTGTAACCAGTGTTTATCATCTCGATCAGGATAATCTTCCCTTGAATGTGCGCCTCGGCTTTCTTTACGTGCTAATGCGGCCGTCAAGGTTGCAATCCCTAAATCGAGCAAATTTTCTAATTCCAATGCTTCAATACGGGCAGTATTAAATACTTTACTGTGATCATGTAAACACGCATACTGTAAACGTTCTTCTAATTGCATTATTTTATCCAATCCTTGTTGTAATATATCTTCTGTTCTAAATACCCCGCAATATGTTTCCATCAACTGTTGTAATTCTTGCTTTAAGGTATCAACCCGTTCCACCTTCTGTTTGTCTAGCGGCTTTTTATCCCAGCGCAATAGATGCGCTAACGCTTTATCTACACTATCTTGATTCAGCTTTCTATGATAACGGTTATCCTTTAAATACTGAATAATATTATCGCCAGCAGCCCTTCCAAACACCACTATATCTAATAATGAATTACCCCCCAAGCGGTTTGCACCATGTACAGAAGCACATGCACATTCTCCTACGGCATAAAATCCGGGTAAGACTTCTTCTCCCCCCCCTACGGGTACGACAACTTGTCCAAAACGATTAGTGGGAATTCCTCCCATAGTGTAATGCGCCGTAGGAAACACCGGAATAGGGGTGTTAATGGGGTCAATATGTAAAAACGTCAGGCATAAATCCCGTATCCCTGGTAAACGTCTCTTAATCACCTCTGCATCTAAATGATCCAATTTTAAATACACATAATCTTTATTTTCTCCACAACCCCTCCCTTCCCTTACTTCTAATGCAACTGCCCGACTGACCACATCACGACTTGCTAAATCCTTTACTTTAGGAGCATAACGTTGCATAAAACGTTCTCCTTCAGAATTAATTAAATATCCTCCTTCCCCCCGTGCGCCTTCAGTAATTAACATTCCTTTTCCTGCTATCCCCGTTGGATGAAACTGGAAAAATTCCATATCTTGTAAAGGAATCCCCGCCCGTAACGCCATCGCCATACCATCCCCAGTATTAATACTGGCATTGGTATTTGTTCTAAATAGCTCTCCTACTCCTCCGGTTGCAATTAAGGTTGTTTTTGCTTCAATGAGTAATACTTCTCCTGTTGCTATTTCTAGTGTTAATGCCCCTAATATATATCCTTGTTCATCCTGAATTAAATCCATAGCAAAATATTCATCAAAAAAATGGGTTTTTGCTCTTATATTTTGCTGATATAAAGAGTGTAATATGGCATGTCCCGTTCTATCTGCTGCGGCACAAGTACGTGCAGCTTGTGACTCCCCAAAATTTTGACTTTGCCCCCCAAAAGCACGCTGATAAATAGTACCATTATCTAAACGAGAAAACGGCACACCAAAATGCTCTAAATCAATCACTGCATGTGGTGCAGCCCGACACATATACTCAATGGCATCCTGATCCCCCAGATAATCACTGCCTTTAATAGTATCATACATATGCCAATGCCAATGATCATCGAGAGTATTAGCTAAAGCAGCATTCATCCCCCCTTGTGCAGCAACCGTATGGGATCTTGTTGGAAATACTTTCGATACGACAGCCACCTTCGCATCTGCACGAGCCAACTGTAACGCTGCCCGTAGCCCCCCTCCACCAGCACCAATAACTAAGGCATCAAAACGCCTATGTGTCATTTTCATAGACCTAATCCTATACTAAAACCAATAATATTTTAGTTGCCCAAATTCCCATTCCAAGAAAAAATAAAGCAAATATATTTAATACTGCAAAACGTAACAGATACCCCGATATATAATCGGTAGCAATATCACGAAGTCCTACCCAGGCATGTAATAAAATAAACCAACAAAAAGTAACACTTGAAATATTCACCATATCAGACGCTAACCATAAGCACCAATTTTGATACGTAAGTGGAGTATGAATGAACCAATAAATCAAGCTATAACAACAAAATAATACAATATATAGCGCACTAATACGTTGTAAAACCCAACTATGTATGCCGCCTGTATTACGCACACTCATAACCACCACGCCCCTATTAATAACAACAATGCCAATATATCTAATAACAATACCAGCCGTGCGCTATTGCGGGCGCTGGCAAGTTCTAGGCCTATTTGCATATCCAATAATAAAAATCGAATGCCCATTAAAAAATGATGGATAAAAAATAACAATGCCAGAATAATAAACAACGATACACTCTTATACTCAAAAAACTGCTGTAACGCTCTAAAATCACTTTCACTACGGAGTGAAAGTTCTAATACATATAGCCCAATGGGCAATATCAATATCCATAGAAAACCACTAATGCGATGTAAAATAGATACAAAAGCCATAATAGACAGACGAATTTTTATTAAATTCAAATATTTTGGGGCAGGTGGTGAGAGCATATTTATATTCCTGATGATTATTCCATTTCCTGTTGTTACGAGAAATTCATACCATGCTGCTTGATTTTAGCGTAATACCATCAATATTAGGGTAATGTAATCCATTCACCTTTTAAAAATAAGCTTACATTGAAATGGGAGTAAATCAAGTAATGACGACTAATTGGCATGATTTTATGACATCACAACAAGCACAAACTAACTCACAGCATATTACTGTCTTCCCAACAACAGGAAATATCCAGGATCCCTTATTATTAATGGATTTATCCCATTTAGGATTATTACAAGCAAGTGGTGAAGAAGTCATGGATTTTTTACAAGGGCAATTAAGTAATGATATTCAACAGGTTCATACTACACAGGCACAACTTAGTAGTTATTGTAGCCCTAAAGGTCGAGTATTAAGCCTTTTACAAATTATTCCCTACCAAGAGCAACTACTGCTACAATTACCTCTTAGTTTATTACAAACTATACACAAACGCTTAAATATCTTTATATTACGAGCAAAAGTAACACTCACTGATATGAGTGATCAACTGGTTCGTATTGGTATTGCTGGGGAAAAGGCTATAGCCATCTTGGAATCTTTAGCTTTACCCGTTCCTGCAACACCTCAAGCTGTCAGTTATACATCTGACATTACTATTTTACGTACTGGAGTAGAAAGCAGTATTCCACAATTTCAGTTATTTGCTAATGCCCATATTATGCAAACATTATGGACAAAAATAGCTCCCCAAGCTACCATTGCGAATGGAGATGTTTGGCAACACCTCAATATTCTAGCTGGTATTCCAACCATTTACCCTGTAACCTCTGAAGCCTTCGTCCCTCAAATGATTAACTTACAGGCACTACACGTTGTCAATTTCCAAAAAGGCTGTTACCCTGGACAAGAAGTGGTCGCACGAATGAAGTATTTAGGTAAAATAAAACGCCGCATGTATTTAGCTCAAGTCGCTACAGACACTGCACCTCAAATAGGGGATAATCTCTATGCACAAGAAAATACCAGTGGACAAGGAACAGGAAAAATTGTAGATGTACACTATAATCAGAGCAATAAGCAATATGATATGCTCTGTGTTTTAGATATCAAAACCGCTGAAAATCATAATATTTATCTCAACAACGCAACAGAAAGTACATTACAGTTGAAAGCACTCCCTTATCTGCTAGAATAACATTCGTACAATTCACTTTACCTCAATATTCTAAAATTTGGAGTCATTATATGAGCGTTGAAGACAAGTTTTATCTTGCTTTTTTACATGATTTAGAACACGATAAGCTCGTCTTACCGACATTACCCGAAATAGCCCTTAAAATTCGTGATGCAGTGGAAAAAGAAAATAGCACCATACCTGAAATTGCGAGTGTTATATCCTTAGACCCTGCATTATCTGCCCGTATTATTCAGATAGCAAATAGTCCTTTATTACGTGGAACTGAATCAACCGAAACGATTGAATCTGCTATTATGCGTATGGGCAATAATTTGGTTAAAAACATGGTTACCAGTTTGGCAATGGAACAAATATTTCAGGCAACCTCTCCAGCAACTGAAGTGCGTCAACATCAAATTTGGGAACAAAGTACCCAGGTAGCCGCTATTTGCCATGTTTTAGCACAACAATTTACTAATTTATCTCCTGATCAGGCCTTACTTGCAGGTTTAATTCATAATATTGGTGCTTTACCTATGTTAACCCGAGCAGAGGATGTACCGAGCCTATTAGCTAATGAAGATCTGCTCGATTCACTTATATCACGATTACAAAATAAAATTGGTGCCAGTATTTTACGTTCTTGGAATTTCCCCGAAGAATTAGTGACTGCTGTAGAAGAAAATAATAACTACCAATACGAAAGTGGTAACGAAAAGGCAGATTATACCGATGTAGTGATTGTTGCCAAATTACAAAATATTATGGGTACTGATCACCCTGATGCACAATTAGATTGGTCAGCTATTCCTTCTTTTCATAAATTAGGACTCGCTCCCGAAATCAGTGTTATTGAGATGGAAGACACGGCTGAAAACATTGAAGCAGCAAAACGTATGTTAGGATCATAACAGATGAAAAAACAACAAGTTATACTGTATCTATTATTTATTTTTCTATTTCAATCCGGCTATACTATAGAAAATAAAGATCTGGATCTGGTGGCAGCAAATCCTCAGGATTTTGAAAATCAAGCGGTGAGTTTTTATAATTTTTACTGCAATATTGATGTAAAACCCTCCACTATTAGCAATTATTTCCGCCTTTTTAATCAAGTACAAAGCCCTAGCTCTAATGCTTCTTGGATTGGTTATGGTAAATTAGAATTTATATCAGATCGTCATATTGCTGATACGATGTTACAAAATCCTCCCACCAGCATTACTTATGCCTCCCGCTGCACTATTAAGGGTACGCTAGAATTAATCCAAAATAGTTGGAAAGTATATGTCCTTGAAATCAACTATGCTCATTTTTTAGAAGATCAGGGGTTTTGGGGAACAACAATGCAATTGGCAACCTCCACACCTAGCCCTAATAATGTAATAGAAACTAACGCTTGTGTTGATGCCAGTTTTTCTCTGAGTAATAGTAATTTACATATCCCACGGGTAGATGTTAATGGCAGTAAATATACCAATATTTATTTGCATTATAATCCTGAAAACAGCTATTTTGAGCTTATAGGGATCGATCCTCAACCCCAACCTGAATAGCGGCTAGGTATCTATTGTTTTTTTAGTTATCAACCATTCATATAACTTGTTGTACACTTGTTCTATCTTCACAGGTTTACTCATATAATCAGTCATTCCTGCTGCAATACATTTATCCCTATCACCTTGCATTGCATTGGCTGTCATAGCGATGATCATAATATCTTTATAACGTTCCCCCGCATCAGCACTACGAATTGCTTCACTTGCCTGATAACCATCCATTTCTGGCATCTGACAATCCATAATAATTAAAGTATAAGGACTATTCTCGGGAGATTGTTTTAAACATGTTAAGGCTTCCAATCCATTGGCAGCAATATCAATTTTTAAACCTAATTTTTTTAATATTCCTTCTGCTACTAATTGGTTTATTCGATTATCTTCTACTAATAATATTCGTGTATTATCCGGCCACGCTTTTTCTTTTTGTTCTAATTGTGATTTATTTTTTTCTAAACTTTTCAAATAATGTTGTGTCACCAGTGGTCTTGCTTTTTTTAACACTTCGCCATCTTCTGCTACAATCATTAGTGCATCGAGAATATCAGAGGTAGTTGCCGGTTTGCTAAAATAAGCACTAAACCCTAAATTAGCAAAAAATTGTGCATCACCTTTTTGCCCTAAGGATGTCATCATTACTAATTTCATTTTTCTCAATGCTGGATTAGCTAACAATTTTTTTGCCAAGGTAGCACCATCAATATTCGGCATTTGCATATCTAATAATGCTACATCAAAAATAGCGTTGCCTGCTGCAATACGTTGTTCACATATTGTCAATGCCATATCCGCATCTTTAGCACTGGTAACAGTAATACCCCAATGTTTGAGTTGTTCTTGTAATACATAGCGATTAGTAGCATTATCATCAACAATTAACACCTCTAAATGACTGACATCAAAGTTAGGTATAACAAGATGCGCCTCTTTACTATATCCCAATGATAATGAAAAACTAAAGCAACTTCCCTTCCCTGCTGTTGTACTCACATCTATACTACCCCCCATTAACGCACACAGTTTTTTACAGATGCTTAAACCTAAACCTGTGCCACCGTACTGACGGGTAGTAGAGGCATCAACTTGACTAAAAGATTGGAATAATTTATTAATTTTATCTTCTGGTATGCCAATTCCTGTATCCCTAATACTACAATGAAATAATAAATCATTGGTTGTCTTTTTTTCCAATCTTGCAGTAATAACAATTTCTCCTTGATTGGTAAATTTAATAGCATTACCTACTAAATTAGTTAATATTTGTCGTAATCGCCCCGGATCACCTTTTACCATAGAATATTCTACTTCTGTTATATCCACGATTAATTCTAGCCCTTTCTTTTGCGCTGCTAATGCCATAGATTCGGCTAAATCACTCAACAAAGTACGTAAATCAAAATCGAGTATTTCTAAATCCAACTTCCCTGCTTCCATTTTAGAAAAATCCAAAATATCATTTAATAATGTTAACAAGGCATTCGCTGATCCTTGTGCAAGGGATACTCTATGCTGTTGTTCTGCATCCAAAGGAGAATTTTGTAACAAACCTAACATCCCTAATATACCATTCATGGGGGTTCTTATTTCATGGCTCATACTCGCTAAAAATTCACTTTTTACCCGTACTGCATTTTCTGCAATCTGTTTTTCTTTTTTCAATGCCTCTTCATATGCTTTTTGTTTTGATACATCCTGAATAAAAAGTGTAAATATCTGTTTATCATTCACTATACCCCGACTAGATATACCCACTTCTACAAAAAATCTGTTGCCATCTTTATAACACCCTGTTAATGCAATATTCTTATTCTGAAGCCCTTTTTTTTTACTATTTTTTTCTGTTGTAGATGGGGAGGCAGTAGGTAAATAATGCGTTATATCACTATCAGGAAATAATACTTGAATATTTTTTCCCACAATCTCTTTTGCATAATAACCAAATAATAATTCTGCCTCTGGATTAAAAAATGTAATTATTCCTTTACTATCAATATTAATAATCCCTACGGTAGCGTACATGACAACATTTTGTAATGTAGTATTTAATATTTCCTCTTTCCGTTCAGCAGTCTGTAAACGAGTTTGCACCATTTTATAACTTTGATAAAAAACAATGAATAATAATAAATAAAAAATTCCGCCTTCAATAACTGCTTTGAATATTATCCATGTTTTTTTTCTTTCTAACGATTTATTTTCTGGCATAGGAATGCTCACTAATTGCCAAGCTGTCTTTTCAATTGCTTCTTGAATAGTAATAGCTTCCATCTCTTGTTGATGTAAATGTATATCCCGTGTTAATTCCAAACGGTTTCCTTCTGCACTGACTTCAATTAAACCTGGACGCTGTTTTAACAATAAATACAAACGATTATTTGCAGTTTGGCCCTGTTGTAACAAGTTACGTAAATCATTGGTATTAAATGAGGTAAAAAAGATATGTGGTTCAGACTGCCATTCACGTTGATAATAACTTATAATATCAAAGTGATACTGTACTGGATTAGGATGTATGCGGATATTAAATACTTTGTTTTTTGCATATTGTTTAATATTACGTTGACAAACTTCTGAAATTTTACCATTAAAATCAGTTACATATATATCTCCATGCCTATCAGCCAGAGTAACAGCAAAGGCATTAGGCATTTCTTTTTTCACTTCCACTTGTATCTTTTCTAATAACACATCATTCTCATCCTCATCGGCAATAATGGCCTCTAATTGTTTTGCTAATAAATAAGAGGCAATAGTAATTTTATCTTGCAATGAGGACAGATAATTTTCAATCTTTACTTTCGTTAAATTGAATAATAAAACGTTTCGTTGTAGTTCTGTTTTTTCCACATCCGCTATTTCAGCTTGTGTTTGTCTATATAATGAAAAACTGATAACTAATAATAAACAGAAAGTTAATACATACAATAATATTTGTTTCATAAATACTAATAAGACTATAAGTCAATGCAACACATTAACTACCTTGCATAAAGTAATAAAAAAATAACACTTTTTCTAAAAAAATGTTATCTGCTCAGTCTACACCATTTGCAGGTTTTAATCACTATAACTTTATAGTAATATATCTACATACTATATGGGAGAAAATTTTGGTAAGACAGAGTCTATTAATTCAAAAAATTGCTAATATTAGCTGTTGCAAAAATGAAAATGAAATATTAGAGCAAATAGGCTCTCTTTTTTCTCAATACCTTCATTACCCTGATCTAAAAATATTTCGTATTAAAAGCCATGTCATTCATATTGTCATTCCTTCCTCTAATGGCACTCTTTCTCCTTTTAGTCAGCAAGAACTGTTTGATTTTGTAAAAAAAGATCGTTTTCCCTATATGCTCTATCCCAGTAAACATACATCTTGGTCACTATCCCTGTTACTACGTAATCAAAATGAATCCCTCGTTATTGCCTTACCTAAACATCCTAATTTAATTTTAGAAGGTAATAGTATTTTACAAATCGCACATAATCAGCTTACGCTCTTATCCTTACATGAACGAGATGCGTTAACCGGTCTATATAATCGTCACGCTTTTACACAAAAAACCCAACAGCTATTTTCTCAATTTTCCCAACATCGCCGTAGCCATGATGTGTGCCATATTGCTTTTGCCATATTAGATATTGATCATTTCAAATATATTAATGATACCTACGGACATTTATATGGCGATGAGGTACTTATCCTCTTTGCACATTTATTGCAACATTCTTTCAGGGAAGATGATCTCATCTTTCGTTATGGAGGGGAGGAATTTGCAATATTATTACATAACATTAGCCTTGATAATGCCGAGCATATCTTAGAACGTTTTAGACAAACTGTTGAAAACTATCACTTCCCACAAGTGCAAACGGTAACAGTCAGTATTGGTTATACGTTAATTGATTCAATGGAAACAGTTGCAATGATGGTTGAACGAGCGGATAAAGCCCTCTATCATTCTAAAAATAACGGTAGAAATCTTTTATCTCAATATGAAAAACTTAAAGTACAAGGAATATTAACCGATAATCAACCAAAAAATAATATTGAACTATTTTGATTTATTAGCCCACATCAATTTGACTTTGAGGTAAATATTTTTTGGCATAATCCATATATACTTTTTCTTTTATAAATACATCATAAATATCAGGATCAATATGTTGCTCTGCTTTCATTTTATCCATAATAGCAAGACACTCTGACATCTTTTTACCTTCTTTATAAGGTCTATCACGTGCAGTTAAGGCTTCAAATATATCTGCAATTGCCATAATCCGTGCTTGTATTGATAATTCATCCCGTTTTAATCCTTTAGGAAACCCTTTCCCATCCATATGCTCATGATGTCCACCAGCAAATTCCGGCACGTGTTTTAGATGCTTGGGTAACGGTAAGGCTTCTAGCATCTTAATAGTAACTGCCATATGATTATTAATAATCTCTCTTTCTTCTGTAGTTAACGTCCCACGCTCAATAGAAAGATTATAGATTTCATTTTCATCTAATAATGCTACCTTTTCTCCCTCATTTTCCCAACTATACTGTGCTGCAATATCCAATATACGTTGTTTATCCTGCTCTTGCATAAATTCCCCACCCTTATTTACCTTACGAATAAAGGCTTTCGCAGCATCTAGTTCTGCTATTTGCTGTAGATAATCTGCTTTTATTTGTTGCAATATTTCCTCTTCACCTTGATATTGTAACTGTGCTTCTAAAAAAGCAATTTTTTTATCCCTTTTTATTAGCTCAAAACGGGTATCCACTGTATGAATACGATCATAAATAGTCTGCAATTTATTTGCTTTATCAATAATATGTTCAGGTGTCACTAGCTTACCACAGTCATGCAACCATCCAGCAATAGATAACTCATACCTATCATCTGTATTCATAGTAAAATCGGATAACATCCCTTGTGTTTGTTTAACACAGGCATCGGCTATCATCATGGTTAATTCTGGAACACGACGACAATGCGCTCCGGTGTAAGGCGATTTTTCATCAATTGCTTCAGCTACCAGTTTGATAAAGGCCTCAAATAATATTTTTTGTTCTTCTATTAATGTTTTAGTCGTCAGTGTAATTGCTGCCTGCGATGCCAGCGACTCAGCTAAACGCTGATCTTCCAAAGAAAAGGCAGTAATATCTTTTGTTTTTTTGTCTATGGGATTGATAAGTTGTAAAACTCCAATAATTTTTTGCTTATGATCTTTCATAGGTATTGTTAAAATTGCCTGAGTACGATACCCCGTCCCTTTATCAAAGTCTCTCGTTCCAGAAAAATCAAATCCTTCTGCATGGTATACATCAGCAATATTTACCGTTTCATCTTCTAATACAGCGTACGCTACAACCATTGAATGATTTTCCTTATCATTCAAATATAGGGGAATAGCCTGAAAATGAATATCTTTTCCTCGTTTATGCCATCCCAATGAATGGTTAATGACTATCTTGAACTGCAAGGTATTGTTTTCTGTTAATAAATATAAACTTCCACTATCTGCATGGGTAAGTGTCATCGCACCTTGTAGTATGGTTTCTAATAATTTCTCAGTATCCCGCTCTGAGGATAATAAAATACCAATTTCATTTAATAATTCAATACGAGATTGCATTTAAAGACCATCCGATTTAATTTGTGCAAACAGTTTCTGTTGTTTATCAAATAATAATTTTGATGCTAAAGTAAAGGCAGCTTGAGAAGTTAATAAACCAACTAAATGTTGATCTTTTTCTGTAAACTGACAAATTTCACCCGTTTCTACTTCTATTGCATTAATTAATTGTAATACCCCAATAATGTGTCCTTGATGATCATACATAGGTACAGTTAAAACAGATTGTGTTCTATAACCTGTCTTCTTATCAAATAAGCGTGTTCCAGAAAAATCAAACCCTTTTGCATGATAAGCATCAGCGACATTAATCACCCTGTTTTCAATAACGGCATACGCAACAACCATGTGAATGTTATCGGTTCCATCGTCTAAACGTAAAGGCACTTCAGGAAATTCAACACTATCCCCATACTGTGATAATTGTAGTGAGTGAGTACGAACTACTTCAAATATCAAAGTATCATGATCACTCAAAGAATAAACACTCCCACCATCTGCATGGGTTAATTTCATTGCTCCCTCTAATACGATAGAAAGCAGTTTTTTAGTATCTTTTTCTTCTACTAGCTGTTTACTAATATCATCAAGTAGCTGAATATGCGATGCCATAATAATCCCAAAATATAGATATACTTAATTTTTTATCCAGCAATGCTGAAAATAACCGCTATTTTATCATTAATATTGTGTTATTCCATCATATCCATTCTTAATTTATAATTTGTACAATTTCATCCCACAATCGTACATAACTTTTTGCAGCACTACTTTGTCCAGCAAAAATATGAATAGGCGCACGTTCTATTCCCATTCTTTCTACATCCACCGCATAAGGTATCTGAGTAGACAAGGTATTAAATGTATTTTGAGCATTTCGAATCACATCTAAATGAATATGTTTACGTTTATCTACCATAGAGAAAAAAGGTAATAATTTTAAATGCGTTAAATGATGTTGCTGGATAAATTTTTGTAGTTGTTCATAAGTACGTAAGGAAAGTACAGTGGGGATGGTGGGAATAAATAAATATTCAGCTGCTTGTAAAACATTTTCAGATACTAATGAAATACTTGGCGGACAGTCCATAAAAATATAATCATATTCATCTTCTAAAGAGCTAAATAATACACTAAACTGCTGATCACATTTTTTTTGCTGGGTGAGAATAATGTCCATATTTCGATAGGAAAAATCGGCTGGCAGGATATCTAAATTATCATAATCACTGGCTTTAATTTTATTTTCAATTTTTTTCTTGCTAATAAGGTTTTTACTTCCTCCTTTTACTTTAGGTTTAATACGGAAATAATAACTGGTTGCTCCTTGTGGGTCGAGATCCCAAATTAACGTTCGCCAACCCTGTTGAGCACATAAATAAGCCAAGTTTACTGTTGTTGCTGTTTTACCTACCCCACCTTTAATATTATAACTTGCTAATATTTTCATTATTTCGCTCCTTGAAATAAATCTCTAAATAAAGTCTGATTTTCTATTAAGATAAATTCTTTAAAACGTTGTGAAAATTCCCTTCTTGCCTGATATTGTCCGGCAAGTAAATGCTCAACTAATACGCCCATCGCCATAATCGTTTCCACTGGAATAGCTCGTTGTTCTCTCATTTCGGTTGCAAAATGCCGTAAATGATAAACTTGTACTTCAAAATCTTGAAAATCCCCTAAATTTTCTTGCAATACTTTCAATACTTTAATTAACGCTTTAATCTTGTTTTTATCATATAAACTGCTGAAAAACTCCATTAAATAACGTAATTTTTTACAACTTTTACGTAGCTCATGTAATGCCTCTGCGGGTGTATCATCATAGATGCCTTTTCCTTCCTTTACTACCCGTTTATACATTTTCCAAATCCGTTCATTTGCAACTTCTGTAATCGGTCGTAACGCATTGTCTTCTTTATAGTTAGAATCCGAATACAAAAAATGTTCCCAACTCTCCATTATATCGTGATATTGTTTGCTCATTAATAAGCGTCGCAATGCTTTTTGTTCCATTTTTTGCTTATGTTCTAAAAAGCTATATAGTGGTTGTAAATCTTTTTGAATAGCCACTGGCAAAGATTGTTGATAAGCCGAAAATTTTAACAAATAAACATCCATATCCCGGGTTGCTCCCGTCCACTGCCCCAGTAATGCATATTTTTGTTTAAATTCATCGACCACATTATCTGCAAACACTCCTTTTATCTGACTCAAGGCAGATCGGGTACGACGTATTGCAACCCGAAAATCATGCAAAAACTCTGAATCAATATTTTTAATCGTTCCCTTTTCATTGGCTTTCATCGTCTTGAGTAATTCTTGTAATATATATAGTGTTGCCGTTTTTGCATCCATTGACGGATCAATAGTTAAATTTAACTTGGAATAATAATCGAGGGGTTTTTTATCCAAATACTGTAAGCTCTTATCTAAAAATAAAGGGGCTTTTGCAGTATTTTTAAAGCCTTTATCATGTAAAAATTGATATAACTCTAACCAATAATTTTCATAGCCTCGTAAAGGTAATAACATTAATGCACACATTTCTTTACTTTTCAGTGTTAGCTTGGACTTTTTCTTTTTGGTAATGATACGTACTTCTTTTTGCAATCGCGCTACTGTTTTTTCATCTTTATTAAGAAAATGAAACAGTTCTATTTTTGCCTGCATAGAAAACAGCGGCAATAATTTTCGCATTTTGATTATAGGTTCTAATAGGTTATGCCATGTAGGAGGTAAATTCCACACAAAATCAGGATGTTGTGTATAAGGAACTTGATAAATAGCCGTAATCGCATCTATCCTCTTACATACTAAAAAGGTCTGTCCTTGCTTTTGTTTTTGTAATTCAATGGATAGACCTGCTACATATAAACGCCAATCAAAGGTATCATAGTATTCTACCGTATAAGTATGTTGCTCTTCATGTTGCCAGGGTATAGGGGTATCTGATAATAATGTTGTTATCTCTGTCGTATTATCTGGCATAACAAATAATTGCTTATCAACTTTTGTAGACATATTACCTCCACTAATAATATAAATAATAACAATAAGTTATGAAAACAAGTTAAATTGTTTTATAATAAAAATCAAAAAACTATTTAATTTTTCATAAAGATACGCTATATTTCCTAGAAAACACTTTAACTATATAATATTTTCCCAGCCAAAGGAGAGATATCTTATGTTAACAGAAGTTTTCGGTGGTCGTTGCCCTTATTGCCATCATGACAAAATGTATCTTCGTTTTAGTTCTTTTGGTGGCTCAAGCCATGCTTATCAACTTGATGCTTGTCCTAAATGTGGCTTTGCTCAAGCCAGCAATGGCAAAGGATACAAAGACTTTGGTCCATCCGTCTGGAGACGATTTTTCCAGGGGCAAAAAAATCAAACTCGGCGTGAAGTCTATGAGTTTAGTAAGTCTATGCCGCATGTCAAGGATAATACAGTATTTAATTATAATCTATATGACGTAGACAAACACCGACTATTTGGTATGCAAATTTATGAGTAACTATAGTATGGCTCAATGGCAATCACTTTTACACAATGATTATCAATAATTTGCCATTGTATGTTACAACCATCAATATGCGTACCGTAGTATTTATTTTCTGGGAATTTTTGCTACTGGTACGCAGGGCGTGGATCGTATGCAAGCAATTCGATTAATAATTACCGTAAATTTTTCCTGAAAACAAGAATGTACAACGCCAATAGTTTGAAAGGAAACCTCCTGTACCATTATTAGGCTTAATTTCCTCCAACAATAGTCAATAAAATACCTGCTGCTACGGCTGATCCTACCACCCCTGCTACATTTGGCCCCATTGCATGCATCAGGAGAAAATTTTGGGGATTGGCTTCTAAACCTACTTTATTAGCTACTCGTGCTGCCATAGGTACGGCAGATACCCCTGCTGCACCGATTAATGGATTAATTTTAGCACCAAAACGGTTCATTAATTTTGCCATCAATACCCCTGCTGCCGTCCCTATGGCAAACGCAAACATCCCTAAAATTAAAATACCAATAGTTTTCCAATTTAAAAAACTCTCTGCACTGAGTTTAGAGCCGACTGTTAAACCTAAAAAGATCGTAATAATATTTAATAACTCATTTTGGCTCGTACGAGTTAATCTATCGACAACTCCACTTTCACGCATTAAATTACCAAAACAAAACATCCCCACCAATGGGGCAGCAGAGGGGATTAATAATGCACACAATGCTAACAACATAACAGGAAATAACATTTTTTCTGTTTGTGATACTTCTCGTAACTGCTGCATAGGCATACAGCGTTCTTCATGGGTTGTTAACAAACGCATAATAGGAGGCTGAATTAATGGTACTAATGCCATATAGGAATAAGCCGCTACCGCAATCGCACCGAGTAAATCGGGTGCTAAACGGGAAGCGACATAAATAGCCGTTGGTCCATCCGCCCCGCCAATAATGGCAATCGCTGCTGCATCACTCAAGGAAAAAGACAAGCCTGGCACGGCATTCAATGCTAAAGCACCCAATAAGGTAGTAAAAATACCAAACTGTGCTGCTGCACCGAGTAATAAAGTTTTAGGATTAGCTAATAGGGGGGCAAAATCTGTTAATGCACCAACTCCCATAAAAATAAGCAGCGGAAAAATACCGGATTTAATCCCCCAATACATATAATATAAAATACCCCCAGTATCGGCAATACCGGCTACTGGGATATTACTCAAAATAGCACCAAATCCTATCGGCAGTAATAATAATGGTTCAAACCCTTTTTTAATTGCTAAGAAGATCAATAATAACCCAACTAACATCATCAATGCTTGACCAGGTTCTATATTATATAATCCAGTGTCGTGCCATAAATTTAGAAAGTTGTCCATCTTATCCCTCCAACTTTACTAAGTTATCACCTACACCCACTACATCCCCTTCTTTGACGGCAATATCTTGTACTATCCCCGTTCCTGAGCTACGAATATCCATTTCCATTTTCATCGCTTCCATTACCATAATTACCTCGCCTTCTTGTACTTGTTGCGCCGGTTTTACTTTAATAGAAACAATATTCCCTGCCATAGGGGCAGAAACAATGATCACATTCTTTGCTGAAGATGTACTATTGTCCACAGCGACAGGCTGCTCTTGTACTATAGTATTGCTGGTATTTATTTTAGGTACATCATTGCCATTAATACTCATCACTTCCCCTACCGAGGATACTTGTACCTGATAAGCAACATTATTAACCGTTACTTGATAACTTGCAGGTGCTTTTGATGTATCTTTTACTAGGTGATGTGGTGTCTCATCCGGTTTACTCTCAAACGCATCCGGATCATCCCTATGACTAAAATAATGAATTGCTACCTGAGGAAATAATGCATACGTTAAGACATCTTCAATGGTATCTCCTATCTGAGTAATCTTTTTTTCTGCACAAATATGTTGCAATTCGTTTTGTAGATTATCCATTTCATCTTGTAATATATCTGCAGGACGACATGTAATAGGTTCTTTATCACCAAGCGCTTGAAGTTGTAATTCCTTATTCACCTCTGTAGGGGTTGCACCATATTCCCCTGCTAATACGCCACGTGTTTCTTTGGTAATCGTCTTATATCGTTCTCCTGATAAAACATTGATCACCGATTGTGTACCTACTATTTGAGATGTGGGCGTAACTAAAGGGATATAGCCTAAATCTTTACGTACTCGTGGAATTTCTTTTAACACTTGATCAAACTTATCTTCAGCATTTTGTTCTTTTAACTGGTTTTCCATGTTGGTTAACATACCACCTGGAACTTGTGAAATCAGTATACGTGAATCGGTTCCTTTTAAATTGCCTTCAAAACGATGGTATTTCTTACGGATTTCTCTAAAATAGGCAGATATTTCTTCCAGTGCTTCAATATTTAATCCCGTATCATATTCTGTATCCTGAAAAATCGCTATAATCGCTTCCGTTGAGCTATGTCCATAGGTCATACTCATTGAAGAAATAGCAGTATCAACATTATCAATCCCGGCTTCTACCGCTTTGACAATAGTTGCAGTACTTAATCCTGTTGTGGCATGACATTGCATATGTACCGGAATATCTAAACTTTCTTTTAAACGTCTGACTAAATTCTCAGCAACATACGGTTTTAATAACCCTGCCATATCTTTAATACACACAGAATGACAACCCATATCTTCTAATGATTTAGCAAAATCTACCCACATATCAATAGTATGCACAGGACTGACCGTATATGACAAAGTTCCTTGAGCATGTTTATCGCAAGCTACTACCGCTTTAATCGCTGTTTCTAAATTACGTAAATCATTCATCGCATCAAAAATACGAAATACATCAATCCCATTAAAAGCCGCTCTTTCTACAAAAGCATGTACTACATCATCTGCATAATGCCGATAACCCAAGATATTTTGCCCCCGTAATAACATCTGTTGAGGTGTTTTTGGCATTGCTTTTTTAAATAAGCGAATACGCTCCCAAGGATCTTCCCCCAAGTAACGAATACACGCATCAAAAGTTGCTCCCCCCCAAGACTCCAATGACCAAAATCCAATTTCATCCAGTTTTGGTGCAATAGGTAGCATATCCTCAGTACGTAAACGTGTTGCCAACAACGACTGATGTGCATCACGGAGGATAACGTCAGTAATACCTAAAGTTTTAGCCATAAGAGCATAATCTCCACATTAATTTATTAAAATTATTAAATTTTTAACGTACAACCACACAGTGATCTGAAAAAAAATACATAAAAGACAGCGAAGAACCCCTGATAGAACATCAAGGTGATTTATGATGATAATGATATACCGCAGAGCTAATAACGGTAATTAACTCTTTTGATAATTCATTATTTTTGCCAGTATCTATTTCAGCATGAGAACCACCAGGCAGTGATACATCCTTTGATACTTTTGATATAACCTTAGTCATACCTAATATAGAAAAAACTAACAAGACTAAAAAAACAAATACCGTTCCCATACCAACGAGCATTAATTCAATGCCAAAACTCAATTGATTAATTATGTCCATAAGTTGTCCAAGATGATAAAAAAATCGGGCTATTATGCCATGAATGAAGTAACGGCTCAACTGCCAGCGTATTTGCAAAACGCTTTACAATAAAAACCGCTTATTATATAGAAGCATAATCAATCCATCGTATCACGCCAATATTGATCATTTTTATCAAATAAACGAGAAGAAATTTCTGGCCCCCAACTTCCTGCTGGATAGGTATGAATATAATCTTGTTCAGCCATCCAACATTTCATAATAGGATCAACAATTTTCCATGCCCATGCCACTTCATCATAACGCAAGAACAAAGACGGATCACCATCTATAGCATCTAATAACAAGGCTTCATAGGCATCTATAGTTAATTCCCCCATGCTACAGGAACTGGCATCGAGTTGCGTCGTTAAGGTTTTCATTTCCAAACCACTTTGTTTAACTTGCATTTCCATACGTACACATTCACCAGGCTGAATTTTGAGCAATATCCAGTTAGGTTTGAGTTGTTCTATGGGCGTATCCCGAAATAAATGTTGAGGGGGCTGTTTAAAACGAATACTAATCATGGAACTTTTTTCTGCTAAACACTTACCACTACGTAAATAAAACGGCACACCTTTCCAACGCCAATTATCAATATATAATTTTAATGCGGCAAAACTTTCTGTGGTACTATTTTTAGCTACTCCCTCTTCTTCTAAATATCCCCTTACTACTTCACCTGCTACTGCTCCTCGTGCATATTGCGCCCGAAATGCATGCATATTTACCATATTGGCTTTAATTTTCCGAATAGAACGTAAGACTTTTACTTTTTCATCTCGTAATGCATCGGCATCCAAATTTGCAGGGGCTTCCATTGCCACTAAAGCTAATACTTGTAATAAGTGGCTTTGAATCATATCACGTAATTCTCCGGCTTCATCATAATAATAGGCACGTCCAGATAAACCACGTGTTTCTGCATGGGTAATTTGTACATGATCAATATAATTACGATTCCATAAAGGTTCTAACAGGGTATTAGCAAAACGGAATACCAAAATATTTTGTACCATCCCTTTCCCAAGATAATGGTCAATCCGGTAGATTTGTTCTTCACAATAATAACGATGTAATAAGGTATTTAATACTTCCGAACTTTCTAAATCATGCCCAAAAGGTTTTTCAATCACTAAACGGCGTTTGCCATGTTCCTCTTTATGTAAATCCTGTGCTACTAAATTTTTAATCACTCGGCGATAATCAGAAGGACGTATTGCAAAATAAAAAATAAAATTTTGAGGATATATCTGACTATTTTCTATTTCCAATTTTAAGGTCGTAAATGTATCATTTTCCTGCCAATTACCATTAATAAAATGTAAACGCTGTAAAAATCGTTCTAATACTTGTGTATTCACCCCTCCCCGTATCTGACCTTCTAATTGTTCTGTAACCATATTATGCCATTGTATATCTGTCCAATCTCGACGACCAAAACCCACTATTTTCATGGTATTACTTAAACGCCCTGCCTGTTCCAGGTGATACAATGCGGGTAATAATTTATTTTTTGCTAAATTACCTGTTACCCCAAAAATAATAAATGTGCAATCTTCCATATTTATACCCCTTTTTCCATCCAATTGGTATGAAAAAATTCCCCTCTCGGTTTATCTATCCGTTCATACTGATGTGCGCCAAAATAATCCCGTTGCGCTTGTAATAAATTTGCCGGCAACTGTAACTGGCGATAACTATCATAAAAGCTCAATGCCGATCCCAGGGCAGGGACGGGAATACCTATTTCTGCTGCCATAGCAACCACTTTACGCCACCCTTTTTGTGCTTTTTCTATCGCTTGTACAAAAAAAGGGGCTAACAGTAAATGCTCCAATTTTGGGTTATCGGTATACGCTTGATAAATGTCATCGAGGAAGCGACTACGAATAATACATCCTCCTCGCCACATTTGTGCAATACCTGCATAATTTAACTGCCATTGATAACTATTGCTTGCTTGCTGCATTAGCATATAGCCTTGTGCATAAGAAATAATCTTTGCTGCATATAAAGCATCTTCTAAATACTGTATATATTCAGATTGATCTTTATTAAACCTCTCTACAACCACGGGTAATACCTTTTGAGCATGTATACGCTGTGCTTTTAAGGAAGAAATAAAACGACTACAGACAGCTTCAGAAATTAAAGTTAAAGGAATACCTTGTTCCATTGCATCAATCGCTGTCCATTTACCTGTCCCTTTTTGTCCTGCGCTATCTAATATGTTATCTACTAAAGGTGTCCCATCATGATCTTTTACAGCTAAAATATCAGCACTGATTTCCATCAAATAAGAATCTAATACGCCCGTATTCCATTGGCTAAACAATGCTTGTATTTCCGATACCTCTTTTTGCATCCCATGACGTAAGAAATCATATGCTTCACAAATTAATTGCATATCGCCATATTCAATACCATTATGTACCATTTTGACATAATGCCCGGCACCTCCTTCACCCACCCAATCACAACAGGCTTTCCCTTCTACTTGTGCAGCAATCGTCTGTAAAACAGCTTGTACAGCTAACCAGGCTTGTTTATTACCTCCTGGCATAATCGCAGGTCCATGACGTGCGCCCTCTTCCCCACCAGAAATTCCTATGCCTAAATACTTTATCCCTTTTTCTGCTAACCATTGTGTACGTCTATTCGTATCGGTATAAAGGGAATTTCCTCCATCCATAACAATATCATTTTCATTTAATAACGGTATAAGCTGTTCTAATAAATGATCCACTGCATCCCCTGCCTTTACCATTAGAATGAGTTTTCGGGGAGGTTTAAGCGTTTCTATCAACGTTGTTAAAGAATGTGTAGCTATAATATGACTATCTTTTCCTGCCTGTTGCATAAACGCATCTACTTTACTGACCGTACGATTAAATACAGCAATAGAAAAGCCTTTTTCATCTATATTTAATGCGAGATTTTGCCCCATTACTGCCAGACCAATTAATCCTATTTCTGCCTCTTGCATCATTATTTTCCTCACTAAGTTAATAGATTAATTTACTACCATTGACCTCTTTTCCAATCTAAAGAATAGCATTTCGTGCTGCTTTTTAAGAGCGAGTGACCAACCCAATACACCTCTAGTTATCTTGAATTAGATGGTAAAGGATTTAATTATTTTTCTGGCGTATAATGCGTACAAGGGGGTATAACACTAAAGAAAAATATTGCCCCTTTCCTAATAGCAATGCAACGCTCATTCTTATTACTTGCCATGTTTACACTCCATTATTTATTATTTTTATTTTTTCTGTTCACCGGACTGTATTCGTATACACATAATACTCTTGCAGATACTCACCAACATGATACCAATACCCGTTGGCAATTACCGGCTCTAGCTCCTCATAACACATCACAAGTATCTGTTATTTGGGTAAAGCAATATATTTTTAGCGGTAATAATGTAATTAATGATAAAACATTGGCTGAGATTTGTCGTCCTTATTCACAACGTTTCGTTACCCTCAATGAATTACATTCACTCCGACAAAAATTAATACATCTTTATATTGAAAAAGGTTTTATTAATTCTGGTGTGATCTTAAACAAGATTGATAATAATAGTGTCCATTTTAACATTATAGAAGGAGTATTAAGTCAATTTATCCTGCAAGGTAACCATCTTATTCCTACCACTTTTATCGAAAATACCCTCCAACAACACCGTCATATTTTAAATATTTATCGTTTACAATATGATTTACAATTATTACAACAGCAAGACCTCATACAACAAATCAATGCCCAATTAATTCCTGGACAGGTACTTGGAAAAAGTATATTAAAACTTTCCATACAGGAAAAATCACCCTTTTATAGCCAATTTTTTATTAATAATTACCATTCTCCTAATATTGGAGCCGAATACCTCGGCTTTACCACATCCCACAAAAATATAACACAGCATTTAGATACCTTAACTACCACTTTTGGAGTGAGTGAAGGATTACGGGATGTATCACTTTATTATCAATATCCCCTTGCTTTTGATAGCCTTTATATCAGCACATACTGGTCAGGCGCTTACTCAAGTATCATTAATGATGATTTTAAAGACTTAGATATACAAAGTCAGGCATTAACAGCACAAATAAACCTTGATTATCTATATTATAAAACGCTTAATACTAAAGCACACTTTATGATGGGTATTCAATATCAACAAAATAAAAATTTCTTGCTTGATAGGCCCTTTTCTTTTTCTGTTGGAGTAGAAGAAGGTGTCAGTAAATCAACATTGTTACAATTACAACATCAATGGCAACAAAAAAACAGTCAACGATCACTCGCACTACATACTACTTTGAATATAGGTCTGGATTGGTTTGATGCGAATGTGAATGATCCCCATGCAGATACCCATTTTAGTAATTTTATTACTCAAGCTCAGTGGTTACAAAATTTACCCTGGCAAGCTCTACAGTTTGATATGACTCTACAATTACAAGTAAGTAATGATACCTTATTACCTGGTAATAAAATCAGTATTGGCGGTGTACAAACTGTTCGGGGGTATAGAGAAAATAGCTTTATTGGTGATAATGGTATCGTCAGTTCTATGATGTTACATTATTCCCTCCCCTACCATCTGCAATTATCTCCTTTCTTTGATTATGCTAAAGTATGGGATAAACGTAATGTGGAAGCGACTAATAAAGACTTATACAGTATTGGCATAAATATTCATTGGACAATTAATAATGCTTTTTCTATTAATATTGATCTTGCTAAACAGTTACGTCAATATGAACAAAACAAGAATGATTTACAAGATAGTGGTATCCACTTTCAACTCCGTTACCATCTTTAATCAACAGAAAAAACAAAAAAGAAAGAGGCCATTACCTCTTTCTCATCTCCTTGACTTACCGCCTAAAAACCGACTGAATTAACAACCAGTGTACTACTTGGTATGGAGGCATTAGGTATAAAAGATATCTTTTTTTTTTCAGCATCAATCCCATTGTAATGCACCACCAGTTTGATACTCTGTGACACGATTTTCAAAAAAGTTCTTTTCTTTTTTAATAAAAATTTGCTCGTCTAACCACGGCAAAATATTTTTTACTCCTGTATAAAGTGGTTGATATCCTAGTTGAACTAAACGTTGATTACATAAATATTTTGCCTGTTCCATATGTAAATGCATATTATAACCTAAAATAGGTTCACGCATTACATAACGAATATAATTTTCTTCTACATCCATAGCTTGCTTAAATATTTGATGAATTTCATCTTGTTCAGGTTTAATTCCCGTTTCAGCAACAATCGTATTGATTACCTTAATACCAAATTGAAAATGTAATGATTCATCCCGTTGAATATATTGTAATTGTTCTGCCGTGCGTTTCATTTTATTTTGACGTTGCAAAGCATAAATAGGCGTAAAACCATGATAAAACCATACTCCCTCAAAAATACCGGCAAAAAACATATAAGAAACCAAAAATTGTTTAATCACTTCCGGTTTATCAAAGTCTAGGCGATGTTCACACGCATAGGCAATGCGATCACCTGCCATTTTAATTTTGGCATAAATCTCAGGAACAACCCGATAACGATTATAAATATCACCCGCTTCCAGGCCTATATTTTCAATACAATGCTGATAGGTATGAGTATGTACCACCTCATCAAAAATTTGTCGCCCAATATATGCCTGAATTTCTGGAGCAGTGATTTTTTCCATTACAGCAATACCAATATTCCGCATCGCCATTACATCTGAGGTGGTTAATGTTGCAAACACATTATCATAAATATGTTTTTCTGCCGTACTCAAAGTAGCATAACAGGCTTTATCTTCTCCCATAGATATTTCAGTAGGAAACCAAGTATTCTTATTCGCATTCAGATAAAATTCCCATGCCCAATCATATTTAAAAGGTGCAAGTTGATTAATATCTGCCTTACCATTAATAACACGTTTATCTTCTGCTCTAATAGGATCAAGTGCTGTCATAGTTCTATTATTCCTTAACTTTCATATAATTTATAAAATCTTGTGCAATTTGGCGATCTTTTGTCTAAAACCCCATATCCTGTCAGAGATATTGTTTAGAGTTCTGGCATCGGTAATCCCGTTTCAATGATATTTTTAGCAATCATTAATGCTATAAGTAAATAAGCAATACGGGGAATCCACTCAGTCATAATTTGAATAGAACGAGTAATCTGTTTTTGCTCATGCTTTGCATAATGTAATAACATTTCTGGTAAACGCCCAGATTGTTCCCCCGTGTGTAATAATTGCAACAAACCAGGATCAGCCAAATAAGGACTTTGTTGTACTACTTGATACAGGGATTTTCCTTGTCGTACAGCAATAATATATTTTTTAATATCTTTTTTAATAATACTATTAGAACACGTATCAATAGCTCGCAAATAGGCATCGTCCATAGCTAAACCTGCATCGAGTAACAAACCGAGTATTTCTATAAAACGTTGCCGATTATGGCGTATAGTACGAGTCGATAAACCTGGCATGGCCAAAATTAACTTATCCAACCATTTTATTTGTGTATGTTGTTCTTTCCACAAAGGATAATTCCATAAGAGATATAAACCACTCAACACCGTGATGATACGTAAGAAGGCAGTCCATACATATTCCAAAACACTGATAGTGCCTGAAAATATTTGTGGGATGGGCATAATTAAAATGGCTAAAATAACTAAGACCAAAGGATACACTAAATTAGCCTTCATTTGATCCCGACTTTCTCCTTTTAGTTGATAATATTTAGCTAAACATTGATACGCTGTTTCTGTTTTCCCTGCCATCATTAATGGTTTCATTACACCACTATCAAAATCATTAAATATTTCAACCTGTTTTCCTGCTGTAACAATATCTTTCCCGCGTTTTATTAAACTTATCAATTTTTGTAAACGTTTATTGATACGAGTTTTACTAAATATTGCATCATTTAATAATACGCTAAATGCTTGTTCTGCAGAAAGCCCCGCCTGCTCCATATTTTGTAACTGATGATACAATATTGCTTTTTGATGGTAACTTAACATAATTTACGTACCCTTTTTTATATATTGCCTTTACCTCATATAATTTTTACACTGTCTCTTATTTCTTCATTTCTCAGGTAAATCCTCTATAGCTGTTATAGTTACTGAACACAACCGTGAACTACCCACCCCTAAAGGAGCGGGCTTCAAGAGCCGCACCCCTGCAGGCATAACGAGCCTACTAAAAGAGTAACTTAATCACCCATACCGGGTGATTAAGTTACTCTGTTTTCGTTTGACGCATCAACGGTTGTTGCCGGATTTTCCGGGCTTACATCTCCTTTACCATCTAAAGACGGTCGTTCCACCGCCTGTACCGCTTTTTTTCGAATGGCAATTTTACGCTTTGTTTTCCCATTGAGGAACGCTTTAGAGCGTAAATATTCAAATACAGGTCTCCTGACTGTATCCTTCAAGAAGGTTTAGAAAGACTACATAAAGTACGCATTGAAGTAGATTGTGCTTATGATTGGGAACATGCTAAAGCGATATTAAAATAATGCCTTGCGTGATATAGCGATCAGAAAAATTCAATATCATTCTCCTCATCAGTATCATTGACCTGTTGCATAGACTGTATCGCTTCATCAATACTCATACCATTGAGTACTGCATCAAACATTTTTTTATCTGATTCAATGGTATATTTTTCTCGTATGGCGTTTTGTAATGTATGCCAGGCTCGAGGAGAATATAAGCGTTCTGAATCATTAATTAATTGTCCTAGTGCATCTAAATTATGACTAACATGGGATAAACGTTGACTCAAAGCATCATAAAATTGAAAAGCAATGATAGCATTTTGTACTTTATTCCGCATTGCATCTGTTTCATGATGAATTAAATTCACAACGTCTTCTAATGAAGTTTGTGCATCCGTATTAGCTTCTAACTCTTGCATACTATGTACTATATCTGTAAAGGATTGAGTGAGAGTGTCAATTGAACTCTCACCTTCTGTTAAAGAGTAATCAATATGTGCAATGGCTAACTTCAACATGACAATGGTTTCACGTAATTGACTCCATCCTAAATCAGGGTTATGTGAAGTAGAAGCCTCGTTATTTTGATATTGCATACTTTATCCCAATATTTTTATTATCAAATAATATGCCATCATAACATTTTATTTTTTATTCCTAAATAGATTGTTTTTAAAAAAAAACTCACTATTATTTTACATTGGGTATGTTCCCAAAAACCTAATAAGGAGTAACTATGTTTCATTTTAGCAAATTTGGAATATTTAGCGAAGAATTAAAGAAATATGCCGATCAAGATGGTTATGTCCCAGAACAAAACGATATACCGGAGGATTTTAATTTTTCCCCAGATAATGCCTTAAATGACTCGCAGCAATGGAAACAATATGTGCAAGATGCCGTTTATAGAACCACACTTGCACAGCAAAAACTTGAACAATGGCAACAACAAGCACATTAAAATTTTTACTTTATCCCACTAGTGACAAAAAACCCCTCTGTCTTTAGCTCAGAGCTTATTGACAACCATTAACTACCTCCCACCCAAATTGGGGGTGGGATTATCTTTTTGGAAGGGCTTTAAAATACAGTTTTAACATTCAAGCACCCTATTCTATCAAAAACCCATAATTAACATTATGTAAGTCAAGCAAGGAGATTTTAGCCAACCGCATTAATAGACTAAAGCCTCTATTGCTAATATCTATAATCAGTATTTACAGTATTGATCAGCAACCCGAAATAATTTTACTTTTCGATAATGACGTTCAATAGATACACAATCTCCAGCACGCACATTTGGCACTTGTGTGATAACTTTTACCATCCTTGCATTATTTTCCTTTAAAGTAATCGCTTGTGCGGTTTCTCCTTCAGTTAAAGACTTTTCAGTCAATGCACCTAAAATAGCACCGGCAATAACACGGTATATCGTCGATTCACCCGAATGCCCCATACCAGTTGCCAATCCAATCAATGCACCTAATGTTGCGCCACCACTCATGGTTGAATTGACATCAACAATGTCTATGGTATGTATTCGTCCATAATGTAAATGTATCTTTCTATCCATATCTTCACGGTTTACTCCATGATGTCCTGCACAAGATAACAAACCTAAAGATACTATTATCCATCCGCTTATTTTTAGTAATCGCAATGTAATTCTCCTGAAAATGACTTTCTATAAAACTCTACTTGTAATACACTGTCCTAACATTATAAATTCAGTTGCCTTTTATTTTATCTATTCAGCATTATTATTTATACGGAGAGTTATTTTAATGCCAGTTTACCATGATAATCCTATATCTTTAGCATCCCTTTTAGAAAAAGGGCAAAACGGGTTCTTTCTCATCACGACCTTGCTATTAGTATTCTTCCTTTCTTATACCCTCACCAGTTTTGCTGACACGCAACAGCAACAACTACAGCCTATTAAGCAAAGTCCTGATGATACACGTCAATATGACTATATAATGTTAACTAACCACCTTAAAGTGTTATTAATTTCCGATCCTAATACCGATAAATCTGCTGTTTCTTTGGATGTACATCGTGGTAGTAGCAGCGATCCCAAAACATTTGCCGGTTTAGCACATTTTTTAGAACACATGCTATTTCTAGGGACTAAAAAATACCCCAAAGCGGGTGAATATCAAACCTTTATCTCTGCACACGGTGGTAATCATAATGCTTATACTTCATTTGAACATACTAACTATTTTTTTGATATTGACCCTTTATATTTAGAACCAGCTATAGATCGTTTTGCACAATTTTTTATCGCTCCCTTGTTTACCAATAAATATGTTAATCGAGAAAAAAATGCGGTGAACTCAGAGTATCAGGCTCGCAAAAAGAATGATTTTCGGCGTACCTATGAAGTATGGAAACAACTTAGCAATCCTCAACACCCTTTTTCACAATTTAGTATTGGTAATTTAGATACTCTTGCAGATAAGCCCGATCAATCTACCAAAGAGGCCTTGATTGCTTTTCATAAACGCTATTATTCTGCCAATATTATGACCTTGGTCGTATTAGGTAAAGAACCGCTATCTCAATTAAGAGAATATGTTAACACTAAATTTAGTGCAATCCCTAACTATAATATTCAACCTTTACATATTACTCAACCACTGTTTACCCCCGATTTTTTACCCAAAAAAGTCTATATTACTCCTTTTCAGGAGCAACGTAGCCTCTCTTTAAGTTTTCCCTTACCTTCTTTACGTTCTACCTATACGATAAAACCTGCATTTTATATTAGCCACTTATTAGGTGATGAAAGCCAGGGCAGTTTATTATCATTGTTAAAATCACGGGGCTGGGCGGAAAGTTTAAGTGCTGGAAATGGGATGGATCAACGGGACTTTTCTACCTTTCATATCAGCATTACTCTCACTGAAAAAGGTTTAACATATACTGATGAGATCGCCCGCTTAGTCTTTCAAAATATCGCTTTAATAAAAAATAAAGGCTTACAAGCCTGGCGGTATCAAGAACAACAAAAAATTAATACTATTAACTTTCGTTTTAAAGAAAAACAAAAAGCTATTAATTATGTTACTACTTTATCTACTAACTTACAAAAATACCCACCTCAAGATGTTATTTATGGTGATTACCGTATGGATCATTACGATGCTCAGGCAATTCAAGATATTTTGGCACGGTTGACACCCAAAAATGTATTAATTAGTATTACTGCACCCAATTTACCTCAAGATAACTATTCTCCCTACTTTAACACTCCTTATAAAGTAGAAAGCATATCCAATCATGACATCCAAACATGGAGCAATAATCTTACCATCTCTACATTGCAGCTACCTAAGAAAAATCCCTTTATTGCTGATAATTTAGAGCTATTCCCTGCTACAGATAATAATTTAGTGCCTCAACTTATTTATGATACGCCCACAATTAAACTTTGGCATTTGCAAGATCGCACTTTTTTACAACCTAGAGCCAATATTTTTATTAACTTTAAAACACCTGTTATCAATGCAAACGCTCAACAAGCAGCATTGAGTAGTCTATATGTTGAATGGATAAAAGATAAACTGAATGAATTTTCTTACCCTGCCAGTCTTGCAGGTCTTAGCTATAGCTTTTATAAACATACACGAGGATTTACGCTTAAAGTCTCGGGATATAATGATAAACAAAGCATTCTTATCAAAAAAATTCTTGCTGCACTAAGGCTAACGCATCCCCATCCAGCACGTTTTACCCGTTTAAAAGAACAATTATTACGCAGTTGGAAAAATGAAGCTAAACGTACCCCTTATAAACAGCTCTATAGCAAGCTCTCTATGTTATTATTACAACCTTCCTGGGATACAGAGGCGTTGATTGCTGCTTTAACTCCCCTAAAAGAAGCCGCATTACATACTTTTGTAAAAAACTTATCTTTGTCAAATATTGATATTTTAGCGCATGGTAATATTACTAAAAACAAAGCCAAGGCATTAATTACCTTGATATATCCTTTGCCCACATTGCATCAACAACCCCTCACACAAGTTGTCAATTTAACGGAAGGAAAAATTTATCAATATGATGTGCCGATTGAACATAATGATTCCGCTTTAATCACATATCTGCAAGCCCCTGATACACAATTAAAAAACAGGGCTAAAACAGCGTTATTAGCCACCTTAATTGAAACCCCTTTTTACCATGCTTTACGTACTGAAAAGCAATTAGGTTATGTTGTAGCAGCCATGCACCTTCCGTTATTGCGTAGTAATGGTATTTTATTTATAGTGCAATCACCTTATACAGCACCGGCACTCTTATCACAACATATAGAGAGCTTTTTAGAAAATTACAAAGATACACTTAAAACATTAAGTGATGCTGATTATCATAAGTATCAACAAGCCTTACTTACTCAATTACGTGAAAAACCTAAAAATTTATTAGCACTTACTACTCAGTATTGGGATGAATTAAGTTTAGATTATTTCCAATTTACTATGCAGGAGCAATTAATTACCCTCACTGAAAATTTACAAAAAAAGGATTTTATTCAATATGCCTTAGATTTTCTTTCTTTCAACAAGGGAGCTCGACTCCAGGTAAAAACAGAGGGCAAAGCACCTAATCCCCTATTTATAATAAAAAATATACACCGTTTTAAAGAACGTCAGCGTTATTTCCAATCACCATAATTACTAACAAAAAAGGTAGTCCGATGGGCTGCCTTTTCCGTTTTATCCAATAATTTAAGCGCTGCACTAGGATAAATGGGCAGGCGATGACGAAGGCATGACGGGCAGAAAACTGGAAAAATCAAAGCAGCAAAAACAGTGGACAAAGAGATCATGAGGTTTCTGCTGGTCTACCTGCTACCGTTGATGAATCAAATCCATAACACCATTAGCCTGCCGGTTTTGATCTTTATAATATCTTTTTTTGTAGATGAGCAAATGAACGCATCCAAGGTTTATTTGCTTTTATCTCTGCGGGTAATCCATTGATCATAGCTTGTGCAGATTGTTTATCTGGATAAGCACCTACTACCACAGAATACCATTCTTGTCCTTTTGCATTACGGGTTTTGATATAAGCTAAATCCCCTCCTAATTGGTATTGAGATACAAACCTAAATACTGCTTCTGGTGATTTAGCACTCATTAACTGTACTGTATAATAGCGTTTATTCTGTGCTTTAATCCAGGTTTTATCATATATAGGTTGATTATCTGCACGGCTAAATTGCAATCGCTTGTAGATATTTTGTTGTTCAATATTTTCATCTAACTTACTATCAATAATCGCTAATTCACTACCAAGCTGATTTAATGATTCAGATAAACGTGCATACTGTTGTTCAAATTTTTCTATAGATACTTTATTTTCTTGATATGCCTGTTGCAAGCTGCCTAATTGTGCCTCTAATTGCAATAATTTTTCTTGTGTGCCAAGTTGCTTCGCATTTGTTACATTGATTTGTTCTGTCAATTGAGCTATATCATTACCTATGACTACATCTGAATTTTGTAAGTTTTTCAATTCATTATTATTTTGAGTATATAAAAATCCCCCTGCAATAAGGATAGAAGACAATACTACAGTAATGGTAATACCTGCATATTGAAATTTTTGGCGTAATGTTGCAGTACGTTTATCTAAAACAAGTTGATGTTGCCCCAATGCATTAGTACTAGCATCTAAATCACTGTATTGACTTTCTAATGTGCCAGTACGCCCTGCTACAGCACTTAACTGTTCTTGTAATGCTGTATCTTTTTCAGATAATGCTTGTGTTTCTTGAGACCATTGCTCAGATAATTTATCCGTTGTTTTTTGGAAGTGTTTTTTTGTTTCTAATACATTGTTTTCCAATGTACCAGTACGACTTGCTAAATGTGTATGTTCTTCCAATAATTTATCTTGTCTATCTTCTAAACGAGTGGTTTTATCACTAAGTTTATCACTAATATCTGCTAATTTAGCACTAATGGACTCTAATTGATCAATTTTATCATGTTGCTCGGTTTGCAGCTGATCAATATCCTCTAGTTTTTCTTGAACTTTAACATCCTTTTCCTCTAAATCAGCGATATTTTCTGTTACTTTATTAAACTGTACTTCTTGCAACTCAGATAAATGCGTTAAATTTTCATCTAACTGTTCTGTTTTATCTTCTAATCCTTGCGTTTTACTTTCTAAATGATGAATTTGCTCTTGATGCTGTTTTGCCACATCCTGTAATTTATCTTGAATTGCATCCTGCCCCATATTGATGGCTTCAAGTGATTGCTGCTGTTTTTTCTGTTCAGAATTTAATAACAGTAACTCCCCTTGCGTCTCTTTAAGCTCATTAGAAAAACTTTCATCCTTTTCCAATAATCCGGTATTCACCGCTTCTAAGGCATCTAATTGCTTTTCTAATATTTCAACTCGTTCTACTGAAATAGGGTTATCTTGTACCCCATTATCGGTATTTTCTGTTATATCCGTCAAATTATCTGATGATGTATCTTTAGATTGTAGCGTTTCTGAAAGTATATCCGTATCATCTTCAGACAAATGCTCTTTTCTCAGTGGGACTAAATTCGCCATAATAAAACCTCTAAAATTATAATATTCTAATATAAGTAGAGCAAATTATGAAGAAAAAATCAAGTCATCCTAGTCTTATAGAATAATATCTTATGAATGAATATAATACAACGACCAGGCTCACCGGCAAATTGACATCATCCCCGCCCTAAAGGAACGGGGTCTTGCGCTTCATTTAGCTATTAAAAAGGGATAAAGCTTGCATCTTACTCAAATGGTTTGGGTGCAGGAGTGTGAGAAGATGAAGGTGGCAATAAAGGTAAAGCAAAATGCGGTTGCTCACCTGTTAATGTCTTTAAAAAAGCAACAATTTTTGCTTTATCTTCTTTATTAAAATGTATTCCTAATTGTAATTTACCCATAATATCTACTGCTTCTTCTAAAGTTTGTGCTCCCCCATCATGGAAATAAGGGTAAGTCATTTCAATATTGCGTAAAGTAGGCACTTTAAAATACATACGATCTACTTCTTTTCCTGTTACAGCAACCCGCCCCTGGGCTTTACTGGTTGTTTTATAGGGTGCAATAACCCCCATTTTCTGAAATGAATTCCCCCCTACTGCTACACCATTATGGCAAGCAACACAACCAGATTTTTTAAATAGATGATAACCGGCTAATTCTTGCTTATTTATGGCATTTTTATCACCTAGTAACCATTTATCAAAACGAGAATGAGGGGTTACCAAGGTTTTTTCAAATTCTGCTATCGCTTGAGTAACTTGTTCAATATGTATCTTATCTGAACCATAAACTTGTTGAAATTCTTTTACATAGCCTGGAATGGTTTTTAATAATTCTACTACTAAAGTATGTGTAAATGCCATTTCACCTGGATTGGCAATCGGTCCTCCTGCTTGCTCGTTTAAATCTTTAGCCCTTCCATCCCAGAACTGAGCAATATTATAACTAGAGTTTAACACAGTAGGTGCATTAATAGGCCCTTGTTGCCATTTATGTCCTATTGATGTTTTTAAATTATCCGTTCCTCCCATACTCAAATTATGACAAGAATTACAGGAGATAAATCCTGATTTAGATAAACGAGGATCAAAATACAATTTTTTTCCTAATTCTGCTTTGGCAATATTAATATTTTTTGCTGCTTGAATAGCTTGAATTGGCTCTTTTGCATACACTACAGAGCATACACTCATTAAAGATATTAATGCACTACGATAAATAAGTGCTAAATACTTGTTCGTATTTATCATTTTTCTTCCTCTTATTTTGTTAACGGGGTATCTAAATATTAATAGAATAACTTTGTTATTATTATTTGTGAAATTTATACCTTAGATAATAACCATCTATTTTTTCTATTATACAAAACTAAACCCCTATTTGCTGTTTTTTGACATAAATAGTTATGAAACTATTTTCACCCTAAGCCATTTTAGTGTATATTGTCGGGCTTGTATGCTGAGTATTGCGTCTATTTACGACACAGCATCATTAATTAGTTAGGGTATTTAATTTTATAGTAAGCAGGAGTTGCTGAGATAATGTCAGAAACGAATAATGATAATACTGCATCCGTTCCCAATAATGATATTGCTCCATATAATGCTGGAGAAAATGAAGAATACATGAGTGAGGAAATGCAGCAACATTTCATGGAAATTCTGGAGAACTGGAAACAAACTTTAATGCAAGAAGTGGATAAAACAATACATCATATGAAAGATGATGTTACTAATTATCCAGATCCTAATGATAGAGCTTCTCAAGAAGAAGAATTTGCATTAGAGTTACGGACTCGAGATAGAGAACGTAAACTTATTAAAAAAATAGAGGAAGCAAAAGCAGCTATTGAAAGTGGTGATTATGGATATTGCGAAACCTGTGGAATAGAAATTGGTATTCGCCGTTTAGAAGCAAGACCTACTGCAACACAATGTATTGATTGTAAAACATTAGATGAAATTAAGGAGCGACAATAACTACTTTCTCGCATTACTACACCCCGCCTGAATAAGGCGAGGTGTTTTAGCTTAATAGTTTTCTTGCCTTATATAAATCTTCTTCTGTATCAACCCCTTGTCCTGGATCTAAATGAGTATTATCTACATAAATTTTATGTCCATAATATAAAATACGTAATTGTTCCAATTTTTCAATATGTTCCAAAGTAGTTTCTGACCAATCTTTATAAGCACGAATTAAACCTGCTTTATATGCATATAAGCCAATATGTCGAAAATAGACTTCTGCAACAGGGAATTGCATACTATTTTTATCAAAGCCTTCTCTATACCAAGGAACAGCAGCACGACTAAAATACAATGCATACTGTTGTTGATCCCGTACTACTTTCACTATATTGGGATTAAAAATATCATTTTGCTCTCGTAAGGCACAACATAATGTACTGACACTCGCTTTGCTATGCTGTTGTAAATTATAGGCAACTTTATCAATTAATGCAGGGGGTAAACACGGCTCATCACCTTGTACATTTACAACTATTTCATTGTCATCAAGTTGTAAGCGATTAATCACTTCAAACAAACGTTCTGTACCAGAACGATGTGTTACCGATGTCATCATCACATTATCTGAAAATTGTTTTGCAACATGCTGTACCTTTTTATCATCACATGCAATCCAAATATTATTTGCTTGTGTTTGCTGTGCAAGAAGGTAAACATGCTGCAACATCGGTTTTCCTGCAATATCCAGCAAGGGTTTCCCTGGTAAGCGAGTAGACGCATAACGAGCAGGAATAACAATGGTATATGACATGCTAATAACCTGTACTGTATTATGTTTTTTCTAAGGTCTCTATTTCTTCTGAGGTTAATTTTCTTGCTTCATCTTCTAGCATAACGGGAATATCATCTTGAATAGGATAAGCTAATTTATCTACCTTACAAATTAATTCTTCATTTTGATATAGCAAACTACCTTTACAAATAGGACAAACAAGTATTTCAAGTAATTGTGTATTCACAACTTTATCTCCTTTAAAAGTCGTTGTAATTGCTGAGTAAACGTGCTATCAAATATTGCATCTACTGCCACTATCCAATGCTGTGGATGTATAAAAGATCGACATTTAACCGCATCTTTTTCTGTCATTAAAATATCATAATTATCTGAAAAAATGATTTCTTCTTGGCTAAAAATATGATGATCACGGTATGCATGTTCAATAACATTAATGCCTGCTGCCCGTAATTGTTGAAAAAATCGCTCAGGATGTCCAATAGCTGTTACTGCATGAACTGTTTTATTACGAAAATCGGCTAATGTACGAAAATTTTGTGGATGGATAGCAGAATAAATATTTAATATTTTTAATTGCATAACATATTGACTCATATCCAATGCACGATGATTTTCCAATTTACCATTGATAACTTGTAATGTCGTTTCTTGTAAACGAGCAACAGGTTCACGTAAAGGCCCTGCAGGTAAACAATATCCATTACCTAATTGTTTTTTTGCATCCATAACATGAATTTCAATATCTCTTTGTAAAGCATAATGTTGTAAACCATCATCGGATATAATAATATCAACATCACACTCTACCACTAAGGCTTGTACTGCCCTGGTACGTTGTGGATCAATCATAACAGGGCAAGCACTACGTTCTGCTATTAAAAGTGCTTCATCACCACTTTTATTTACTTCACTGTGAGGATAAACACGATAAGGAAAGGAGGCTTTTTGCCTTGCAGCATAACCTCTGCTAACAATACCTGGATGGTATCCCAAGCCTTGTAAATAACGGGCTAAATAAATGACACAGGGAGTTTTACCACTTCCCCCTACGGTAATATTTCCCACAACAATAACTGGTACTGGAAAGCCTTGACTCTTTAGGTAACCTTTTTTATATAAAAAACGTCGTATTTGTACTATCGTACAATACAAATAACTAAGCGGTAACAACAATAAAACGGCTAAATTATCACTATACCAGTATTCTTCCAGCCGTTTCATACAACAATAAATAAATAGCTTATTGCGGTTGTATTGCAGCAAAGGTAAGACGGGTAAAACCTAATTGCTGTGCCGCACTCATAGCTGTCATAATAGATTGATGCGGTGCAGCTTTATCCCCACTAATAATAATGCGTGGATTTTCTTGATCTCCTGCTACTTTATGTAACACCCGTTTTAATGTTTCTGCATGGGTATTTACTACTTCTTTACCCTCTACTGTAAATTTCCCTGAGGCATCAATCACAATAGAGATTTTATCTTTCTTTTGCTGATCAACTTTTCCTTTTGCCTCAGGTAACTCAATTTTAAGCTCTGATTCATGATCAAAAGTCGTAGTAATCATAAAAAAGATGAGTAACAGAAATACCACATCAATTAAAGGGGTAACATTAAGTGATAAATCTTCTGTACGACGAGAACGTAAATTCACAACTATAACTCCTCGGTTTGTTCACGCTTACCATGAATGACTTCCACTAATTTTACCGCTTGTTCTTCCATTTTAACGACTAAATCATCAATTCTACGCATAAAATAACGATGAAATATCAATGCGGGGATGGCTACGGTTAAACCTGCTGCTGTGGTAACTAATGCCTCAGAAATACCACCTGCCAATACCCCTGGATTACCCACACCTACTTCGGTAATCACTGCAAAAACCTTAATCATACCTAATACCGTTCCTAACAAACCTAATAAAGGAGATATTGCTGCAATCGTTCCCAAGGCATTAAGAAAACGTTCTAAATCATGCACAACTTGCCTTCCCATCTCCTCGATACTTTCTTTCATCACTTCTCTATCATGGTGCATATTAATTAATCCAGCCGCTAACACTCGTCCTAATGGCGATTCTTTAGCAATACGCTGAATGGCTTCATTCGTTAATTGATTACTTTTATGTAATTGCCATATCTCTGAAAGTAATTTTTTAGGTGCGATACGATTTCCTCGCAAGGCAATAAAACGTTCCAAAATAATAGTCAAAGCAATGACAGAACACAATAAAATGGGGATCATAACCCAACCACCAGCAGTAATCATTTCCAACACAGCGTAACCCTTCCTTTTTAGGTAAAAATAAACAGATAATAGCCATAGCATAGCATATTCTTAGAACGTTAAACAAAGCATCCCAAGAAAATTATAAGGAATTTTTGATCATTAGAATAATTCTTATTTTTTCTATAAATAGTACTGGTCAAATAAAGATAATTTTGTTATAATTTGCGCTCTTTTGGAGCGGTAGTTCAGTTGGTTAGAATACCGGCCTGTCACGCCGGGGGTCGCGGGTTCGAGTCCCGTCCGCTCCGCCACATTTTCTAGCCATTAGTGTTCTATACTTGCATGTCTTCTTTATTTACTGATAGACACCTTATTTCTTTTGACCTAGATGATACCTTATGGCCAGGTATGCCCACTATTCTTAGAGCAGAAGATACCCTTTATCAGTGGCTGCAACAATATTATCCTTGCATTACACAATCTTATTCCATACAAGATTATTATCAATTACGTAAAAAAATAAAACAGCAGCATCCAATACCTGCACAGGATTTAACTTGGCTACGTAAATATTCTCTTTCTCTATTAGCAAAACAATTTCACTATTCTCATCAGCTTGTTGAAAAAGGATTTGAGATATTTATTAAAGCACGTAATCAGGTCACTTTTTATCCTGATACCATAGAGGTATTAGAGATATTAAAAAAACACTACACACTCATCGCTATCACTAATGGTAATGCTTGCATTAAGACGATAGGTCTTGATAAATATTTTGATTTTTCTTTATCTCCTACCCAAGCCGGTGTAGCAAAACCTAACCCCGATATTTATTTGCAAGCCTATAAAAAAGCTAAAACTTTACCCAAATATTGCATACATATTGGTGATGATCCGTATTTAGATATTGATAGCGTCCACACTCTCCAAACTGCCAGTATTTGGGTAAACCACCATACTAACCCAAAAGCCTGGCCCAAAGAAATACCCCATAGACCGCATTACATTGTACAGACATTATCTGAACTCATACCTTTATTGATCCATCCATTGCAAAAAAAGGATCCCGACAGAGGACGGCATACTTTAAGTAAGTATGAACCAGGAAAGTGATTTTCCGCCAGGAACAGGATAGCATAATTTAAAAAAGGTATAAATTTTAATATTAATCGAACCTCTATCCTCCCCAACAAATTGCAGCCGTAGCCGAACCAGTTGAACCTTGCAATCCCGTATTACTTAAAGTAAAGGTATCACATTTATTATCACTACTTTGCGCACCTTTAGCTGTTGCTGTTATAAGATATGTCGTTGCAGTGGTTGCAAAACTAATATCATAAAATCCTTCTGGGGATTCATAACTTGCCGGCGCACAACCTGTATAGGTATTACTACTGATATAACAGCGTTCCATCCGCTGTGCTGCATCGGTTAATGAAGCTGTTGCATCAGTACGCCTCCCCTTACGCACATTATCCGTGTATGAAGGATATGCAATCGCAGCAAGTAAACCAATAATGGCTACCACTATCATGATTTCTATTAAAGTGAAACCCTGCTGTTTTTGCTGAAAAAATAAATCTATCACTTTAATCACTGTATTCTTCTCCTGTATTCCAATACTCCCCTGATTCTCTCCAGTAAGTAGATTGCACTCCATTTGGAGGAGCTAAACTATCTAACTGTTCAGAGCTTAAGGGTGATTCTGTACCCACCAATACAACCGGACCATCATCACCATCAGGGTAGAGTATTGCCGGTTCAGGGGGAATACCACCATGTTTAAGATCAATATAGCGATCTTCGCCAAATTCACTAATACCACTCAAACCATTAACATTAAGCTTCAGAGTTGCCTTACCTGTTGCTAAATCCACTATATATAAACGTCCTCCACCCTGTGCCGCTTCACAAGCACTAGATACTGATTGAGGAATAAAGCTGGTAAACAAGACTTGATTGTTAAATGTAATACCCTTGGAAATAATTTTTTCACCTACAACACCGCCATTATTCATACGTAAATACCAACCATTATTATCCAGGTAAGTTTTTTGATCACCACTAACAGGAATCCCACTGCTAACATCGGCCAACATCAATTCGGTTAATTTGGAAGGATACGTAATACTACCATTTTCCATAGGTGCTGAAAACACATCCATACTTTTCAGTACATATAAGCGATCCTCTACTACATCATCCAAAGGATGACTACGCCAACCTGATCCTATTGCAATAGTTAAAATACGCTGACCATTAGAAGCAGACATAGCTACATCCGGTGGATAAAAGAAACGGCGATTATTCTTTTTATCATTATCTACACTAAATTCAGCAATGACACTTCCAGTAACCATACTATTCCAAGAAGATGCACCATTTGCAATATCAAAACGCCATATTTGCCCCCCCATATCACCAACATACATTTGATCAGCTAATCCGTCTCCGGTAGTGTCAATTACAGTAATATCTGCAGGAATACTGTATTTCATATCTGCAAATGTTGTGGTTGGTGAATCTGCACTATCTGCCGGACCACCATACCATAAACGTTGCCCTGTATTTGCATCAACGATATAAATACCACGACCAACTGTGTCAGTTGTCCTTGTTTCGGCTTGATCTTGATCATTAGAATAACCCGCTGCAAAAATTAATACATCTTTTTTACTATTACCCAATTTAATTTTGGCTAATTGCATCTTAGACCAACTTTCCCCCAGTTCTTTAAAATCACCAGTACCTCCTTCAATTATCCATTTTACCTTACTATTTACAGGATCTGTTGTATCTAATGCGTAATAATTTCTACCACCACGGCGCAATCCAAAATAGGTAAATACCTGATCTCCATCAGCTGATTCAATTTGTTTATCTCCATTCTTATCCTCTACCCAGAAAGTAATAGCACCATCAACCCCATAAGGATGTTCTGCTACCGAATCAGAGTAATAAGTATTTTGATTTAGTAATAATGATTTTGGCATAAAAGCAAACACTTCTTGTCCTGTACCATTCGCATCCATACTGTTAGATACATCTATTATGCGAAAATAACCATCGTTACTACCCACAAATAGACGTAACTCAGGCTTTTCATCCGTTCCTCCATACGTTATTAAACCTGGTGTAGAATGTAATGGATCAGACATCCAAGGACGAATCTCAGATGTATTTCCATCACCATCCTTATCTTTAACATCTACACCACGAATCCACTTTAAAACGTTAGTATGGTAAGTATCTGATTCAGTGCTTGCAATACCTAACATTGCTTTAGTTAACACCGATTTATTATTTTCATGGATTTGCAGCATTGCACCATTGTAATACGTCCAGACCTTACCACTACTTTTACGTGTATTAGAATCAGGAATTTTTTCTGCAACCCCGCCCAGGTTTACACTTGAACCATCCACTACATTTGACCACCAACTTTGTGCATTATCAAAGAAAAAACCAGTATCCTCATCAACTGCCGGATGATCATTCACATCCACTACAACAGCATTATCTTTACTATCAGTACTAATATTTTTTAATTTATATTTCTTCACATTTCCATCCCATTGCACCCGCTCAGAAGGCTTAAACAGGGAAAAGAAAACATCATTACGATGATTTAAACGATTAAACTGATTTACCGTAGCACCTGGTGAAACAAAAGTCGTATCCACAGAAATAATTTCACGCAATATCGTCTCAAAAATACCCATGATTTCTCCTGCATCTCCAGCACCAGCTATAAAGAATTTCCCCCCTCCATTCTCTGCTACCTTTTTATACCATGATCCAGTTTCATATAACCCAATCGTATAAGTTACAATATTTTGTTTACCTGGTACCGAACTCATTAAATCATTATCATACCAGTAGCGAGTCAACTCTGGACCACATTCTTTCCCAGAGCTATCTTGACAATAGCCATTAACACTATAACTATCACCTGTTAGTGCTTTAATTGCAGTAATAGTTTCAGTATTGGGTGAATTTGCCGCACCATCACTTAATAGTACAATAAAATTACGCTGACATTGTTGATCATCAACCGTTTCATAATTTCCTCCCTCAGAAACTAATCCCATAGGTGAAATATACACAGGATTACCATTTATTTTTTCTCCTGTACATGTAGAACTATTTAAATTGCTATCAGTACAACCTGCTGGACGATACACGGTCCCTCCCGTATAAGATGCAGGATGTGATACCCGATAACTTGATCTAGCGGGATTTCCTCGAATGTCTCCATGCATTAAAGGCTGTCCCTGAAAAGCTAAACCCGCTTCATACAATACACTCACAATAGGGGTCCAACCTGTAGGATAAAATTGATCAATAATTCCTCGCAGGCTATCTCTATTAGTCGGAAGAGCAATTCCGGAAGTGATATTTCCCTGAGCTTTAATAACCAGTCGAGGCGCATTCAGTGGATCACTCTCCCTGGTAGTGATACGTTTTTTTCCAGAACCTGATTGATAGGTAAAGAAAAAACTCATCGCATTATTTGAAGCCCATCCCGAATTATTAACAATAGTTTGTACAATACTACTTATATCAGGACTTTTAATAATATCTCCAGTATTTGCACTAGCAGGTATAGTCCAATCTATATTACCTATTTTGGAACGACTGCTAATATTCTTTTTATTACTACTACCCGTTTTGAATACTTCTGAATTACCTGTATTTTCTCCTTGTATTTTCATTACCACTGAACCATTTTTCTTTTCATCTTGAATATGCATTTCAAAATATGCTTCACTAATAGTTGCATTCTTAGGTATTTTAACTTCCGTAAAGCGAGTAGCATTTAATTTGGTTTTACTGCTTTTATAAAAACGTAAATAACTATCATTATTATCCGTTTTGTTGTCTGTTTTTTCTCTCGCATCATCTGCGTTCGCAGCTATAGTATTAGTTGTTGTTACATTGCTGCATCCTCCTGCTCCTGATGGAATAACAGTTGCATCATAAGTAATTGATAATAAAGGTGCTTCACCTACTGATCCTTCATAAGATTTGGCAATACGAGTGCCTTGTGTGGTGGTCAAAAACAATGATAAATTATTACCTCCACACCAACCAGATTGTGATACAATTTCTTGTATAATACTGGTGATATCTTCCGATGTTTGCGCACTATCACTCACATTAGCCACCCATGCAGGAATAGACCAATTAACTGATGCAGCCGTTTTATTACGTACTGATAAATCTTGCTTACTTGCAGTAAATGCTGCAGACGTATCCACTAATTCACCCGTAATAGTAACCAATGTTGTACTAGAATCATTATTATTGGCGGTGAAACGGATATTCGCACTTTTAATGGTAACACCTTGCGGAATATTCACATTAGTAAAGTGCAACCCTACAGTTTTTGTTGTATCTAACGTTAAGGTAGTATTAGACAAATTAACGGTCGTATCAGTTGCTTCTTCTGCATCATCATTATTAGCAGTGATACGGGTTGATTCCATTGGTGTTAATGCAGAACAATCTCCATCTACTTCACAAGCATAACCATCAATGTCTACTACCGGATAAACAACAGGTCCACCTGGATTATTAAAACGCATTAAACCCAGATTAATATTACTCACACTATCTAATATACTATACAAAGCCTCTTTCACCCTATCTAAGCGACTTGTCGGTCCATTATCCTTACTCGACATAGAACCAGATGTATCAATAATAAACATAATATTAGGTTGTATTTCTTTTGTTTCTGTTTGCGACCCACCAAAAAAAATCTCGGTATCATCTGCAAAAGTAGAAAAACTTATCAACAATATGAATAAATATTTAAAAGTATTAGATATAAATATGTTTTCTATTTTCATCATTCTAACCTGCTAACTCAATTAGATTTTGGAGCAAAAATATAGCCACCTTTAGACACTAGGATGCGAGAAATATTTTTACTATTATCTTCTGGATTAGGTATTACCCCTTTCCCCGTAAAATTAAAATGGTAGGTAGTAAATAAACCCAGTGATGTTCCCATAGCAGGAGCAGAACTTAAATAACGTACCCGTCCAGTGCTTATTAACCCACTTTTTGGCATCGTAACAGTTTTATCTTGGGAAACCTTACTTGTAGAAACCAATGCCTCTTTTGCTACCTCTTTAATTGACATATTTTTTAATGCACTATCAGCTGCTTGAAATGTTACACTACGTTGATTGAAATTATTTGCTATTTTCGCTTCCAATGTTGCATTTTTCATCGCTGAAAAACCTAAAACCGTCATCACTAATAATAACATCATACTGATAAATAATACTGCTCCACGCTGCCTCACCCTCTCTTCAAAACTAAATTGTTGTCGTTTCATCATATTACCCCCCTATTGCGTAATTTAACTGTTGCAACAAATGGACGATAAATATATTCTTTCACTGTCTCGCTGGCTTTTACTATCTCCACTTTATTTAAAGATCGTAAAATAAATTCTACTCGCACACTTTCCACATTATCCATCAATGCTAAAGCAGTATTTGCATCCATATATTGTGTTCCAGCCCCAGTATTAACACCGTATAACACATCCATAGTTTCAATCCCATCAAAAAGTTTTACCGTCTTATCATTAATATTATCACGGCGATATAACGCATTACCTGATGTTCCGGGTGCTACAAAATAAGTATTAGAAACAAAACGCATTACTGTAGGCCACATACCATCCACATCTTTCGCATAGGGTTTAGTTAAATTGTATTGAGGATCTATCGTTACTATACCTGCATTTTCTGATGCACCCCCTACTAAAAAAATATCAGCATCACGACAATCTGCCACTAATAATATTTCATTATTATTTACTACTCCTAATTTTCCGCTGCTGTTATCTACTTTAATGGCATCACTCGCTGTGGACATATCTTCACTCATCTGTACAATATCTTTAGACGCATATTGAATAGAAATAATATCAGAACCAGAAATAGGAGTTGGACTCAGCTTACCTGTATTCATTCCAGATGCAGCAGTAGGTAGAGAAGGATTAATAACCCCTTCAAAACCATTTACAGGTGTCCGATAAAAACGTATTGAATCATCATCAAAGGCACTAGTAAAGTTAATACCTCGCTCTTGTATATCAACACAAGCAGCATGCCCTGCCATACGTAATTCAATACCCATACGCTCTACAATATATCGCCCGTTTTCTTGAAAATGAACCAGTTCATCGTTCATCTTATAGGTTCTTTTGCTACCGATAAAAATATTAATTATTCCAGTCATCAATACCAACCCTATTACCATAGTAACCAATATTTCGGTGATGGAAAAACCTTGATACTTATGTATTAGTTTATTCATAATTGTAAATACACCTCAACACTACGCTGTACAAAATTTTCAGCAAACAGTAAATCTTTTTCTGCTGTTTTAGTTTTATCCGCTCCCTCTTTTTCGCCCCAACTTAACATGATAGTAAATAATTTACTGCCATTATTGGTAATTTTTGCAGTCGTTACGATACCTGTTATATTCGGTAAAGCCGGATAAATATCACCACTATCGCTATAATTACCATTACTATTTTGATCAATACCAAAAATTCGTACCGCCCATTGATATAAATCATAGGAAGCCAACTGACTAGCATCACAAGCAGAGTTATTACAATCTACCTCACCAGGAAGAGAGGTTAAGGTAATATTATCGTATGCAGCTGCATCTACCCCATCTTGATTCATACGCATCCGTTCCGTTATATCATAGGCAAGTTGTATCGCCTGAGAACGGTAGTAAGCATTTTGGTTATATGTTAATCCTAACATTTGTAAATTAGCAATACCTAATAAACCTACTGATAAAATAAAGACAGCTACTAATACTTCTAATAAAGTAAAGCCCCGTGGACGTTGCGATATGTTGTATTTTTTTCTTATTATAGACATGAAACATTCCCCCCATTTACATCATTGACAATACCATCATCATCAATATCTGTTGCAGTATATGCAAAACCAGAAACTTCTACATTTACTGCCTGGGCTTTACTTGCTTCTTTATTATTTTGACAAATAACAAAACTTAATGCACCACCAGAAATATCCCCCAAACTAGTAAAAGTTAGAATACTTTTAGTTGCCGTAGTAACATTATCCCCTAATGGCGCTATTTTTTGTTGTATACATTCAGGATCAGGTGATACTTTATTACATGCCCCTGATGCCATTTCCACAATCCACCCTTGACTCCAATCACCACTTCCGCTACAGGCTTTACCATCAGCACTCGCACATATAGTTATTGTTGCATGCTGTTTAATTGCTTCACTACGAGCCAAACTAAGTACACCAATAAGTTCATTAACTTGAGAAATAGAACGATTATCCATCAGCATATTCTGGTAAGCGGGTAATGCTACTGTTACCATAATAGTAATTATTACCATAGTGATCATTAATTCAATTAATGTAAAAGCATACTGTTTTTGCATATTATTCTTTTCCATTCTGCTAACAAATGTCTATAATGTTAATTACCCGCCTCTAAAGGAGCAAAATTGCATGAGCTTTTTGTTCAATTTACTGTCAGTCAATTACCGTTACTTAACCCTTTACCCATATTATAGATTAAATCATAAATCAGAAAAATATTTTCCGATAAACGCATACAATTTATTGATAAGTGGTAGTATTTTTTATTTAGATTTAGAGCAATATAGTCTAGACACGTTAATAGCCCACCAGACAATAACGTACATTAGTAAGACAGTGGGCAACCATTGCAATCATGTTAACGATGTGAATAGGTTTAGATTAAGCTGCTTGGCGTAGATTAGTTTATATTTTTAGTAGCGGAGAAGTAGAAGTATCACAAGCTAAGATAAATATTTACGTAAATCATTGTGGTAAACAAAACCAGGAAAAGAAAAGACCATGAATAAACAAACGGTAATCGCATAAAATTCCCAATCCTGGGAATGTATAACGCCAAACCGCTTTTTTTCATACATAGTAACCAATAATAACATCAAGAAGTAAAAGCATAGCCACTCAAAAAACCGTATACTATGCTTTTTCCCCTCTTTAGGAGCAGAAAAAAAGATAAAACGCCGTTCAGTCAGCCACGGAAGATTAGCTGCTATAAAGGTCAAAACAAAAAGTAACCCATTCATAGCAAATAGATCAGTAAATTATTGAATAACATGGGTAATAGCCTGCACACAATAGGTTAATAAAATACCCGGATATAATCCTAATAGCAGCACCACTACACCATTAATACTCATAGTTACTGCCATTCCTTGTGTAATAGTCAAATGTTCACTATCTTCTGCTTTATCAAAAAACATAAATTTAATAATGCGTAGATAATAAAAGATACCAATAATAGAGAAAAATACTGCAATAGCTGCCAACCATACCATATCAGCTTCCACGACTACGGCCTTTAACACCAATAACTTAGCCCAGAAACCTAAAAATGGCGGTACACCTGCCATTGAGAACATAAAAATCATCATCATAACGGCAAACCAGGGCGCACGGGTAGATAACCCCTTAAAATCAGAAATACGTTCTGCGTCAAAGCCTTTATGACTTAATAATAAAACCATTCCAAATCCCCCTACAGCCATAATGGTATAGGTAATGGTGTAAAACATTGAAGCACTATAACCACTTTGAGAAACGCTTAAAATACCCAATAAAATAAATCCTACATGTGCGACTGTAGAGTATGCTAACATTCTTTTTATATTCGTTTGTGCTATAGCGATAATATTCCCCACCGCCATAGATAATATAGCTAAAATAATTAATATATCTTGCCAAGAGGTATGTAAACTTTCCAAACCATCTACTAATAAGCGAAATAACATAGCAAATGCGGCAATTTTTGGTGCGCTACCAATAAATATTGTGACTGCAGTCGGCGCACCATGATACACATCAGGTACCCACATATGAAAAGGTACTGCACCTAACTTAAAAGCGACTGCTACAATAATAAAGACTAAACCAAAACTTAATAATAAACTATGTGTTTCAAATTTATCTAGTATATTTGTTTGAATTTCTGCCAAATGCAGCGTACCGGTTGCACCATAAATCATTGACATACCATAAAGCAGTAGACCAGATGCCATTGCACCTAATACAAAATATTTCATTGCTGCTTCAGGTGCAGATTTAGCTTGATCTTGCATGGCAATCATAGCGTACAAAGATAATGATAATAATTCCAGGCCTAAATACAAAGTAACAAAGCTATATGCTGAAACCATCACCATCATTCCCAAGACGCTGGCCAACATCAAAACAAAATACTCCCCCTTGAACATTTTATGCTGTTGTAAAAAATGTTTCGAATAAATCAAAACAGCAAAAACAACAATATAGATAATACCTTTTAGCATTGATGCTAACGGATCAAGAATAAACGTATTATGAAAAGTAACAATGCTTTGTTCTGTATACAATCCAATAGTAATTAATAATGCACCTAATAATGTGCCTTGTGTCAATATGTAGCTGGAAGCACGGTATTTTTCAGGTGTAAATGTATCCACTACTAAAATAATACAGGTCATAATTAAAACAAATATTTCTGCCGTAGCAGGTAATAAATCAGGAGTAACAGACATTATTTTTCCTATGCAATCTATAAATGACTACTCAGTTGGTATTTTAGAAATACTAATATGTTCTACCAGGTGTTCAACTGAACTATGCATGACATCAATCAGTGGTGCAGGATATACACCAAAAAACAATACCATAAGTGCTAATACTGATAATATACCTAATTCACGTTTATCAATATCATGTAAACCTGCTACAGTAGCATGTATTACGCTACCAAAAATAACACGTTTAACCATCCACAAGGTATACGATGCACCAATAATTAACGTCAATGCAGCAAAAAATGCATACCAAAAGTTTGCTTTTAATGCACTAATGATAACCATAAACTCACCAACAAAACCCGAGGTACCAGGTAAGCCCGCATTAGCCATAGCAAACAACAACATAAAAGCAGCAAAGGTAGGCATCGTATTTACCACACCACCATAATCTTTGATCATACGTGAATGTAAACGATCATATAATACCCCTACACATAAGAACATCGCACCGGATATAAAACCGTGTGAGATCATCTGTACCATTGCACCTTCAATCCCCATTACCGCTCCATTCCAGTTATTATTTACAGAAAAAATCGCCCACGGAATAAAAAATCCTAGTGTGACAAATCCCATATGTGAAATAGAAGAATAAGCGATTAATTTTTTCATATCCTGCTGCACTAATGCTACAAAACCAATATATACTACTGCTATTAATGATAACATAATCATCATAAAGGATAATGATGCACTGCCATCAGGTGTGATAGGTAAGCTAAAACGTAAGAAACCATACGCTCCGAGCTTTAACATAATAGCTGCTAAAATAACAGATCCCCCTGTAGGGGCTTCCACATGGGCATCAGGTAACCAGGTATGCACTGGCCACATTGGTACTTTTACTGCAAAAGCAATTAAAAAGGCAATAAAAATCCAACGCTGTTCTGTTAATGATAATTGAACTTGATGGAAATCCAAAATAGAAAAACTACCTACCCCCGTATCTCCAATACCTGAATTTAGATGTAAATAAAGTAACGCTACCAGCATTAATACTGAGCCTAAAAAAGTATAAATAAAAAACTTTAAGGTAGCATAAATACGATTAGGCCCTCCCCAAATTCCTATCACTAAAAACATGGGGATTAACATAGCTTCCCAGAATACATAAAATAAAATAGCATCTAAGGCTGCAAACACGCCAATCATCAGACCTTCCATAATCAAAAAGCAAGATAAATATTGCGCCACTTTATCTTTGATCGATCCCCAGCCAGCCAGTATTACAATAATGGTGATAAAACTGGTTAAAATAATCAGTGGCATAGAAATACCGTCTATACCCAGATAATAATTAATATTAAATAATGCAATCCATGCTGTTTTTTCAACAAACTGCATAGCAGCCGTATCTAAATTAAATAATACATACAAAGGAACAGTCAGTATAAAGGTTAATATAGCAATTAATAATGCAAATACTTTTGCTTCAATTGCATTATTGTTATCTCTGTTTTTATTACCAATAGCCAATACAGCAAGACCTCCTAAAATAGGTGTCCAAATGGCAAGGCTAAGGAGAGGTAAATTAGCAAACATGTATTAAATACCTTAATTTCTAAGTAAGCAATATTAGTGAGAAATCACTGTAGTAAGCAATAAAACCAACAGTGTCGCTAAACCTAACATCATGGCAAATGCATAGTGATATAAATAACCGGATTGAATATGTCTGATAATACTCGAAAACCAGGCAACCAATTTTGCAGAACCATTGACAAACCAACCATCAATTACCTGCGTATCACCAAAACGTGATAAAAATGTTCCTAACTGTCTAGCACCACCTGCAAAAACAGTGCTATTTATGTCATCAAAATAATACTTATTTAACAATACCTTATGTATTATTAATAAACGTTGAGATAATTTTTCAGGCAATGATGGATTAACCATATATAAATACCAGGCACTCATTATACCAGCTAACATCAACCAAAAAGGTAATGATTTAAAACTATGTAGTACCATTGCAATGATACCATGATAATCTTTCGCTAACGTTGCTAACACATCATGTTCCGGCAATACCATAATAGCAGCACCAAAAAAGTCACCAAATACCATATCAGCAACAAATAATGCACCAATTAGCACCGATGGTATCGCTAATAAAATAAGTGGTACGGTAACGACCTTAGGTGTTTCATGCAAATCTGCTTTAGTATGATGATCCATTCTTGGTTGACCATGAAAAACCAAAAAATATAAACGAAAACTATAAAATGCAGTAATAAAAACACCCAATAAGATAGCTAAATAAGCAATATTAGCCCCTGGTAATTGTGAAGCATGTACGGCCATAATAATACTATCTTTAGAAAAGAAACCTGCAAACCCGGGCGTACCAATTAGAGCTAACGTACCTAATAAAAAAGTGATCCAGGTAATAGGCATATAATGACGTATTCCCCCCATTTTACGAATATCTTGCTCATGATGCATTGCTATAATAACCGATCCGGCAGCCAAAAATAATAACGCTTTAAAAAAGGCATGAGTCATTAAGTGAAAAATACTGGCTGCATACGCAGAAGCACCCAAAGCTACTGTCATGTAACCTAGTTGTGATAAGGTAGAATAAGCAATAACACGTTTAATATCATTTTGTACTATACCTAATAACCCCATAAAAAAGGCTGTTACTGCACCAATTAACAAGATAAAGTTTAATGCCACAGGTGATAATTCAAATAACGGAGACATTCTTGCCACCATAAAAATACCTGCCGTTACCATCGTTGCAGCATGAATTAACGCTGATATAGGTGTTGGACCTTCCATTGAATCGGGTAACCAAACATGCAAAGGTGCTTGTGCTGATTTTGCCATTGCCCCAATAAATAATAATAAACATATTACCGTAATCGTTGACCAGTGCGTACCAGGAAATAAAGCGATAGTGCTTTCTGTATGTAGGGTACTCGCTGCAAAGACATCTTGATAATCCAGGCTATTAAACGTCATAGCAACAAGTGCTATACCTAATATAAAACCAAAATCGCCCACTCTATTAACAATAAAGGCTTTCAAATTTGCATAAATAGCGGTTTCTCTTGTATACCAAAAGCCAATCAATAAATAGGAAACTAAACCAACTGCCTCCCAACCAAAAAATAATTGTACAAAATTATTTGCCATAATCAGCATTAACATAGAAAAAGTAAACAAGGAGATATAACTGAAGAAACGTTTATAGCCACTATCATCATGCATATAGCCAATGGTATAAATATGTACCATCAAAGAAACAAAAGTAACGACAACCATCATCATTGCCGTTAATTTATCAATTAAAAACCCCACTTCTAAATGTAACCCATCACTAACCATCCAGGTATAGATAGTCTCATTAATAGTTGTCATATCCTCTAAAGCAAAATGCTTAAAAACCAATAAAGATAATGCTGCAGAAATAGCGACCCCCACTATTGTTACTTGATGTGCCATAGTACGTGAAATATAACGTCCAAACACCCCCGCAATAATTGCACCCATTAAGGGAGCAAGGACGATTGCCAGATATATACTCATATCTTGTTCTACTAAATTATTTTCCATCTTTATCCCTTTAAGGAGTCAAGCTCATCGACATTAATACTTTGTCTGCGCCGAAATAATACTACTAAAATAGCCAAACCAATCGCTGCCTCTGCCGCTGCAACAGTCAGAATAAAAAATACAAAAATTTGCCCCTCTACATTACCCAAATAATGTGAAAATGCAATAAAATTCAAATTCACAGCCAATAGTATTAATTCCACACACATCAGTAAAATAATAATATTTTTTCGATTAATAAAAATACCCGCTAATCCTATACTCATTAATAATCCAGCAAGAACAAGAAAGTGCGTTAATGTCAACATATTATTTCCTCTCCTCTACTGGTATTTTAACGATACGTATTCTATCTTCATGCCGTGCAGATACCTGTAAATCAGGGTTTTGATGTCTGGTCTTAGGTCGACGACGATAGGTTAAAGAAATCGCTGCTACAATCGCAACCAATAAAAGCATTGCTGCAATTTCGAAAGCATAGACATATTCACTATACAATAACTTACCTAGTTCTTTAGTATTACTATATCCTTCTACATGGCTTGCAGCCGTTGACAAAGGTTGAGATTGAAAAACATCCATACCACTTTCTTTTTGTCCTAAAACATAATAAATAGAGAAGAAGGTAATTGCAGCTAGCATAATACCAATAGGAAAATAACGAGTAAAACCACTCTCTTTTTCAACTATATTTAAGTCCAGCATCATGACCACAAACAGGAATAGTACCATAACAGCACCTACATACACTAATACCAAAACAATGGCCAAAAACTCAGCTTGTAATAATAACCAAATTATGGCACTAGCAAAAAAACTTAACACTAAATAGAAAGCTGCTCGTACTGGATTACGTACACTTATCATCATTAATGCAGAAACGACCGCTACGGTAGAAAAAAGATAAAAAATGATTGCCTCTGTCATATTATTTACTCACCTTAACGATAGATTGCATCTTTAGCACGATCTGCCGCAATTTCTTCCTCATATTTATCCCCCATTGCTAATAACTTTTCTTTTGTCATTAACAAATCCTCACGTGTTTCACCATGATATTCATACTCACGTGTTTCTACTATTGAATCAACAGGACAAGATTCTTCACAAAAGCCACAAAAAATACATTTGCTTAAATCAATATCATAACGGGTTGTTCTACGAGAGCCATCGTCTCTTTGTTCAGATTCAATGGTGATTGCCAAAGCAGGACATACCGCTTCACATAACTTACAGGCAATGCAACGTTCTTCACCATTCGCATAACGCCGTAATGCATGTTTTCCTCTAAAACGATGTGATTGTGGTGTTTTTTCCTCGGGATATTGCACAGTAATTTTTTTACTAAACAAATACCGTCCGGTCAAACGCATGCCTTTCAATAGTTCAACTAAGAATAAACTTTTAAAAAAGCGAGTCATACCACCCATTCAATTCTCCCAAACTCTGCAAAATATGCTTGTTTGCTTATTGCGTATTAATCGTTAATGCGTAAACCAAGGGCCAATTTGCCAGTAATACATCAAACCAATAACAAAAATCCATACGATAGTAATTGGAATAAATACTTTCCATCCTAAACGCATAATTTGATCATAGCGATAGCGTGGAAAAGTTGCTCTAAACCATAAAAACAAGAGTAATAAAAATGCAGCCTTCGCTAATAACCATCCAATACTGGCAGTACCTATAAAAGCAAGAGAAGAATTTTGTATTATCTCTATGCCTTCAAAAGGAGACAACCACCCTCCTAAAAACATCAAACTTGCCAACATAGATATTAGAATCATATTGGCATATTCAGCAAGAAAGAAAATAGAAAATGCCATTCCCGAATATTCAACATGAAAACCGGCAACAATTTCTGACTCACCTTCTGCTACATCAAAAGGAGCTCGATTAGTTTCTGCAACACCAGAAATAAAATATACTACGAATAGGGGAAATAAAGGCAATAAATACCAATGATAAATTCCTCCTGACTGCCCGATAACAATATCACCTAAATTAAGACTACGAGATGCCATCAAAACACCTACTAAAGCAAATCCCATAGCAATTTCATACGACACAATTTGTGCTGAAGCACGTAATGCACTTAACATTGCATATTTTGAATTAGACGCCCATCCAGCAATTATCACTCCATACACACCGACTGAAGTCATTGCTAAAATATACAATAAACCTGCATTAACATCAGCTAATACTAATTCTGCATTGAAAGGTACTACTGCCCAGGCCGCTAAAGCTGTACCAATAGATAATACAGGAGCAAGTAAAAACAGAAATTTATTTGCAAAATTGGGTATCACTATCTCTTTAAACATTAATTTTACTGCATCAGCAATAGGTTGTAACCAGCCTCTAGGACCTACTCGATTAGGGCCAATGCGTACTTGCATATATCCTATAATTTTACGCTCTGCATAAGTTAAATATGCTACACCTAATAATAAAGGTATTAATAAAACGGCTATTTTTACCAATATAATAATAATAGTTTGTAAACTTTCAGGTAAAAAGCTAGTTAGCGAATACAGTAAATCCAACATATTATTCTTTTATACTCACAGTTGAAAAAGGTGCAGCTAAATTTGTCGTTGCGGCAACTGCTGAAGGAATATAGATACAATCATCAGGAATGCTTTCATCAATGGCAACTATAAATTTTCCACTACCTTCTAATTGTTCCACCTCAACAATATTATCTGCGTGACATTGCAATACTTGTGCTAATTTCTCATTCATTAACACTTTGTCTGCTATTTGCATATCCAGACTATCTTGCAGTGCATCCGCACGCCGTACCATTGCATCAATAGCATAACCAGGTACATCTGATATGCGTATTGGTTCGTTATTTACATTATTTATCCTGTTTTCAAAGAGATGTTCTTGCCAGATAATCCTATTATCGAATTTTTCAGCTGTATATTTACTTGCTATACTCTCTTTTACTTCTTCTGAACTGCGATAATCAAAATCATCCAATTCAAATAAATTTCCTAATACTCGTAAAACTTTCCAAGCAGGTCTGGCCTCTTTATAAGGACTTACTGCTCCAGTAAAACTTTGCCACATTCCATTGGTATTAACAAACGTACCCGATGTTTCCAAGGGGGTAGAAATAGGTAATAAAATATTTGCATACTGCTTCATTGTGTCCGTTACAAAAGCATTCATCACAACAACCATTGAAGATGCTGTTAATGTATTGATAGCTTGTTGAGGATTTAAGGTATCCAACTCTGGTTCAATTCCCAGCAAAATATACGCATCCAGGGTTTTTGATAACATCTCTTGTGCATGTAAACCAACGTCTTGATTATTCTCTTTACCTACCTCTTTACGATGTGGTAAACATCCTGCTATAGCAAGACCTGCAGCATTCGCACCTTCTGTCAAATAACCTATATTACACTCGCTTAACGATGCAATAAGCGATGCCAGCATACGTATTTGAGCATAATCTTCCAAGCCATAGATCATATTACCCAAGATAAGATGCCCACGCTTTGCAGCCTGTAATTTTTCAGCCATTTTTTGCTGTATATCAGTGATGAGCATATCATCTATCACTTCTTTTAATCCTGTCGGAGCAGAAGCATTATTTAATGTTAGCAGAGCCTTTGCAATACCTGCTAACTGCAAAGCTATACGTTGTGGATGGACAATAATATTTTCTGTTACTGGAAAATGAAATGAATACTGACGGTGGCTAACTGCCATCACTTTCGTATCATTTTTTAATACCGCTTGACGTAATCGATGCCCAATAATAGGTTGATCTTTATGAATATTAGAACCTATCAACATTACTGCATCCAATGTCGATATATCATCAATATTGACACCCAAATGAGGATATAAAGGATCTAATGTTTGTTGACTAAAATCTTGTTGACGGATACGAAAATCAATATTATGCTGTCCCATTCCTCGCACTATTTTTTGTAATAAATATCCTTCTTCCAAAGTAGAGGATGGAGAAAGTAAAGCACCTATCGTATTTTTCTTATCTTTTACTAAAATATCTAATTCAGCGACTAATGTTGTTAAAGCGGTATTCCAATCACAACACTGCCACTCTCCCCCTTTTTTAATCATTGGGGTTTCCAGGCGTTCAGTATGTGTTTGAGATAAATAACTAAAACGATCCCGATCTGATAACCACACCTCATTCAACGCTTCATTTTCTCTTGGCAATACTCGCTTCACCTTATTATGTAAGGTCTGTACAATAATATTTGATCCAACACAATCATGGGCTGCAATAGCGTCAACATTATTTAGTTCCCAACTTCGTGCAGAATAACGAAAAGGCTTAGATGTCAAAGCACCAACAGGACATAAATCAATAACATTTGCCGACATTTCAGAACTAATACTATGTTCTAAATAAGTAGTAATTTCTGTATGTTCCCCTCGCCCTATCATACCTAATTCCCGTGTTCCGGCTATTTCTTCACCAAAACGTACACAACGAGTACAATGGATACAACGAGTCATATCAGTTGCAATAAGTGGCCCTAAGTCTTTATTTTTTACTACTCGTTTAGCTTCTGTATATTGTGAATAACCCTCACCATATCCTATGGCTATATCTTGTAATTCACATTCTCCCCCTTGATCACAAATAGGGCAGTCTAAGGGATGATTAATTAATAAAAATTCCATCACCCCTTTTTGTGCTGCGATCGCTTTAGGTGATTTAGTATAAAATTTCATACCATCACCAATCGGTGTAGCACACGCTGGTACAACCGGATTTTCCATTCCTTCTCGCATCGCTTGCATTTCGACCAAACACATACGGCAATTTGCTGCAACAGATAATTTTTTATGGTAACAAAAACGAGGGACAGGAATACCGACTTCATCAGCAATCTCGATCAACATACGACCTGCCTGTGTTTCTATTTCCTGACCATTCACTTCAATAGTAACTTTTTTGTCACCCATTTCCTACTCTCATTGATTACCGTCTAGTTAGGAGTACACTTTACTTCATACTAACCATACATTTTTTATGATCAATATGATACTGAAATTCATCTCTATAATGCTTAATAAAACTTGCCACTGGCATCGCCGCAGCAGCACCTAATGCACAAATAGTACGCCCTTCAATTTTTGAAGCAATACTGTTTAATAAGTCCAAATCTTCATTTTTTCCTTGCCCATCTTCAATACGATGTACAATACGAGATAACCATCCTGTTCCTTCACGACAAGGTGTACATTGTCCACACGATTCATCATAATAAAAATGTGATAAGCGTGCGAGGGTTTTTACCATACACGTATCCTCATGCATCACAATCACAGAACCTGCACCCAACATAGAACCTGCTGCTTTTGATGCTAAAGAATCATAATCCATACTTAAATCCATCATAATCTCACCAGGAATAACGGGCGTTGAGGATCCACCTGGAATAACTGCTTTGAGTTTTTTTCCGTCTTTAACACCACCTGCCATTTCTAACAAATCTGCAAAGGGAATTCCCATAGGTACTTCATAATTTCCTGGCTTATTGACATGTCCTGAAACGGAAAATAACTTAGTACCACCATTATTAGGTTTACCCTGTTCCAAAAACCATTGCCCACCTTTTTCTAAAATAACCGGAACCGAGGCTAAGGTTTCAGTATTATTAATGGTGGTAGGTCGTCCATACAAACCATAGCTTGCAGGAAAAGGAGGCTTAAATCGAGGTTGCCCTTTCTTCCCTTCAATTGACTCAAGTAATGCGGTTTCTTCACCACAAATATACGCTCCTGCCCCTAAATGGGTATATAAATCAAAGTCAATACCTGAGTTTTGAATATTTTTACCCAATAGACCTGCTTCATAGGCTTCAGATAACGCTTGTTCAAACTGTTCATAGGGTTCCCAAAATTCACCACGAATATAGTTATAACCTATACTTGCACCAATAGCATAACCAGCTATTGCCATACCTTCAATAAGTTGATGAGGATTATAGCGTAAAATATCTCTATCCTTACAAGTGCCAGGCTCTCCTTCATCTGAATTACAGACAATATAACGCTGCATAGAGGGTTGTACTTCCCCCCCTGGCGGATGCATAAAACTCCATTTTAATCCTGTAGGAAACCCTGCACCACCTCGCCCACGTAAATTGGATATTTTTATTTCTTCAATAATATCCATCTGAGATGTTTTTTCTGCCAGAATTTTTTTCCATACTTGATATCCACCAATACTTATATAAGTATCTAAGCTAGAAGGCTTATCGAGGTGTAACGTACGAAAACACACTTCATTTGTCATGCTTTAATCCAAATTACTCAGCTTTAATCTAAACGACTTAATAGTGCATCCACTTTTTCAGGGGTGAGATATTCATGATACTCTTTACCCACTTGTAACATCGGTGCGCCAACACAAGCACCCAGGCATTCTACTTCTTTTAAAGTAAATTTACCATCTTTTGTTGTTTCTCCTGGCTTAATACCAAGTCTTTCATATATATAATCTAAAATATGCTCTGAACCGTTTAGCATACAAGATATATTTGTACAAACACATATTTTATGTTTCCCCACTGGATTATGTTCATACATAGAATAAAATGTGGCAACTTCCTGTACTTCAATAGCGGGAATAGCTAAATATTTTGCAATAGCACTAATAATATCGGTTGTTAAATAGCCTTTATTCTCATCTTGCGCTATTCGTAATGCAGCCATCACTGCTGATTTTTTTTGTTCTGGAGGATATTTTTTTAACCATTGATCAATTTCAGCATACGTTTGCTCTGAAAGTACATCGCTCTTACCCTCTGATAAATCTGTAGATTGAGTACTCATTAGCGATCCACCTCCCCAAAGACAATATCCTGTGTACCAATTACTGCAACCACATCTGCAAGCATATGCCCTTCTACCATCTCATGCAATGCTGATAAATGCACAAACCCTGGCGCACGTATTTTTAATCGATACGGTTTATTTGCCCCTTCTGATATAATATAAGTGCCAAATTCTCCCTTAGGGTGTTCTACAGCAGCATACGCTTGCCCTTCTGGAACACTATACCCTTCAGTAAATAATTTAAAGTGGTGAATAAGTGATTCCATATCTTCTTTCATGTGTTCACGAGAAGGAGGCGTCAATTTATGATCTTCTAACATCACACTCCCAGGATTATCACGTAACCAACGGATACACTGTTTTATAATGCGGTTGGATTGTCGCATTTCTTCCATACGAACCAAATAACGATCATAGCAATCCCCATTTACACCAACAGGAATATCAAAATCCATTTTATCATACACTTCATAAGGCTGTTTTTTACGTAGATCCCACTCAACACCACTACCCCTTAACATAGGCCCTGTAAAACCCAGTGCAATAGCTCGCTCAGGGGTAATAATACCAATATCAACAGTACGCTGTTTCCAAATTCGGTTTTCGGTCAGTAATGTTTCATATTCATCTACATAGGTATCAAAACGTTGTGTGAAATCATCAAGAAAATCTAATAATGAACCCTGTCTATTTTCATTGAGTTTATTGACCTCAGCTTGAGTATGCCATTTAGATGCCTGATATTGTGGCATTAATTCAGGCAAATCACGGTAAACACCACCCGGGCGATAATACGTTGCATGCATCCGTGCGCCTGAGACTGCTTCATACACATCCATTAAATCTTCGCGCTCTCTAAATGCATACAAAAAGATAGTCATTGCACCAATATCTAAACCATGCGCTCCAATCCACATTAAGTGATTAAGAATACGGGTAATTTCATCAAACATCACCCGAATGTACTGCGCTCTCACTGGAACAGTTATCCCCAATAATTTCTCAATCGTCATCACATAAGCATGTTCATTACACATCATGGATACATAATCCAGACGATCCATATAGCCTATACTCTGATTAAAGGGTTTACTTTCTGCTAATTTTTCTGTTGCCCTATGCAGTAAACCAATATGTGGATCAGCTCGTTGTACTACCTCACCATTTAATTCTAAAACTAAACGTAACACCCCATGTGCCGCAGGATGCTGAGGTCCAAAATTCATAGTATAATTGCGTATTTCAGCCATAGTTTTTACTCATCATGCCGATAACGGTTATAATCTCGAATAACCCGAGGAATATTCACCCTTGCTTCAATACTTACTGGCTCATAGACAACACGTTGTTTCTCATCATCATAACGCATTTCTACTTGTCCAATTAAAGGGAAATCTTTTCTAAATGGATGACCTATAAATCCATAATCTGTCAATATACGCCGTAAATCTGGATGACCATCAAAAATAATACCAAATAAATCAAAGGCTTCACGTTCAAACCAATTAGCTGATGGCCATATACTTATCACTGAATGTATGCGAGGCTCATCCTCATTCACAAACACTTGCAAACGAACCCGTTGATTATATTTAACTGATAACAGATGATATACCACTGCAAAACGTTCAGGATAAGAAAAACTACCTGCATACTCTACATAATCTACTGCACACACATCAATCAATTGATCAAAAGCAAAATATTCTGCTTCTTTTATATACTGACAAAAGTCTAATAATTGTGTTTTTTCAATAGTGATAGTTAACTCGTTCATTGCTACTTTTGAACTAAACGTAAACTTATCAGCTAATACTTTACAAAAACGCTCATTTAATTGTTGATAATATTCCGACATTATTTTTCTCTTGATATACTTTTATTGTCGTGCAATGGTACTCGTCCGCATGATTTTTTTCTGTAATTGCAAGATACCATATAATAGTGCTTCTGCAGTTGGTGGACAACCAGGAACATAAATATCAACTGGAACAATACGATCACAACCTCGAACAACGGAATAGGAATAATGATAATATCCTCCTCCATTGGCACACGACCCCATAGAAATAACCCAACGAGGTTCAGCCATTTGATCATAGACTTTCCTTAATGCAGGTGCCATCTTATTAATCAATGTACCTGCAACAATCATCACATCTGACTGCCTTGGACTAGGACGAAAAACAATACCAAAACGATCTAAATCGTAACGCGAAGCCCCTGCGTGCATCATTTCTACCGCACAACAAGCTAAACCAAATGTCATTGGCCACATAGAGCCGGTTCTTGCCCAATTAATTAACTTATCTGCAGTCGTGGTAATAACCCCTTTTTCCAGAACACCTTCTATTCCCATTCCAATGCTCCTTTCTTCCATTCGTAGATAAAACCAACTACTAATATAATGAGAAATAATGCCATAGCCAATAAACCGAACACACCAATATCATCCAATACTACTGCCCACGGAAATAAAAAGGTAATTTCTAAATCAAAAATAATAAATAAAATAGCGACCAAATAATAACGTACATCAAAATTAATACGAGAATTTTCAAAGGGTTCAAAGCCACATTCATAAGTTGAATTTTTTTCTTTATCTGGACGGTGTGGCGACAATACAAATCCCATTCCTAACATAACAATGCCAACACTAATGCCAACAAATATAAAAATTAAAATGGGTAAATAGGATTCTAGCATGGTTATTATTTCACTTCTATTGAACTAAAAATAGTTTATAACATATTATTGACATAATACATAATACATAATACATAATGATTGGTGCCGATGGCCGGAGTCGAACCGGCACGGCTTACGCCACTACCCCCTCAAGATAGCGTGTCTACCAATTCCACCACATCGGCAAATTACTTTATTCTACCTACACATAGTCCTACTGATGAATATTTGGAACATCTTGTGCTGGGGCAGCAGCTTGTTTCTCATTATTGACATCTACGCTTTTAGTTTCTCTTTCTAATGCATCAGACTCTTTTTTCTCACTCTCTATTCTTGTCTTCACATCATTATTTTCTGTTATCTCAGGTAAAACCGGTGTATCAGTATTATCTATAGTTTCAATAACCTTTGCAGTAGGGATATCTATATCATCTTGTTTTTTTGCCTGACCTGAAAAATAAGACAATGACAAGCTGGTAATAAAAAATACCGTCGCAAACATTGCAGTTGCTTTAGTGAGAAAATTTCCTGCTCCTGAACTACCAAATACAGTTCCTGAAGCACCACTACCAAATGCAGCACCCATGTCTGCGCCTTTACCCTGTTGAATTAAAATAAGGCTAATTAAAACAATCGCTGCTCCAACATGAACCAAAAGAAGTAAACTTTCCATAAAGAGAACCTACCAATAATAATTTTATAATTACACAGCTGCTTGACAAATACGCAAGAAATCTTCGGCATCTAATGACGCACCACCAATCAAGCCACCATCAATATCTTCTTTAGCAAATAGCTCTTGTGCATTACTACCTTTAACACTACCACCATATAAAATTTGTACTTTCTGTGCTATATCAGCATTTGATTGTGTTAAATGCTGACGAATAAAAGCATGTACTTCCTGAGCTTGTTCGGGACTTGCCGTTTTTCCCGTGCCTATTGCCCATACCGGTTCATAAGCAATCACTGCATTATCCAAATTATCAACAGCTGTTACTGCATCGAGTTGTCTGGCAACTACTTTTTCAGTAATATTTTGCTCTCGTTCATCTAGTGTTTCTCCTACACATAAAATAGGGATTAATCCTGCCTGTTTAGCGGCAACAAACTTTTCAGCAACCAGACTATCTGATTCGTTATAAATACTACGACGTTCCGAATGCCCGATAATGACATATTTACAAGAAAAATCTAGTAACATAGAGGTTGCTATTTCTCCAGTAAACGCCCCTTTTTCCTTTTCACACACATTTTGCCCACCATAAGCAATATGACTTTTTGCTAATATTTGTGCCACAACAGGAATATAGATTGCAGGGGGGCATACTGCTATATCAACACCAGAAAGATTGGTTGAACCTGAGCTAATAGCACTTAATAAAGCCTTGATACTCTCTTGAGAGCCATTCATTTTCCAGTTTCCAGCAACTAACGGTGTACGCATCATTTTTTATTCCTGTATCCTAAGACTAAACAAACAGCGAAAGAGAGTAACTTGCCTATTATAAAATGTCAATATAAGATTACTCAGTACAAATACTTGCAACCACTTTTGCAATATTTTCTGCCAGGCTACACACTTGAATATTATCTTTACCTTCGACCATCACCCGAATAAGGGGTTCAGTACCAGAGGCACGTAGTAATACTCGCCCTTCACTTTGCAGGCTATTTTCCGCTTCTTTAACGGCTTCTTTTACCTGCTTATCTTGAAGTGGATCAATCTCTTTTTCTAATTTGACATTAATCATCTTTTGGGGAAATTTATCCATTCCCTGTGTTAATTCGAATAATGACTGATTACCTTGAAACATAGCAAATAATACTTGTAATGCAGAAATAATCCCATCACCGGTGCTGGTTTTATCCAAACAAATTATATGTCCAGATGCCTCACCACCTAACAAATATTGCTTTTTATCCATCATTTCCAATACATATCTATCCCCTACAGGAGTACGTATAAAATCAATACCAACCGTTTGCAAGGCATGTTCTAAACCAAAATTACTCATCACCGTTCCAACCACACCCCCTATACATTTTTTATTTTTTAAGCGATCCATCGCAATAATGTATAAGATTTCATCACCGTCGAGAATATTTCCCTTATGATCGACCATAATGACACGATCGCCATCTCCATCTAAAGCAATACCTAAATCTGCTTTTTGTTCTAATACTGTATTCACTAACAAACTCGGATCAGTAGACCCTACTGCCTGATTAATATTCAATCCATCTGGATTAATACCAATACTCACCACTTCTGCGCCTAACTCATCTAGCACTGATGGAGCTATATGGTATGTTGCTCCATTAGCACAATCAATAACGATCTTCATCCCTTTTAGTGAGGTCATTAAGGGAATAGAACTTTTACAAAACTCGATATACCGTCCGGCTGCATCATGGATACGCTTGGCTTTTCCTAATACAGCAGGTTCTACTGTTTGCATTGTCTTTAGTAATTCTGCTTCAATCGCTAATTCAATATCATCAGACAGTTTTGATCCTTGAGCAGAAAAAAATTTAATGCCATTATCATAATAGGGATTATGTGACGCACTGATAACTATTCCTAATTGAGCATGTAATGCTCGAGTTAAATAAGCAATACCTGGAGTGGGCATAGGACCTAATAAGTGTACATGCACTCCAGCTGCAGATAATCCAGCTTCCAGGGCAGATTCATACATATACCCAGATATACGAGTATCTTTACCAATAATAGCCTTACTTTTTCCTTCTTTGGCTAATACTCTTCCTGCTGACCATCCTAATTTAAGGATAAAATCTGCTGTCATAGGGTAAGTACCTACCCTTCCACGAATACCATCCGTACCAAAATATGTTTTTTTCATTATTTTTCTTCTATCTTTGATAATGCTGCGACTATTTTTACTGCATCTACAGTTGCTGCTACATCATGGGTACGAATAATATCAACCCCTTGCTGTTGTAAAGCTAAAGTCGTTGCTGCAATACCAGCATAAACACGCTCTTGTACCGCTCTTGCTGTAATATCTCCCAACATTGACTTGCGTGAAATCCCCATTAATAGAGGTAAATCCAATTTTTTCTTAATATTTAGCATATTTTGAAATAAGGCACGATTATGTTCTAACCGTTTGCCAAAACCAAAACCAGGATCAATAATTAATCGCTCTTTTGTAATCCCTGCTGCAATACATGCTTGTACTCGTTGCTGTAAAAAATCAATAACAACATCAACAACATTATGATAGTATGGATTATCTTGCATATTGGTGGGGTTATTTAACATATGCATCAAACAAATAGGGACACTGGTTTGGGCTGCAAGGTGTAACGCATTTTCTCCTTGCAACGCTTTCACATCATTGATCATTCCTGCACCAGCATTAATAGCCTCTTGCATAACTATCGCTTTGCTGGTATCTATAGATATAATAACCGGAATATCTTGATGTAGGGCTTCAATAAGGGGAATAACCCGATCTAGTTCTTCTTGTGCTGCAATGGGTATTGCCCCAGGGCGAGTGGATTCTCCACCAATATCAATAATATCAGCGCCTTCTGAATAAAGCCTATGCGCTTGCAAGCGAGCTTGCTCAAAAGTATTAAATCTCCCCCCATCAGAAAATGAATCAGGAGTAACATTGACAACTCCCATTATTTTTGGGGTTGAATTATTTATAATATCCATATTATAGATAACACATTATAACAGTACCCAGTATTATTTAATGTTGATCAGCAGGATCAGTTAATTTATTGTCTTTTGTATCATCCATATCTTGCTCATTGCTTTTACCAGAAGTATCAGTATTTTCTGGATCATGCCAATCTTTAGGTTCTTTAGGCTCTTTACCCTGCATAATATCACTAATTTGATCTTTATCTATCGTTTCATATTTTAACAATGCTTTTGCCATTAAATGCAAAATACTCATTTTTTCTTTTAGTATCTCTTCTGCTCGATCATAATTGCTATCTATCAACATTCTCACTTCTTCATCAATAATATGTGCCGTTTTACCTGAAACCGTTTTATGCTGAGTAACAGAGCGTCCTAAGAATACTTCTTCATCATCTTCTGCATACGTTAAAGGGCCTAATTTTTCAGATAATCCCCATTTTGTTACCATATTACGTGCTAATTTTGTTGCACGTTCAATATCATTGCTTGCTCCAGTGGTCACTTTATCTAAACCAAAAATAAGCTCTTCTGCAATGCGACCACCAAATAAACTAGATATTTGACTATTTAACTGCTCTTTACTGTAACTGTATTTATCTTCTTCTGGTAAAAACATGGTAACCCCTAAAGCTCTCCCTCTAGGAATAATGGTTACCTTGTAAACAGGATCATGTGAAGGTACAGATAATCCCACAATGGCATGTCCTGCTTCGTGATAAGCGGTTAATTTTTTCTCCTCATCACTCATCACCATAGATTTACGTTCTGCACCCATCATAATTTTATCTTTTGCCTTTTCCATCATGTTCATATCCACAACTCGGCGATTAAAACGTGCTGAAAAAAGAGCTGCTTCATTGACTAAATTGGCTAAATCTGCTCCAGAAAACCCTGGCGTACCTCGTGCAATAACCATCGCATCCACATCATCAGCTAATGGCACTTTTTGTAAATGTACTTTTAAAATTTGTTCCCGTCCTAGAATATCGGGTAATGGCACAACCACTTGTCGATCAAAACGTCCTGGGCGCAATAATGCTGGATCAAGTACGTCTGGTCTATTGGTTGCTGCAATCACAATCACCCCTTCATTTCCTTCAAAACCATCCATCTCAACCAATAATTGATTTAAAGTTTGTTCTCTTTCATCATGTCCACCCCCTAAACCTGCACCACGATGTCGCCCTACTGCATCAATTTCATCAATAAAAATAATACATGGTGCATGTTTTTTGGCATCGGCAAACATATCTCGCACCCGTGAAGCCCCTACGCCCACAAACATCTCAACAAAATCAGAGCCTGAAATAGTAAAAAACGGGACTTTTGCTTCACCTGCAATCGCTTTGGCAAGTAAGGTTTTCCCGGTACCCGGTGAGCCAACCATCAATACCCCTCGTGGAATTTTACCGCCTAATTTTTGAAATTTTCCCGGATCACTCAAAAAATCAACTAATTCCCCTACTTCTTCTTTCGCTTCTTCTACGCCTGCAACATCTTTAAATGTTACTTTAATTTGATCTTCACTCAACAATCGTGCCCGACTTTTTCCAAATGACATCGCTCCACGACCACCACCACCGCCGCCTTGCATCTGACGCATAAAATAAATCCATATTCCAACAATAATCAAAATAGGAAAAGAAGAAATAAAAAGCTGCATTAATAAACTTGGTTGTTTTGGAGGCAATCCAATAATTTCCACATTATTATCTAATAATTCACCTATCATAGAACGATTATCTGTTTCAGGGGAATATGTAACAAAACGACTATCATTACTGGTCACTCCCGAAATAGTACGTCCCTCAATGGTTACTTTTTTCACATTACCTATTTTTACACTTTCTAAAAAATCTGAATAACCAATGGCTACTGCATGGCCTGCATTAGGTGTTAAATTATTAAAGACCGATAACAATATCATCCCAATAATTGCCCATAAAATAATATTTTTTGTAATATCGTTCAAGCTATTAATCCTCAATTAATTCAATGTAATGCTCTATAGCCTTGAGCTAATAAGTACACCTCTGGTGATCGTGCACGCGATGCCTTGGGTTTACGAGTAAGCACTTTCTTAAAATTTTTACGTAATGTTGCTAATACTGCATCAAATCCTTCACCCTGAAAAATTTTTACCAACAATGTACCTTCTGATTTTAATACCTGTTGGGCTAAATCAATGGCTAAATCAACTAAATAAATACTTTTTGGCTGATCAACAGATTTTACCCCTGTAATGTTGGGCGCAATATCAGACATTACAAGGTCTACTCTCTCATTTCCTAATTTCATTAGTAATTGATTATAAGTTTCTTCCGTTTGAAAATCACCCTGAATAAAATCTACCTGTGCTAAATTATCCATAGGTAATATGTCAAGAGCAATAATTTTATCATTTTTACCTATAAATTGCCGAGCAACTTGTGACCAACCCCCTGGTGCTGCACCTAAATCAACAATTTTTAATCCAGGTCGAAATAATTTATCTCTCTCTTGTAGTTCCAGTAATTTATATGCTGCTCTGGAACGATACCCTGCTACATGAGATTGCTTTACATAGGGATCAGAAAAATGCTCTGTCAACCACTTTTTACTACTTTTACTTCTCGCCAAAATAACCTCATTCGATTACAATATTACAAGGTAATACACGATTACCCTATTTCACTCATTCCATTAACCAATAGAAAGTAAAACTATGTCCCTCACTTCATCACAAATTCGTTTTCTACGTAGTAAAGCTCATCACCTTAAACCCGTCATTCTAATCGGTAATAATGGCTTTCATCAAGCAGTTTGTGATGAGATCGATAATAATCTGGAATACCATGAATTATTAAAGATACGCATTCCTGCATTAGATAAAGATCAAAAGAAGCAATTATTACAGAAAATTGCTACCCAAACAGAGAGTGATTTGATCCACAGCATAGGACATATTGGGGTGTTTTTTCGTAAACGTAAAAAAGATTCTGCTTTTAACACCCTAAAATAAAGGTTTAAATATAGTGGATGGCTATAATTTCATACTCTTTTTCACCACTTGGTGCAATCACTACTGCAATATCCCCTTCTTCTTTCCCTATCAATGCCTTTGCAAAAGGAGAAGTAACTGAAATTAAACCTGATTTAATATCGGCTTCATCTTCACCCACAATTTGATAGCGTATTGCTTTGCCGTCTTCATCTTCTAAATCTACTGTTGCACCAAATACAACCGTACCATTAGCATTTAATTTAGTGACATCAATAACTTGTGCATTCGATAATTTTGCTTCAATTTCTTTAATACGTCCCTCAATAAATCCTTGTTGTTCCCGTGCAGCATGATATTCTGCATTTTCTTTTAAATCGCCATGTTCCCGAGCTTCTGCTATTGCTTGAATAACTTCTGGACGTTTTACTTTTTTCAGGGTATTCAGTTCCGCACGTAATAACGCTTCCCCTTTTGCTGTAATAGGTGTTTTTGTCATAATTCCTTATCCTATATGTAAATCTTGTAATTTATTTACTTCATTAATATTTAATTGCCGCATAGCCAAACACATTGCATGTGCTCCTGACAAGGTGGTCGTATAAGTTACTTTTCGTTGTAAGGCTTGTCTACGAATAGCGTATGAATCGGCAATCGCTTCTTTTCCTTCAGTGGTATTGACTATCAATGCTATCTCTTCATTTTTAATACTATCTACAATATGGGGGCGACCTTCCTTCACTTTATTAATTACTTTGCAGGATATCTGTTCTTTTTCTAAAATTTGAGCTGTTCCCTCAGTCGCTATAATTTGAAAACCCAATGCTAATAACTGTCTTGCAATACTTGCAATACGATCTTTATCTGCATCACGTACACTTAAAAATGCTTTTCCTGCTTTAGGCAAGGTAACGCCTGCAGATAACTGTGATTTAGCAAATGCATCACCAAAACTCATTCCTATTCCCATTACTTCCCCTGTAGATTTCATTTCTGGACCTAATATGGGATCAACACCTGGAAATTTAATAAAAGGGAATACCGACTCTTTCACCGAATAAAAAGCGGGTATCACTTCTGTCAGCCTGTTTTGTTCTGCTAAACTCACCCCAACCATAGATAAAGCAGATACTTTTGCTAAGGGAATACCGGTAGCTTTTGATACAAAAGGTATCGTTCTTGATGCTCTAGGATTGACTTCTAACACATAAATATCATCCCCTTTAATGGCAAACTGGGTATTCATTAACCCCACTACCTGTAATTTATGCGCCATTTGTACTACTTGTTCTCGCAAAGCATCTTGAATGGCAGGACTCAGATTATAAGGAGGCAACGAACAAGCAGAATCGCCAGAATGGATACCTGCTTGTTCAATATGTTCCATGATCCCCCCAATTAATACATTCTGACCATCACACACTGCATCAACATCTACTTCTACCGCATCATCTAAAAATCGATCCAATAATAAAGGATAATCATCCGATACATTTACTGTATCACGCATATATAATTGTAATTCGTCTTTATTGTACACAATCTCCATAGCCCGCCCCCCTAGTACATACGAAGGACGCACCACTAACGGATAGCCTATTTCATCTGCAAGACGGATTGCTTCGGTCGCTTCTCTTGCAATACGGTTAGGAGGTTGACGCAAACATAACTCATGGATAAATTGCTGAAAGCGTTCTCTATCTTCTGCCAAATCAATAGAATCAGGACTCGTACCAATAATTTTTGCCCCGTAATTTTCTAAATCTTGTGCTAATTTTAAAGGAGTTTGCCCCCCAAATTGTACAATAATCCCTTCAGGTTGTTCTAATTCAACTAAAGATAAAACACTTTCTAACGTTAATGGCTCAAAATATAATCTATCCGATATATCATAATCTGTTGATACTGTTTCTGGATTACAATTTACCATAATGGTCTCATAACCTGCATCATAACAAGCCTGTGATGCATGTACACAGCAATAATCAAACTCAATCCCTTGTCCTATACGATTAGGCCCTCCTCCTAATACCATAATTTTCTTTTTATCACTTACCTGTGCTTCACATTCTTGCTCATAAGTAGAATACATATAAGCCGTTGCAGCAATAAACTCTGCGGCACAAGAATCTACCCGTTTATATACCGGTTTAATCTGATATTGCAAACGGTGTTGTCGCATCGCATCTTCCGTTACGCCACACAATTTTGCCAAGCGACTATCTGAAAATCCATCCCGTTTTAATTGTCGTAACCATGCTGCATCGAGTTGCTCTAAATTCCCTTTAATAGCTTGAGTAAGTGCTACTTCGTCTGCAATTAACTCTTCAATTTGTGCCAAAAACCAGGGATCTATACCACATATCGCATAAATATCTTTTATACTAAAACCTGCTCGAAACGCATCTGCTACATACCATATCCGCTCTGCACTTGGAATACGTAACTCATTTTTTAAAATTTCACGAGGCGGCTGTTTTTCTTGACCAGTTATTTTTTCATTTAAACCATCAGTACCAATTTCCAAACTGCACAAAGCCTTTTGTAGGGATTCTTTAAAATTACGTCCAATCGCCATCACTTCACCCACTGATTTCATTTGAGTGGTTAATGTGGCATCTGCTTGTGGGAATTTTTCAAAGGTAAAACGGGGAATTTTAGTTACTACATAATCTAGTGTAGGCTCAAAAGAAGCAGGGGTTGCCCCACCGGTAATTTCATTTAGCAATTCATCCAGGGTATATCCTACCGCTAATTTAGCGGCTACTTTGGCAATAGGAAAGCCTGTAGCTTTCGATGCTAAAGCAGAAGAACGAGATACTCGTGGGTTCATTTCTATAATAATCAAGCGACCTGTTTCAGGATTTACTGCAAATTGAACGTTAGAACCCCCTGTCTCTACACCAATTTCACGTAATACCGCTAAGGATGCATTACGCATAATTTGATATTCTTTATCTGTCAGGGTTTGTGCCGGTGCAACAGTAATAGAATCTCCCGTATGTACACCCATTGGATCAAAATTTTCAATCGAACAAATAATAATACAATTATCTTTATGATCTCGTACTACTTCCATTTCATACTCTTTCCAACCAATAATAGATTCTTCAATCAATAATTCATTGGTTGGTGAAAGGTCTAATCCTCGCTCACAAATTTCAACAAATTCTTCTTTATTATAGGCAATACCCCCACCGCTTCCCCCCATAGTAAAAGAGGGACGAATAATCGTTGGAAAACCTAATTGCATTTGTACTTGCTCTGCTTCTATTAAACTATGTGCAATATAGGAACGGGGCATATCCAAACCAATATTATTCATTGCCTGGCGGAATAAGTCGCGATCTTCTGCCTTATCAATGGCTGCTTGATTAGCTCCTATCATAGTGACATGATATTCTTGTAACACCCCTTCTCGATATAAATCTAAAGCACAATTTAAAGCAGTTTGTCCACCCATAGTGGGTAACAATGCATCGGGACGCTCTTTTTCAATAATTTTTGCCACTACTTGCCAATGTATCGGCTCTATATAAGTGGCATCTGCCAATTCCGGATCAGTCATAATCGTTGCTGGATTAGAATTGACTAAAATCACTCGATACCCTTCTTCACGCAGTGCTTTACATGCCTGCGCTCCAGAATAATCAAATTCACAGGCTTGACCGATAACAATAGGTCCTGCCCCTATAATTAAAATACTATTTATATCTGTACGCTTTGGCATAACTTCCCGATTATCTATATCTAAAAGGATCAATAAAAATGATGTAAGGTCATCGCTATATCTACATTATGTCGATGCTTGTTGTTGCATAAGATGAATAAATTGATCAAATATATGTCCCACATCATGAGGCCCTGGGCTTGCTTCTGGATGCCCCTGAAAACTTAATGCAGGTTTATCTGTACGCTGAATTCCTTGTAAAGATTGATCAAACAAAGAGCGATGGGTCGCTTTTAGGCATCCAGGTAAACTGTCTTCATCTACAGCAAAACCATGATTTTGACTGGTAATTGCCACACCTTGTGTCGCTAACTCAAGGACAGGATGATTGCCACCATGATGCCCAAATTTCATCTTCACTGTTTTTGCGCCACTTGCCAGCGCTAACAATTGATGTCCCAAACAGATACCAAACAAAGGGATATTATTTTCCAATAATATTTCTATCGCTTTAATAGCATAATCACAAGGTTCTGGATCACCAGGTCCATTGGATAAAAAGACCCCATCCGGATTTAATGCCATCACTTTTTCTGCATCATAATGGGCAGGCACGACTGTTACCTTGCAATGTCTATCCACCAACATACGTAAAATATTACGTTTTACACCAAAATCATACACTACTACATGATAATTAACAGTGTTTATATCTTGTCTACGCTCTCTTTGTTGTAAGTCCCAACTCCCTTGTTGCCAAAGATAACTCTCGGTAGTCGTTACCGCCTGAACTAAATCCATTCCTTGTAAGCCTGGAAAGCCCTTTGCCGCTTCTATCGCAGTATCGACATTACAATCATCTCCTGCTATCAAACAACCACTTTGCGCCCCATTAGTCCGTAATAATCTGGTTAGTTTACGTGTATCTATATCAGCAATACCCACAATACCCTGTATTTGCAAATACTCCGTCAGGCTTTTTTGCGCCCGCCAATTACTAGGCAAAGGGGAATAATCACGTATAATCAGGCCACCTGCCATAATATTTGTTGCTTCTTCATCTTCTTCATTTATTCCCACATTACCAATATGGGGATAGGTTAATGTGACTAATTGTTGCTTATATGAGGGATCTGTCAATATTTCTTGATAACCTGTCATAGCAGTATTAAATACTACCTCTCCAACAGTTTTACCATCAGCGCCAATGGAGCGCCCCCAAAATACAGTACCATCTTGCAAAGCAAGTAATGCTGGCTTGTACAAAGTTACCTCCAGGGATTGGAATAAACAGGATTTAAAATTGGCTGACAATTTTACTTGACCTATGCGATACTGTCCAATCGAATTCACTGTAATCACGTAAACAACCCCTTTTTATCACTATGCAAATCATTGTCATTAAATATCTATTACACTTTTTATCCTATCTACCTTTACGTTTTAACCATTGTCTAGGGGCAACTCTTGGTTATTTTTTATTGTTTACTAACAGTCGTATTGCCCAGGTTAGTACACGCAATATTCAAAGCTGTCTACCACAGCTTTCTAAGGTGCAACAACAACAACTCATTAAAGACTCTTTAATTGAAACAGGAAAAACCTTTACTGAGACCCCCCTGTTTTGGCTCAATACGCCACAATATGTAGATAAATATATTATTAAAGTCAACAATGCAGCGGTTTTACATACCGCCCAACAACAACATCAAGGCGTTATTTTATTAACCCCCCATTTAGGTTCTTGGGAACTGACAGGCTTATATTGTGCTAAACATTATGCACCCATGACAACGCTATATCGTCCCCCTAAATTATCCCAACTCGAAGAGCTAATGTGTCAAGGTAGGGCTAAAACTGGCGCACATTTAGTAACGACTGATACTCGTGGGGTACGACAATTATTTAAAGCACTGAAACAACAACAACTGGTTGGCATTTTACCCGATCAATCCCCCCCTGATTTACATAGTGGTGCATTTGCCCCTTTTTTCTCTATTCCTGCCTTAACGATGACCTTAGTTTCTCGTTTAGCCCAAAAAACTCATGCACCGGTTATACTTTGTTATAGCCAACGCTTACCCAAAGCAAAAGGCTATGTGTTACATTTTCAAACTGCTGATAATGGTATTTTTGATCCAGACCTGACCGTATCACTCAAGAGCTTAAACCAGGCTATACAACAGCTAATTTTAACCTGTCCCCAACAATACCAATGGGGATATAAACGCTTTAAAAAACGTCCCACAAAAGAAGAGAGTGATTTTTACTCATAACTGAGCAAACTTTTCCACTGTATGCCAATAACGACGAAACTGATTTTGGTATGTTACATACGTTATTTTGTTTGCCGTCAATTGAAAATAAATAGCTCCTTCTTGAGCAGTATCCAGAATAATAGATTGTGCTTGTTGATACCTTTGTACTATTTTTTGTGAGGGCAAGGCAAATTGATTTAAATAACCGGTAGTAAATACCGCATACTTTGCCTGTATAGTATTGACCCATGTTTGACTTGAAGAACTTTTACTACCATGATGTGGCACTACCACTATATCGGCTTGTAAGTCGTTACCATAATAATGCAATAATTGCCATTCTATCGGCTTTTCAATATCTCCGGTGAGTAAGATACGTTGTCCTGACGCATCTATAACCTGTAATACACAAGATGCATTATTAGACTTTTTAACGACTGCATTTTTAATCGGTGCAAGCACCTTAAATTGCACTTGATCCCATTGCCATTGTTGACCACGATAACAAGTTGTTATAGCTGGATGAATATCATTTAATCGCTGCTTTTCACCACTACTTAGATGCGCTATTGGCATAGCAGAAATAATACTTTTTGCTCCGCCACTATGATCGTTATCCGCATGACTTAACATTAAATAATCTAATTGTGTAATTCCTTGCGAGCGAAAAAAAGGAAGGATTACTTGCTGTGCATTGTCTCCATCTTTCCAGGCACGTCCAGTATCATATAATAAGGTATGGTTTTTGGTCTGTATTACTATTGCTGTCCCTTGCCCAACATCTAATACACTCATAAATACATCCCCTGTTAGCGGTCGAGGATAGGATTTAAAAAATAAGGGTAAATATAAAAATAATCCCAAATAACGTAATCGCCAACCTTGAGGGGTCAATAATAAAATAATTCCGATATACACTAAAAATAATGTCAAGCTATCAGGAATAGGCAAAATGATCTGACTGCCCTGCCAGCTTGCCAATATATCTAGCAGCCACCATATTTTATCAAAAAATAGCGTATTCAAAGAAAACAAAGAACCTGCCAACGGTGTCCATAAAAATAAGCTGGAAAATAATAAGAAAGGGATAAAAAATAAACTAACGACAGGTATTAAGATAAAATTGACAAGCGGTGCAATAACGCTCCCTTGTTGAAAAAATAAAATTAACAAAGGAAATAAAAACAAGCTCACTGCTAATTGTATTTTTAGCATCTGTATCACTGTGGACGAACTACCTATTCGCCCTTGCAACACATACATAATTGCCAATACTGCTCCAAAAGAAAGGTAAAAGCCTGCTGATAACACAGACCAGGGATCGAGCAATAATACCCCTAATAATGCTAGTAAGAAAATATCCCATGCAGATAAATACGTTTGTTTAAATATTGCGACAAATGCTACTGTTAACATTATCAAAGCACGCTGTGTCGGTAATGCAAAACCTGCCAATAATGCATAGAACAAAGCAAATAATACACTTCCTATAGCAGCAATACGATATGCAGGTATTGCATAACAACCTTTACTCAAGTTCCATAAATAACGCAACAAGATAAACACCAAACTACTAATAATGCCTATATGTAAACCTGAGATCGCCATTAAATGGCTAGTGCCTGTTGCCTGAAAAACCCGCCATTGTGATGTTGATATGGCACTTTTATCCCCCACTAATAATGCTTTTATAATCCCTTTATAAGGATTATCGCTTAACACTGTATCTAAACGTAATGCTATCTTGTAACGTAGTAATAAAAACTGTTGAAATACCGTAGAGGCTACTTTCAAGCGTTGATTTTCTTGTGATATTAAAACCCATCCTGTCGCTTGAATACCCTGACTAAATAACCATTGTTGATAATCAAAGCTCGCTATATTGTGTTTTCCTATTGGGGGTTTAATAGCTATTTTAAGTTGCCATGTGTCCCCTGAACGTAAAATTCCGGGCGTATCCCACGTTATTTGTAATAATAATGCTACATTTTGCCACTTGTTTTTGCGCGTATCCGCTACGACTTTATAGCGTGTCGTTTGCAATAAAAACTGCTGCCCTTTTTCTTTACTAACAGGTAGAGAACGAATATATCCTTGCACCCATATTTCGTCTATAGTGGGTACAATCAATAATTGCTTTTCTATGCGTACCAAAGCATGATAATATGCCCATAAAAAACCACATAAAAAAGTGCTAATTACTAAAAGAAAGAAGAAGTATCGCCTATTTCGATAGTGTATACCTATTCCTATACTAAGTAGTAGTACACTCAATCCAACAAAAAAAAGAGATTCAGATAACTGACCTTGTTGTTGGCATAAATAAATACCTAAAAAAAATGAAATAATACTGGTTCGCATAAATACATTATAATGTCAGGCATTGTACACCCACACTATTTTTTTACCTATTATCAACTTTTAAAGAGTATTAGATGAATGCCTAAAAAGCTAATTCGCCGTTACTTACCTCATCATAGTCATGTAACCTCACATAAATGTTTACAAATTTTTGGCTCTCTTTTACATGATCCTAATCTTTTTCACCTTAACCGCCATTCAGTATCCACGGCATTTGCTATAGGCTGCTTTTGTGCTTTTATCCCGCTTCCATTTCAAATGGTCATAGCCACTTTTTTTGCTATTTTATTGCGTGCTAATATTTTGGTTTCCTTTATTACTGTATGGATTACCAATCCATTGACAATACCCCCTATTTTTTATACCGCTTACCAATTTGGTGCCTGGCTTTTAGATACCCCTGTACAACCTTTTACCTTTGAATTAAGTGTTACCTGGCTAACAGAAAAATTATTACTCAATTGGAAACCTTTTCTAACCGGTTGTTTTGCAATGGGGGTCATCTCTGCCACAACGGCATATATAACGATACAACTTTTGTGGCGGTGGTCAATTAGTCACCGTTGGAAAAATCGACATCGTCAACTACCCCTCAACTAAAAACAAAGGTTTTTTTGCCGCAAAATAGATAAAAATAAATTCACAAGCTCATCCCTTTGAGATACATTTATCCATATGGCTATACTACATAATCATAATCAATAACTACTTAATTCGCTAAAGGACTTACTGTATGCCTCTTTATTATCAAAAATCACATCGCATACTCATTGTACTTACAGGATTATTAAATATATCATTTGCTATAGCAGATACCGCTCATCAGTTACAAGATATTACCGTTACTGCAACAAAAACCGGAGCAACCCCTTTACAAATCACCCCCATTACCATCACCACCTTTGATGCTGATCTATTAACGAACGAAGGGATTAATAATATTACTGATTTACGTACTATGGTACCCAATGTCTCTTTTTCACAAGTTTCCACTCGGGGACAATTATTTATTCGTGGTGTAGGAACTAATAACGTTTACCCTGGTTCTGATCCTAGCAGTACCGTACACATTGATGGCGTATATATGGCACGCCCTTTTCATCTGTTTTCTGACTTATTTTTAGATACTGAAAGTATTGAGATATTACGAGGTCCTCAAGGAACATTATATGGAATGAATTCGATTGGAGGAACAGTAAATATTAAAACCACTATTCCTACTCAAGAATTTAAAAGCACCGCTTTAGTTGATTATGCCACATTTAATACTGTCAAAACAGCCGCTAATATCAGTGGCGGTATAACCGATGAACTTGCAGCAGGATTATCCTGGTTCTATGCAGGCAGTGATGGATATGTAGACAATATTAGCCCTTTTGGGGAAGATCCCCTAAATTATTATGATGATTACGGCTTTAAAGGGACAATCAATTGGAGTCTATCCGACAATATTGATGTTATTATGAGAGCCAATATTATCGAATCTGATACCAGTGGAGTAGCCTATAAACCCACCTATATAACCAATACAGGTATGCCAGTGACAACATTACAATTTGGCATTGAAGGGGAAACCTTTCCTGAAAAAATATCTGATTTTTATACCCTGAATATTCCCAATGATATTTCTAATGATCAACGTTCTCATGGCTTCTCTACAACCATTAATTGGGATATTAGCAAAACAATACAATTTACCTCTATTACTGCTCAAAGCCGTTTACAAGACGAATTTATACAAGATGTTGATGGTACCGAATACGATGAACTGTATGTACGCATTACTGATTATCAAGAACAAATTAATCAAGAATTTAACCTCAGCGGAAAATCTGATCGTTTATCATGGGTAGGAGGGTTATTTTACTTCCATGAACGCAACGGCTTTAATAATAATTTAGGCATTAACGCAGCCGGACGCTTTCTCCACGCGCAAGGTCTATTACCCTTTCCTGATTTTCATACTATTGTTGAAAACATGAAAGTAAGCAACGATACTTATGCCGCTTTTTTTCAAAATAATTATCTTATTGATGAAAGTTGGTCTCTTACTTCTGGTATTCGTTATACACACGTTAAAAAACGTATTACCGGATCACAATATGATTTAAGTGAAGATATTACCCTCGGTGGATTTAGTGTAGATAATAATAATTCCTGGAATGCCTGGACACCTAAACTAAGTATAGAATATCTGTTCAATGACGATATATTTGCCTATAGTACCATAAGCCGGGGTTTTAAAGCAGGCGGATACAATAGTACCGCTGGCTATCAAGCTGCTTTTGATCCAGAATTTATTAATGCCTATGAAATAGGCTTAAAAAGCCAATTATTTGATAACCACTTACGCTTTAACAGTAGCCTTTTTTATAATGATTATAAAGATTACCAAGTACAAGCCTTTCGTTTAGCTGGATCGCCTCCTACCCCCTCTGTTGTTGTTGAAAATGCACCTAAAACAACAATACAAGGTATGGAAATAGAAACTAATTGGGTAACCAATTCCCATTGGCAATGGGATACTGCCTTCTCTTGGCTAGATGGTCAATATAAACAATTTACCAACACTCGTACTGGTGCGCCTACAGAAGAAATTAATGTAAAAGGAAATCAAATTATTTCCTCCCCCAAGTTTACCATCTCTTTAACAGGACACTATTACCAACCTATTCAATACGGTGAAATTCACTACCTGTTACAATATTATTGGCAAGATAAAGAATATTACACAACACTCAATGATCCAGGTATAAAACAAGATAGCTACCATATTGTTAATGCCAGTATTGGCTTTAGTTCCCATGATGAACAATGGAATATTATCGCTTATATCAATAACCTCACTAATGAAGAATATACGGTTGGCGCATTTGATAGCAGTTCATTAGGCGTTGCCAAAGTGATTACGCCACCTAGAACAGTTGGTTTAAGAATTATTTATCATTATTAAATACATCATTAGCATCTTAACAAACCTGGATTTAACCTTATCGTGAACAAGCATTACCACATTGAACAGATTTTACATATAGGTAAAAATACGACTATTGCTCGTGCATTGTGTTTACATGATAACCACACGGTTATTTTAAAACAACTGCATATAGACTATCCAGATACGTCTCTTATTCATTATATTCAACGTGAATATGAAATTACTCATGCTTTAAAAAATGTTCAGGGGGTTATTCAGGCAATACAGTTACTGGAGCTGGAAAATAAGTTAACAATTATATTAGAAGATACACACAGTATTACTTTGGGTGAATATATCAATAATATTGATATAGATATCAAAACAGCTATATTATGGCTGCAATCACTTGCTGATATTTTAGATACTATTCATCAACACAAAATTATCCATAAGGATATTAACCCTAGTAATATTATCATTCAACCACAGCAAAAAACCCTGCAATTTATTGACTTTGGGATTGCCACTTATTTAAAACGTAGCCAACAAGAGAGCCACCTTATCAATCAATTAGAAAGAGTAGGGACTCTAAATTATATTCCCCCCGAACAAACAGGACGTATCAATCTCTCTTTAGACTATCGAGCCGATTATTATTCACTCGGTGTTACCTTTTATCAAATATTAACTGGCCACCTACCCTTTGAGCATAATGATGATCTAGCCATTATTCATGCCCATATTGCCCAAACGCCCATTACGCCAGAAAAAATTAACCCCAACATACCCACAGCATTATCTGCCATTATCTTAAAACTGATGGCAAAAAGCCCCGATGCTCGCTACCAAAGTATATACGGCTTACAACAAGATTTACTCTATTGCCTAGCTCAAATAGAAAATCAAACCACTCCAGTAGAGACCTTTATCCCAGGTCAACACGATCATAACGCTATTTTAATGCTGCCACAAAAACTTTATGGACGGGAATCTGCCATCCAGACGGCACAACAAGCCATCAAACAAATTCAAACCAGTAAGGCACTGTTATGGATCAAGGGCGTATCCGGAATGGGTAAAACTACCTTGATTAATGAGATCATTCCCTTTATTGAGCCAAAAGCTCGCTTTATTAAAAGCAAAATTGAGCAAATTCAATACAACACCCCTTATCATACGATCTCAATAGCACTACAACATTTATACCGTAGCATTTCATCTGAATCACCCCAGAGTGTAAAAAAACATCAACAAGCACTCTCTCAATTATTGCATCCTAATATTGCACTAATGATAGAATTTATCCCTGAACTCAAGCAATTATTGGGTAATCCCCCTGTTGTCCAGGATACAATCAACGCATCAGAAAGAGAACATCGTTTTCAGCTAACTGTAAGCCAATTTTTACAATATTTTACCACAGCTACACATCCTTTAGTGATGTTCCTTGATGATTTACAATGGATAGATGATGCCAGCTTACATCTATTAGATACACTTTTACGAGATAAACAACTACAACATTTTTTACTTATCGGAGCATGGCGAGAAAATGAAGTATCTGCCGAACATCCTCTATTATCTACCATTAAACAACTTAATCAATATGCAACGACTTTTAGTATCTCACTAACCCCCATTGATATACCCGCTATTTCCCAACTCCTTAAAGAAACATTAACGCTTACCAATACCTCTGCTATTGATGAAGATGCGATAAATACCTTCAGCCAGCTTATCTATCACCGTACCGCTGGAAATCCTTTTTTTATCCATCAATTTTTGCATTATCTTGCAGATCAAGAATTATTAACATATCAACAAGGACAATGGCATTGGGATATTGATCACATACGACAACAAAATTTCACCCATAATGTGATTGATTTGATGATGGAAAAAATTCATAAACTTCCTGCCAAGACTCAATCCCTACTCCACCAGGCAGCCTGTTTAGGACACTGTTTTACTCTGTCCGATATTACCGCATTAAGTCAACAAACATCCACCGATACAGCAAATATCCTCTGGCCAGCAATAGAAGCAGAATTGCTTACCACTACCCATCCTCTTTCTGGTAAAGCATACCAACATTATCAGTTTATTCACGACAAAATACAACAAAGTGCCTTAGAATGGAAAAAAGAAGCTGATCGAAAACCCATCTATCTTGCAATTGCCCGCCAACGCTTTACACAACATAATACAAAGGATGAAAGCACTATATCCCTATTTGACATAGTAACTCCCTGGAATCTGGCGCAAGATATAGTAAGCGATGCAAAAGAAAACTATCAACTTGCCAATCTTAACCTTAAAGCAGGACTTCAAGCCAAAAAATCAGGAGCACTGCTGTCTGCCGCATATTATTTTAGTTCAGGTCTTAATGCATGGAGTAAGATACCTTCTGATAGTAGTAGTGATGAATATCATCAAAATCTATTATTTGAATTAACACTTAATCATGCAGAATGTTTATTTTTAACTAACCAAAAAGAGCAAGCCTTAATATTATTGCAACAACTGCAATCTACTGCCAGTAATGCACAAAAAGTACAAATATTCATTTTGCAATCACAACTACTCACTACCGTTTTATGCTTGGACGAAGCTCTAGAGAGTGGCTTGGCGGCATTATCTATGTATCATATAAATATTGAAAAGAGCGAAGACAAGTGTGCTATACAACTTGAAACAATCTTACAAAAGATTGAACAGATGTTACAACAACAATCTATAGAGCAGTGGTTACAAATAAAAACCATTGAGGATAAAAATACATTATCCCAGTTACATATTTGTATTCATCTGATCCCCATCGCTTATCTTACTAAAAATTATTATCTCTATTTTTTTATGCTTGCCTATCCTTTATACCTTAGCTTAATGCAAGGATATAGCCGCTTTGCTGGCACAGCATGTATGTATTATGCGTTATTATGCGTAATAAAAGACAAACATTATCAACGTGCTTATAAGATAGGCTTATTAGGCCTGGAATTAGAGAAAAAAGAGTTAAATAACACGCTAAAAGCAACTATCTATTTTCATTGGGTTAACTGGATTTTACCTTGGAAAGAGCCACTAAAAAAAAATATTTATCATTACCTCGATCTTGTTTACACAGAAGCATTACATGCTGGCGATTTGCATATCTACACCACTTACAGTCAATTAGCAAAATTAATGATTTATTTAACCTTCGGTGAACCACTAGCTAAATTAGCTACCAATGTACAACATTGTCTGGAAAAAAATCATGCTATGGGGATCACCCAGGATCACCCGCTTTTTTCCTTTTTTACACAATTTGTTACTTATCTAAAAGAAGAGCTTCCTCACAGCTATAATTATTGTAGTAATTATATCCATGATCGACAAAAAACGCTTTATACAGCTTCTCAGCACATATCCCATGTTGAAAAAATCTATCTGTTAGTAGGTCAGATCATCTTCACTTTTATTTTTAATGAACCAGCACTATTAGAAGATAAACTCAATCAGTTATTACATATTATTCATACAAACCCCGAAAGCGAATTCTTTTTCATCACTTATATCACTAAAGGTCTACTCGGTCTTGTCTTATCAGATAAAATGTTAACATTAAAGCAACCCCAACATCCCCAATATCGTCCCCATTTTAATAAAGCATACCAACAACTTAAAACACTCACTCCCTTAAATCCAACGCTGCTCAATCCCCTGTTTTTTTATACTCAGGCTGAAAAAAACTGGCTTGATAATGCATTTTATCCTGCACAAATCTATTATCAAAAAGCCATTAATGCGGCAGCCCAAATAAAAAATCTTTGGTTACAAGCTAAAGTTAACGAACGTATGGCACAATTTTATCTTAGCCAAGAACTTAATACACCCGCTAAAGGACATCTGTTTGAAGCCTATTATCTCTTTCAACAGTGGGGAGCGAGTGCTAAATGTCAACAAATGTTAGCCATATATCCATTACTATTACCTGCTATAAATACCATACAGACTAGATATAGCCTTAATAGTACCCAACATTCTTCTAGCACCACCTTATTCAAAGATAATCTTGATCTGAATACTATTATAAAAGCGACTCTCACTTTATCCAAAGAATTATCTATGGCAGAGTTAATTCGTAATATACTCACTATTGCATTGGAAAATGCCGGTGCACAACGATGTATACTCTTATTAAACGATACACATGATAACTATTTTATTGAGGGTGAAATCTATGTAAAAGAAAATATGCTTATTGCTCAACATATTCAAGCACATTTTCTTTTATCTAAAATGGATAATATCCCTATGTCTGTTATCCAATCAGTGATTAATCAACAACAAGAACAACTCATCAATCCTAATAACACCTCCTCCCTACTCTGCTTACCTATACTCTTACAGCAACGCTTAGTTGGCATACTCTATTTTGAACATAATGACAGTGCTGGTGTTTTTCATCAACAACGGCAAGAGCTATTAAAATTATTGGCTTCACAAGCTGCCATCTCTATTGAAAATGCACGTTTATATGAAAACATGGAAGAAAAAATAAAAGAACGTACCGATAAACTGGAAAAAGCACAAGCTAAACTATTACTCCGTTCTCGACAAGCAGGGATGGCCGAAATCGCCCAAGAAGTCATGCACAATATTGGTAACGCATTAACACCACTTAAAGTTTCTACACAAATTAGTTTATCTACTATCAAAGATAACACCTTACGTGCTAATATTAGCCGTGCTTTTACCCCTATTATTGAAGCACTTGAGCAAAGTCATCTCCCCGATAAAACCCGTTTTATTAAAATTTTGGATATTATTCCTCAAAATCTCAATGAAGAACATCAACAACTAGAAAATCATTTAATACAAATTAATGAACGGGTTGAACATATTGAAAAGATTATCCATTTGCAATCTCAATATACAGATATAGAAAATATGACTGAAAATTTGGATATTAATCAGGTGCTACTCGATAGTATTAATATGTTAGGAGATATACTACACACTGATTCTATTGAAATAAGCACCCAATTTGCCACACTCCCTCCTTATCAAGGAGAGAAACATCAATTATTACAAGTTTTTGTTAACTTAATTAAAAATGCACATGAAGCTATTATAGAGCAAATGCCAGCACAAGGAATACTCACCATCACTACAGAATATATTCAACAGACCACCACACCAACTATTAAAATTACTTTCAAAGATAATGGATGTGGATTTACTAATGAGCTAAAATCACTCTTGTTTAATTATGCCTATACTACAAAAAAAACCGGCACAGGAGTGGGCTTGCATGTAAGTGGAAATTATATTAACAAAATACACGGACAACTCACCGCCAATAGTGAGGGAAAAGGGAAAGGGGCTGTATTTACCGTCTTGTTACCGCTCAAGAAATAAGTTATCATCCCTTATGCTGTAGCGAATGTTTCAAATGTGCTTTTTCTAAATGTAAAATACGTTCCATTTTAGAAGATAAATAGGTATCATGCGTTACCATAATTAAACTGGTTTTTAAGCGTTGGTTCAGTGATAACATTAAATCATACACCTGTTCTGCCGTATAATTATCCAGATTACCTGTTGGTTCATCCGCTAAAAGACAATCGGGTTCATTCACTAAAGCACGAGCAATCGCTACTCGTTGCCGTTCTCCTCCTGAAATTTCTCCTGGTTTATGCTGACAACGTTTTTCCAATCCAACTGCCACCAATAAGGCTTTTGCTTTATCTAAGGCTGACGCAGATTTTATCCCACTAATCCATAAAGGCATCGCTACATTTTCTAATGCCGTAAATTCAGGCAATAAATGATGAAATTGGTAAACAAATCCTAAGGAACTATTACGTAAATGTGATCGTTGTTTTTCATTTAAAGAATGAATATCTCGTCCTTTCCAATACACTGTTCCACTATCTGGCTTATCTAATCCACCTAATACATATAAAAGAGAACTTTTTCCCGAACCGGATGCACCCGTAATAGCAAGGCTTTCTCCCTGTTGCACCTGAAAACTAATATTTTCAAATACTTTTACCGGTATTTCTGTTTCTATAAATGTTCGAGTAATATTTTTACAACGTAATATAATAGAAGAGGATGAATTGTCTGTTGTTGTATCACTCATAGCGTAATGCCTCAGCAGGTTGTACTTGTGATGCTCGCCAAGCAGGATAAAGGGTTGCCAATACCGTTAAAGAAAATGACAAAATGGTAATCATTAATACATCATGCCCTTTTAATTCTGACGGTAAATCACTAATTAAATACACATCACTATTGAGAAATTGCACATCAAAGGCTTGCTCAATCAAGGGTATAATAACATCCAGATTCATTGCTAAAGGTACACCTAATGCAATACCTAAACAGGTACCTAACCCTCCTATCACCATCCCTTGTATAATAAAAATTTGCATAATTTTAGGCGGCGTTGCACCCAATGTACGTAAAATAGCAATATTACTTTCTTTATCATTGACTACAAAAACCAGTGTTGACACAATATTAAAGGCTGCAACAGCAACAATTAATGATAAAATAATAAACATCATGGTCTTTTCTATTTTTACTGCACGAAATAAATTTACATGCTCATCCGTCCAACTACGAAAATGATACTGATAGCCTAAATGTTTATTTAATTCCCTTACAACCCTGGGTGCCTGGTATAAATTTTCTAATTGAATACGTAATCCCGTTACGGCGGTTCGCATCTTATACAATTTGGCCGCATCTTTAATATGAATCAATGCTAAAGAATTATCATATTCATTCATCCCCACATTAAAAATACCCACTACGGTAAAACGTTTCATCCTGGGTGCAACCCCTACCAAGCTAACATTTGCTGAAGGGGTTAGTAATGTTACTTTATACCCCACCCTTGCTCCAATTTCATTCGCTAAATACTGCCCCAATATAATACCGTATTCCCTTGCTTGTAAATTCTCTAAGCGTCCTTCTAGCATATGTTCAGAGACTTTAGAAATGTCTTTTTCTTTTTCTGGTAATACCCCCCGTACCAATGCCCCTTTTACATAACCATTGAGTGATAGCATTCCTTCTCGTAAAATATACGGGGCGGTTGCCAAGACATTTTTATGTTTATCAATATCTTGTTCTGCTTCCTTCCAATTTTCTAAATGCCCATTGTAATCACTCAAGGTTAAGTGTGCTGTCATACTTAAAATACGCTCTTGTAGTTCTTTTTGAAACCCATTCATCACTGATAACACCACAATCAATGCCAAAACACCAATAGTAATACCTAATACAGAACTAAAAGTAATAAAGGAGATAAAATGATTACGGCGTTTTGCTTTTGTATAACGTAATCCTACCCATATCGGCCACATAACCGCTCCTTCATGCTATAATTGAAAAAAAATACTAAAATTGGCATTGACTTATCTACCAGGCACTGCACATGCGATTATACCAGAAAAAATATTCACATACTTTTTACTCTTTTATTTTCCCCTTGATCTGGTTTTATCTATTACCGTTATCAGTATGGGCAAAAACATGGACTTTTAACTTAGAAACGAAAGGACATTATAGAGATAGTGAGAACGCCCAGTTTCCGGTTGCTTTCCCTTTTCCAGAAGAGGCCATACCGCCACAACAAGCAGCTATTCAATTACGTACTGTTGATCCTGGCAAACATATTGATATTTCCCGCCTCACCCTTATTGTTCACGGACAAGTACTTCCGTACGTTACATTACATGCTAACATTGACGGTATAGATCGCTATGATAGAAACCCCACTTCCAGTGATCATGAGATCGATCTAGATAGTTTATGGTTACGTATAGGAAAAAAAAATACTGCTCGTCAAAACAAGGTTGAACATTTGCAATATTACTTCCAAATTGGGAAATTTGCTAAATTTGAGCGCCAAAACGATCGCCATTTGGAAAGCTATGGAATGGTATCTACCGCTTTTAATCGTTTTGAAGACAGTGGCTTAGAATTAGGCATAGAGCATCCCTCCGGTTTTTATACCCGCTTTAGCTATACTACTGGCAATCCACTATTTTTTCGTGATCCCAATGCCCTTGCCGGTGATAATGGTACAGAAGAAATCCGTGATAGTCTTCCTGTCGATACCGTCTACAATAGTGGTTTTCCCGTTTTTTATGATGCCGAAATAGAACGTTTTGAACTTGCAGATAAACCGGAAATAGGACTAGGCTTAGGATTTCGCATTCAAGATGCAAAACAACAACACCGTTTTAATACCTTATTCTTTGCATATCAGCGACAACTCGATACACAACGCCATTTACATGGTACTTTTTATGGTGCAGATTTAGATATTTTAGATTTAGGCGAAGTCCCTGGTGCCAGCGGTATTGCTTTTCCCACTAAAGGAAATAAAAAAACCGAATACGGCATCAATATTTGGTATTATTATCAACGACAACTGAGCCTTTTTACCCAAGCCGTACGCCAAAATATTGCTGGACAACGGCGAGATGCATGGGAAACAGAAATAGCTTATACCTTGAATAATATTTCATTTAACTGGGATGAGCATACCATCATCAGCCATATTACCCCCGCTTTACGTTTTTCTGTCTTAAACCCTCAATTTACGGAAAATCCACTTTATCCCGCTCCAAGTGTTACCTGGCAATGGAAAAAAATAGATGCTGGAATACGTATGCATATTTTAAAATCCATGCAAATGACTGTGGAATATTCCGATAACCGTTTTATACGTAAAGGTCATCAAGAAAGTTATGCGGAATTATTACTTTCTATCAACTGGCGATATCGGTTTTCCCTATAACATGCGTCAAAATAGATATTTTTTTCTATTCAGTGACCCGATACGCTTCCACTACATTACGAATTTGTACTAAACGATTTAATACACTACTAAGCTGTTCAATACTGTAAATATCCATAGTTAAACGCATATAAGCAAGATAATTTTCTCCATTACGGGTATGTACTGCACTGACGTTAATTTTTAAATTACTTAATACTGTGGAGATATCCCGTAACAAACCTTGTCGATCTACCGCAATCACTTCAATATCCACTTCATAATAATGAATGTTATGATCATCTCGCCAAGCAACTTCTACCAAACGGGAATCATTTTCTTCTTGCAAAGATTGAATGTTTTTACAATTTTGATTATGAATAACCACTCCTCGCCCTTTACTGATAAACCCTACAATATGATCCCCTGGCACCGGCTTACAACATTGTGCAATTTGTGATAAAACATTATCTATCCCTGCAATAGTAATTTGATTAGATGGGTTTTCAGTAACCGCTTTGCGATATATTTTTTCTGTAGGCGTTTTACGCATTAAATTTTGTAAGGCTGATGCAATTTGTCCGCTACTGATCTCCCCTCTTCCAATTGCAATATAGAGCGTATCTTTATCTCCTCGTGAGAACTTTTCACACAACACGTTTACGTTATCCTGATTGACCCCTAAACGTTGTAATTCTTTTTCCAGAATTTCCCGCCCTTCTAGCAAATTTTTATCATAATCTTGCTTTTTAAACCATTGCCTTGCTTTCGCTCTTGCTCGTGATGTTTTTAAATAACCCAATTGAGGATTTAACCAATCACGACTAGGGATAATATGTTTTGCTGTGAGAATATTAACTTGTTCACCGCTTTGCAACTCATAATTAAGAGGTACAATCCGCCCATTTACTTTAGCCCCCCGACAATGGCTACCTACATCAGTATGCACATAAAAAGCAAAATCCAGTACAGTCGCACCTTTGGGTAAATCAATCACTTCTCCTTGTGGCGTTAATACATAAACTCTATCTTGAAAGACTTCAGACTTAAATCTGTCAATAAAATCTTCTGCATCCACTTCTTCATCTTGCCATTGCAATAATTGCCGTAACCAAGTAATTTTTTGCTCATAATCTTTATCTTTACTGCCTTTGGCTTTTGTTCCTTCTTTGTAACGCCAATGAGCAGCTACGCCAAATTCAGCATGTTCATGCATATCATAAGTGCGTATTTGAATTTCTAATACCTTACCTTGTGGACCTATCACTGCAGTATGTATGGATTGATAATTATTTTCTTTTGGGGTGGCGATATAATCATCAAATTCACGAGGAATATGTGACCATAAAGTATGTACTATTCCTAACGCATGATAACAATCGGCAATATTATCTAACATAATGCGTACTGCACGTAAATCATACAATTCATGGAATTGTAGTTTTTTTTGCTGCATTTTCTTCCATATACTATAAATATGCTTAGGCCGTCCCGTAACATCTGCTTTAATATTTTTTTTACTCAATTCACTACGCAGTAATACTAAAATATTATCAATATATTCGGCTCTATCTACACGTCGTTCATCCAGATTTTTAGCAATTTCATGATATTTATCGGGATATAAATATCGAAAGGATAAATCTTCTAATTCCCATTTTATTTGCCAGATCCCCAAACGATTAGCTAATGGCGCATAAATATCCAGTGTTTCCCGTGCAATATTACGTTGTTTGTCCCGACTTAAGGCTTTTAAGGTCCGCATATTATGCAATCTGTCAGCCAATTTAATCATCACTACCCGAATATCTTGTGCCATGGCTAATAGTAAATTACGTAAATTTTCCAGATGTAAATGCCGATCTGCTTCTTTTTTCTGTTCTTCTGTATTTTCTTGCTGTAAATTCTTCTCTGCTTCATGCCCAACGCTACGCATTTTGGTTACGCCATGCACTAATTGCCGAACCTCTACACCAAATTCCTTTTCAATATCATCTAACGAAACCAAAGTATCTTCTACTACATCATGCAACAATGCGACCACTAATGATGTGCTATCCATACGTAAAATAATAAGAATTTCGGCAACGGCTAATGGATGAAAAATATATTCTTCACCTGAAAAACGAAATTGCCCCGCATGGGCATGTTTTGCTAATTGATAGGCTTTACGCAAATAGGTAGAGGACAGGTGTGCTTTTTCTACTGCTTGTAATAATGCCTGAAAATATTCATCTGCACTATCTGATCCTGCTTTTTCCAGTTTACCTGCCACATAAACCATACTAAATCCCTAACTGTTTAATTAATTTACTTACTTTGACTCAGTATCATTGTCATGACGATAGAAAATAATACTTATTATTTTTATAATAAATAAAACGGGAAATGTTGCATGTAAACATAAATCAAAAATATCAACCGGTTTTATAAGCACGCCAGCTAATAACATCCGCAATTTTTCCACTAAATGTGGCTCAGGTGAAAAGGGAGCAAGCCCTAATGTTAAGATACCCAATATAATTATCACAAGGGGTATCTTATTTATCCAACGCAACATATTCTATCCTTTTTATTATTACTATGCAGTATCTCAAATCTTACCGGATCATGGACTATATCCCATAATGAGAATATGGTAGCATAATGGCATTTTAACATACCAGAAAAATTATACGCTTAATTATGCATGCATCAACGATATTCACCCCCTCCCTACATTATCAAACTGGACAACGGCGTTTTTGGGGAGAATTGCATGGTAGCAGCTTAAGTTTGCTCATTGCCAATACCGCAAACAGGCATACTGCTCCGGTTATTGTAGTGTGTAATGATATGCCTGCCACACGACAGTTATACCATGAACTACAATTTTTTTGTCCCTCTACTATCCCTATTTTTATTTTACCCGATTGGGAAACCTTACCTTACGATCAATTTTCCCCCCATCAAGATATTATCTCAGAACGACTCGCTACGTTATATTCTCTCCCTTCACTGACGCATGGCATTATTTTATTACCTATTAGCACGTTAATGCATCGCTTCTTACCTAAAGACTATTTACAGACACATAGTTTAGTATTACGTACCAAGCAAACATTGATTATTAATGATTTTAAACAACAATTGATCGATAGTGGCTATCAATGTGTCAATACAGTATTAGAACACGGTGAATTTGCTATTCGTGGCAGTTTAATTGATATTTATCCTATGGGCAGCACTGCCGCATTTCGAATTGATATATTTGCTGATGAAATTGATAGTATTCGTATCTTTGATCCTGAAAGCCAACGTTCCTCTCAACCCATATCACAAATACAGATGCTTCCAGCACGGGAATGTCCACTAGATCAAACAGCTATTAATCACTTTTGTGAACAATATCAACAATATTTTAATACTAACGATACACCTGTTTACCAACAAATTAAAAAAGGTATCGGTATTCCTGGTATTGAATATTATCTACCACTCTTTTTTACCCATACATCAAGTTTATTTGATTATCTCCCTGCAAAGAGCTTATTTTTTTCACAGCCAAATATGCACACCGCAGCAGAACATTTTTATACTGATATTACACAACGTTATCAACAATATTCCCATGATATACAACGCCCTTTATTAGCCCCTGAACAGTTATTTTTAGCTATTGAAGATATTTTTCTTCAACTTAAATCCTTTTATCGTATTGAAATTGACCATTTACGAAGTTTACATAAGCATAGCGATAATTTTAGCAGCTTACCTGTTCCCGATTTACAACTTGAATCGCACAATAAAAACCCTCTCAATAAATTACAACGCCTTATAGATGATTATCAAGGACGTATCTTGTTTATTACTGAAACTGCTGGCCGCCGAGAGTCTTTACTGGAATTATTACAACGTATTGATATTTATCCTAAATCCCAAGCAAACTGGCAGCACTTTTTAGATAATAGCGATCCCATTGGAATTACTATTGGATCATTACAACAGGGATTTCAGATTCATCATCCCGCTATATTATTGATCGTTGAAGATCAACTCTATGGCAAACAAGTCATGCAACGTCGCCGTCGTCAAAAAGAAACCGATGCTGCTGACAACATTATCAATAGTCTTGCAGAACTAGAGCTGGATATGCCTGTAGTACATGAAGATAATGGAGTAGGACGCTATAAAGGTTTACAAAAAATTACCGTTAATGGTATGTCAACAGAATTTCTCACCTTAGAATATGCCAATAAAGATAAGTTATATGTTCCTGTTTCTTCTTTACATCTAATTAACCGTTATACGGGTGCATTACCTGAAAAAGCACCTTTACATAAATTAGGTAGCGGACAATGGGAAAAAGCAAAACAAAAAGCGAAGGAAAAAATCCATGATGTTGCTACTGAATTACTGGCTATTTATGCACAACGTGAAGCACAACAAGGGTTTACTTATCATTTACATAGACAAGCATATCAAGCCTTTGTGAGTACCTTTCCCTTTGAGGAAACCGTTGATCAAAGTGCCGCTATTGAGAATATTCTACACGATATGCAAAAACCGCAACCTATGGATCGGTTAATTTGTGGTGATGTTGGATTTGGTAAAACAGAAGTTGCGATGCGAGCAGCTTTTATTGCTATACAGAATAATAAGCAAGTTGCTGTCTTAGTACCTACTACCTTACTAGCACGGCAGCATGATGAAAACTTCAGTGATCGCTTTGCCGATTGGCCAGTAAAAGTAGCGAGTATCTCCCGTTTTAATAGTTCTAAACAGTTACAAAAAACCCTTGATGATATCGCATCAGGAAAAATTGATATTATCATTGGAACACATAAATTATTGCAAAAAACAGTAACATTTCATAATTTAGGGTTATTAATTATTGACGAAGAACATCGTTTTGGGGTGCGTCAAAAAGAACAATTCAAAGCATTGCGTAGTGAAATTGATATTTTGACTATGACTGCAACACCTATCCCTAGAACCTTAAGTATGGCATTAAACAGTGTCCGTGATTTTTCTATTATTGCCACACCACCCGCTCATCGGCTTTCTGTCAAAACCTTTGTATATGAATGGAGTAACGATATTATCAAAGAGGCATGTCAACGGGAATTAATGCGAGGAGGACAAATTTATTTTTTACATAATGAAGTATCGACTATTGCTAAAAAAGCGAGAGAATTACAAGCACTACTCCCCGAAGCGGAGATTCATATTGCCCACGGACAAATGCGAGAAAAAGAATTAGAACACGTGATGTCGAGTTTTTATCACCAACGTTTTCAAATTCTTGTCTGCACCACTATTATTGAAACCGGTATTGATATACCAACCGCTAATACTATTATTATCAACCGTGCTGATAAATTTGGTTTAGCACAATTATACCAACTACGAGGGCGAGTAGGACGTTCTCATCATCGAGCTTATGCTTACCTTATCATTCCTGGAAAAAATCTATTAACTAAAGATGCAGAAAAACGGCTAGATGCTATTAGCTCGGTGGAGGAACTAGGTACTGGATTTACTTTAGCAAGCCATGATTTAGAAATACGGGGAGCAGGAGAAATATTAGGGGATCAACAAAGTGGACAAATGCAGGAAATAGGATTTACCTTATACAGTGAGTTACTCGATAGAACAGTACAATCTCTCAAACAAGGTCAATCTGTTAATGCATCTATACCCTTACATACAGAATGTGAAATTCAATTACACGCCCCCGCTTTAATTCCTGATGACTATATTGCCGATGTACATAGCCGTTTATTCATGTATCAACGAATTGCCAAAGCCACCGATAAGCATACACTCAAAGAATTACAAATTGAACTCATTGATCGCTTTGGATTACTCCCTACAGCGTGCCAACAACTGATAGCGCAGGCAGAGTTAAAATTACTTGCCCAACCTATAGGTATTACCCGTATTGATTATAGTAGTGAAGGAGGCAGTATACACTTTACTGACAATCCTGCTATTGATCCTATGAATATTATTCGACTTATCCAACGACAAGCTGCTTTTTTTAAATTAGACAATAATAATAAACTACGTCTATTATATAAACAAGATAAGGTAGAAAAACGGATCAGCTACTTACATACTTTAATCAAGCAATTAAAGGCAACACATTAATGGTATAAGAACGATGCTATCCTTGTAATAGTTTCTATGCTAGAATGCCCTGGCAAGCAGGCTGATAGATACTAAATACTCATTTAATCAGAGCTACTTAATCACCATGTGCCTCAAATAAAAAACAAAAACAAAACTTGGGAGCAAGTTATGCAAGTAAATACCGCCATGGTTGTTGATGATTCAAGAACCGCACAACTTACATTACGAAAAATGCTTGAAAAAAAAGGGGTGGAAGCCTTTGTCGCACCTTCTGGCGAAGAAGCCATTGAATTATTAAAAGAAAAAACCCCCGATGTCATTTTTATGGATATTTTAATGCCTGGTATGGGGGGATATGAAGCAACTAAAGCTATTCGTCATAATCCAGATACCACACACATCCCCATAGTAATGTGTAGTTCTAAAGATAGTGAAAAAGATCGCAAAATGGCAACCGATTATGGCGCTCAAGGATTTATTACCAAACCAGTAAGCGGCGCATTACTTACAGAGGTACTAGAGACTTTACAATCTGTTACCCATGCACAAGAAAAAGCACCGATTGCACAAAAAGATACCACTACTAGCGAAACAGCAAGCACCCCTGTTGCAGCGACTATATCAGAAGAAGAAATAGCGGTCATGGTGCATAAAGTGGTCGATAATATCACACAACAAACTATTCCCGCTCAAGTACAAAATTTAATCGAAAAATTTGCTAAAACAGAAATTCAACGGGTACTTGACAACACCATACAAGTCGCTCGCCAAGCCATAGAGCAAAGTGCTGACGAACAAATGGTTTCATTACAAGATGGTATTACTGATAAAATGAATACCTTGGCTAATGAAATTCAGCATAATACCGAAGCAAGTATCCAGTCTATTGCTGAAACGACAGCACAATCTACCGCTCAGTCGGTAGCGATGATGGAAGCTGAAAAAACAGCCAAGGATACGGCACTAAATACAGCCCGCCATGAAGCTGAGATAGTTGCCCATGATGTTGCCAATGTTACGGCTCGTGATATTGTTGAAAAAACGACAACCCAATTACTTAACCAGGCATTTACCCAGTGGGAGGATCTTGCCCGTAATCGCTTTTTAGATGATGCAAAATCCCATACCGATGAATTATTACATGCTGAAATAAACCGTTATCTTAACTCTAAACACTTCAATGATGCGTTAGTGAATTTAGCTAATCATAAAATTGAACGACTCACCGCTAATATTAAAACAGAAGTGAACACGCAAGTTGTGAATATTGCAGAAGAAACAACACGTGCTGAAGCTCAACATATAATAAAGGGATTAGGTCCTTTAAAAATTGCTGTGGGCATTGCTTTGCTAGGACTGCTTGGGCTTACTGCTTTAGTCTTTCTCAAATAAGTCACCAAGGATATTCTCCCAAAATACATTCTTTGGGAGAGTAATACCATTCATGGCATTATCTCAATTACTCTTGCATCCTGTTATCGCTCACATAGCCCCAACAGATATGTCTGCGGTCATCGATGATTTACAGCAAATTGGCTTTATTGCTCACCCTTTATCTTTAGCCATAGATAAAACCGCTGTTTACTATCAAGTTGGAGAACATTTTTTACAATTAGTCCCCTTTTTAGGCTGCTCTCCTTTTATCCATACTGAACCTACAGACGATAATAGCCCCTTTTGTTATGTACAATTTCCTTCAGTTTCAAATACCGTACAATTTATTCATGGTTTAACATCAACCTTCCCTCGTTGTCCCCATTGTAAGCATACGCTTACTGATCAACATCTACTAAATTCCCATTGGAACGATCAGTACATCTGTCCAACATGCCAAACAAGTAGCTTGCTTTATCAATTAAACTGGCGGCAAGCTGCTGGATTTTCTTGTTGTTTTATTACTATCAATAATATTTATCAACATGAAGCCGTTCCTGATATAAAACTGTTGAAATTATTAGAAAAACATACTCCATGCTCGTGGAATTATTTTTACCTGCATCGCTAATAATCATTGAATTATGACGCAATTAATCCTATTTAATAAACCCTTTAATGTGCTTTGTCAATTTACTGATAGTGAGCAACGTCCTACACTCGCTGATTATATATCCATACCTCATATCTATCCGGCAGGTCGCCTTGATAAAGATAGCGAAGGATTACTATTGCTCACTGATAATGGAAAATTACAACATCAAATTAGTCATCCCAAACATAAATTATTTAAGTATTACTGGGTACAAGTAGAAGGTGCTATTACTGCACAGGCCATCACCCAATTACAACAAGGCGTGCAACTAAAAGATGGGATTAGCAAAGCAGCAAAAATTACCCCTATCTCTACTCCTCCTTCGCTATGGCAACGTATTCCGGCTATTCGTGAACGTCAGCATATCCCCACATCCTGGCTTAATATTGGTATCAGTGAGGGGCGTAACCGTCAAGTACGGCGTATGACCGCTGCAGTGGGTTTTCCAACTCTACGTTTGATCCGTCATACGATAGGTCATTGGCAATTAGGAAATATTACCCCCGGCACATATCAACTTATTAAGAATCCTGTGTTACCCTTGCTAGAACGAAAAAAATTTCTCGAAAACGGTAAAGTATGAATGACAAATAATTCCATACCTATTATGGTTGGTCTTTCTGGTGGTGTAGATTCCTCTGTTGCAGCATTATTACTACAGCAGCAAGGCTTTAATGTCTCTGGACTCTTTATGAAAAACTGGAATGATGATGATGAACAAGGCTATTGCCCTGCTGAAGAGGATTTTTCAGATGCAAAAGCTATCGCATATCATCTACAAATTCCTTTTTATGCTGCAAATTTTGCACAACAGTACAAAGAACAGGTCTTTCAATATTTTTTAAATGCATATCAACAGGGTCTTACTCCTAATCCGGATATATTATGTAATAAAGAAATAAAATTTAAGGTTTTTCTTGAACATGCTCTACAATATGGCGCAGAAAAAATTGCTACCGGTCATTATGCCCGTATCCATGTTAAAAATAACCGTTATCAACTATTAAAAGGACGAGACAATAATAAAGACCAAAGCTACTTTTTATACACACTTGATCAATATCAACTTTCCCATGCACTGTTTCCTCTAGGGGATTACCCTAAACCACAAGTACGTCAACTCGCACAACAATATCATCTTATTACTTTTGATAAAAAAGATAGTACCGGTATTTGTTTTATTGGTGAACGGGATTTTCAACAATTTTTAAATCGTTATTTAACAACCACCCCAGGTGCTATCGTAACACTTGATGGAACATATCTGGGACAACATCAAGGGCTTATTCATTATACGCTTGGACAACGTAAAGGATTAGGGATTGGTGGGCGTACAGATAGTTCTGGAATGCCCTGGTTCGTTGCAGATAAAGACCTAAAAAAAAATCAGTTAATTGTTGTGCAAGGAAAACAACATCCCGCTTTATATCACACCGCTTTATCTGCTGAGCAACTTCATTGGGTAGCAGGTTCAGCACCTGGCACACCTTTAATCTGTACAGCTAAAACCCGTTACCGACAATCAGATCAAACCTGCTCCTTACATATCAATCAGCACGACAATACTTGCGAGGTCTATTTTCAAATACCTCAATTTGCCATTACGCCGGGACAATCTATTGTCTTTTATCACGATGAGATATGTTTAGGAGGAGGAATTATTTTTAAACGATATAATATGCCATAACTTGAAAAATAATATACTATCTATAACAATAGGCAGTTTATAAAAACATATCTATACTTTTTATTAATAGAACAGGGATACATGTGAAACGAAAACTCGAAGATAAAACCCTTGCTTTAGCTGGCATTTTTCAAGCCTGCTATCTAGTGCAACAAATTGCCACTAAAGGTATTGCTGATCATCAAATACTCACTATCAGTATAAATACTATCTTTCAACAAAACCCCAATGATACCTTAGATGTCTATGGAGGTAAGCGACATAATCTACAAAAAGGATTGCGTTTAATTCCTCAACAATTAGGACATAATCCACAAGGACGCAATACTGAACTCACTAAATATGCTATTAACGTCTTATTTTTAGCAAAAAAATTACTTTCCGATCCGCAACGTTTAGAAAATATTGCAAAGGCAATAGAAAAAGCACGCAAGCAAAATGAACATTTCCAAAGTGTCATCCATGAAGAGATTATTGCCACCCTTGCTACAGCCTATACACACAATATCAGTACATTAATACCTCGTATTATGGTAAGTGGTGATCCACAGTTATTACAAATTTCTCAAAATACCCAACTTATTCGAGCATTATTGCTCGCTGCAATCCGTTCTGCTATTTTATGGACACAACTTGGCGGTAGCCGCTGGCAAATTTTATTTCAACGTAAAAAATTTATCCAGCTTTCTCAACATTTATTACGTGTGTAATCACCATGACAAACCATGAAGAAATTATTCGTATCCGTTATATTTTAAAAAAAGCCATTATAGGACAAGAAGATTTAGTCAATAATCTGATTATTGCTTTATTAGCCAATGGACATTTATTAGTTGAAGGTGCGCCAGGACTTGCTAAAACCCGTGCAATCAAAGAATTATCAGAATTAATTGAAGCCAGTTTTCACCGTATCCAATTTACTCCTGATCTCCTTCCAGCAGATTTAACCGGCACAGAAATATATCGTCCTCAAGATGGCAGCTTTCATTTTCAAAAAGGGCCTTTATTTCATAATATTCTTCTTGCTGATGAAATTAATCGTGCTCCGGCAAAAGTACAGTCTGCGCTACTTGAAGCTATGGCAGAGGGACAAATTACAGTAGGGAGTGAAACTTACCCCTTAGCCCGCTTATTCTTGGTTATGGCAACTCAAAACCCGCTTGAACAAGAAGGGACATACACACTACCTGAAGCACAATTAGATCGTTTTTTAATGCATGTTTTTGTGCATTATCCCAATGCAGAAACAGAGCGTAAAATACTACAGTTAGTACGAGATGAAGATCAACCACAGACACCCAAAAAGCCTCATGCACGTATTACGCAAGCTACGCTTTTTTCTGCCCGAGAAGAAATACTCACATTACACATGTCTGATGAAGTAGAAGAATATTTAGTGCGTATTGTACTGGCAACCCGTGATCCGGCTCCTTATAATCCTCAATTACGACAATGGATTAATTATGGTGCCAGCCCACGTGCAACGATTGCATTAGATCGTTGCGCCAGAGCACATGCCTGGTTAGAAGGACGAGAATATGTTTCTCCTAGTGATATTCAGGCAGTCGTTTATAATGTATTACGACATCGAATATTAATGTCCTTCGATGCTGAAGCACAGGGGATCAGTAGTGATAAATTTATCCAAACTTTACTCGAACATATTGCAGTCCCTTAAACCCTCTGGTTTAGACGCAGCACATTCTAACAAACAAGATGGTATTACACTGTCTTTAGAAGAGCTAGTACAGTTACGTTATCCTGCGGGTAAACTTAATTTAGTACCACAAAGGAAAGTCAAAGCGAGTATGGCAGGACGTTACCATTCTTCTTTTCGTGGTCGAGGGCTTGATTTTAATGAAGTGCGACCTTATCAGGCCGGTGATGATATACGTAATATTGATTGGAATGTTACGGCTCGTAGTAGCCATAATCAAGTCTATACTAAAGTATTTCAAGAAGAACGTGAACGCCCTGTTTATGTGTTAGTCGATTATCGTCAGACGATGCATTTTGCCAGCCAACATTGCTTAAAATCAGTAATGGCTGCCCGCTTAGCTGCTTTAATTGCCTGGATTGCAGTTGATCATGGTGATCGCATAGGAGGCATTATTGTTACCGATGAAAAAATCCATCACATTAAACCCAAAGACAGTCATAAAGGTGTTATGCGCTTTTTACATGCCTTAGTAACAATACATTATCCTGTACCCGGCAAAACCTTTCATAGTGCTTCTTTATATCCATGTTTACGAGATCTACGTCATATACTCCGTCCTGGTAGTTTGTTATTTATTGCCAGTGACTTTCAAGGCTTAGATAGCAACAGTGAACAACAACTTGCTCATTTAGCCAAACATAATGATCTACTTGGCTGTTTTATTTATGATAATTGTGAAAAAAACCCTCCCCCTGCTGGATATTACCTACTGACTGATGGTCAACATATTTTACCTATTAACACTGCTGATAAAAAATTTCGCCAATTCTACCGAGATAGTTTTATAGTGCAACAATTAACGTTACGTAAAACCCTGCAAAATTATCAAATATATTATATGGATATTGCCACACACGAAGCATTAATTGATAATATGCATCAACACTTTGCAACACGACAACGGCACAAGCGTACAGCAAGTGCCAGAAATTAAATAATGGATACTAACTATTTTGATTGATATTCCTGGCTATAAAATTATAAAAGAGCTTGGACGTGGAGGTATGGCAACCGTTTACTTGGCATTACAAGAATCGGTAGAGCATGAAATTGCTTTAAAGATCATGTCCCCACAATTAATGAGTGATCCTAGTTTTGGTGAGCGTTTCCTACGAGAAGCACGTATTATTTCACGCTTGTCTCATCCTAATATTGTGGCGATTTACGATGTCGGTGTATATCGAGAACACCATTATATTTCGATGGAATACCATACTGGCGGAGAATTAAAAGATTATATACATCAACATACGGTTACTGAACAAGAAGCCTGTCAAATTACGAAAGAAATTGCTATGGCTTTAGGATATGCTCATCAAAAGGGTTATGTACATAGAGATGTAAAACCTGCGAATATCTTATTTAAAGCTGATCACAGTGTCGTTTTAACTGATTTTGGTATTGCCAAAGCCACTAATTCAGCAACCCAAATGACTGCTGCCGGGGTGGTTATTGGTTCTCCTAATTATATGAGCCCTGAACAAGCATTAGGACAAAAAATTGATAGCCGCTCTGATTTATATAGTTTAGGCATTGTATTTTATGAGTTATTGCTTGGCAATGTCCCTTTTCAGGCAGATTCAGCGGTTGCAATAGGCATTCAACATATTAGTGCCCCGATACCCTTTTTACCTACCCAATATATGCATTATCAACCTTTAATTAATCATCTTTTAGCCAAAGATCCCCGATCTCGCATACAAACTGCCGATGAAATTATTCAACAATTAGATCATTGTCTATTAGAACTCCAGCAGCCTCATCATCCACAACAAATAATAAATAGAGAACCTACTTTACCTTTTGGTATTGACACAACCCCTACAGCAATGATTTTGGATGAAGAGAAAAGGGATAGCACACAACAAGATGACGCAACGCCCACCATTCAAGATGCTACTCCCACACAAGTAGATACTGCTATATCTTCCCCACAGGAAAGCAAACTAGAAGCCTACCGAGAATTAGAAGATATCGCTATATCTCGTACCTCACCCCGTAAAGGTTTATTGATTGCTTTATTTATTACCGTAATTGGGGTAGGAACAAGCCTTTTTCTCTTATCCCGATTTTATCCCGTATCAAATATTATTGGTAATATTCCGCAACCATTACAACAACAGGTGCAAACTGTATCCAATAGCCTATTTGATAAGACTACTTCTAATACGATGGTAACAACATCAAATTCTACTGCCCCCGCTATTAATGATAATAAAAAAATATCTCCCAATACACCGTCTGTTAACCCTAAAGTGATGGCATTAGAAACAGTTATTGCATCATTATTCCATCGCTTACAAGAAGAAGATCCAGATAATCAAAAAAAGACCTTAGCTAGTATTGAACAGCAATACCGTTTGCTTCAAGCACTTGATAAAAAAGCAGCACAAGCAGTGATACCGAGTTTATTGCCCTATTATAAAACTCAGCTTACTTTACTTTTGGATAAACAGGCATTTACGTCTGCACAACAACGCCTGACAAAGTGGCAACAATTATATCCCGAAAATACTGCCATTGCTGCATTGCAACAACAGCTCACTGACGCTGAGCAAATATTTAAGCAACAACAAACTGCCAAAGTTCAAGCCGAACAAGAAAAAAAACAAACTTTACTCAATCTTGCAAGAGAAAAGGAAATACAACAATTATTAGACAACGCAGAAACAGCAATGCAAGATATGCGTTTAACCACGCCTAAAAATAATAACGCTTATTATTTTTACCAAGAAATATTACAGCTACAAAAAGATCATCCCAAAGCACTAAAAGGCATTGATTTAATTATTGAATACTATATTGCCTTTGCTCAAAAAGCGATAGAAAAAAAGCGTTTTCAGCGTGCTCAACAACATATTCAACGTATTCAACACATCTTTCCTAATCATCCTGCGATTGCAAGATTAAATACTCTATTACACACCCCCTCTTCCTCTAACACTTCAGAAATACTCTCTACTAATCAAACTGCCACCGCACTACAACAAAATAAATTACCTCGCCATATTCAATATCTTGTACGCCGCTTTAGTCAACTTATAAAACAAAAAATATATAAATATTGGCTACCTCCAGTCAATATATCCAAATCATTAAAATGCACCATTCGTGTACAATTAACAGAAAAAGGGGAGGTGATCAGTGCACAAACCATAAAAAGTAGTGGTAATGCTACTTTTGATCGTTCTGCAGAAAATGCAATACGTAAAGCATCTCCTTTACCTATACCTGAAAATAGCAAAGCGAAAATACTATTTCGCCAATTTAACTTGATTTTTGATCCTGATTAATTTTTATTTTAGCTATTTCTTGCTATCATACCTGCAATAATTGCTTTTAATATTAGATACCATTTATTATGTCTATTTTTAATAATAATCCCCCTTTTATCTTTTCTGTTGATTTACCAGACTTTGAAAAAAAAGTCTTACTGGCATCAGAAAAACAACCCATCCTAGTAGATTTATGGGCAGATTGGTGTTCCCCTTGTATTATGATAGCTCCCGTATTAGAACAAGTAATTCATCATTATCAAGGTCAATTACTCTTAGCCAAAATAGAGGTCGATGAAGGCGATAATATGAAAATAGCAGGTCAATATACGGTGAGGGGCTTTCCCACTTTAATATTATTTCAACAACACAAGGAAATTGCCCGTTTTAGCGGTGCCAAACCAGCACGCTATATCTATGATTTTATAACTAAACATACTCATTTACCTTATCCCGATTAACAACATTCACCATAAATCACATAATTAACAGGAAAAAACCTATGGATAAACCGATCAGAGTTTCAGATAAACCCTATATTGTTGATGTAGAAGCCGGTAAAAGCTATTACTGGTGTAGTTGTGGAAAAAGCACACAACAGCCATTTTGCGATGGATCACATAAAGGTAGTGATTTTAAACCGATTGTATATAAAGCAAGCGAATCCAAAAAAGTGGGATTTTGTGGGTGTAAAATAACAGCAAATGCGCCACTGTGTGATGGCGCACATAAAAATTAACTTATAGCCCTGTTTTTAGCTCCTGCTTATTACGGTAAAGGAGCTAAAATAACTACATGATGGTCGACAAGTATTCACCCTTGCATTTTATTTTGGATAGATTTACCACTTTGCTCTAAAAATTGGCCAAATTGCATACCTGTAGTTTTTAATGATTTTTCAATCCCCGGCAAATTTTTATCTGCCAATGGGTTAGCATACAGTACATCCCCTTGACTATGGTTAACCCCTAACCACATTCCCGCACTCAATCCTAGCATTAAACCAAAAACCATCACTTTCATTGCTTATTCTCCTAAATATAGATAAAATTAATTTTAGTATATACTAAAATTATAATAAATAAAATAACCTATATTACATTAATATATAAAACACCTATTTCTATTCATTGAGAGCAGAATCCCCATATTGCGCTAATACCTTATACATAGCATTTATCAAAATTTCTAATTGCTCTTTACTAATAATATATGGCGGCATAATATATACCAATTTACCAAAAGGACGTACCCATACATTTTGTTCAACAAAATATTCTGGCATCCTTTGCATATCTACTGCCTGATACATTTCTACCACCCCTATTGCACCAATAACTCGGACTTCCCGTACACTGGATAAATGATCACAACGCATTAATTGTTGTTGTAACTGCTGCTCAATCGCTAATACCTTTTGTTCCCAATCACTTGCTAATAATAGCTGAATACTTGCATTGGCTACTGCACACGCTAAAGGATTTGCCATAAACGTAGGACCGTGCATTAACGCTCCACAAGCTGAAATCCTACTACTTATTAGTTCAGTTGTTAAGGTCGCAGCAAGTGTCATATAGCCACCAGTAAGTGCTTTTCCCAAGCATAATATATCTGGTACTACTTGTGCATGTTGGTATGCAAATAGTTTTCCGGTACGTCCAAATCCGGTTGCAATTTCATCAAAAATCAATACCACTTCGTACTGGTTACATAACCTGCGTACCGCTTGTAAATACTCTGCTCGATAAATACGCATCCCTCCAGCACCTTGTACTATAGGTTCAATAATCACCGCAGCAATAGTATGATGCTGTGTTTTCAAGGTCATTTCAAGCGCATCTATATCTGCATGATCGGTATGATCCTCAGTAATACTATATGGAGCAGGTACAAAGAGTTGTGGTGCTAATACTCCTTGAAAGAGATGATGCATACCAGTAACTGGATCACATACTGACATTGCACCAAAAGTATCACCATGATACCCTGAACGTACTGTTAAAAATTGCTGTTTTTGCTGCTTCCCTTGTGCAAAAAAATATTGCAATGCCATTTTCATTGCTACTTCTACAGCTACCGAACCAGAATCTGCAAAAAATATTTTATCTAAACGTTTATCAGTAATCGCTAATAATGTTTGTGCTAAATCAATCGCTGGCTGATGCGTTAATCCCCCAAACATGACATGCGCCATATTCTCCAACTGTTTGCTTATCGCTTGATTTAAATATGGATGATTATACCCATGTATTACTGACCACCATGATGCCATACCATCAATTAAACGTTTTCCATTACTTAAATACAGATATACACCTTTAGCATGTGTTACCTGAAAAATAGGTAATTCATCTGCAATAGCGGTATAAGGATGCCAAATATGTTGTTTATCAAATTTCAAATTATCATTCATATCATTCTATTATCTTTTTTTCTGTTGCAGTAATCTTGATAATCACATTACAATACAGTAAATAGCTGAGGTTACACAGTCAACTAACGTATTCTACATTCTGAAGAAATAGTTTTTTACTCTATCAGAGCTAACCACAATTTATGCGTTATATCAGTAAATAATAAAAAAATATCAGGATAGTTATCATGATTGAAATTCGTATTCATGGCCGTGGGGGACAAGGCAATGTTGTTGCAGCTAATTTGCTGGCAATGGTTGCTTTTGAAGCAGGGTATTACGGTCAGGCATTCCCTAACTTTGGCGCAGAAAGACGAGGTGCTCCTGTTACCGCTTTTGTCCGTATCGCTAAAAATCCTATTAAACGCCGTTCTCAAGTACAATATCCTCATTACCTTATTATTCAAGATGATGCCCTACTCCATGTTACAGGGGTTACGGATGGTTTACTAGAACAAGGTAAAATACTGATTAATTCTAAAAAAGAGATAGCCCAATTATTTCATTCATCTACAGCCATAACGCATAGTGCAAGTGTTCCTGCTACCCATTTAGCACAACAATATTTAGGTAAACCATTACCCAATACTGCCTTACTTTCAGCATTTTTAACCTTGACTCAACTTTTTTCTATAGATACATTAATACATGTATTACAGCATAAGTTTACAGGTACAATATTAGAAAATAATACACAACTTATTCATCAAGCCGCTAAAATGGTTCAATCGGGACAATGGCAGGAGCATCATCATGCAGAAAGTTCTTGAAGGTTCTCAAGCAATCGCAGAAGCGGTTGCATTATGTCGTCCACAGGTGATTGCTGCCTATCCTATTACGCCTCAAACACATATTGTTGAAAATCTTTCTCGTTTAGTTGCTAACGCTCAATTAAAATGTGAATTTGTCAGTGTAGAAAGTGAATTTTCTGCTGCCTCAGTCATACTTGGTGCTGCTATGGCAGGTTCTCGTAGTTATACCGCTAGTGCATCACAAGGTATTTTATTAATGGCTGAGGTGTTATATAACATTGCTGGAATGCGAGTTCCCTTAGTATTAACCTGTGCCAACCGAGCTATCTCTGCGCCGCTGTCTATTTGGAATGATCAACAAGATTCAATGGCAGTACGGGATGCTGGATGGATTCAATTATACTGTGCCAATAATCAAGAAGCCGTTGATACCACTATTCAGGCCTACCGCATCGCAGAAGCCTGTGAACTACCTGTAATGGTCTGTGTTGATGGTTTTACTCTAACTCATACTCTGGAAATGATTGATATTCCTGAAGCCAGGCAGGTTGATGCTTTTTTACCTGATTTTCAGTTTTCACGGCAACTCGATGTACAACATCCCCACTCTGCAGGAACATTATTATCTCCTGATTATTATTCTGAAGCACGTCATGCACATCATCAAGCATTATTAAATGCACAACAAGTTATTCTTGAAAGTGATACGGCATGGGAAAAAATAGTAGGCCGTTCTGCAGGAAAATTAGTCAGTATAGTAGGTAATCCTGATGCAGATATTGCTATTATTGCCCTGGGTTCAGTACTTGGAACATTAGAAGAAGCACAAGAAATATATACTCATTTACCTAGTCGTCTTATCAAATTACGTTGTTTTCGTCCTTTTCCCACAGCAACTATTTGTGCTGCCATAGAGAATGCCAAGCATGTGATTGTCTTAGAACGTGCATTATCATTAGGCAGTGGTGGAATATTAGGTACTGAAGTACGATCTATTTTACACACACTTGACAATCCTCCTATTATCCATAATTTTGCTATTGGTTTGGGAGGACGGGATATTCCTGTTGAAATATATCCTCAATTAATTGAAGCCTGTAAAGACACACATCCCCCCTATTTTCAAATATTTGATGTGGATTTACAAAAACTCCCTGAAGAGGATAGATAATGACCGAAGTAAGTATTCCTATAGAACAATTACGTCAGCAACAACCTCGTTACCAAGGCATTAGTCCAGGACATCGTGCTTGTTTGGGTTGTGGTCAAGCATTAGCTGCCCGTTTAGTCACTGAAGCAAGCGGACCTGATATTATGATCGCTAATGCTACCGGGTGTTTAGAAATTTTTACTACTCCCTGGCCAGAATCTGCCTGGAAAGTGCCTTGGATGCATTCTTTATTTGAAAATACAGGTGCTATTGCCTCAGGCATTGAAGCAGCTTTAAAGGCACAAGGAAAATCTAGCAAGGTAATTGCTATGGGAGGGGATGGAGGAACATTTGATATAGGTTTTCAGGCTTTATCTGGTATGTTGGAACGAGATCATAATATTTTATATATTTGCTATGACAATGAAGCCTATATGAATACTGGCGTACAACGCTCTGGTTCAACTCCCCATGCGGCGATGACCAATACATCACCACCAGGTAAAGCACGCATGGGTAAGCGACATCTAAAAAAAGATATTATTAGTATTATTGCCTCCCATCATATTCCTTACGCTGCTACCGCTTCGGTTGCTTATCCTTCAGATATTCGCAAAAAAGTACGCCGTGCTATGCACATTGAAGGACCTACTTTTTTACAAATCCATGCACCTTGTCCTTTAGGTTGGGGACATGATGGCTCACAAAGTATTGCTATTGCCCGTCTTGCAGTAGAAACGGGATTATTTCCTGTTATCGAATTAGAACGGGGCGCATTGGCAAACGTTATGCCTATTCGTAATATTCAACCTGTTACCGCTTACCTTAAAGCACAACAACGTTTTCGACATTTATTTAAAAAAGCAGATCAACGAGTGAAGGAAGAATTAGCACACTTACAAGCCCTTGCTGATCATAATATTGAAGTCTATGGATTGCAAAGTGATCACACTGATAAACTTGATACTCGAGGCGCTGCCTTGGTACACCGCAGAGGAAAACACTGGGCATAAGTTAATAAGCTCTATCAAACAAAAAATAATAACTTAACCTTAGTATAGGAAATTCTGAATATGCCCATTTTAACACGAGGGGCTTTTGCCCAAGCAGATACCGCAAAAATGTATAAAACTGGCTCTTGGCGCATTCAAAAGCCATATCATCAACATTTTTCTGCGCCTTGTCATAATGCCTGTCTGGCAGGTGAAGATGCCCAAGCCTGGCTAGCATATTTTTCAGAAGGACATATCCAAAAAGCCTGGGAAACATTAGTGAGCGTTAACCCCTTACCTGGAGTCAGCGGGCGAGTGTGTCATCATCCCTGTGAAACGGCTTGTAATCGAGGACAATATGATGAAGCACTCGCTATTCATCATATTGAACGTTATTTAGGTGAGCAAGCTATACAGCACGGTTGGAACTATCCCTTATTATCTCAAACTCGCCATGTTGAAAAAATAGCCATTATTGGTGCAGGACCTGCTGGATTATCCGCAGCATACCATTTAAAACAACGAGGATATAAGGTAGATATTTTTGATAATCTACCCGTTGCCGGAGGTTTATTACAAATTGCGCTCCCTCCTTACCGTCTTCCTCGCAATGCCTTACAGGCAGAAATAGAACGAATTTTAGCACTTGGAATTGATTTTCAGGCACAAAAGCAACTTGGTCGTGATTTTTCCCTGGAAGAATTACATCCTCAATATGCTGCAATATTTTTAGCCATAGGACGACAAAATAGCCGTGAATGGCAAGTTGATGGGGTTATTCCTCATCATTTGCAAAATGGTCTGGATATGTTAAAAGAATGGATTGCATTGGGTAAACTGGATATTCCCGATCGTTTAGCAGTGATTGGTGGAGGAAATACCGCTATTGATTTAGCTCGTATTTTACGCCGTGCCGGAGCAAAAGAAGTGCATTTAATTACGCATCAAGCCCATCCTGATAGTTCTGAAAACGATATGATGAATGCCATCCCTCGTGAAATAATACAAGCAGAAGAAGAAGGAGTACAATTACATACTCAGCGAGGTATACAACGTTTATTATTACGCGGGGAACAGGTTATTGGTGTTGAAATGACCCGTATGCAAACCATGCAACATGCAGATGGACGAAGCGAACGGGTTTCTTTTCGTGGTACAGAAACAGTTTTGCATGTTGATCAAGTTGTCCCTGCGATAGGACAACAACTTGATCTCAAGGCATTGGAACACTTATCGACAACGGTAGAAGGTATGCCTGTTACGGTACATGGTCAAACAGATCAGCCCCATATCTTTGCCGGAGGAGATATGTGTTTACGCAGTAGTGGTACGGTAAGTGGTGCTATTGGAGATGGCTATAGAGCAGCTATAGCGATACATCATACTTTACAAAATACCCCTCTTCCTCATCCTACCCAAACAACCACGATTACTGTTGAACAACTTAATTTACATTATTATGAGTCTAGTCCTCGCTTACATACTGCTACCTTAACGGTAGAAGAACGCTGTAAAAATGATGCGAGTGCAGAAGTAGAAACCGGTTTCAATGATGAACAAGCTAAAAAAGAAGCAACTCGTTGTTTATCATGTGGTAATTGTATGGCCTGTGATAATTGTTGGACATTTTGTCCTGATTCAGCCATCTTAAAGACACAAGAAAATGCTAGTAATAGTAGTCATTATGTATTTGATTATGATTATTGCAAAGGTTGTGGATTATGTAAAACAGAGTGTCCCTGTGGATTTATTATCATGCAGGATGAAGCATAATCCTAACTTGATTGGAATGTAGCAATATGATAATACAAGTTCTATTTCTATCACTTCCAATCATTCACGACTCGAATATCCATCGTCCAATCAAAATCCACACTATGCCCAATGCTTAAATTAGGATTAAAGGTCGGATCATGCTGTAATTGTTTTTTCCAACGGGTTTCCATATACTGACACTCTTTTTGAAAACGGGCTTGTTTTTCAGGTGTGTCTTCATAGCCACGGGTTGCTGATTCATGATGGTATAATTGTGCAAACGGAGTCCAAACATTCCAATATCCTTGTTGATGTACACGGATACAAAAATCAATATCATTAAATGCTACCGCTAACTCTTTTTCATTCAGGCCCCCGACCTCTAAATATACTGATTTACGTACTAATAAACAAGCAGCTGTAACGGCCACCATATTTTGCGCTAAAAAGGCTCTATCCATTTGTCCTGGATACTCTTTTGGTTTTCTTGCATAAGCGTGTCCTGCAATTCCCCCTGCACCTAGAATAACGCCGGCATGTTGAATACGGCCATCAGGATAATATAATTTTGCTCCCACTACACCTACTTCTTTTTGTATTGCATACGATACCATTTCGTACAACCAGTCTTCACTGATAATTTCCAGATCATTATTTAATAATCCAATAATTTCACCTTCTGAAAACGATAACGCATAATTATTAATTGCTGAATAATTAAATTTTGCATCATAATGGATCACTTTGGCACGCTGTTTTTCTTGTAATTGTTTTAAATAATCCAAAACTTTTGGATCATCAGATTGATTATCAACAATAATCAATTCAAAATCAGGATAACAGGTTTTTTTATACAAACTTTCCACACACCGATACAACACCTCATAACCATTGCGAGTGGGCATAATTAAACTAACTTTAGGGGCTTTTTTAGGTACTGGATATTGAATACGCCATCTACCATACGGTAATGCTTTAATATTGACCTGTTGTTTTCCTATCCGTTGAAAATGATCCTTTAATGCCTTGTAAGCAGCACTGGATGTATAATTCTTTTCTTCTATATTTAATGCCGTAGAGCCAGCCAATGCTCGCCAATGATATAATATTTTAGGTATGTGAATAATCTGCTTTGCAGATAATTGTTCTGTAACACGGAGTGCTAAATCATGATCTTGACTACCTTCATAACCTATTCTAAACCCTCCCACTTTATCAATCCACGACTTTCTGTAAACACTTAAATGATTGATATAATTTTGTCCTAATAATAATAAGGGATTCCAATCAGGTTTAAAATAGGGATCGTAACGATCTTCTATTGCATTGATTTTATCCTCATCACTATAAATAAGCCCTACTTCAGGATGCTGATTAATACTCACTGCAATATGGTATAGCGCATGGATGGCTAACTTATCATCATGATCGAGTAAGGCAATAAATTCCCCCGATGCTGATTGTAATGCATTATTGGATGCAACGGAGATATGCCCATTTTTATCACGAAAAGTAACTTTTATACGTTCATCTTTTGCTGCCCATTGTTGTAAAAAAGTTTTAATCTGTGGTTTAGATGATGCATCATCTACAATACATAGTTCCCAATACGGATATAATTGTTGCTGTACGGATTCAATAGCTATTTGTAACCATTTTATTTCTGTATTGTACACTGGCATAATAACAGCAATACAAGGTGTCTTTTCTAACCTTTTAATATGCTTTGTGATAGCCTCTATGTCATTGTCTTTTAGCGTATCATTACGCATAATCCAATGCGCATAATCATACTCATCTTGTCCTTTTAATAATTCCTGTTTTAGCCCTGAAAATCCGTTTTGTTTAAAAATAAGATACGATTTTTTTATTTGCCCAGGGATATTTTTGGGGTTGGATAGCGCCTTTTTTATTTGCGGAAATAATAAATATTGTAATAATTGTATTTTTCCTAATTCATAAAATATTATCTGAGATAAATGAAAGACCCCTTCTTCATCCAGTGGATCAAAACGTAACTCTATCGTATTATCTGGCAAGCGTAACAAAGTATTAATATCACCATTTATATCTTGTTTTAATTCAAAATATTTATCTGCATTAAAGCCCTGTTGATCCGCATAATACAACCTTGCCCGAACCGGTACATCCGTGTCTATCTTTGCATGTATTCTCACCCAGGCACTCGGAACAATCCCCACTGTTGAATATAATTTAAACTGCGGATCAGCATCAATACTCACCCAGGTATTTGCATCTTTTTGTTCTATACCTGATAAAATTTCCCATTGCATCGTATATTCACGGTAGTAATATAATTTTTTTACTGCTCGCAAACGCTGTTTGATATAACGTAAAGGCCAGGTAATACGCCAACTCAATGAATTACGATATAATAGATCAATATTTTTACTATGTTCTCGACTTAAATGTAATTCATGCTGTACTTTAACCAAACTTTGATCACGCTGTTTTAATTCCTCATTTAATTTTGCAATAATATCCGCTTGTTCCTGTAAGTGTTGTGTTTTTTCATCCATAATCTGCTGCAAATTTTGCACATGATTTTGCGTATTTTTATATCGTGTCTCCTGCTGTTCTATAATAGGATAGAGCTTTTCTAACTGTTGTATTTTTTTCTCTAATTGTTGTATTTTTTTCTCTAATAACTGAGCAGTTGTTTCTTTTTCTTTAATCATTGCATCTAAGTTATCAATATGTGTCTCTTTTTCCTCTAATGCTTTAATAAAGTAAGTTTCTTGCTCTTTGCTATGCTGTTTATGTTGAATAAGTTGCTGCTGATACTGAATAATTTTCTGTTCTAATGATTCTTTTTCTTCTGTTAAAATATTTAAGCGATCATCCATATCAGTATATCGGGTTTGCAAATTTTGTAATATTGCCTCCAGATTATGAATATGTTGCTCATTTTTTTGTAAAGTTTCTTTATAATCAGCACTCAATCTTAAAAAACTTTTATCAATCTCTTCCCCTGACCATAAAAACTTCCATTTTTCAAATAAAATAGCTTTCGATTGTTGTACTAATTGCTCATCTGAATGGATAGGACTTACTCCAGAAGAACCCAAATAGCGATATATAGCAGTTATTTGATCAATATGATAAAAACGACTATGCCTTGCTAATTGTAACCAAAAATCCCAATCTTCATACACTTTTAACTGGGCATCAAAACAACAACCTTTTGATAACAAAGAACGGGAAAATAATACTGCATGGATGGGAATATAATTATGTGTCCGTAATAAAGGTAAATCAAAGGGATGATTATAAATACTGGCTATTTCTGTACCTTGTGTGATAACACCCGAATATGCTACCTGATAATCTGAATGGGATGTTAATACTTGTACTAAATTTGCAATATGTTCTGCATTGAATAAGTCATCATCATCCAAAAAACCGATAAACTCTCCTGTTGTCTTTTCAAGCCCAATATTTGCTGCCTGGGAACGACCAACATTTTCAGTTAATGCAACATACTTGACAGCATGTATTTGCTCACGAAAAGGCGCAATTACTACACTAACATCTATCCCTGCATCATTCACAATTACTGCTTCAATTTTAGAATAGATTTGCTGGGCAACAGACGCTAATGCATCTTGCAATGTATCGGGACGATCTTTAGTGCGTATAACAATGGAAACTAAGGGTGCATGAGGAGCTAATGGCGGATGCCATATATCTTCAATTTGAGGGGTATTATCTTGGGGCATATTTACTGGTTTCTAAAAAAGAATGAACTAAACGACTAAAGGGGGCCATGCTAAGTTAAACCCACCATTTAGATTATGATTAATACTGTAAACAATATCTTGATTTATTTTATCACACCAAGCTGTTTGTATTGTAATACTGTCAACCTGATTAATATAAGTATCCACATTCGTAGCTTTATTGCTGTCATCACCATGACGATAAAAATTGACTAAAGGGGTCCACAATAGTGCATAACCTTCTTGACGTAAGCGAAAACTAAAGTCTAATGCCATATAATGCCTAAACAAGCGTGGATGTATCCCTTTTACTGTTGGATATAGCGATTTTTTAAAGACTACCGCACCATCTGCTAAGGCATTCACTTGTTGCGCTAATTCAGCCCTGGCAAAATATCCCGCTAAGCCTTTTTTTAATCCCCTATGAATATAGCTTATTCCATATTCATCTGATAATAATACCGAACTATTATCTAAGTTTTCATTCTCTGACCATACTCTGGCACTCACCATTGCAATCGTTTGTTGTGGTCGTAATAAATAGCACATTAAAGTCTCTAACCAACTTGTCTGCTCAGTTTTTAGATCACTTTCTATAATGGCTAAATATTCTCCTTGCGCTACATCCATTATTTTTTGATAAGCCACAGATAATAATTCTGTGGATGATACGCTTATCACCTGATATGGATAAGATTGTAACATCTTTTGTAATACTTTCTGCTGTTTAATAAAACCTGCAAGATGTCCTGCATAATCTAAAAACAGCACATCTTTAATAGGGTAAGAAGTAGTTAATAGCAAAGGAAAAGTAGTTAATAGATGTTGATAGGTAGTTTGTTGAATGACAATACACAATGATACACCAGGACACTTTTTAGGTAATGCAAACTGAATATTAAAATAATGCGGTAATGTTTCATGATCTACCACCTGTACTACCGTTTGATAACAAGATAAATGCTGTTGTAATGCTTTTTTAGCCGCTATTAGCGCATACGGTTTTTCATCCGCTGCAACAGAGGTGCTTCCCGCTATTGCACGCCAATGATATAACACTTTAGGTATGTGAATAATTTGCCCATGCTCTATTTTCTCTACCACTCGTAAGGCTAAATCCCAATCTTGTGATCCTACATATTCATCACGAAAGCCACCAATCTCACGCACTATCTTTGTCTGATATACACCTAAATGGCTAATCATATTCTGAGATAAAAATAAATCATAATTCCACGCAGTTTTAAAATAAGGTTCATAATGTTGGTTATGCTCATCTATTTTATCCTCATCACTATAAATAATCCGTGCTTGAGGGTTACTTTGCAACACCTTTATCACTTCAAATAAAGCACAAGGGGCAAGACAATCATCATGATCCAATAATACGATATATTCACCTTTTGCTATTTGTAATGCATCATTTGATGCCTTAGCTATATGTCCATTTTGTTTACGAAAAGAAACTCGAATACGGGTATCTTGTTGTGCATAATGTTGTAATAATTCAATCACTTGCTGGTTTGAAGAAGCATCATCAACAATACATAATTCCCAATATTCATAACTTTGTTGTACTACCGATTCAATCGCTTGTTGTAGAAATTTTACTGGCGTATTGTAGGTTGGCATCACTATTGATAATAACGGCTGATAAGTAAAACCTTTTATTGTGGTATGCTGTTGCCAAAGACTTAATATATCTTGTTTAGCATAATAATCTAGCCATTTAGCATAATTCTCCTTATCAATTGTTGCCGATTCTGTTAGTGTTAATCCTGATTGTATACGTTGTTGCCGCTCTTGCCATGCCATATTCGCTAACTGTTCATAATCAATGTTTTTTTCTTTCGTATTGTTAGTTTGTAATCTTTTTTGAACTGCTGCGACCACTGGTCGCTTTTCTTGTAGAGATTTTTGTGCATTCTCAAAGTAATTTTTTATTACTTGTGAAAATAGGTACTGTAAATCCTTTAATGTAAATACTATCCATCTCTCTTCTCCTTTTAATCCATTAGAAATAGTCGTAATAGGACTTAATAATTGTTCTTTTTCTATTACCACATCACTAATGTCTATTCTCACATTAAGATAATCTATTAATTTGAAATCACTACGGGTATATCCATAAATATCACTCAAATAGTGATATTGCCGTAATAAATTCCAGATAATACGACCCAATAATTGATCGCTTTGTTTTTCAGATACAGGAATAAAAATATCTTTTATCTTGTCTGTCAATAAATATGTTTTTAACTGGGTGGGTAATTGTTGTAACCAGTGAGATAAAGGAAGGGTAATAATATTGATTTGACACCCTAACTTTTTTAATGCGTCTAATAAGTGAGAGGATATATCCTGATTTGATGTCGATATAAAAATGATTTCTACTTGCAGACTTAACTCCGATGATCTTTTTACAATATTCCCTCCTAACACCCTCAAACAATCCGTAAGATTAGTTGTTAATATCAGCCATTGATTATTAGATAGTTTTTTTTTTGAAGGTATGTGCATATTGTCTCTATTTATCATCTAAATGCTATACTCTTTTGTTTGATAGATTATCATCTATCAAACAAAATCAGAATGTAATTTTTCCAAGTGTTGTAATTTATTATTCTCATCTAAATGTAATACAAAATGACCATGTATACCTTGATGTTCTAAAAATGGCTGCAATATTCTAGCAGGAAATCGAATTCTACGACCATCTGTTGCGATGGCAATAACCTGTTGAGATTGTCCACGATAATAACGCTGATATTCGCTACTAGAAATATGTAAAGAAAAATAGATTTTTTGCATCATCAGTAAGGTCAAACATAGTTATAACTGTTGCTCAATTAAACGAATTTGTGGAGTAATATCTAATAACTCTGCAAATCCCATTAGCTCATTATAATCTTTACGTAATAACGTTGCATGATTAGGGCTAATTTTCATTACCATATCAATCGCTGTATCAATCTCTTGCTTATTTAAGTTTAAGTGATTAACAAAACTCACTAATAAACATGCACCCTGATTATCATATAGTTGCTTCAAAAAGCTCTTTTTTTCCTTCACAGAAGTAAATTCTTCTTCCATTTTAGAAAATAAAACCTTTTGTCCTTGTTTATTAAATTGTGTATAAAGATACAACATACTTTGTTTTTTACGTGATTGTGATAATAATTTAAACCAATTTTTTAGTCGTGAAGGAATGGTTAATATAGAAAAATCATAATATGCCTGTCGAATATTAAAATATTCACACAATACACCTGTTTTTTCATTCAATCCAATAGTGCGTAAATGCTTCCCGTCTTCTAAATCTCGCACAAAAAAACACGGAACAGGTTCCATATTTTCAGCAATAATTGATTCATAAATACTAGCAGTTAAAGCAAAACGTTGCTCTTTATCACATACCGGTAGTTTATCACTATTGCGCTTAATTAAATCTATAAAAAATTGATTTACCGCTTTATCGCATTCATCTTCTAAACGCCGTAATCCTAACGTATAGGTTTTTCCATTCTGCTTAATAAAACTTAATTGAAAATGAACATTACTTAAATCAACACTGACTTTTTTACGCATTAACTCAGAGAAATTGACAATGACTTTAGTATTTATTGTAGGTATGGCATCACTGGTTGTTAATAACACTCCCACACCGGTTGTAGAAAAATCAATAGTTTGTGCCGAATACACTTTTTCTCCTAACTTGATCGCAACTTTCATCGTATAGGTATAACGAGGTTCACGGCGTTGCTGTCTATAACCAAAATGAATAATATCAGGATAACTAATCTCTTCTTCTGCATATTCTTTCAAGACTTTTTTATCATATAAACGAATTAATTGATATTTTGACCAAACTTGTAATGTATTACGCTGCTCCCGTGTAATAGCTGTTTTCTCCTGATGATTTTTTTTAGCAAAAAGTTTACTCACATCTGCTAATAATATTTGAGCCACTACTTGTTGGGCATCTTCTAATAAAAACTGTTTTTTATGTGCTTCATCCTCTGGAATTTGAGATAAGATTTGTTGTAATTTTTTACCATCTGGCTGACGTACTTGTTGTACGGTAACTTTATAAATACGGTATTCTTCATGTAGTAATATATAATGAATAAGCCCCGTTAAGGTATCAGGGCATACTTCAAAATCATAGACAGAAAAGAGCTTCTCTTTTTCCCAATATAACATTAACAAGGCATTATTATCAGGTTCTTGTAATTGTACTAACTTATCTAATCGCTGTGGGATTAAAAAGGTGGCTAACTGAATATTTTGTCCTTTTGGCTCAAGAAAACGAAAAAAATCAGCATTCTTTCCTGTATAGGCAAAATTGGTTACCCGATATTGCTGTGCCTTTTGCGATATAAAATAAAAGACATGAGGCGTATTATAGGTATAGGCATGTTCATAAAGTTTTGCTTTTGCAGATAATAAGGTATCGGTTGTATCCAAACGAAAACGAGAACGATTTTTAGTAATAAAATCGCTTAAATAATCATTTAATATCGTATAATCTTCATCATCCATTTGTTGCAGAGTAATATACGTTTTACCTAATGCATTTAATACATGCACTATACGATAATGAATATGATTAAAACATTCACTATTGGTATATTGTTCTACTAACTTGGTAAAGGTAATCCGTACCGTTTCTCCTTTTTTCATTCCCAATGCTGAATTAGATAATGCATTAATAAAAACTTGTAAACCATGCACTGAAATATCACGGGTTTTTACTGTATAATTTTTTTTATTATGCTGTAATTCCACCTGCATAACATAACTTAAACGATGCTCTCTACGGCGAGAAAAATAACCAAAATGTTGTATATCAGGAAAATAAGTTTCATTCTGCCCTGTATTATCCATATTTATATGGGTATCAGGCACAAAAATCCCGACATTCATCAATATAGTTTCATAATTACCTATAGTAAATACATTATTATTTTCTTGTAATCCCTTTTGAAACAATTCTGCAGAACGACTATCCATATAAAATGTCTTATTTTTATACGGATATGCCTGACAAGCAGATACCTTATTACGTAGATCAATAATAAAAGGACAAGGACGCTTTAAGCGTGCATGTTCGGCTTGTTCAAAAAACTGGACAATTTCAGGATCAAGTTGCATAAAAGTTACAATAATCGTTTATTATTAATAATTTTTAATGAATAGATATAGCATAGTTTACTACAAAGAATTTACTACATAAGCCTGAAAACCTGATTCTCGCAGAATATATGCAGCCACCTCACTACGAGCACCACCATCACAGCTTACTAAGTAGGCCTTTGTTTTATCTAAAGTAGATAACTTTTCTCTTAATGAAATTAAAGGTATATTTATGCTACCGGTAATATGTTTATACGCATACTCGGCTGGCAAACGTACATCTATTATCTGTGCATCAGGATTGTCTGCTACCATCTGTTTTGCCTGACTATAACCGATATGACTCAATAAGGGATTGCGCAATAATTCATGAAAGTCATTTTTATTTAAACGCATTAGCGTTCCTGCTGTTGCCATAACTATCGTTGCATTACGAGGTGTTTCTCCGATTAACGCATCTTCACCAAAAAATGCCCCTGGCATTAGTTTTGCTACGGATATATCACCTTGTCCAGAAATATGCCGCATCACCGTTGCTTTTCCTTGCGTTAGCACATAAATATAATACCCTATTTGCCCTTCTTTTATAATTTTTTCCCCTTTATGAACCGGCACTCGTTCAAAACATTGTAATAATTTTTCAATATTTGCTGCCGGAATTTGATCAAAAAAATGGGCTTGTAATATACAAGAAAAATCTTGCTCATCCTCTTGGGATATATTTTTATTTAAACTACTAACAACATTTCTACGAGCTTGATCCCACGTTAATATTAAATCTAAATAATATTGACTAATAGTAAGAATTTGACAATCACTTAAAGCTGTTGCAGTTATACGGTGTGGCTGATGATGATCTAAAGTATGCTGACTTTCCATATCGGTATCACAAATTACTTGTTTTTGATAATTAGCATCACATAATTCAACCTTCCCGGATAATAAATAAAATCGTTGCGTGGTGGTTTCAGCACGCCGAAATAAGGTACTTCCTTTTGAATGCTTAGTTACTGATACATGTTTAGCTAACTCATTTAAATGCACTTCCATTAAGGAATTAAAAGGAATAAAGCCTAATAAATTGGAGTAATGGATATTTGTAGTCATAATTATAACTCTTATTTTTATTGCCCTATCATACCGTAACTATTTACGAAAATGAACGGCTTTTCATTTTTTAATAGTACACTAAAACTGACTATATTCTCTTTCTTCTCTACAAAGTGCTTATAAATGTATGCTATATTTTTAGTATCGATTATAAGCCATTGACAAATCTATTTTTACACAGCATAATGTCCGATTTTATACCTATTATCATATTTATATTTTCAGGAGAACTCCCTTGGCAAATATTGCATCAGCAAAAAAACGTGCACGTCAAGCCATTAAACGACGTACAAAAAATATGGGACAACGCTCAGAAATGCGTACCTATATAAAAAGAGTCGTTTATGCAATAGAAGACGGTAATAAAACAGCAGCACAAGAAGCATATAATGTTGCGATACCTTTTGTCGACTCTATGGCAAATAAAGGTATTATCCATAAAAATAAAGCAGCACGTTACAAAAGTCGCTTAAATCGCCGTATTAAAGCAATTGCATAACTCATGCCTTAGTTCAAAACTGTAGTAGTATAGCGTACCTCGTTTTCTGCTACGGTTTACGCTTGTTTATACTATCTGTGTATGTCAAAATCAGCTCAGTTAAAGATTAATGAAATCTTTTATTCTTTACAAGGTGAATCTACAAGCGTAGGTATTCCCACTGTATTTATCCGCTTAACCGCCTGCCCTTTACGATGTCGTTACTGTGATACCAGTTATGCTTTTAAAACAGGGCATTGGCAAACCATAGAGAATATTATTCAGCAGCTTACATCATATCAATGTCAATATATTACAGTGACTGGCGGAGAACCTCTAGCGCAAAAAAATTGTTTATTACTACTAAATACCTTAGTAAAACATTTTCATCATGTTTCCCTGGAAACATCAGGTGCTCTTGACATTTCAAACGTTCATCATCAAGTTATAAAAGTGATGGATATTAAGACACCCGATTCAGGTGAAGAAGACAAAAACCATTATGCCAATATTGATTTTCTTACCTCTAAAGATCAGGTAAAATTTGTCTTATGCAGTGATAACGACTACCAATGGGCAAAATCTCTGATCCAGAAATATCAGTTAAACTCACGTTGTGAAGTGCTTTTATCACCCGTACATCAACAATATTCTGCAACACAATTAGCTGAGAATATTTTACATGATAAATTGCCGGTACGTATGCAAATCCAGTTACATAAATATTTATGGGGAGATATACCCGGAAAGTGAGAGGAATAGATGAAAAAAGCAGTGATACTTTTATCTGGTGGATTGGATTCTGCCACCGTATTGGCCTTAGCAAAACAGGCTAACTATAACTGTTATGCGTTAAGTTTTAATTATGGACAACGTCATGCCCATGAATTACAGGCAGCTAAAACTATTGCAAACATTGCAAAAGTACAGCAACATCTTATTTTACCGATGGATTTACGTGCCTTCGGTGGTTCAGCCCTGACAGATAATAATATTGCCGTTCCTCCTGCTGGTAGTACAGGCATTCCAGCTACCTATGTGCCTGCACGCAATACCATTTTTTTGTCTTTGGCTTTAGGATGGGCTGAAATTCTTGGTACGGGTGATATATTTATCGGTGTCAATGCAATAGATTATTCAGGCTATCCAGATTGCCGTCCAGCTTTTATCCATGCCTTTGAAAATATGGCAAACCTGGCAACCAAAGCTGCAATAGAAGGATTAAAAATAACCATCCATACCCCACTATTACATTTAAGCAAGGCTGAAATTATACAACAAGGTATACAACTTGGCGTTGATTATGCCTTAACCACATCTTGTTATAATCCCGATAGCTCTGGTCGTGCTTGCCGTGTTTGTGATGCTTGTCATTTACGCAAATTAGGCTTTATAGAAGCAAATATTACCGATCCCACACTATATACCAATTAATACAAAAAAAACTTGCCTTTAAAAAATTTTTCGGTATAATTTGCATCTCTCTCAGGGGTCGTTAGCTCAGCTGGTAGAGCACCGGACTTTTAATCCGATGGTCGAGCGTTCGAATCGCTCACGACCCACCATTACAGTAATCATCTATTACTTTTGGTATTAAGCCCTTTTTTTAGTTAAAATGGCCACAAAACACTACTAAAAAATCGTCCTAAAAATCCCATTTGATTTGCATCATGCAATGTACCGACTCCACTATATGCTATCTGAGCATTGGCAATTTTAGTCGATGATATAGTATTTTCTGCACTAATATCAACATCCCTCACAATCCCTTGTAAACGAATAAACTCATCGCCCTGATTTAACGTCAATAATTTTTCACCTCGTATTAATAAATTACCATTACTATAAATATCAACAACTTGTACAGTAATCGTTCCATTTAAAAAATTTTTCTGACTACTTGTTCCATCCCCTTCAAATTCATTACTGGCCGTTACACTCGTATTTAACATCCCTACAGCAGGATTACCGCCTATCCCTGTTATGGGTCTACCAAATAAAGTGGGGTTCGTCAATCCTAATTTTTGATCCCGCCCTGTTTTTGTTTTTGCTTCTTTCTTGGCATTGGTACTTTCTTCTAAATTTACTGTCAAAATATCGCCAACTCTACGTGCTTTGACATTTTCATACAAAGCAACACTGTATCCTCCTTGATAAATAGAACCACTTTGATTTTGTTCTACTATTTGTACCGGTGGACGAATAGGTGAAAATTCAGGTTTATGTGCCGTTTGATGCGTTACACAGGCAGATAAAAATAGCAAACTTAACAATAATAGCTTTTTCATGGGATAGCCTCCTATTAAGTATTATTATTAATGTATTGTAACATTTCATCTGCTGCTGCAATCGCTTTAGAATTCATTTCAAAAGTACGTTGTGTTTCAATCATATTCACCAATTCTTCTACTGTATTCACATTCGATGCTTCCAAAGCACCTTGCATCATAGTACCAATACCATTTTCCCCAGCAGTTCCTACAATCGGCGCACCACTGGATAAGGTTTCTGTAAATTGATTTTCACCAATAGATTGTAAACCGGTAGGATTAACAAAATCTGCTAAGGTTATCGTTCCTACCACCTGAGCCTGTGGTTGTCCTGGTAATTGCTGTGATACCGTACCATCGACACCAACGGTAATACTCAACGCATTATCTGCAATGTTAATGGCCGGTTCGACTGGATACCCCCCAGATGTGACTAATTGTCCATTAGAATCTAATTGAAAAGAACCATCACGGGTATATGCAATACTCCCATTAGGTTTTAATATTTGAAAAAAACCCCGTCCCTGAATTTTTAAATCCAATGAATTACCCGTTTCAATATGTCCCCCCTGAGTATGCAACTTTTCTGTTGCAACTACTCGTACCCCTGTACCTAACGACAAACCTGAAGGTAAGGTAGTATTTTGTGAAGATTGCGCCCCTGGTTGACGTACATTTTGATATATTAAATCTTCAAATACAGCATGATCACGTTTAAAGCCTGTTGTATTCGCATTTGCCAAGTTATTTGCAGTGACTGTTAAGCGGGTTTTTTGTGCTTCTAACCCCGTTTTTGCCACCCATAATGCCGAATTCATAATATTTACCTCCTCACGAAAAATAGTTAACTATTAATCTTTAACAGCTGTGTAGTAGAAGAATCTAACTCTTCTGCTTTTTTCATTAACTTCCACTGTGCTTCAAATTGTCGTGATAGGCTAATCATATCTACCATTTCAGATATAGCATTAACATTACTCATTTCTAATGCACCACCAATAACCGAGACCTTTGCATCAAAGGGACTGATACCTCCTTCTTTTAAACGTAATAAACCATCTTCTCCTTTTTTCAAGGTTGCTAAATCGGGATTAACTAATTTAATACGGTCAACCACTGCTAATTCATTATTACCACCTTCTAAGGGAATAATAGAAATAGTCCCATCTTGAGCTATTTCTAATTTTTTATAAGGAGGTAATGCGATAGCACCGCCATTTCCTATAACGGGATGACCGTTTGCCGTCACTAATTGCCCTAAAGATGTAACTTGTAAATTTCCTGCACGGGTATAGGCTTCTTCTCCATCAGCCCCTTCAATCGCTAACCATCCTTCCCCACGGACTGCAACATCTAAATCTCTGCTGGTTGTTTCTAGTGAACCGTGTTGAAAATTAATACCTGGTCTTTCCGCCATTGCATATACCCGTGTTGGCATTCCTTCACCAAACACCGGCATACTACGCATACTTTCAAAATCAGAGCGAAATCCTGTTGTATTGGCATTGGCTAAATTATTAGTATTAGATACTTGCGCGCGCATGATTTGCTTTGCACCCGACATCGTCGTATAGAGTAAACGATCCATAATGTTATTCCTTTATTTAATACTGTTACTATATAATAAAGCAAATATTAAGCCAATTTATTTACCATACATATCCACTTATAAGTTAATAATTGTTTGAGAAATAGTATCACCTGCCGAAATAACCTGTGCATTTGCCTGGAAATTACGTTGTGCTGTAATTAATTTCACTAACTGTATGGTTAAATCCACATTGGATTGTTCTACCGCTCCAGCCTCAATAGTTCCTAAAGTACCCGTTCCAGGAGTACCTCTTACTGGTTCACCCGATGAGGAGCTTTCTGTCCATAAATTATTTCCAGAAGGTGTCAATCCTTGTGGATTACTAAAACTGGTTAATTGAATTTGACCAAAACTTTTTATTTCTCCATTCGAATAGCGGGCATTGACATCTCCCTCTGTATTAATTTCTAAACCCACTAATTGCCCTGTACTATAACCATTTTGTTTTAAATCTGAAACAGAAAAAGGCGCACTAAATTGTGAGAAATTAGTACCATAATCAATGGTAATATTCAGATCATTAGCTCCTCCCCCTATAACGGCTGCATCATATTCTACTCGTGCTGGATCATTGGTTAATGTACCGGTATTATCAAAACTCAAGGTTGGAGTCGTATTACTACTAGGTGGTAGTTCTACAATATCATTAATACCATCACCATTATTATCTACATTCGTAGCTACAGTAACATGACTTTCCCACGTATTATCTGCTGTCTTAACATAATACATGGTTGCTAATAAAGGATTACCTAATGAATCAAACACGGTTAAAGTCGTGCTATGACTATATGAATCAGGAATATTCGGATCAAAGGGAATAGTAATCGGCGTTTGTTGGGCATCTAAATTTGCTTCAATTTGAATACCACCATTAGGATCAGCAGCCGTTACCCCCGTTGCTCTAGGACTGAGCGGTGCTGTGTCAATTTGCAAATTTGCGGCATTGCCTCCTTCCGGCGGGACGGCCACTAAAAACATCCCTTGATTATTTACCACAAATCCTTCAGAATCTACTTTAAATTCCCCATTTCGAGTATAAAATACACCTCGACTATCTTGCACCTGAAAAAAGCCATTTCCTGATACGGCCATATCCAGGCTATTGCCCGTAAATTCTAATTGCCCTTGAGTAAATTGTTGTGCTACATCAGATAAACGCACCCCACTACCGACATTTGTGCTACCAAATTGACTAGAGGCAAAAATATCACCAAATTCTGCACGAGAATATTTAAATCCTACCGTTTTGACATTAGCAAGATTATTACTGAGTACCTTTAAGTCAGTATTTGCTGCTGTTAACCCTGTAATACCTATATTGAATGGCATAATAACATCTCCTTACTTTCTCTATAATTACTCATCATATACTTGCTACTCGCTATCTGATTTTTACATAATTTGTTTAATTTGTGAAAACCCAATAGAACCTAAGTTGCGTAAATTTAACATTACTTCATTTAGCCCCTGACCCATTGAAACACTGTCTACATTCGCTGCTATTTGTATCGGCATACCAATATTATCACTCCCCTTTTTTAAATTTGCTGTGATTTGATAAGAACCTGCCGGCATCATATTTCCTTCTGCATTCGTACCATCCCATGTAAATTCTGATAACCCAGCTAATTGAGTACCCAAATTAATTTTTTTAACTAAACTGCCTGCTACATCATGAATACTGACAACGACATCCCCCGATTCAGCTAAATCTACCGCTCCTGAAATATTTCCTTCAGCCCCCAAAAAACCCGTATCACTTGGCACCATAACTTTATGTCCCACTAAACTAGATGCTTGTAATGCCTGGTTAGATTGTAAAGAAGTGACTAACTGTCCAAACGAATCTTGTAATGATTTAATACCGGTTGCTGTATCAAATTGTGCTAATTGGGTCAAAAATTCTCCATTTTCCATAGGTTTCATCGGATCTTGATTTTGTAACTGGGCTAACATCAATTTCATAAATTGATCTTGCTTGGTATCTTCTTCCTTTTTCTCTGTTCCATTCAAACCCAAGCTGCTATAGGGGTTAACATCATTGATTGTATTCATAACCGTATCTCACTATTTTCCCAGGGACAGAGTACGCATTAAAAGTTGTTTAGAAGTATTCACCACCTCAACATTACTCTGGTACGAACGAGATGCAGAGATCATATTCGCCATTTCTTCTACTACATTCACATTCGGCATTGCAATATACCCTTCATCATTAGCTAAAGGATGATTGGGACGATATTCCAAGCGTACTGGTGCATCACTTTCTACGACACCAAGCACTCTTACTCCTGCCGCATGATACATACCATTATTTAATTCTGAACTCATACCCTCTTTATCTTTAAAATTATTTAATATAGTAGAAAATACCGGATGACGTGCTCTATACGTTTCTTCGACACTACTACTGACACTTTGTGCATTAGCTAAATTACTTGCTGTTAAATTTAAACGCACTGTTTGTGCATGCATAGCAGAACCAGATATATCAAAGTTATTTAGTAACCCCATCATTATTCTCCTTTTACTGCACCTAACAGACTTTTAAATTTACTTCCCAAAAAAGTTAAACTACTCATATATCCCATACTATTACGAGAAAATTCCGCTTGCTCAATATGCGTTTCTACGGTGTTACCATCTAATGATGGTTGGGTAGGTTGTCTATATGCTAGAGCAGGATTATCCGCTTCCCCTGTAGCATGAATATGCCGGAAATTAGTGGTCTTTAATTCAAACGGGGATTGTTCTGACTGTGCCATTTTTAATGCTTTTTGAAAATCAATATCTTTTGCCTTATAATTAGGCGTATCAGCATTAGCTAAATTCGCTGCCAATATTTCAGCACGTTGTGTTCTCAATCTTAATGCGTCATCATGTACACCTAAGTAACTATCAAAGCCCACAGCCATTACCCTACCCTCAATATTTAATGATTACGTTATTTACCTATATATACTTTTCAGTATGTCAAAAAATTGTCCATAACATACTTGATGACACCTACATAAATAACAAAGCAAACCTCATACCAATATTATTTTTATTGTAAAAAATACGCTATTAACGGTATCAAAGGCTTTTTTCTTTCTTATTATCAGGAATAAAGACGACACTATATGCACATATATAAGTTAAACTACTATCTTGGCAAGATTTTGCCACTAACATGGCAAACGGATTAAAATCAACAAGGCAGGCAAAAATAATGCAGCGATTACAACTTATAACTATCATTGGATTGTGCTATCTATCTTCTGTATTGGCAACAGCAACACCGACAGTAATGAATACAATACATCAAGCGGTAAAAACATTTATTCAGGGAAAAATACCCTCGTATGTGACAGTACAACATATTGGCATCAAAAATATTGATTCTCGTTTACGGCTTACTCCTTGTGATCAACCTTTAGAACTATTTCTACCACAAGAAAAAACGATTATTTTGCATACTGCCACAGTAGGAGTAAAATGCACTTCCCCCAAAGCATGGCAAATTTACCTCCCTGTTGTGGTAAAAGGTACGTATCCTATTGTTGTAACAACAAAAATTATTACACGAGGGACCATATTGCAAGCCCAACACCTTACATTACAAGATGTGGCTATTAAACAAAACCAACCGTATATTTATGATATTCAACAGGTTTTAGGGAAAGTAGCCAAACGTACTATACGTGCTAATATACCTATTCAAGCATATATGCTTAAAACCCCTGCCTTAATATCTAAAGGGGCAAGTGTTAATATTATTATTCATACTCAAGGCATTCGCATCAGCACCCAGGGTACAGCTTTAAGCAATGGTCAATTACATCAACGTATTAAAGTAAAAAATAACAGCTCTAATAAAATAGTCGAGGCATTTGTCGTAGATAAAAACACCGTACAAGTCAAGTAAATATTTCCCTCTACTAAATTATTCTAAAGTTTTTTATTCGGTAGCCGATAATAAAGGCAACAAAGGAGATTCTATCATGCCTATTCACATTACATCACCTACTGATGCCTTTAAAAAGGTCGAGGGTGATCGTGCTCGAGCACCTTCAAATATGCCTCCACCTTCTAAGGCTAATAACAGTTCAAGCAATAATTTAACAAATAGTGCCTCTGTTACCGCTACTGATAAAATCAGTATTACTCCAGCTGCTAGTCAATTACAAAAATTAGAAGGCAAATTACAGAAATTACCTGAAGTTGATCAAGATAAAGTAAAAAATATTCGTTCTGCCATAGAGTCAAGCAATTATCAGGTAGATACAGATCGTTTAGCACAAAAAATGTTGGATTTTGAAAGTTTTTAATATATTTAGACAAGCACTATATTATCCATTATAGTAATCACAACAGGAAATTGGATGACTAGGAATAACACCCGCTTATGCTTACTATGCTGCAACAACAAGTTCAACTACTAAAAGCACTTAATAGCTTGCTAAATCAGGAGCAACAAGCAATAAAAAGCCTTGATCATACAGCCTTAAAAACCATTGTTGATAAAAAACCTCCCATTTTAAAACAAATTGAATATATCGAGGTACAACGTCTACAACTACTCAAGCAAGCAGGTTTTGAAAACAATAATGTCGGTATAGAAGCCTATTTGCAACAACAAAGCAATACAGAATTATCTCATCTTTGGCATACCTTGCTTGAACAGTTGCGTATCTGTCAAAAAACCAATCAGGTCAATGCTCGCTTATTGGAAATGAAAAAAATTAATGCTGAATCGGCATTAAATATTTTATTAGGTCAAAAAACTACTGTTAAAACTTATGGTGCAAACGGAGCAGCTCAAATCCGTCGTAGTCATGCAATTAATACTTCTGCATAACGACCAAGCTCACCGGCAGCAATGGAGCGCAGCGGAAAAATTGTCCGTGTGCAGCGCCTTGTTAGAGCATTCATAATTGGTAACAATTTAAATGACTACCATAAAATACTATGGTTTTCAGAACATACTTTTTTTAAAGACAACTGCTACTGCTAATGTGTTCTACCGCTTGTAACAATAATTGACTATTATTTTCTTTTAATTTCTGATTATCACTTAATACCCGCCGAAAATGCCTTGCACCGGCACAACCTTGAAACAAACCCAATAAATGTCGAGTAATATGTTTTAAAGCGACACCTTGCTGTTGTTGTTGATTGATGTAATATCGCATATTGTCTAATACTTGTCTGCGAGTAAGCGAGGGTTGCTTACTTGCATAAAAACGTTGATCTACCGTAGATAATAAATAGGGATTATGATAAGCCTCACGTCCAATCATCACCCCATCAACATATTGTAAATGCCTTTCAATACTTTCTAAATCGGTAATACCACCATTAATAATAATATTTAATTCTGTTCTTTGTTGTTTAAGTTGATACACCCAATCATAACACAAAGGAGGAATACTCCGGTTTTCTTTTGGACTTAATCCATTTAACCACGCTTTACGTGCATGAATAATAAAGGTTTGACAATGTGCCTCATCGGCTAAACGAGAAACAAACTGATAAAAATAGTGGTAATTATCTAAATGATCTATACCTAAACGAAGTTTAACCGTAACAGGAATAGATACCGCATTATTCATTGCTTGTAAACAGCGTATCACTAAATCGGGTTCAGCCATCAATGCAGCACCAAAACATCCAGCCTGAACCCTATTACTCGGACAACCCAAATTTAAATTTACTTCATCATAACCATATTGTTCTGCTAATACGGCACATTGTGCTAATTCTGCTGGATCATTACCTCCTAACTGTAATGCCAACGGATGTTCTTCTTTATTATATGTTAATAGCTTCTCTGCTTGTCCAGAAGACAATAATGCTTTAGTCGTTATCATCTCAGTGTAGAGATAAACCCTTTGCGATATTTGCCGTAAAAAGTATCGAGTATGCCTGTCGGTCCAATCCAACATCGGCGCAATACATACCGTTTGAGGATTAATCATCGACTAATTTTCGTAACGTTTCAGCATCTTGCCATTTTTGTTTCTTTTCCTGATACTGTTTCTCATAAAATTTTTCACAGGCTTTTTGTCCATCTGTATTCGGTATTGGTCTCCAACACTCAGTATCCCTTGATTTTTTAATATATTCAAAAGATTTTTTTGCCTCTATTGCTTTATTAATTAAACGTTTTTTCAGTGGTGATAATTTTTTACGTTGGGTATTGGACCAATCAATAGCACAATTATAAATACTCATTTCTTCTTGTAATATTTTCCGTTCTTGTGCGCCTTGCTGCATTTTTTTTGCTTTTGACAATTTATCTTGTAGCTGTTGTTTAAGTTTTATATAGGTCGGTAATGCTACTTTAAGTTTTGTTAGTACCTCCACCTCATTTCTTAAAGGCCCTGGCAAACGCAATTCGCCGCAATAATCATAATCCCCCTTACGACTAACAGAAACACCTAAGTTATACCCTCGTGATGAAAGTTGATTTTGTTTTTTTATATTAATATTTTTAGGTGGAGGCGTTTGTGTGTAATGCACTTTTCCATTTTCATCTACCCATTTATACATCTTTGCAAATACCTCGCCAGAGGTTACAATTACCATGATGATCAAAAACAAGATTTTTTTCATATATATTCCCCAACTAACCATTACTCATTTTTATAAAATGTTCATTCATATACGACTATGCTTAAATTATTTATTATCTTTATTTCTTTCAGTGTTTTACTTATTTTACCTTTTACCAGTCACGCAAAACTCTCACAAGAAGAACAACGCACTATTTTTTTACAGGCTGAAAAAGCACTGAAAAAAAAACACCTAACACAATACAAAAAACTTTCGGCTCAACTGTCTACATATCCATTACAGGTCTATTTACGTTATCAAGAGTATACACAAAATCTCAGTAAATTATCCGCTAAAAAAGTAAAAGCCTTTTTAACACAATATAAGGATACCCCCTTAGCCTCTCGATTACAAAATAAATGGCTTTTGCAGCAAGCAAAAAGAAAACAATGGCAATCTTTTTTAGCTATTTATAACCCCTTTACTGCAATGCGTAACACATCATTACAATGCTTTTACTTACAGGCTTTATTACATACGGGGAAAAAAAAACAAGCCTTTGCTAAAGTCAAATCATTATGGAACGTAGGAAAATCACAAAAAAAAGCCTGTGATCCCGTTTTCAAAGCATGGAAAAAAGCGGGTAAACTTACCACTGATTTACTCCTAAAACGTATTCAACTCACTATTAAAGCAGGCAATACCAGCTTAACAGCATATTTATCCCAATCATTACCCAAAAAAGAACGCCAATGGATCAATGTGTGGCTGAAAGTACACAATAATCCTCAACTTGCACGCAAGAAAAATTTGTTTAAAAAAAATAATCCTTATACCCACGCTATCTTATTACATGCGGTATTACGACAAAATCGCAGGAATACCCAAAGTGCTATCAAATTGTGGCACACACTGACTAAAAGATATACTTTTACTCACCAAGAAAAAGCACAAATACAACGTACTATTGGTTTAAAAATGGCATATAAACACCAAGCAGAAGCAATAACCTGGTTGGCTAAAGTCCCTGCTAAAGAACATACCAAGGCTTCTTTAGCCTGGTATATTCGTACTGCTATTCGATATGAAAAAATTCCGGCTTTACAACGGGCATTAACCTTACTATCACCGACAGCACGGTTAAAAGACCATTGGCAATATTGGCTTGCCAGTATTGAAAAAAAACCCACAGTACAACAAAAAAAATATTCTCAATTAGCGCAAAAGCGGAGTTATTATGGCTTTTTAGCTGCAGATAAACTCGATTTAAACTATAAATTTAACCATACACCGATAAAAACGACTAGCAAACAATTACAACAATTATCTACCTTACCGATAGTACAACGCATACAAGAACTTTTTATCTTAAAACGCATAATTAACGCTAAACGGGAATGGTATCACTTTATAAAACAGTCTAATGATATACAAATTCAACATCTTGCTAAATTATTACAACAATGGGGTTGGTATCAACAAGCTATTTTTACGGTTGCTAAAAGTTCTCACCACAATGATCTCAGTATTCGTTTTCCCTTACTATATCGTAAAGCGATTGAGCGTTATTCGAAACAACGTAAATTGGAAACCGCTGTTACATATAGCGTTATACGTAGAGAAAGTGCTTTTTCTCCTATTGCTTATTCATCCGTCGGGGCAAGGGGATTAATGCAACTTATGCCTGCTACAGCTAAAGCGATGGCAAAAAAATTGAAACTCTCCTATAAAAGAAAACAACAATTATTTGATACGAACCTAAATGTAAAACTCGGAACCTATTATTTAAAACAAGTACTTAACCGTTATAAACAACATTTAGCCTTAGGTTTTGCATCATATAATGCAGGGCCACACAGGGTTAAATCTTGGTTACCCAAAAGCACACTACCTGCTGATCAATGGATTGAGACCATTCCATTTACCGAAACACGAGAATATGTTAAAAATATTCTTGCTTATATTGCCATTTATGAGCATTTATTGAAAAAAACACCTACCCGATTAAAACAACGTTTACCGGATATTAAAAATCATTATTAACTGCTATCTTATGACATAATCCCTTAAATATGATAATTACAGGAATATTTTTCCATGCTTCCATCTCCTGCACGTGAACAAGCTATTTATGAACTGGTTAATACCCATCATTTAAAGGAAAATGATATTTATTTATTAGAATTTATTCCTTTAATTGAAATGATATGGGCTGATGGTAAAAACCAGCAAGCTGAAATAGATCTACTCTATAATTATGCCTTAGAGCATATTAGTCATTTAGAACAATTAACAGGCGGCGAATCACCTGTTAGCGTAGAAGATGTCAATGCCTTCATTAATCGTTTTATGCACCATCGTCCTCATCCACAATTTTTAAAAGATCTACGTCATTACACGCAAAAACTCTGTTTCAGTTCTCAAGATGAGCAACAAAATACCGATAAAAAACAGACCTTATTGCATTATTGTATGGATATAGCAGCAGCATCGGTAACATCTTATCCTTATGATAAACATGCCCGTATTATGGAAAGTGAAAAAAATCTATTGTTAGAATTAATGCAAGCCTTTCAATTATCTCCTGATATCACTATTAATAATGAATGATCAACAATTACTCCGTTATAGTCGACAAATCCTTCTCCCTCATATTGATTATGCTGGACAACAACGTTTATTAGCTAGCCATGTTTTAATAGTAGGGTTAGGTGGATTAGGATCACCTGTTGCACTCTACCTGGCTGCAGCAGGAGTAGGACATTTAATACTCAATGATCATGATGTGGTAGAATTATCTAATTTACAGCGTCAAATTATCCATCAACAAGATAATATTGGCGTTTCTAAAGTGGTATCTGCCAAAAAAACCATACAACAACTCAATAACGACCCGCACATCACGCTACTTTGTGAAAAATTATCGACACAACATCTTGCCCAGTGGGTTAAAAATGCAGATATAGTGGTTGATGCCTCAGATAATTTTAGTACCCGATTTAGACTTAATGCTTTATGTGTGCAAAATAATACGCCCTTGGTATCAGGAGCTGCCATTCGTATGGAAGGGCAAATTAGCAGTTATGCCAATACATTAGACAGCCCTTGTTACCGATGTTTATATTCTGATAACCTATCTAAAGAAGATAATAATTGCAGCAATAATGGGATCCTTGCATCAGTAGTCGGTATGATTGGTACAATGCAAGCTACGGAAGTATTAAAAATACTTTTAGGTATAGGTAAACCTCTTTATGGACGTTTACTTCTCCTTGATGCGCTAAATATGGAATGGAGAATGATCAAAGTGAAAAAAGACCCTGCTTGTCCTGTTTGTTATCACCCAGATATAGCCAAATAGGTGCGACAAATGACCAATACCATTCGAATTCAAGGTGCCCGTACCCATAATTTAAAGAATATTAATATTGATATTCCTCGTGATCAACTGGTTATTATTACTGGTTTATCCGGTTCGGGTAAATCCTCTTTAGCATTTGATACCATCTATGCCGAAGGACAACGGCGATATGTAGAATCATTATCTAGTTATGCTCGACAATTTTTATCCATGATGGAAAAGCCGGATATTGATCATATAGAAGGACTCTCTCCTGCTATTTCTATTGAGCAAAAATCCACTTCGCACAATCCCCGCTCTACTGTTGGCACTACCACTGAAATTTATGATTATCTACGTTTATTATTTGCTCGTATTGGTGAACCCCGTTGTCCTGAGCATAATATTAGCTTAAATGCTCAAAGTATCAGTCAGATGGTAGATAAAACCTTAACATTGCCACTAGAAAGTAAAAGTATGCTACTTGCTCCTGTGGTACGTAATCGTAAAGGAGAGCATATACAATTACTCAATACATTACAGGCACAAGGCTATATTCGAGCGCGTATTGATGGAGTTATTACTGAATTAGATAATTGTCCAAAACTGAATAAATATAAAAAACACCATATTGAAGTCATTGTTGATCGTTTTAAAATACGTCCTGATATAAAACAACGGCTTGCAGATTCACTCGAAACAGCATTACAGCTAAGTGATGGTATCGTGATTATAGCCTCCCTTGACAACTGTTTTGAAGAACTCATTTACTCTGCCAAATTTTCTTGTCCCCATTGTGGTTATAGCTTAGAAGAACTGGAAACTCGCTTATTTTCTTTTAATAACCCTGCTGGTGCTTGTCCTGAATGCGATGGCCTAGGTATACAACAATATTTTGATCCTGATAAAGTGATCGTCAATCCAGCACTCGCACTTTCTGAAGGTGCAGTACGGGGCTGGGATAGACGTAATGCCTATTATTTTCAAATGTTACAATCTTTGGCTCAATATTATTCCTTTGATATAGATACCCCTTATCAAGAACTACCGCAACCGATACAAGATATTATTTTATATGGTAGTAAAGAAGAACTTATTCCCTTTGTCTATATCAATGACCGAAATAATCAAACCACTCGTACTATGCCATTTGAAGGCATTATTAATAATATGCGTCGTCGTTATAAAGAAACAGAATCCAATGTTGTACGAGAAGAATTACATAAATACATTAATATGCAAACCTGCACTCTTTGCCAGGGTACTCGTTTAAACCGTGCTGCACAGCATGTATATATTACAGAAAAAACCTTACCTCAACTGGTACAACTATCCATTGAAGATCTCCATGTCTTTTTTCATCACTTGCAACTTAGTGGACAAAAACAACAGATTGCAGAAAAAATTATTACTGAAATTACCCAGCGTTTACAATTTTTACTTAATGTAGGATTAGATTATTTAACCCTTAGTCGTAGTGCAGATACACTTTCTGGGGGTGAAGCACAACGAATTCGCCTGGCAAGTCAAATTGGTGCTGGATTAGTTGGTGTAATGTATATTTTAGATGAACCATCTATTGGATTACATCAACGGGATAATCAACGCTTATTAAATACCCTGACCTATCTCCGTGATTTAGGTAATACGGTATTTGTTGTCGAACATGATGAAGAGGCTATCCGTGCCGCTGATCATATTATTGATATCGGTCCTGGAGCAGGCATACATGGTGGCAAGATTATTGCTCAGGGGGATATAAAGACCATTATAGATACTCCCCATTCCATTACAGGTGCTTACTTATCAGGAAGAAAAACGATTGCCGTCCCGACACAACGTACCCCTGTAAATAAACAACAATTACATATTGTAGGTGCAAGTGGAAATAATTTACAACATATTAATGTTTCTATTCCAGTAGGCCTTATGACTGCAATAACCGGTGTTTCAGGTTCGGGAAAATCAACCTTGATTATTGATACCTTATACCCCTACGCTGCTACAATGATTAATAAAGCAACGACATTAGAATTTTCTCCTTTTGATAAAATAGAGGGTTTACAACATTTTGATAAAGTGATTGATATTAATCAAAGCCCTATAGGTCGAACGCCCCGTTCTAACCCTGCTACCTATACAGGGCTATTTACCCCTATCCGTGAATTATTTGCAGCAACCCCTGAAGCACGTTCTCGTGGTTACGCGCCTGGGCGTTTTAGTTTTAATGTCAAAGGGGGACGCTGTGAAGCGTGTCAAGGGGATGGTTTGATTAAAGTAGAAATGCATTTTTTAGCCGATATTTATGTTACCTGCGATACCTGCAAAGGGCAACGATATAATAGAGAAACATTAGAAGTGCAATATAAAGGGAAAAATATTCATCATATCTTGGAAATGACCATCGAAGATGCTATCCATTTTTATGATGCCATCCCAAGCATTAAACGTAAATTACAAACATTAATTGATGTAGGACTATCCTATATTAAACTAGGACAAAGTGCAACGACCTTATCAGGCGGCGAGGCACAACGCATAAAATTAGCTAAAGAACTTTCTAAACGTGATACCGGTAAAACCTTATATATTTTGGATGAACCCACAACAGGGCTGCATTTTCACGATATCCAACAATTATTATATGTATTACATCGCTTACGTGATCACGGCAATACTATCATTATTATAGAGCATAATTTGGATGTTATTAAAACGGTAGACTGGATTATTGATATAGGTCCTGAAGGTGGACACAAAGGAGGACAGTTAGTTGCCACAGGAACACCAGAACATATTAGTCAACAAAGCAACTCTTATACTGGACAATTCTTAAAACCATTATTAGCCTGAACCTATCATCGACCAGCTCGAATTAATCCTCCTAACCCTTCTTTTTCCAATTCTGCATATAAATATTGCCGGATAACTTTCGAATCATCTAAAGTTAATGTCTTATCCAATATAATACGTGCCTGTACCTGAGAAAAACGCCGAATAATCCATTTTATTCTAGGCAGCGCTGCAACACTCATACTTAAAGCATCAATACTCATACCTATTAATAATATGACCGCTGCAGGATCTTCACCCATTTCACCACACACACTGACCGGTTTTTTATATTTATGTGCCTGATGAATAGTCTGATAAAGTGCCTGAATAACAGCAGGGTGTAAGCCATCATAATAATCTGCTACTTTGGCATTATTTCTATCTACTGCCAATAAATATTGTGTTAAATCATTCGTCCCTATAGAAAAATAATCAACATGCGGGGCTATTTCTTTTATTTGAAAGACTAATGCAGGAACTTCTACCATTACCCCGATTTTAGGCTGTTTTATCTTACGTCCTTCATCTAATAACTCTTTATATGCCCGTAAAACAAAACTTTTTGCATCTTTCACTTCTGCAACACTGCTTATCATCGGAAATAAAATATTCAGATTGTCAAGACCCTCACTTGCTAATAACATGGCTCTTAGCTGTATCATAAATATTTCAGGATGATCTAGTGTCATCCTGATGCCTCGCCATCCTAGAAAAGGATTTTCTTCCTGAATAGGAAAATAAGGCAAACTTTTATCTCCACCAATATCTAATGTTCTTAAGGTAACAGGACGTGATTCAAAGGCTTTTAATATTTGGCGATATATTCGGCATTGTTCTTCTTCGCCTGGAAAATGAGAACGAATCATAAAGGGATATTCAGTGCGATACAGCCCTATCCCTTCTGCACCACTTTCCTTACCTACTATAATATCTTCAATTAATCCCATATTGGCATATAAACGGATACGTAACCCATCAGGTGTTTGTGCTGATTCATTTTTAAGACTATCTAATTCGTGAGATAACTCTACATCTTCATTTTGTAAACGGCGATACTCTTCTGCAAGTTCTTCTGGAGGTGAAAAATAAACCCGCCCACTGTAACCATCTACAATTATCTCACAATCATCAATAAACTTTACTGGTAAATCAGCAATCCCCATCACTGCCGGTAATCCTAACGCTCTCGCTAAAATAGCTGTATGCGATGTACCTGAACCATTAACCGAAACCACTCCTACAATCGTATCTCTTGGAATTTCCGCTAACATTGATGCTGAAATATCTTCACCAACCAATACAGCATTATCTGGTATTACAGTTGGTTTATCTTGCCCTTTTTGTAATTGTTCTAAAATCCTTCGTCCCAGATCCTTAATATCTTCTCCCCGTTCTCGCAGGTAAGGATCTTCCATTTGTTCAAAAATATCTAAATGTTCACTGATTGTCTGACGTAACGCCCCCGCTGCCCAATTCCCTTCTTTTATATGTGCAACAATAGTATTAACTAAACTATCCCCCTCAAGTAATAATGCATAAGCATCAAATAAAGCGATATCTTCTTGAGGAACAGAGGCTTCTTTTAAACGTTCAGACAGGGCTTGCATGTCTTTTTTTACTTGTAAAACTGCCGCTTGTAAAATGACAATTTCATTATCTATATCATCAATATATCTATCTGGTACGGCATCAAGCACTGCACCAGAACAGACTAATGCCTTACCAATCGCTACCCCTGGTGAACCAGGGATACCTAATAAAGATAATGGGGGATTACTACGAATATGGGTTTTTTCTACCGTAATACAGCCCATAGCCCGGGCATGGGCAATCGCTTCTGCTAACTGGGTAGCAATAGTAGTTAGTAAATCAACATGCTCTTCTGTAAATTTATTATTTGCATAATCTTGTGCTACCAATACGCCTAAATTAATACGGTGATGGATAATTGGCACACCAATAAAACTATCAAAACCATCTTCCCCTGCTTCAGGAAAATAATGATAACAGGGGTGTTGTGAAGCATCTTTTAACTTCACTGGCTCTGCACGTTCTGCCACAAGGCTAACTAAACCTTCCCCTGGTGCTAAACGAATTTTTTCAACAGATGCACGCTTTAGACCATCCGTTGCCATTAGAATATGATAATAGCGTGAATCATCGAGTAAATAGATAGAGCAGACATCAGAGGTCATTTCTTTTTTTATGCGTCTAACGGTGAAGTTTAATGCACACTTAAGCTCTTCTGAATTATTTACATCATGTAAAATACGGCGTAACGCATGAAACATCACAACAAATATACACTACTAATCAAAATTGACCAACTCCCATAATTGTTCCCTTAGCAACAAACAACTTATTCTATCATAAATCGCTACTATCGGGATTGTAAAGAAGCCTTAACAACCTTAGGTACTTGTGCTTTAATCCCCAGCAAAGGAGCAAATTCTAATAGTGCTGATTCATACACTTTTCGCTTAAATGCAATCACTTCTTGTAATGGTTCCCAAAAATTAACCCACCGCCAAGCATCAAATTCCGGCTGTTCATACAAATCAAAGCGGATACCTTTTTCATCACCACGTAATCGTAATAAAAACCATACTTGCTTTTGACCAATACAAATAGGGTTATGATGTCGTCTAATTAAATAATGAGGTAAATGATAACGTAACCAACCATGCGTAGATGCCATCACTTCCACATCTTCTATCTGTAAACCAGTTTCTTCTTTCAATTCACGATATAATGCTTCTTTAGGGGTTTCATTTGGACTAATGCCACCTTGTGGAAATTGCCACGCATCTTGCCCTATCCGTTTTGCCCAAAAAAGCTGTCCAAACTCATTGCATAATATGATACCCACATTTTCCCGGTAACCCTCTGCATCAATCACTATCTTTACCCTTTCTCAGCGTAATTCTATAACTCATCATTTATAGATTTAGTAGCAAAAATCCCCTCTTGTTTTTCGTTGAGAGAAGAATAAATAGCTACAGCTAACTTTGTTTGTCAATGTACTGCTTTTTACTAAAAACCATTGCTTTAGTTTTGGGTATCACTACCAAGTTAATACCATTAATCATTATACAATAATATGCTATTTTAGCTACCCGATTAGAAGATATAAAAAGCAATCTTTGTTATCATAATACCCAAAAAATGACACCTTGTGAATAATCAACTGAGGGAAAATATTGTGGACTTAGCCATTTTTGATCTTGATAATACCTTACTTACTGATGATAGTGATTACTTATGGGGCTGTTTTTTAGTAGAACAAAAGTTAGTAGATAAACAATTTTACCAACAAAAAAATGACTATTTTTATCAACAATACCAAAAAGGGGAATTAAATATCCAAGAATACCTACAATTTGCATTACAGATTTTAACACGCTATGAGTTAACTACATTAAACACCTTACATCAACAATTTATGAATGAAAAAATCATTCCTATTATAGCCCCTAAAACACAACAACTACTTGATAAACATCGTAAGAAAAATGATTATTTATTAATTATTACAGCGACTAATTTATTTATTACAGCACCTATTGCCGATTATTTATACGTTGATGATATTATAGCTCCTATTCCTGAAATAAAAGATCAACGTTATACCGGTAATATTATAGGGATTCCGAGCTTTCAAGAAGGCAAAGTGCTACGTCTACAGGACTATTTACAAGAACATCCCGAATTAAGTATGAAAAATAGTTACTTTTACAGTGACTCACATAATGATATAGCATTATTAAATATAGTACAGCATCCAGTTGCAGTTGATCCAGATGAAAAATTACATCAATATGCTCAACAACAACACTGGCAAATTATCAGTTTACGTCATTGAAATAATACGCATTATTTACCAAAGGAGATGCTCTATGGATATAACCCAACGCATTGTTAATCTTGAAAGTAAAATTACTTATCAGGAAATAAGCAACAAAGAATTAAGTGATATTATCTACCGTCAACAATTACAAATTAAACAACTAGAAAAAACCTGTAACTATTTATTGCAACAGCTAAAAGAAGCAACTAGCACAACAAATAGTAATGGTAAATCGCTTTTATCCGATATTCCCCCTCATTATTAAGGCTTATTATTTACTCTCTAATTCGTCCCAGCGAGAATAGGCTTTTTCTAATTGCTGCGTTAATACTGCTAATTTTTCATTGACTTTTTGTATTGCTTGATAATCTTGTTGATAAAAATCAGTCTCTCCCATTAATGTCTCTAATTCTTGCTGTTGTATTTCTAATGTTTCAATCTGCTCAGGTAATTGCTCTAATTCTATACGCTCCTTATATGTCAAAGTGCCTGTTTTCTTTTTTTCAATGGCTATTTTCTTTTTTTCTGTATTTTGCTTTTTATGCTCTATCATTGTTGTAGCAGATGATGTCAGTGAGCTTTCATGCTGTTTTTGCATACTTAACCAATCATCATAACCACCAACATATTCACTCACTTTCCCCTTCCCTTCAAAAACAAAAAGGCTACTTACCACATTATTTAAAAAACTCCGATCATGGCTAACTAACAATAATGTACCTGGATAATCAATGAGCAAGGCTTCTAATAGCTCAAGGGTTTCTGCATCTAAATCATTGGTCGGTTCATCTAATACCAATAAATTAGTTGGACGTGAAAATAACCGTGCTAAAAGCAAACGATTACGCTCTCCTCCTGATAACGCATGAACAGGCATTTTGGCACGTTTAGAGGTGAATAAAAAATCTTGTAAATAACTATATACATGCCGCTGTTTACCATTAATAGTTAAAAATTCTTTCCCCTCAGCAATATTTTCCAGCACTGTTTTTTGTTCATTTAACCCTGCTCTATATTGATCAAAATAAGCAATATCTAATTTACTACCGATCTGTAAAGTACCTGTTTGCAGTGCTAATTCACTCAATAATAATCGCAACAAGGTTGTTTTCCCTGCGCCATTTGAACCTAATACGCCAATCTTATCACCACGTAAAATAATGCTGGAAAAATCCTTAATAATACAGCTATCATTCAGTGTATAGCTGATATTTTCTGCTTCAACGACAATTTTTCCCGATTGCCTTTGTGCCTCTAATTCCAGTTTTACTTTTCCTTGTTGTGTCTGACGTTGTTTACGTTCTTCACGCATTGCTTTTAATGCCCTGACACGTCCTTCATTTCTGGTTCTACGTGCTTTAATACCTTGCCTGATCCAAACTTCTTCTTCTGCTAGTTTTTTATCAAATAAATTATTTTGCCGTTCTTCTGCCTGTAACATTTCTTCTTTACGCCGTAGATAATTTTGATAATCACCAGGAAAAGAATACAAACTCCCTCTATCTAGCTCAATAATACGGGTAGCAATATTTTGCAAAAACATCCGATCATGCGTTACGACTAAGACACACCCTTCATAACTACGAATAAAATCTTCCAACCATAATATAGATGCAATATCCAGATGGTTGGTCGGCTCATCTAAAAGTAAAATATCTGGATCAGAAATTAAGGCTTTTGCTAATAATACCCGACGTTTTAGTCCGCCTGATAATGCTTCTATGCGTGCCTGCCCATCAAGGGATAAACGGCTTATCATCGCTTCGACTTGTTGTTCTAACTGCCAACCATTGACCGCTTCCAAAGCATGTTGTACTTTTTCTAGTTCTGCTAATAATGCCTCATCTGCACATTGTTCCATTTGTGCCAAAATATGATGATATTGTACTAATAGCTTACCTGTATCAGCTAATCCCTGTACTATCACATCAAATACACTGCCTTGCATATCCAAAGGCACTTTTTGAGAAAGATAACTGACTTTATTTTCTCGTTGAAATTTGACAGTACCGCTATCTATTTGTACTTTACCTTGTAATAAACGCATTAAAGTCGTTTTTCCTGCACCATTACGACCAATTAAACCCACTTTCTCCCCTTTTTCTAAACTTAAATTCAAATCCTGGAATAAATGGTGTAACCCATATGCTAACGATATTTTTTCTAATACACATAATGCCATTTTTTATATTCCTTCCTCAGGATAAATCTCTACAAATGCTGCCATATACAGTAAAATAGTTCTTTTTCACTTTTTCAATAACCGTTATGACTCAACATTATTTACAACAGCTTCAAGAAGATTTGCACTTTAACGAAACTTTATTAGGAGAACCTTTCCATTTTACCAGTACTTGGGGACTTTTTTCACCCCGTAATATTGATGATGGCTCACGTATGTTACTTGATAATATGCAAATCCAACCACAAGATCATTGCCTTGATCTCGGATGTGGTTATGGGGTACTGGGTATGGTTATGGCAAAAAAAGCCTCACAAGGTGTTACCACCCTCATTGACAAAGACTTTGTCGCAGTGGAATATGCAAAAAAGAATTGTCAGGCTAATCAATTAAATAATTGTAACATACTCCTTAGTAATGGTTTTTCTCATATACAAAACCAGCAATTCCATCTTATTGCTTCCAATTTACCTGCTAAAGTGGGTAATGAAATGCTAACACTCTATATGCATGATGCCTGTACTGCATTACATACTGGGGGACATTTTTATGTCGTTACCATTACAGGACTACGCCGTTTTATTGAACGTATGTTTAAAGATGTTTTTGGTAATTATAAAAAATTAAAACAAGGTAAAACCTATACTGTTGCGGTGGCAACAAAAAATTAATGCCCTTTTTTTAATCAAGAGATCCTAACGATGTCTAAAAAAGATGACAGATTAGAAAGTCGATTACTTGCTTTTGAGGCTTACAAGACACTGCTTATTGAGTTACAGACTTTAACCTCCTACATTCTTGAACAGGATCAGGCTTTGCCTGCCTACACTTCTATTTTACCCGTACCTCACCATCAAAAAACATCTCCTCAAATCATTCCTTGTGAGAATATATTTAATCATGCAGCACGCCAAAAAACCAGCGAAATACTCTTAACGACTACTTTTCTTCCTGAGCAAAAAGTACAAGCATCAGTGCGCTGTCCAGGTCTTATTGCTGCAAGTTCAAAAACATTAGAGCAAGTCCAGAAGGTAAACCAATGTAAACAGGATTTACAAGAAAAAATCCAACATATCGATCATCGCCGTACAGTACGCCAAAGAGAAATAGCTAAGGTTATTCCCTACTTTTCATTTCGTCAAACTATCCGTTCCATTCCTTATACTAGCATTCCCCCAAGCAAAGTGATGTTTTCTTGGGCGGCCAATTCTGCTGGAAATAAACGCGTTACTGTCAATGAAGTTTTACAACGCCTTGCAGAAGAAGAACAACATATCCCCCCTAGTGATGATCAGGACTTTATTGATAACTGGCACACTATGTTAGCAATGGAGCGTAAACATTTAAGCCAATATAGCGGTCAGGAGATTATGGCATATCGTACCGTATTAAAACCATATCCTATTGCTAATATTTACACACCTCAACAACAAAAAATTATGGCGAGTTTACCATTATTCTATCCTGTAGGAAAATTAAGGGAGTTACCACCATTACGTCCTTTAGAAACAATGGATTTGCATTTTTCTCGTGCTAAACGCAGTGATAGAAAATTACAAGATGAAGCCATTATTCCCCGCATACATTTATATCGTTATCATAAAAAATACCGAGAATACCAACAATAGTGAATACCAGATGATAATAATTTACTTATATCCGTTTTATTCGTTCTTATTATTTTCTGAATTATTATGAATACCCAGTATTTCATTATCTTTTTGCAAGGCCTCTTGTTTACCTTCTTCATTACGTAAACTATCTACCCAACGTAAATAGTTCTCATTGATATCTCCAGTAATATATTCGCCATCAAATACGGAACTTTCAAACTTTTTAATACTTTTATTCTTCTTCCTTGATGCCATAATTAAATCATCTAAATCTTGATATACCAACCAATCTGCACCAATGACCTGAGCAATTTCCTGTTCATTACGACCATGCCCGATTAACTCTTTTGCTGATGGCATATCAATACCATAGACATTAGGGTAACGTACCGGAGGGGAAGCAGAAGCAAAATAGACCTTATTTGCTCCAGCATCCCGTGCCATTTCGATAATTTGACTGGATGTTGTCCCACGTACAATAGAGTCATCAACTAATAATACATTCCTGCGGCGAAACTCTAATCCCATAGCATTTAATTTTTGCTTTACTGAACGCTTCCGCTCTTGTTGCCCTGGCATAATAAATGTGCGCCCAATATAGCGATTTTTAATAAATCCTTCTCGATAACGTACTTTCAAGGTATTTGCTAATTCTAATGCCGAGGTTCTACTGGTATCAGGAATCGGGATCACCACATCAATATCATGCTGTGGATATAAGCGTAATATTTTTTTTGCTAATAACTTGCCCATTCTCAAACGCGCTTTATATACAGATACGTTATCCATAATAGAATCAGGACGAGCAAAATAGACATGCTCAAAAATACACGGTGATAATTGCGTTTTTTTTGCACATTGTTGTGCATAAAAATCCCCTTGACGAGTTACTAATATCGCTTCCCCAGGTAAAATATCTCTTTGTAATTGATAACCTAAACTATCAATCGCTACACTTTCTGAAGCAATAATATACTCATCACCTTGTTTTGTCTTACGTTTTCCAAATACCACAGGACGAATACCATATGGATCACGAAAGGCAACAATACCATAACCCGTAATCATAGCTACACACGCATACGCACCACGACAACGCTTATGCACCCCCTTTACTGCTCTAAATACATCCGTTTCATCTATGCGTAACTTTTTACTTTTTTGCAATTCATGTGCAAAGACATTAAGTAACACTTCTGAATCAGACTCAGTATTCAAATGCCGTAAATCATCTTTATAAATTTCTTCTTTTAATGCTTCAGCATTGGTTAAGTTACCATTATGTGATAAGGTAATTCCATAGGGTGAATTAACATAAAAAGGTTGCGCTTCTGCTGAAGAAGCACATCCTGCCGTAGGATAACGAACATGGGCAATCCCCATATTCCCTTTTAGTCGTAACATATCCTGCCGACTAAATACATCTCTTACTAAACCATTCCCCTTACGTAAGTTTAAATGAGCATGATCACACACCACAATACCGGCTGCATCCTGTCCTCTATGTTGTAACATAGTCAAACCATCATATAATTCCTGATTAACATTTTGATACGCTACAATACCAATAATTCCACACATATCTACAATTACCTTTGGCTAATTCTATGTAATGATGGGTTTGTTTTCGGAATCACATCCGAAGTATTGACCACTTCTGAGGAGGGAGTAATATTTAATTGTTTTAACTGTTGTATATATTGTTTGATATTTATATTAGAGCTGTTAGATAATTCATCCATCCATACAAGTAACGGTTTAAAATGTGGTAATAATTGTGATTGATTCCAGGGTTTTTGTGCCAGTGCTGTCGCATCATACATTCCTCCCATCCAGAATAAAATAGTAAGGATAACGATACCTCGCACAATACCAAAAAACATTCCCAATAGACGATCTATCCCTTTTAATCCCGTTTTATGAATAATTTTACCCAATATATTATTGATAAACGCTAAAACAAACATACTTACCATAAATATACCAGCAAAGGCAATCATTGAACGAATTGTGGGTATCGTAATAGTATTTTGTAATAATACTTCAATACGATCCATGTAATGCAAAGCCAATAGAATGGATACGACCCAACCTGCCAATAAAAATATTTCACGCACTATTCCCCGAAATATTCCCATTAACAGCGACAATACAATAATACCTAAAATAAGATAATCCAACCAATGTAATATCATTAATCAATACGCTCTGGTAATAATTGTTTCAGTATTTAAAAACTGGTTAATTTCAGAGGATATTTTTTCTAAATGGCTTTTATCCACTGAAGGACCTACTTTTACACGATAAATAATCTGTTGATTAAGTTTTTTCTGCTCTATAAATGCCTTATAACCCTTTTTACGTAATTTTTTTTGTAAATCATAAGCATTTTTTTTGTAATTGAAGCTGCCTAATTGTATCACCCACGCATTGACCAATGTTTTATTATGTTTTGCCGATCGCTGTTCAGCTTGCAATGGAATATTGGTACTGCTGTTAAGTTTTGGATGTAATGGAATGGCTGTGATTGCAGCAATATCTGGTGCTGTTGGGGTATCAGGGATAGCTGAAAAGGTAAAAGCCAACGTGTTTTCTGGCTGTTCTGGAAGATGATATTGCTGTTGTAAACTATGGTAATAACCTTCACCATCGAGAATTAATGGAATAAGAATAATACCTAACAAAATTAAGACGCTTGCTCCCACAATGCGCTGTTGTATTAAACGTGCTACGGCTAATTTTGACATATCTAAAAAACCATTTTTGTCATTGAAAAATTGTACATTATCTAATATAACTTAGTGCTTCAGCAACAGTAAAAAACGATCCAATAATAATAATTCTATCCTTTATAGTCGCTTTTTCTTTTATTTGTGTGTAGGCATCTAGCAGAGCATTATAAACCGTTACGCTTTTGTGAGAATTAATTTGTTGTATTATGCTTGCCAGCTTTTTAGCATCTATGCTACGTTTTGAGGGCAAGTTAATACATGCATATTGATTAGTGATCTTATTTAATTCATTTATCACTCCATGAATATCTTTATCCTGTAACATCCCTAATATAACATAATTATATTTATGTTCTTGTTGTAAAAGCTCTACCAGATATTTAGCTGCATGAGGATTATGGGCAACATCAAGTATCACATCAGGTTGCTCTGCAATTTTTTGATAACGTCCCATTAATGTCGCTGTTTTAATACCGTGCTTGATCGCTTCAGCACTGATCGTCAGCTCCGTTATTTCTAATAACATGATAGCCGCTGCTGCATTGCGTATTTGAAACGCCCCTTTTAATTGCGGAAAAGGTAAATGACTATAACGCTGACCATTTGAATGTAAATATTGCCACTCCCAACTTTCATTGGAAATCATTATATTATAATCCTTCTTCCATCTATACAAAGGAACATGGCATTGTTGTGCATAGTGTAAAATACTGTTGGGTATTTGTTCTTCTGCATAAACGGTAGGTCTTTTATCACGCATAATCCCCGCTTTTTCGAGACCGATCGCTTCCCTGTTATCCCCTAGCCAATCTTGGTGATCTAACGCTATATTAGTAATCAAAGAATAAGCGGCTGAAAAGCAGTTAACCGCATCAAGCCGCCCCCCCAAACCCACTTCTAAAATAGCGATTTGAACGTGCTGTTGCATAAAAATATATACTGCTGCCAAAGTAGAAAATTCAAAATAGGTAAGTAATATATCTCCTCTTGCCTCTTCTATGGCTAAAAATGCCTGACATAACATCTCATCATTCACTATATTGCCATTGACACGTACACGCTCATTATAACATTGCAGATGTGGAGAAGTATAACTCCCTACTTGATAATCATTAGCCAGTAAAATACTTTCTAAAAAGGCCACCGTAGAACCTTTCCCATTTGTTCCAGCAACGGTTATTATCATCATGGGAAGTTCAAAGGGGAATAGACGTGCCGCAACTTCCTTGACACGCTCCAATCCTAAAGCAATATCTTTAGGATGCAAAGATGCTTGCCAAGCCAGCCAATCTGATAAAGAAAAAGTCGATTTATTATGTATATTCAACTTTTATCGACACAAGGTTAACGTTGATAGTCATCTTGATGGGTTAGTATAGATAAAATATTGGCAATTTTTTCTCTCATATTACGTCTATCAATAATCAGATCAATTGCACCATGTTCAAGTAAAAATTCACTCCTTTGAAAACCTTTAGGTAATTTCTCTCTTACTGTTTGCTCTATCACTTTTGGCCCTGCAAACCCAATTAAAGCATCTGGTTCAGCGATATTAATATCTCCCAACATTGCTAGACTCGCTGATACTCCCCCCATAGTAGGGTCAGTTAAAACTGAAATAAAAGGTATCCGATTTTCTCTTAAACAAGCTAAACCAGCACTGGTTTTTGCCATTTGCATTAAAGAAAATAGCGCCTCTTGCATTCTTGCTCCACCACTTGCAGAAAAACACACTAATGGGATATGTTTATCTAAACATATATTGACGGCACGAATAAATTTTTCTCCCACCACTGAGCCCATTGATCCGCCCATAAAACCAAACTCAAAAGCCACCGCTACAACAGATAAGTTACATACTTTTCCTTCCATCGCAATGAGCGCATCTTTTTCCTCTGTTACTTTTTGTGCTGCAACAATTCGATCTTTATATTTTTTACTGTCTTTAAATTTTAATTGATCTACCGGGGATAAGTCTTTTGCAATTTCTTGCATCGAATCTTTGTCTAAAAAATAATGTAAACGTTTTCTTGCACCGATACGTAAATGGTGATCACATTTAGGACATACATCCAAATTACGCTCGACTTCAGCCTTGTATAAGACTGCACCACATTTGGCACACTTATCCCAAACGCCCTCTGGCATCATTTTCTTTTTATTATCAGGACGGATAGAGGGTAATAAATTTTGAAACCAACTTGGACTCATGGTTGTTACCTTTTTTCAATTATCTACGCCTTATGGCATAATTGCATCTATTGCTGTACGCATTGAACGCAATATCTGTTCGATATCGTTAACTATCTTGGTTACATCCCCATCAGCAGCTTCTATGCGTTTGACCAAGGCACTACCTACTACTACTGCATCGGCATATTGTGCTACTATCGCAGCCGTATCTGCATCGGAAATTCCAAAACCCACACCTATCGGTAATGCTGTATACTTTTTAATAATATCTAATTTATTTTTTACTGAATCTTTATTTAATTGCTTTGCACCTGTCACTCCTTTTAAGGAAACGTAATACACAAATCCCTGCGCTAACGCAGTAATTTTCTGTATCCGTTGTTCTGTCGTTGTCGGTGCTAACAAAAAAACAGGATCAAGTTGTGCTTGTTTTATTATTTGCAAATAGCGTGCATCTTCATCCGGTGGCATATCAACGGTTAATACACCATCTACGCCTGCTGCAACAGCCGCTTGAGCAAAATGCTCATATCCCATTACTTCGATAGGGTTTAAATATCCCATTAATACTATAGGTGTTTGTGTATTTTTATCACGAAATGCTTGTACCATTGCTAAAATAGCATGCAATGTTACTTGCTGCTTTAATGCCCGTTCACTAGCACGCTGAATAACTGGACCATCTGCCATAGGGTCAGAAAAAGGCACACCCACTTCAATAATATCAGCACCGGCAGAAACCATTTTATGCATTAATTGCAAACTGACATCCAAATTCGGATCACCTGCTGTAATATAGGGAATTAACGCTGTTTTTTGCTTGGCTTTTAACTTATCCAAATATGCCTGTAATCGACTCACACTCTTTATCCTATTGTTTTAGCTACTATGTAATACGAATTTCATCAAGATTTGCAACAGTATGAATATCTTTATCCCCACGTCCTGATAAATTAATCACAATAATATGTTCTTTATCCACCTTTGCGGCTAATTCTTTTGCATACGCTAAGGCATGGCTCGATTCTAATGCAGGCATAATACCTTCTGTTTGTGTTAAATCATGGAAAGCCTCTAATGCTTGTGCATCGGTTACTGCAACATAATTTGCCCTTTTAACATCTTTTAACCAAGCATGTTCAGGCCCTACACCAGGATAATCCAAACCTGCTGAAATGGAGTGCGTAGGAATAATTTGCCCTCCTTCGTCTTCCATTAGATAAGTACGATTACCATGCAATACACCTGGTTTACCTGCACACAAAGGTGCTGCATGTTTACCCGTATGCAAGCCTTCTCCCGCTGCTTCTACACCATAAATATCAACTTCTTGATCATTTAAAAAAGGATAAAATAAACCAATTGCATTCGATCCTCCTCCCACACAAGCAACTAAAGAATGGGGTAAACGTGCTTCTTTTTCCAGGATTTGTTGCCGCGCTTCTCGCCCAATCACTGCCTGAAAATCCCGTACCATAGCTGGATAAGGATGAGGGCCTGCCACAGTACCAATAATATAAAAAGTATTATCAATATTAGTTACCCAATCTCGCATTGCTTCATTAAGTGCATCTTTCAGTGTGCAAGAACCAGAAGACACTGGAATAACACTAGCACCTAATAATTTCATACGATAGACATTTAAGGCTTGCCGTTGTATATCCTCTGATCCCATATACACCACGCATTCCATACCTAAACGAGCGGCAACAGTTGCCGTTGCGACACCATGTTGTCCTGCACCTGTTTCAGCAATAATACGTTGTTTTCCCATACGTTTAGCGAGTAGTGCTTGTCCTACCGTATTATTTACTTTATGTGCGCCAGTGTGATTGAGATCTTCCCGCTTCAAATAAATTTTTGCACCCAATTTTTGGGACCAACGTTGGGCATAATAAATAGGGGAAGGACGACCAACATAATCATGTAAATCTGCATCTAATTCAGCTAAAAATTCAGGGTCTTGTAAATATTTTTTATATGCGTGCTGTAATTCATCTAGTGATGCCATTAAGGTTTCTGATGCAAAACGTCCACCATAAATACCAAAGTGTCCACTTTCGTCAGGATATTGGGTAAAATCGATGACCTGATCTGACATTATTTATGTTCTCCTGCTAAGCGTTTATAGTCTGCAATACTGCATCCATAAACTGTCTAATTTTTTTCCCATCCTTTACCCCTTTATGTCGTTCCACTCCACCACTTACATCTACCGCATACGGGTTTACCGTATCAATAGCCTGAGCAATATTTCCAGAGTGCAAACCACCGGCTAATATAATTGGTTGGGGCAATACATCAGGAATGATATCCCAGTTAAAACTTTTACCCGTACCACCAGGAAGATTTTTATCATAACTATCTAATAAAATTGCCCTGGCATTTAAGTAGTGTCGAGATGCAGCATAGATATCCATATTACCATGTACTTGTATTGCTTTATAATAGGGTAAGGAAAAATGACTACAATATTTATCATCTTCTTGCCCATGAAACTGTAATAAATCAATATCTACCGCTTGACACACCTGCTCTACATAACTTTCAGAAGCATCCACAAATAATGCAACAGAAGTAATGAATGGCGGTAATTTTTGAGTAATAGCAGCGGCCTGCTCAATACTTATTGCTCGTGGACTTTTTTCATAAAACACAAATCCTAATGCATCAGCACCTGCTTCCACCGCATCTATTGCATCATTAAAAGTGGTAATACCACAGATTTTTACACGCACACGTTTTTGCATAGAGTATCTCTAATAAACCGCTCATTTTACCAGATTGGCGAACAGGGAGAAAGTTTTGGTAACAAGTATTTATCTGGATAAGTAATTTCCATTAAATACAGACCCGCTGCTGGGGCAGTCACCTCAGCACATGTCCTATCCCTACTTAATAAAACCTCTACTATCCATTCTACCGGGTATTTTTTATTGCCTATTGCCAGTAACACACCAACAATATTACGCACCATGTGATATAAAAAGGCATTGGCTTCTATATCAACAAAAATAAAATGACATTGTCGATGTACTTGTACAGAATACACTTCTCTTGTTGCTGTATGGGATTGACATCCAGCCGCACGAAAAGCACTAAAATCATGTTCTCCGAGTAGGTATTGTCCTGCTTCGTGCATTAATGCTTCATCTAATTCATAATAGCACCAACTCACCTGTTGTGCCAAATAACTAGGGCGGATTGCCCGCTGCAATATCACATAACGATATTTTCTCTTTTTAGCACTAAAACGAGCATGGAAATCTTCATCTACTTCCCTCGCCCATAATAAACTAATTGGCACATCCAAATAGCTGTTAGCACCCATTATCCAAGAATAATCACTACGTTCTACCGTAGTATCAAAATGAATAACTTGTAATGCCGCATGTACCCCCGCATCAGTCCGCCCTGCCACATAGACTTTAACAGGCTGGTCGGCAACAAACTCCAATGCTTTTTCTACATGCTCTTGTACCGTCAATAACCCTTTTTGAGTTTGCCAGCCTTTAAAATAACTGCCATCATATTCTAACCCTACCGCAATCCGCATACTATATACCTAAATCATTTTATTTCGATATTTTTAGCACCTTACTCATTTTAAAGGCTGATTTTTAGTGTTTCAGCAATTTTTCCAGCTTGCGCTTTTTGTTTTTCATTCCCTTCTGCTAACACCTCTTGTAATATCTTTTTAGCTGATTCTTCATCCCCCATTTCAAAATAAGCCGTTGCCAAATCAATCTTTGTTCCAATCGTGTCGGCTGCCAGATCATCTACATCCTGATCAGCTATATCGAAATCATCTAACTCAGATATATCCGAATTATTATCTATTTCAGAAACTAATTCATTGAGTTCATTTAAACTTTCTTGTAAGTTTTCAGATAAATCATTATTGTTATCACTTGTATTAGTATTACTGTCTAAGTCAATATCCAAATCTAAACCAATATCCATTTCATCTTTGGATAAAGAAGTTAATAACGATTGTATCTCTGCTGCATATTTTGGATTATCTTTCGCATTTATTTCATTTATAATTTCCTGAGCAGATACCTTATCACCCATTTCAATATAAGCCTTAGCCAGATCAATTTTAGTGCTTATTTCATCATTCTCAGTATCGACATCCGTAGCCAATGTGTTCATTTCTAATGTATCACTTTCCTCTTTATTCTCTACGCTTAAATCACCTAAATCAGTATTAACCTTTTGTTCCTCTTCAGTAAGCCCAATATCAAAATCAAGGGATGTTGTCATCAAGGTATCATTATCATCGGGTTCTTTTTCAGTACCCTCATCCCCAATTTCACCTAAATCTATGTCTAACTCTATATCAGTCAGGCTCGATGTAAATTCTTCATGCGCTTCCATATCTGCATTTGAAGAATTCAAAGTGGTACTATCATCTCCTTCTCCACCATCTTCTAATTCTGATATTTTTGAATCCAAGGCATCTAATAACTCTGCATCAACATCCAATTCCAGAGTACTATCATCAATACTGTCAGTAGCACTATTTTCTTCATCTAATAATGCCCCAAGCCCATCTCCATTCTCTTCTTCTCGTACACTAGCAAATAAATCTACTTTTTCTAATTCATTTTGTTCTGTTAATAAATCAGGCATATCCGTAGGTGCAGATAAATTTTGAACTGTTTCTTTTCCTTTTTTTGCCGTACTTTTCATTACTAAAGCATCTGCATCAAACAAATGTTCATCCGGACATATAGAATCTGCAAAACTTTTTGCTTGCTGGATATATTTATAATTATTTACCGGATCTTCACTCAATATTTCTCTAAATTTTTCTGCTGTTTCCCTAAATTCTGCTACTTTCTTTTGACGCTCATACACTTCGAGGAGTTTTACATAGTATTCAGGATTGTCAGCATCTTCTTTTAATACGTCATGTAAGATATTTTCCACTTTGCCAAACTGTCCATACAGTATAAGAAGATCAATCTCACTCATAGGATCAATATTAGTATTTTCTCCTTGTGCTAAAGCAGTTCCATTACTATCACCGGTAAAGCTACTTAAAAAAGAGGTTTGCCTATCATCGTCCACAAAGCTTGATGCACTATTTGCTTTAGTATCTATACTACCTTTTTCAGTTTCCCCTGAATAATTAATTTCCGTATCCGGTAATGTACTATTATGCAGTTCAGTAGCATTTTTCTTTGCAAGGAGTGCTGTGGAAAAATCATCTCCATCCTTATCTCGTTTTACTATGATAACTCGAATAACAATCAATACTATTAAAATAATCCCTCCTAAAATTGACGCAATAACTAATAATTGTGTATTATCCTCTATCCATGAAGGAGCCGGATTTTTTACTGCTTCATTATCTGATACAGTCACCGCATCTTCTTTTATATTATTCGTTGCTATTGGCTCTACATTTACTGTTTCATCTGTTGTTAATGCTTGGCTATTTACATCATCTATCTCTGCTGTGGTTGCAACAGTAGTATTATCTTCCTCTACCTCTTCCTCTTCTTCTGTATTTTTCTCTACATCGTCCTTTATATTCTCAGTGACATCCTTTATTGCTACTGTTTTATCAGGCTCTACATTCATAGCTTCATCTGTTGCTAATGCTTGGCTATTTACATCACTCTCTTGCTCTGGGGTTAAGGCTTTTTCGGATGTTCCACTCTCTTGTACTACATTACCTTCTGTTGTAGGCATCATCGTATTCACATCATCTATCTCTGCTGTGGTTGCAACAGTAGTATTATCTTCCTCTACCTCTACCTCTACCTCTTCTTCTGTACTTTTCTCTGCATCGTCCTCTATATTTTCAGTGACATCCTTTATTGCTACTGTTTTATCAGGCTCTACATTCATAGCTTCATCTGTTGCTAATGCTGCTTTTTCTACCATTTCTTCTACCTTAGCATCTGCTGCTAAGGTTTCATCCGCAATAGGGGTACTATTTTCCATAGGTATACGCGTATCATGCACTGTGGTTTGTTTTTTTGCTGCGATATAGGCTTTCCAATCTTTCATCTGTTGTCGAAAATGCTTTTTTGCCTCCTCTTTATCCATCTCTAATAATTTAGATTCTTCTGTAATAAGCAGTGTTTGTTTAGGACGTAAAAAATTAATATTACCTTTTAAAAAAGCCTTTGGATTTTCAGATAGCAAGCTCATAACAACTTGCTCTATACTGTAGGATTTACTAGGTCTTAATTTTGCAGCAATAGCCCATAAGGTATCGTTTTTATTAGTTGGACCATATTGTAAAAAAGGCTTATCTGTTTGTTCGGATACTGATAATTTTTCTTTATCTAACTGCGTTTCATCTATTGTATCTTCTGTATCTTTAGTAGTAGGAGTATTATTATTCTGTTCACTTACAGAAGACGCTGGTGCTGTAACAGAAGATTTTACAACCTCTTCTTGCGTTTTTTTCTCATGTATATAGACCGGATCAATTAACGTACTATATTCTCTATGTAAATTACCACTATACCAATCTACCTGTAATATAAAATTCAAAAAGGGCTCACGCACTGCTTTTTTACTATAGAGTAAAATATAAGCACTGCCATCATCACGTTTTCTTAAATGAAAATCTAATATTGTTGAAGTGCTGGTAAATTCAGGATCAATTTGCTTAAAACGCAGGCTACCTAATTCTTTATCATCAGAAGATAATATCTCTATCGTTGCATATAACTTTTGG
>JALWRI010000088.1:0-1447 GCA_026994225.1 Gammaproteobacteria bacterium | reverse complement strand
AAATAAGAATGTACTTCTAACTCGCCTAAACCTAAAGCAAGCACTTGATTTGATGGCCAACTACTTGCAAAAAGACAAAAAACAATACTGATTACTCTCTTTTTTATTATCATAAAACAACCCTTATCTTAGGCTAACTAAATTTGTATTGAACTTTATCAATACCATACTCTTTTATGGTAAACAAGTCCTTATCGTATTTTTTATTTATATTAGGTATGTAAAACAGTCACTGAATAAAAACTGATAATACACACACTGGGATAAAACCATTCTACCCATTTTGGCTTATCTAATGTTTCAAATGTGATCCGAGTTTCCATAGGCATGGTATTATGTAATAACCCTCCTAATAAATCTGCTAATTGTATTATTACAAAGTGTAGTCTTTGCATTGCGTTATCTTTATTATTCAATGGTTTTAATGATATCTCTTGCTTGATATTTTGTTGTATCCATATAATATATTTGAATGTTAATAATACTCGTAATACAAATGTTTCTATTTTTATAAAACGTTGCAGAGGAAGTAATAATAAATATAAAGCGGCAAGTATATGTTCTTTTGGGGTTAATTGTACTAACAAATTTACAGCAAGTATAATTAATATTAATGCAATAATATGCCGAATACCCACAAGCACTTCATCAATATATTTTGACAACTCCGCTGCATTCAAATCATAAGGATTAAAAAAGGTATACAATACTAATAAAGATAGAAAAAACCAACGCATCCTTTTCAACATCATCCAGGCATTTTTCCAACAATGCTGGTATCGACTATAGATAAAAAATAGCACTACCACTGCAATCAACAGATGATAGCCTTCCCCCCAAGAGATAAATATACACCCTAATAATAAACAAATAATTCTAATCAATGGGTGCATGATCTTACTAATAATATTATTATTTTATCGACCCCATGATCTTATCTGCTTCTTTTTGCTGCTCACTATCACCTTCTTCTTTTACTTCTGCTAAAATGCTGATAGCCGACTCGGTATCTCCCATATCTACATAGGCTTTAGCAAGATCTAATTTTGTACCCACTTCATCCAAACGATATTCTGATGTCATCTCTTTATCTTGAAAGGAAAAAGATACATTATCATCCATTAATTCAACATCCGTAAGGATATCTTCTTTTTCTATATTATCGTCTTTATTTTTATTCAAAAAGGTATCTAGCGCATCATCTTCCGTAACGGGTGCTTTAAACATATTATCTGTTGATAATGTATCGTTTACATCAGATACATCTAGTTCCATTTCTATATTTTCTATAGATTTTTCTGCTTTTGCATTTGCCTCCATATTGGCTATTTCTGCTTCCAGATCACCCACATCAAAATCTAAATCCATCATCATATTTTCTGTGTCGAGTGGTTGCGTTGCAGTATCCATATTTAATGTTGTATCAATATCCAGATCCTTCTCATTG
>JALWRI010000087.1 GCA_026994225.1 Gammaproteobacteria bacterium | reverse complement strand
TGAAAGTAAAGTGCTTCGAAAACCCGCACTACGCTTATACTCACCGTTAGCGCTAATAAGAAAAAAAGTCGAGTTCATATGAAAGAAACAAATAAGATGAAATTTATATTACTGACCATTGGTATACTAAGTTTTACATCTGTATTTGCTCAGGTAGATAATGAAATTCAAAGTATTAAAGAAAGGTACTATAGGGCTAATAGTGCAGATGTTTTGCTTGAAAAGTTAAGATTAGAAAATATAGATTTTTGTCTTGAAGGTAATAACTTAGCTATTATAAAACTGACTAATAATAACGGTAAGTATGAATTTTATTATGACAAAGATAATTATGGTAACTACTACACTTATTTTGCCCATTTAGAATCACAGTCTAACACACCAGACCTCAGGGCATACTATAATCAGGACAATGACTTACTACTATACAAACATGACCAAAAAGAAATCGAATTATCAGGTTACAAAAGACCAGATGAAGAAATTTTGCTTAAATCAATAAACTCATTAAATCGGTTCTTAAATATCTGCTCAAGGAATTTAAATAAAAAAGATTCTAAAATCACAGAGCTGGAAAATGACCTAGAGAAATTAAAAAAGGTTCAAATTACTCAAGTAGATACTATAAAAAAAGAACTTGATACAGAAGAGTCATATTATCTATATTATTTGATTAGATATAAAGATGGAACAGGAAGAGTTATCAAAGAAAAAGAAGAAAGTGTTACTGACCACGTATGGGAACAAAATATAAGATTTTATAACCAATCTGAGGAGTTTTATAAGCTTAAAAGAAGTATAACGACTTTTAATACATCTAGAATTATTGAAACCCATGAGTTTTTCTATCTAAGGCAAAGTATTAAGAAAAAAACATTTGACAATTATGAAATACAAATCAAACAAACTAAAGATAAGGAATATGGGTACATTTTTGATTTCAGAAGATTCGTGCCAAGAATAGAATATTTATGTAATTACTAGCGCTAACACCAACTATAAGCCATAGGGGGTTTTCACTGAAAGCTAAGTTTATCTCTATTTGCAAAGTCCGCCAAATATTTGCTTTGGTTGGTATTGCGTTTTGATTTGTTCCAAATCAAATATCTGCCTTGTGGGTTATCATAGTATTTGCGTAACTTAGTCCCTACGGACTTATAGTCAAGGCCGTTGTAACCAATTAGTAAAATCACTGTTACTCATAAAGTTTTTTCTTCCGACCCGCAGTTACGCTAAGGCTCAATTCCCCACCCATAGCAAGAGATTTAGAGGAAAGTTTTTCAGCCCAAATGAATATTCATATTGAACGAAATATGCTCAAATAATTGATTCTAACCTGTTTCAATTTTCCTCTAAACCACTTGCCGCAATCTCCTTGTCCTAGCAATCATACTTACCCATTATATAATTAAGAAAATTAATTTACCGTTCAGCTGAATGTGATATTGAATTCACACATACATTCTCATTAGTTATAAATTACTATTTTGGACTAATTTTAAATTAGGTTTTTCAAATACCCTTAATAGCTTGTAAACAGGGATGTAGACTATTGTCTGTGTCAATAATTTGCATCTTTATCTTTACTAATTTATATTGCCTCAATATTAGAACACCATGAAAAAGATAACCTCTTATACATTACTTTGCTTGTTGCTCTTAACAATTGGTTGCAATAATAAAGAAAAGCCTATTGATGCCATTTGGTACGAGGTGTATTTTGTACCCGAAGACGAAGTTGGCACGTATTTTCCTGATGATTCTCATGTACTCACATTTTACGAGGATAGCACTATAAAAGTGAGTGCAGGTAAAAACCGAACCATCGCAAATGTGGCGGTTACATCACTTGAAATAATACCAAGCGACAGTATGCGAATTTCTTATCAATGGGGTGCTACTATAAACTCTTACTACAGTTTTACCAATGGCGATACACTCATTATCTATGGCTTTTCAACCAATGATAATGCTATTCCTTTCCCTGATAATATTGATACTTCTTACTTTTTAAAAACCGGATATGAAACCTATACTGACTAAACTAACGCTTGTTATATTATTACTTATAATTTCACATTTAAGTGTTGCACAAGAATTCTATTATTATTACCAAGGTAAAAAACAACCACTTGAATTAAATACCGATTATGTATTTATATCTTCTGAAAACAATATGGCTACTTTGGGTAATATCAGCAATTCTATAGCAGACACAGAACTAATTAATACGGATACGGATAATATTAAGTCAAATGCAAACCTAAGTCTCAATGGAATTACATCTTCATGGAGTATTATGAGATTTACTAATAAGTTAGAAAAAAAAGGTTATTTTGATAAACTTAATCAAATTAAACAAATAGATGGAATGGAAGTCGTGTCACCATTTTTTAAAACTAATCTTACAGAAAAGGTAGGATTATCTAATTATTTTTTATGTAAAACTAAAAACGGAAGAGGATTTAAAACTATTAAGAAAAATTGCTAGCCAAACTCATACTAAAATTGTAGAACAGGATGAGTTTATGCCCCTATGGTTCACTTTATCATGTAAACGTATGTCAAAAGGCAATGCCCTCGAAATGGCAAATTACTTTTACGAGACAGGCAATTTTGCCTATGCCGAACCGGACTTAATGATTGATAATATATTAAACTGTGCTACCGACCCTTTATTTAATAACCAATGGGGGTTAAATAATACAGGCCAAAATGGAGGAACATCAGGCATTGATATGAATGTATGCAACGCCTGGAATATAACCGAAGGTTCAAATTCGATTAAAGTAGCTGTGGTGGATGATGGCATCCAAATGACCCACCCTGATTTGCAAGCCAATGTATTTGGTACAGGGTATGATACAGAAAACGGCACACCTTCAAGTGTACTTAGAGGGAATCACGGCACATCAGTTGCTGGTATTATTGCTGCAGCAAAAAACAACGGATATGGTATTGCAGGAGTAGCACCAAGCTGCAAACTAATCTCTGTTAGTACCTCCCCTTATTCAAATACCAATGCTAGAAAGAAAAAAGCTGAAGGGATTAATTGGGCTTGGCAAAATGGGGCGGATGTAATTAATTGCTCATGGGGATGGGATCCAAACCTATCCTTTCAAGTAATAGATGATGCCATAAGTAATGCCCTTACACAAGGTAGAGGTGGCAAAGGGTGTATCGTTGTTTTTGCTGTAGGTAATGATGGTAACTCAAATGTAAACTATCCAGCAAATAGCAATACAAAAATATTGGCTATAGGTGCTGCCACCTATTGTGGGGAAAGAAAATCAAGTTCCTCTTGTGATAATAATAATGGTTGGGGTAGCAATTATGGCAATTCACTTGACATAATGGCCCCAGGTATCCAAATTACAACAATAGATAGAACAGGCATAAACGGCTATGATTCTGGAGACTACACTTCCACTTTTGGGGGCACATCAGCCGCTGCACCATTTGTAGCTGGGGTTGCAGCACTTATGCTTTCTGCTAATCCCAACTTAACAGTTGAACAGGTAAATGAAATTATTGAATTTACGGCTCAAAAAGTAAGAGAAGAAGACTTGTATTCTTATACCACAACTTCGGGCAAGCCTAATGGAAGTTGGAACGAACAAATGGGTTATGGCCTAATTGATGCTGGAGCAGCTGTTTGTATGGCAAAAAATTATGCAACGTTTTCTGGACCCTCAACTCTTTGTAACTCCAATCGCACCTATACAATTAACAACCAAGCAGGCACAACTGTATCTTGGTCGGTTTCTCCGACAAGTCTTTTTGCTGTTGATTCAGGAACTGGCAGCAGTTTTACTACACGGGCTACTAATAGTTATTCTTCGGGTGAAGGTGCAATTATTGCAACTGTAAGCGGTAGTTGTGGTAGTTATAAAATTTCAAAAGAAGTATGGGTAGGTCGCCCTGTTTCTATTGGAGGCATACTATCAGGCCCTTCTAGCGCAAGTGTTGGCCAATTAGTAACTTATACACATTATAACGCAACAACCCCCAATGGAGGTACTTATGATTGGACATTGCCATACGACTATAAATTTTGCACTAATTGTTGGTCGGTATTTAGCGGAGGCAATGGCAACAATCAAGTAAGAGCTATTGCAGGTTCAAGTAGCGGATATATGCAGGTAAGAAAAACCAATGCTTGTGGGAGTGGTGGAGCTAAATTAATATATGTTACCGTAAGCGGTGGCGGAGGTGGAGGAATTATTTTGCAATCAACACCCAACCCAGCTAATACGGAGTTGAATATTAATCTAACCAATGTGTTTGCCGGGCATAAAAATGAAACAGCAGTAGTTTTACTTTATGATAAGTCAATGAACACAGTTTTTAGTACCCAAACCAACCAAAAAGAGCTCGTTATTCCTACTGCCGGCTTGCCCAATGGTAATTATATACTACAAATCGTTTTATTGGATAAAGTGTATCAAAGGCATATTATGCTTAAGCATTAACCTATACTTATGAAAAACGACCTAAATTAGCTACTAAAACTCCTGCCGCCTTTGAGCGATGTTCCAGCGAAATGCAAACGAATAAATGGTTGATTTATTGGCAAAAGCCAGTTCATCGCATTTTTTTTGCTCTTGAGATAAGATTGGCATCATTTAGTGCCTTTATAATTTGAATCCAGCCAGTGAAATTTGGTTGGTTTCAGTGGTTTCATACTGAATGGCGGGTTTTTTCGGAAAGAAGGAATAGGCAATTAGCCCGGAAATTAAATTGGTTATAAAATTGACAAACGACCTATGCCTTGAG
>JALWRI010000086.1 GCA_026994225.1 Gammaproteobacteria bacterium | reverse complement strand
CGAGGCCAAATTAGAAGTATCGCAAGCGTCAAGCCACCAATCAGGGTTTCCTGCCAACTAATGGTTGGTAATGCATGTAAGATGTATGACAATTTATCAAGATAGTGGCCATCCATTGAGGTTATATTGAGACCAAAAAAATCTTTTATTTGAAAAGTACCAATTACGACACCAATACCGGCGGTAAAACCTACCGTGACAGGGTAAGGTACAATTTCAATTAGTCTCCCCAGTTTGCCAACACCCATCAGGACAAGAATTATCCCCGCCATAAAACCACTAAGAAGCAGTCCACCCAAACCAAATTGCTGAACAATTGGCAGCAGGACGACAACAAATGCTGCAGTTGGCCCGGAGATATTAACTTTCGATCCACCGGTTAAAGAGATTACGATACCGGCAACAATTGCGGTGTATAAGCCATGTTGCGGCGCGACACCACTGGCGATGGCTAACGCCATAGAAAGCGGCAGCGCAATTACTCCAACTGTTAGACCGGCAAGGATATTTGCCTGAATATCAGGGTATGAAGGTTTACTTTTTAATGACTTTTTAAGTGCGGATAACATTGTGATGCTAATTATACTACTCAAATGCCTTATATTACAGTCGAAGATGTTTATACAGAATTAGTTGTTGTCTGTTTTATGCACCCAAGAGAGGCAAGTTTTTAAATTGATGATAGGTAAGAGATAATTCAATACAATGCTTTAATTCATTAACAGGGATTTTACCATTCATGTTAAATATGATTGCCCTGTTACCGTCAAACTTTAAAGTATCCCGATAGAGTTCTTTAAAAGTATCAACCAGTTTAGTTTTACAGTGAAAGTACATGGCGTATTGCTTGGGAGATTTTTCTTTCCAGTCAATTCTTATGGTGCTGCCATGTTTTGATATATAAGCAGGCTCACCCCATTTAAGCGTTTCTTCTATTGAATTAACAATATCAAGTTCAGTTGCTGTTTCAAAGATAAGAGTACGCAGAAAGAGTAATTTTTTTCTTACATCAGGTGGATATGAATGAATAATATTTATAACAGCTTTAGATTCAATAATTTTCATAGCTGTTATTCAATATAATATTAAAAATATCCAGAATTACATTTCTTTAATGGTTGCTTTGGATAATTGAGCAGAACCACGTTTATTATGTTCATTTGATACCTTTAAACGGTCTGTTTCAGGACGATTTTGACTTAATTTATATTTGGCCTGAATATCTGTTATGTTTATTTCAATCGCAATAATGGCGTTAAGCATTGCCTCGTTAAAAACCGGTTCATAGGGCTTATCAAAATCAGATTCATAGCTGCTGGTGAGTTCAGAGACGATATTTTTAATTTCCCCCTGTTCAGTAATGACATTCGCAGTGCCATAAATATGCACAGCTTGATAGTTCCAGGTGGGTACGCCGGGTGAGGCATACCATGAGGGTGAAACATAATCATGCGGGCCTTGAAAGGTAACCAGTATTTCCTGTTCTTCAATATCTTTCCACTGCGGGTTATTTTTAGCAATATGACAAATAATCGAACGCTTGTCTTCGCTTATGAGAAAAGGAATATGAGTGGAAAATAACTTTCCCTCAACCAGAGAAATTAACTGACCAAAAGAATTTTCTTTTATAAAAGTGAAAATTTCTTTTTTATCAGTAATGTTAAATTGATTAGGTATATACATAGTAGTCTTTAATTTTAATGTTATTCATAATGAGCATATGCAGCATTAACTTTTCCTTCATTATCAAAGAAAAAAACTTCTGCTGATAAACCTCGATGGCCTTTATAATGAATGACAATACTATTTGTGCCGGAGAAAGAGTTAATTACTTCAAAATGAAGATTAGGATTAATGGATAAGGCTTTTTCCCAATAGGCTCGTACTGCATGTTTGCCTTTTAATTTGCCTGATTCACTATTCATTATTTTACTAATAACAGGCGAAGTCATTTCAAAATCATCCGCATAGTGAGACATAATTTTATCTAAATCATGACTATTCCATGCTTCAACCCAGTTATGCGTAAACTTTTGCGTAAATTCCTTGTTCATAATTCCCTGTTATTGATGAGTATTTACTATTAAAAATAATTATTTATTATGTGCTGAACATTTTAAAGAATTTAACCAATCTAAATAAGCACCTGCTGCTTTAACTTTTAGTTTTTTTAACCACCTTTCACACATTGAGTTATTATGTAACTTGGAATGTATCAATGGAGACAGTTTTTGCAGCACATTATTTCTATTTTCATTTTTGCTTAAATACTCTAGTAGTCCTGGTGCGAATTTATCTTTTCCAATTCCGCCATAGCTAAGGCTGGCCAGGATACCTCGAATATACACTAATTTAGCTGCATCCGATTCCGGTTGATGCTTCCAAAGCAATACTGAATATGGGAATGAAGAATAAGAATATAATGATTTTTTTCATATCAATTCATTTGTTGGAATTTTTTATAGGATGTATATTCATCAAGCAACTAACAAATACTCTCATATTTCAGATTAAGCTTAGTTGAGAGCAAAATCAGGGTAAGTTTCCGCTCGCTTTTGTGAATCAACTTGGAGTGCGTTGTTTTGTTATGTAGCAATCGCACGGTCAACATCCCATCCTGGAAAAACTAATGTTCTTATTAACTTATCATCTTATACAGTGCAGTACGCCTAATTAACGCTATTTACTGAATAATAATTGAACTTTATCATCAGTGTTAAAAGTATTTAAAACCCAGCCATTCCTGGGTTTGTAAAAATAGAAAACCCATCTCATTGCATGTTTTTCAAATTTTTGTGCGTATGTTATTTTCATAAATGATTTACCTGCTTTTTCTTCATTTATATACTCTATACCTACTGTTTTACCAAACCTTTGGTCAATCATGGGTTGTTGCATTTTTAAGTTATTTAACATGACATTGAATTCTGACTCTGGGATTATTAGGTATGGCTTGAATAGTTTAAGGCCTTTATTTGATTGTCCTTTTCCAACTAAAACCATAACATTTTTTGCCAGATTCCTTGCGTCTTTAGCAGATGCGAGTTGCGATGCATGTATATTTATTGAGGATAAAAGAAATAAAGTAAATACAATGATTTTCATAATGTTCCTTTTTATGCGCTAACGATTAAGCTCAGTTGAGAGCAAAAGTGGGGCGACGATAGGAGCGCCGCTTTTGCGAATCAACTGGAGTGCCTTGTTATGAATATTATTCATGATAGTGTAATTCATAGACTTCACCATTGTCTTCATATATGAATTCATATTTTCCTACCTGCGATATATAGTCTCTTATTTCTTGGTCATGAACCGAAGTGCCAGAAGTGTATTCGTTGATGCTTATTGATCTTAAGTAGTCTGAAACAATTAAGTAGTCATTTAATTTTTGAATCATATCCTTAACTGACAATGGAATTGAGTGATAAAATTCTGGTGATATTAGATGATTATGTCTTAGAGATTTTGTTGGTCTATCCACGCAATGTCCATGTGCGTATGAATTTCGCCAAGAAGTTAATAATCTAATGGACTCATATGGTTTTTTTCCCTTAACGGAATCCTTAGTTAATATTGCAGATACTATTAATAGTTTTTCTGGCGGGTTGAGTTTTTCTATTGATTCAGAAATATCCTTATGAAGATTGTATACACAAACTCTATTTATAAGATCTTCAGCTTCAATTGCAGCCATAAATATTGCAAGATCACATTTCAATGAGATTTTTGACTCAACATCCCACAATGGTTCTGTTATTTCACCAAATTCTTCATCATCATCTTCGCTAGGTTCTGGATTTCGTTCAAAATAGGAATTTAATTGGTCATTAACTCTTGGAGAAACATCTCGAAGTTCTCTCAGTGATGAGCATAGATCTTCTAATGAACTTGTTAATTGAAAAATACTACTAGTTGAACGCCAATATGGTGGTGGCATCTGAAATGGGTCATCTGGTAAATCTTCAACTGTGTTAGGTTCTTTCATCTAATTCCATTTAATCAAAATATTTCATAACGATTAAAATAAGAGGCGTTTAAAAGTGCGTGCGGAGCACCGCTTTTAAACGTCCTTTTTGATTGCCTTGTTATATTTTATTTGTAATTACTGCTGTCTCTTCTAATGCCTCAGTACCATTATTCCAAAATTCTGCGTACGATTTACCACCATCAATAAAAATTTGCATGTTTTGTATTGTTTTTATTTTTTGTGTTAATTCATCAATTTTAGGATGGTGCTCATCTGAGTTATCATCTACTCGTAAAGTAGATAAAAAATCTAAAGCCTCCCCTAATAACCACCTAGCATCGTCTGTAGATGCTGGCTTAATTACTCTTTCAGCATACCATCGTGCTTTTAGTGCATCAAATTCACGACTGTAAGTGTTATTTTTGTTGGTTGTTTTTGAATGTGATAAAGACCATAGTAAGCCTGAGATACCGAGTAAGCTTGTAATTACTGGTTCGAACCCAGGTTCGTAATAAAACCATGTAATTGCTATTACAATGGCGATGCTAGAAATTATTGTTGCAGGTAATTTCATGTAACTCCGTTTACGTATTTTAAATATAACAGTTATTTAGGCAGATTCTGTAATTTGTTGGTAATAGAAAGAATCTGTCTATATCGTAATTTAAGTTTTGTTTCATTTGTATAAGTTATTAAAATTTATAGACTGATTTCTATAATGCCAAAAATTTTAAAAAACAAATGCAGAAACACGTTTAATCTTCTATTCCCAGCATGGCTTCTTTTAAGTCGGAATCGGCAGGTTCTTCACCTAACCAGATTTTTAATAATGCCACATAGAAATCATCACCTTTTACCAGACCTTTTATTTTATTATTGATCACAA
>JALWRI010000085.1 GCA_026994225.1 Gammaproteobacteria bacterium | reverse complement strand
GTATTCAATTTCAAAAAATATTGGAACTTTTATATGTTGATATTAAGTGAAGTATTAATGCAACAGCACCATATAAATTCCTATGCAGATTTACTTTTGGTCATTCAGGAGAAAGCAAAAAGTGGGGAAATATTTTTTAACATTGATATTAAACCTCCCTACATAGATACCCCTGATAATTGGGAAGAGCATTTAGAATCTATATTCACTTCAGCATTGCGTGGTTAAATATTAATGTTCTGGCAAGAAGATACGGTAGCAAAAACCGTTACCATACCCGACAAAGTACAAGACCTGTTATTTAAAATTTCTTGTCCTTGTATTCCCATCCATCATATTGATACATTATCTAAAGCGGTTATTCAGGAACTACCCTGGATAATAGAAGAACCTCAAGCAGGTATTCATGAAATTTATATTGCTGAATCAGGAAATGGTTGGAATCGGCCTAACGATATTATGCATCTTTCCAAACGCACACATTTAATTATCCGTGTACCTAAAGACCGACTTAAAGATGCTCAACAACTGACAGGTAAAATATTGGATATTGATGGTTATCCTTTACAAGTAGGACAATCCAAACCCCGATTATTACAAAATTTATCTACCATTTTTTGTCATCATATTTATTTTGATAATATAGAAAATCTATCGGAAGAACAATTCTTAACTAAAATGGCTCAGGATTTAAAACAACAATTTAATATTACCGTTAAGAAAATGTTGTGTGGTAAAAATACCACTTTACAATTTCAACAAACATCCCTATTTACACGCAGTATTATGCTTGCTGATTTAACTCCTGATGAATCTATTTTATTACAAGAAAATGGTATCGGAGATTATAAATATCTAGGATGTGGACTCTTTATACCGCATAAAGGCATAAAGGCAGTAAATGCCGAACAAAACGATTAACAACGTTTATCTTTAAAATAAGAGGATATCTATTATGGCAATAAATTTTAATGGTAAAGAAATTGAAACAACGGCAACCGGCTTTTTAGTTAATCTTTCTGATTGGAGTGAAGACTTGGCACAGGTTATTGCCAAAGAAGAAAATATTGATGAGCTAACTGATAAGCATTGGGATTTAATTAATTATTTACGTGATGAATATATTAATAATAATGGTAATAATCCTAATAATCGTACCATGTTAAAAGCAATGCAAGCCCTTTGGCCTGACGTAAAAGTAACTTCTAAGTTTTTATATACCTTATTCCCCGGAAACCCAAGTAAACAGGCAGGACGTATCGCTGGATTACCTGAAAGTAAACGTAAAGGAGGTTATTAATCCAGTTTTTATTAGGCATCTATAGAGAAGTTAATATATAATACTAGCCCGATCGAGATAGTCTATTATTATATTAAATAGGATACACTTAGACTTGATAAGTATCTCGGATTGCCCGATAAAATATAGTTCTGTAATGCAATAAAATGGATTATTGAACACAGGACATATTCTTTTTTATCCACAATTACTATGGAGAAAACCATAATGAGCGAAAAGCAAGAGTTAATTAAAGAAATGCTGGAAATGCAAAAAAAGTTTATTGAATATGAACATGCAAATGGTATCACCCCCTCAGATTATTATAATGCTCCAGATGATAACGAATTGCTTTCTACTTATCGCAAAAAATACCGTGATTTAGCAATGAAAGTAGTAGATTTAGCACATGCTGAAAAAGGCTCACACCCTTAAATTTCCAGCCTTTATATAATGCAATAACTCTATATTTTATCGAGATTATTGCATTTATTATTTCCAGCGATTTCCCTGTCATAGCCCTCATCTACTACATTACTCAAACCATTATTGATATACCGTTAAGCTATGCCCTATAGCTATTTTAACAACTGATAATTCATTCCTCACTTTCTAAAGAACTGATCTTTTATTACTCCTATCACAATTAGACTTGTTCCTGGATCAATCAGTAATGGTATAAAGAAAAAATATTTTACCTCAATGATTGGTACTGTTAATATCGCAATAACACCCAACATACCTCCTATAAATAACGTCAAGGAAGTTGTGCCTTTTCTTCTCCGTGCATCAAACAAATACCAGTAATTACTTATTATAATTGCCACACTTAAGAAGCCAAAGACAATACTATAAAGCCACGGTTGTATTACAGCAAAACTCATAATAGTACTCTTATCATACTTCTGCCCACATTCTCACTAAATTTGCATACACATTATCCAACTTAGCGGTATCGATTGCATTAGGTTGTTCCAAAAATAATTTTTCTCTTACCTTATCTAAATCATACAGTAATTCTCTTTTAGCTGGTTCACGTATCATACTTTGTGCCCATGTCACTGCTACTAATCGTTCTCCACTGGTTATTTCTGCCACTTGATGCAAACTCGAAGATGGATACATAACAGCAGCTCCTGCGGGTAATTTAACCTTATTAACACCAAATGTAGTGCTAATTGATAACTCTCCTCCTTCATAGTCTTCTGGTTCATTTAAAAAAATAGTAATAGATACATCCGAACGATATCGTCCGCCATTAGGTCCCATTACCGGATCATCAATATGATAACCATATTGCATTCCCTTTTGGTAACGAGCATAAAAAGGGACGGCAATACGATGTGCCAATACCGCACTTTTATATTCAGGATGAGCAATTAATGTTCCCATTACAATATTATTAAGTTGATTTAATAGCTCCTTGTCATTAGTATTTATTTCTTGATTATTTTTTATCTTTTTCGCTACTTTTCCTGCTGATAGTTTACCATCAATAAAATCTGCCTTATCTAATAAATCTTGCACCTGTTTCAATTGTGTTGTTGAGAGTAGCTGAGGAATAGTTAATAACATAAGAAAATACCTATTTTTAATTAAATTAAAAGTGAAACTACTTTATATTTTTCTCGTTCTCACCTATTATAACCCAAATAGTTAATATACTTACTTTTGGAGCTTTTCTATGCCGACTTACATTTTAAATATTACCATTGATGAACATACACAAGCTATCAATGTGCCAGAAGAATTGTTGCAACAAGCAACTGATTTATTCAAGAAAATGAATGATGATATGGATAACGGCTGGCAAATGAGCCGTGAATGGGTCGAAAAGCCCAATCCAACTGAACGTTGTCAAATTGTCGCAGATAAAATGCTCACTGCATTAGAAACTGAAAAACAGGCACTAGCTCAAATGATGGCAGCCTATATTTTACATACCCTACCCAATATTATACGTATCGATATCAATACCACTGGAAATATACAAGAAACAGACATTATACTAACTCCTCATAGCGTCTCCTAAGTAGCGTTTATCAATAGTTCTTTCCTCTATGTCTGTAAAAAACCGTTTATGTTGGCTTAAAATAATTCCACTATCCCCCTCTTTTATAGGATTATTCATCGTTCTTTTGATGACTCTAATACATCATTTTTTGCCTTTGTATCCCTATTTTCATACTATAGAGTTTCTTTTATTCCTGTCTTTAGTGGGTTTGATGATCTGGATAACAGTACAACTTATTATTGCTTTACAAAAATGGATAGCCACATTATACGAGTTTATTCCGGCTCTTTCTCTCCCTCAGAGTCATCATCCAATATTAATGTATTTACTTCAAACCCAACAATCTAATACGACACCACTTACTGAAGCTACTGTGCAAAATCGTAAGTATTATTTAAAAATTTTATATGATATTGCGTGTACTATTAATCTTTCTTACGACTTAAAAGAATTACTTCCCCATTTCCTCAAAATCATCACTGCATCGACACATGCTGATGCAGGAACTATACGCTTACTTACTCCTCAAGGAAAAATGGAATTAGTTGCATCACTAGGATTAGAAGAAGAATTTACAAAAAAAGAACGTATCACCCCTATTCAACGCTGTTTATACGGTACAACCTTAATTCAAAATGATATTATATTTGCTAGTGACATTCCTGAATGCAAAAAACTGTCATTCCCCTTTGAAAATGAAAAAATAGAATTAGTTATCGTTCCCTTAGAATATCAGGGTCGAAAATTAGGTACTTATACCTTGTTTATACAACATAAAATGATTAATGATAGGGATGAATTAAAAGTATTACTGTCTAGTGTCGCCAAACAACTGAGTATCGCTATTGAAAAAACCTATTTAGATAAAGAATCACAACGTATTACCATATTAGAAGAACGTACCCAAATGGCACACGAATTACATGATTCTTTAGCACAAACGTTAGCAAGTTTACGCTTTCAAGTCGCATCATTACAAAATATTGAAACCATCCATCATCCTGAAATCACCCGTCTACAAGCAAGTATAGATGAGGCATATCAAGAAGTACGAGAACTTATCAGTCATTTTCGTACCCCTCTGGATAAACGAGGTTTAATGATAGCTTTAGATAATATTATTGAAGATTTCAAACAAAAAACCGATATTGCCGTGTTTGTACAAAATGAATGGACATTAGGACAATTACCGCATAATCTGGATTTACAAGTTTTACGAATTTTACAAGAAGCCTTAACCAATATTCAAAAACATAGTCAAGCTCGCAATGTGCGTATTCTATTACGTAGCGATCCTGATGGAGAAAATAAGATTCTTATTGAAGATGATGGAATGGGCTTTCAACTACAACAAAAGTATGATAATTCTGGAGAACATATTGGTTTGACAGTCATGGAAGAACGAGCCCAACGTCTTGGGGGTATTTTACGTATTGAATCTGAACCTGGTGAAGGTACACGATTAATTTTAACTTTTCCTGCAATTGCCGAGTATTAATAATGCGAGTTTTACTAATTGATGATCACACTTTATTTCGTATAGGTTTACAGGCTTTGCTAGAACGCTGTAATATCAATGTTATGGCTACAGTAGGAAGTGGTCGTGAGGGGTTACAACTGGCAAAAGAACTATCCCCTGATATTATCCTATTAGATATGCGTATGCCAGATATGAATGGAATTGAAGTATTAAAGCATTTACGTCAACAAGATAATCAAGTTCCAGTGGTGATATTAACAACCAGTGATGATAGACACGATCTCACTGAAAGTCTACGTTGCCATGCTCAAGGATTTTTACTTAAAAGTATGGAACCTGAGGAGTTAGTCCAGGCCTTACAAGATATTAGCGAAGGAAAAACCGTTGTTGCTCCTTCTCTCACTCCTATTTTAGCTAAAATTGTACAAGGTAAAAATACCGATGATGTGCCATCTCCTGTTAACAATCCTTTTTCTGAATTAACGCCAAGAGAAACTGAAATACTCGGTCTCGTTGCTGAAGGACAAAGCAATAAAGTAATAGCACGTAACTTAGGAATATCTGACGGTACGGTAAAATTACATGTAAAAGCTATTTTACGTAAACTCAATATCCACTCACGTGTTGAGGCTGCCGTATTAGCAGTACAATATGGACTTTCCAGCAATAACAAGAAAGTTAAAACATAGGTAATAATATGAGTCAGAGTAACAAACGTTTTAGCCAACTGGTAAAAGAAGCCGTTGCACAAATTAAAGAATTACTACCCTGGGATTTAGAAGAAAATCCCCCTGACAAAGAAACAATTTTATTAGATGTCAGAGAGCCGTATGAATTTCATACCATGCACATACAACATTCCATTAATGTCCCACGAGGTATTTTAGAAACTGCCTGTGAATATGGTTTTGAGGAAACGGTTCCAGCATTAGCAGCAAGTCGGGATCAAAAAATTATCATTATTTGCCGTTCAGGAAACCGTAGTGCACTGGCAGCCGTCACCATGCAACAGATGGGATTTAATAATGTCTATTCATTAAAAACAGGATTACGTGGCTGGAATGAATATGAAATGCCATTAGTTGATGCTCAGGGTGAAACGGTTTCCATTGATGATGCTGATGAATACCATACCAGCCGTGTACGTCCTGATCAACGTGAACCCGATTAACTACTGATAATGCTTATGATCCTTTCGGCGTGTTCCTGCACGCTGAATAATCACTCCTTTGATAACTTCTAAACCTGAAATTTGTACTGTATCATATAAATCATTCAGGGGAACGAGATAATACTTATCATCTTGAATACGTAATTGCCTAAAAATATAGGTTTCTTTTTCATCCTCAGCAAGTACATAACAACCATCTTTTACTAATCCATCCGGATCGATAATAATAATACTGCCTTCTTTAAACTCTGGTAACATACTATCACCTAATACACGTAAGGCAAAAAAACCCGACGCACTACAGCTACTCCCCATCATATTTTCTATATCTGCCTGGTGCATATTATTACCTCTTATTCCATCTCGTTAATTGATCTGTTTACGTCGTTGCTCTACCGCATTAGCTAAAGTACGCAATAAAGGAATACTGTCTTCTTCCCATGCTATACACGCATCAGTAATGCTTTGCCCATAAACTAACTCTTTCCCTGGTTTATTATCTTGCCGACCTGCCTTTAAGTGGCTTTCAATCATTACTCCACAAATAGTCTGGTTTCCCAAAGCAATTTGCCCTGCAACATCATTACCTACCACAACTTGGCGTTGATATTGTTTACTACTATTTGCATGACTAAAATCGACCATCAGTTTTTTTACTAATCCCGCTGCTTCCAGGTCAGTCCCTGCATTTGCAATACTTTCTGCATCATAGTTAGGACCAGAATTTCCACCTCGTAGTATAATATGACAATCTTCATTTCCGGCAGTAGAAAAAATTGCTGAATGCCCTGCTTTAGTTAAAGATAAAAAATGATGAGGACGTGATGACGATGCGATAGCATCAATAGCAATTTTCATCCCTCCATCTGTACCATTTTTAAATCCCACTGGACAAGAAAGCCCTGATGCAAGCTCCCTATGTACCTGGCTTTCTGTTGTACGAGCGCCAATTGCTCCCCAGCTCACTAGATCAGCGATATATTGTGGACTGATTAAATCCAGATATTCCGTGCCGGCTGGTACGCCTAAGGCATTAATATCTGCCAATAATTGTCTGGCTATACGCAACCCTTCATTAATTTGAAATGAACCATCTAAATGCGGATCATTGATCAATCCTTTCCATCCTACGGTGGTACGAGGTTTTTCAAAATACACACGCATTACAATCAATAATTGTTCCGATAATTCCTCACGCAAAATACTTAATTTTTTTGCATATTCCAAAGCAGCTTTAGGATCATGAATAGAACAAGGACCTATGATCACTAATAATCTATCATCTTCTTTGTGGAGTATTTTATGAATTGCTTTACGTGTCTGATATACTGTATCTTTGGCTGTTTCAGTTACTACCACTTCCTGATGTACGGTATGGGGCGAAACAACTTCATTGACAGCGACAATACGAAGATCATCTATTTGATGTGTCATAATGGTATCTACTCTATTAACTAAATTCTTTTCATAATATGGTGGGAATAACAACGGCTACGATTTCTTTCCTATTAATTCTATTTGATAACCATCTGGATCTTCCACAAAAGCAATAATGGTCGTCCCAGCATTCATAGGTCCTGCTTTTCTGATAATCTTACCCCCTTGCTGCTGAATTTTTTCTGCGGCTTGATATACATCATTCACTTCAATAGCTAAATGTCCAAAACCTTTTCCATGCGTATATTCAGTGGTATCCCAATTATATGTTAATTCTAATACGGTATTTTCTTTTTCATCACCATAACCTACAAATGCTAAGGTAAATTTTCCTTCAGGATATTCTTTTTGTCGTAATAATTGCATACCCAAAATATCAGTATAAAACTGTATTGAGCGTTGTAAATCACCCACTCTAATCATCGTATGTAATAAACGCATTATGTTACTTCCTCAATATTCACTCAGTAATTACCGTTCCCAAATCGCTCTTTGCTTTGAATAATTCAATTTGTACTCGGCGATTTTGTTGTTGCCCCCAAGCAGTGCTATTATCCTCTGCAGGTTTTCGTTTGCCAAAAAATGCTAAGGCCAATCTATTATTTTCTACCCCTTCATCAATAAAAAACTGCCTCACTACTAATGCTCTTTGTTGAGACAATTTATCATTATATTTATGTGTACCACGATTATCTGCATGACCAGTAATCAAAACTTGCTGAATATTTTTATCCACACTTAAATAATGACTGATTTTTTTTAATACGGCTTTTGCTGCATCGGTTAATACACTTTTATCGGTATCAAAATATACCTTACTATTTTGTACTTGCTTATAACCATAAGCTAATAACTGTGTCTGGCAGGATAAAAAACTATTATAAGCAGGATTAAAATTTATCGGTAGTAATTGTACCAGAATATCATCTCTCCCATCTGCTTGATCCGCATAATGTATGACTGGCATCATACCATTTTCTAATTCTTGCAATAAACGTGCAGCCCTATCCCCCTCTACTGTTATAGGAGTATGACCTTGTAAGATATTTACCGTACCTAAATCTAAATCAGTATTATCCCTACGCCAAATTGGATTACGTGCATAGAGATAGGCTTTCCCTTTCTGAAATAACGACTTTTTTGTGTACAGCGAAAAATAAATAGTTTCTCCTGCTTGCTGTATAAATTCTCCCTTGCCATAATAAGGCAAAATCTGACTTATACGGCAAGTAAGAGGAATATTTTCCTCTGTAACCCAAATAGCCGTTTCCATACTGGCTTGATAAATACGTTGCTGCGCTAAAATGCCTGATATACTTAAAAAACAGAGGATAAAAACCCCTATCAGGCTAATACTCTTATTGTGCTGCAACTTTTTTCTTCTTTTTCTCACTACGGCGCAAACGAGATAGTAAACGCCGTGCCATTTCACCAAACATCTCTGTTTGTGTAGGATGAGGATGAATAGCATGTGCTACTTGTTCTAAAGTCATCTCAGCAGAAACCATCATCACACCTTCACCAATCAAAGTATCGGCATGATCTGCAAGAAAATGTACCCCAATCACTTTATGGGTCTTTTTATCTGCAACTAATTTAATCATACCGTGTGTTTCGTTATTAATCATTGCTTTAGCATCCAAACTAATCGGTGTTTTTACTTCTGCTGCATCAATACCTTTTGCCTTGGCTTGCTCTAGTGATAAACCTACAAAAGCGGCTTCAGGACGAGTAAAAATCACACCACAATCTTTACTTTCATCATAATGCATGTTCTCTCCTAAAATAGTTGTCGCAGCAACCCGACCTTGTTGTCCAGCGGTATGAGCAAGCATTAATCCCCCAATCACATCACCGACTGCAAAAATATGTGCCTGATTAGTACGACATTTTAAATCAGCCTTAATCACTCTATTATCAACAACAATTCCTGCATTATCCAACTTTAATGGTTCTAACACGGGTACTTTACCCGTTGCCATAATCACATAATCACACGAAAATTGTTGTGCATCCCCTTTTGCATCGGTAAATTTCAGCGTTACATCTCCTGCCTCACCGGTCATATCCTGTATATTGACCCCTGCATGGACAGTCAAATTTTTATCTTCATTTAAAATCGTTGTTAAATTTTTTGCAATGTCACTTTCAACTTCTGCAAGAATACGATCTTTGGCTTCTAGTAATAATACTTCACAACCAAAATCCTGAAAGATTTGAGCCATTTCCACCCCAATCGCTCCACCACCAATAACGCCAAGACGTTTGGGTATATCTGTTAATCCCCATACCGTATCCGATGTTAATACACTCCCCTTTGCTATACCTTCCAATGCTCCTGGAATAGGGGGTACGAAAGGAGGCGCTCCTGTTGCAATAACCGCACAACCAAAACTCAATGTTACACCTTCAGTATTTGCTACCTTAGAACGAATATGTGGGTTATCCTGATTGCTTGAAGTATCTAATAAAATATGGTGATCATCAACAAACGAGGCAAATCCCTGTAAAACCTTAATTCGTACTCCTTTATCTGTTTTTAATGCCAACTCTCCACGAGTTTCTAATACCGATTTACGGGTAGCTTCCAGTTTTTCCCAATTAACTTGAGCTGAAGTAGTCCCTTCTATCCCTAAATGTTCATCGTGTTCTCGATCACGTATTCTATCTGCTGCGGCACGCCATGCTTTAGAAGGAATACAACCTCGCCATAAACATTCCCCTCCAGGGAATGGTGCATCATTGATCATGGCAACTTTCACCCCATTTTCTGCTAAATCCCGGGCGCAGTCCTCTCCTCCAGGTCCCCCACCTATCACAATGACATCATAATCCCAATCTCCTTCAGGAATAGCCGTTCCTGCACCTATTAACCAATTACCTGGTTGTTCAATATATTCTTTTAAACGCCCTAAAAACATGGCAACATCTGCACCATTAACAACCCGATGATCTGCTGTAATAGTAAATGGAGCACCTTCTTCTGATGCAGCAGAAATAGCCAAAATAGCCGCCATACCTGGTGTTAAAATTGCATCAAAAGAGCTTACTGCAAACATCCCCATATTGGATATCATAAAGGTAGGGTTTGCATATTCTTCTGGTGTTAAGCGTCTTGCCCTGGCACGTTTAACTAAATCATTCCAATTGTTCATTAACTCTTGCAATGACAAACTATCACATTGCCGCAAAACAGGTACTACTAATCCCCCTCCATCGGCTGCCACTGCCATACCAATATCTACTTGATTACGTTCAATTAATTTGTCTGTAGCTTGATACGCCCAATTCATTTTAGGAAAATCTTGAATAGCTAAAGTACATGCTTTAGCTATAGCAACCGTAACAGATATACCTAATTTTTTAGCACTACTAATGAGTTTATCTAATTGAATATTGCTTGTAACATGGAAAGTAGGGATCGTCAACGATGCACTCATTGTCTGACTCACTGCCTTTTCCATTGCATTCATTGCTCGTCCATTACCAGCAACCGGTGCTTCTACTACCCCATTACCTATCATAGCAGATGATACACTTGCCGTATTCGTAGCATGATTTTCTGCCAAACGATAAACATCCTTTGCTATAATAACCTGATCACGTCCTGTTCCTTTGAGCGTATTGAGATCAATACCTTGTATTCCTGCTAATTTACGTGCATACGGTGTGGCATAAGCATGTTTTGGTCTAGCAGCAGGCATAGCATTCCCATTTGCCATAGTATTACTATTACTAGAAACTGATTTGGCTGTTATCGTTGCAGCAGTTGCAACAGGTTTTTCTGGTGATTTCTCTGCTATGCTATCCGTAATGCTATCAATACATTGTTCTGCTTGCTCGACTAAATATGCAATCGCATCACCAACTGGTACTGTCGCATCCTCAGCAACTAATGGGCCAGAAAGATAACCTTCCCGAAACACTTCTACATCCATAATGGCTTTATCTGTTTCTACTGTAGCGACGATATCGCCCCGCTCCACTTTATCACCAATGGATTTTTCCCAACTTACCAAAACGCCTTCTGTCATGGTATCTGATAATTGTGGCATTTTAATTGTAAAGGCTGCATCAATAGGCATATCTGCCACTATCTTCTCTGTTACGGTTGGCTCAATGCGCTGTTCCTCTACTGCTTTAACGGTAGTGCCATGCACTTCTTCTGCCTGTTTTTTTACATCTGCTACATCTGCTACTAAGTAAGCAATGGCATCCCCCACAGGTACAGTGCTATCTTCTGCTACTAATGGAGCAGAAAGATAACCTTCCCGAAACACTTCTACATCCATAATGGCTTTATCTGTTTCTACTGTAGCGACGATATCGCCCCGCTCCACTTTATCACCAATGGATTTTTCCCAACTTACCAAAACGCCTTCTGTCATGGTATCTGATAATTGTGGCATTTTTATGATATAGGGTTCAGACATATTGCTTACCTATCCTTTATTTCAAAAAAAAGGGTCACACTACACATGACCCTTATAACTAAAAAAGATACTACTTTTATTTATTTAACATACTTAATACAGCATCAACAACATCTTTTGCTGAAGGAATAGATGCTTTTTCTAACTGATGGTTAAAGGGAATAGGCACATTTACCGCAGAAACCCGTACAGGTGGTGCATCTAATTCATAAAAACATTCTTCATTGAGAATTGCCATCACTTCTGCACCGACCCCTACAGCAGGTTCTGCTTCTTCTACAATTAATGCACGGTGCGTTTTACTGACTGATTGTTTAATCCCTTCTCTATCTAATGGAGAAAGTGAATATAAATCAATCACTTCAACTTCAATATCATATTTTTCAGACAATATCTTTGCAGCAGCTAAAGCCCAATGTACAGAAATATTATAGGCAAAAATACTCACATCATTACCTGAACGGGTTACCTCTGATCCTTCTAAAGGAAAAAAACACTCATCATCCGGCACATCCCCTTTCATGTTATACATTAATTCGTGTTCATTTATAAATACCGGATCATTACAACGTACTGCTGACTTTAATAACCCATACGCTTGCAATGGATTGGATGGGGTCACTACACGTAATCCTGCAATTCCCATAAATACTTTTTCCATCCGTGCAGAATGTTGCGCTCCTAATTGGTGAGCCGTTCCTCCTGGAGATCGGAATACTACCGGTGCAGTAAGTTGTCCTCCTGACATATAACGTACTTTTGCCGCAGTATTGACAATTTGATCGGTCGCTAACCAGGCAAAATTCACAGACATGATCTCAATAATAGGACGTACTCCTACATACGATGCCCCAATTCCTAAACCGGTATAACCTCCTTCAGAGATAGGCGTATCAATAACCCGTTCTGCGCCATACTTTTTATATAAACCGGATGTTGCCTTATACGTTCCTCCTGCTACACCAATATCCTCACCCATGCAAATTACCATTGGATCACGAGCCATTTCTTCATCATGCGCCCGTTGAATTGCTTCCCAATACATTAATTCAGCCATTACCATACTCCCTGCCTTTTACTCGTGCCATCTTTTTCTTTGGCCAAACATAAGGGTCGTTGTCTGCCAGCACATAATGTTCTAATTCATCAACTGAAGGTTCTGGAGATTCTTCTGCATATTGAATAATATCCACTTCAATTTGTTCAATAATTTCATCATCCATCGCTTTATACGCATCCATAGTAAGATCACCCGATGCTAATAAACGATCTCGTAAAATAATAATAGGATCTCGTTCACTCCATTTCTTTTCTTCTTCTTTTTCTCTATAAGCATTGGAATCCGACATAGAATGCCCACGATACCGGTATGTCATTAATTCCAGAAAATAAGGGCCTTTTCCTGCACGCACATGCTCAACAGCAGTTTGTGCCGCTTCATATACTACTTCAATATCTTGTCCATCTACCATATTAGAGGGAATATTATATCCACTCACTCGTTTATGTTGTTCGACTACAGCCGTTGATCTGTCTATACGAGTACCAATTCCATACAAATTATTTTCACATACATATAAAACCGGTAATCCCCATACCTTTGCCATATTTAATGACTCATGGAATGTACCTTGATTATTTGCCGCATCACCAAGGAAACAAATACAAATTTCTTGCCCCCCCTGCATTTTAACCCCCTTCGCTATACCAGCAGCAAGCGGAAAAGGACCTCCTACCAAGGCATATCCACCCATAAAGCGTTTTGCTACATCAAAAATATGCATAGAACCGCCTCGTCCTTTACTGCAACCGGTTTCTTTTGCAAATAACTCTGCCATAACACTCTTTACGCTTGCACCACATTTAATAGCATGAATGTGATCCCGATAACCTGTAATGACATAATCAAACCCTGGACGTGCAGCTTCTAATACGCCGTGAGCGCAGGCTTCTTGCCCTGGATACAAATGTAAAAAACCACCAATTTTACGTTCCACATATGCTTCATAACAGCGTTCTTCATAACGCCGTGCAAATAACATTTCTTGCAATAGCCTTTTTTTATCTGCAATTTCCATTCAAAATCCTCTTAATAGGGGGCTTTATTATTTAACACTTATCATCATATTACTTAATATATTTATAAATATTCGCTATCTATTTGAGTAGTATAGTCTGTCTGACCTCAAATATGTGTTTGATCTAGCAACTGGATACTAATAAACCGCATATAATCTCGCTTTTTGGTAAAAAGATCAAGTTTGACATCCTCCCCTTCCTGAAGGAAGGGGATTCCTGTTAGTCCTTTAGACTAATTATGCTTTTAGGCGGCTGTTTTTTGTCAAACGCATCTTTAAAGGCACGTTCTAGTTGCTTAAGTGTTTGCTGTAAGGTCTGGGCAGGAGACAATTGTAAAAATTCATACTTATCACTTTTTTTCCAGAGCTTGCTGAACCAGTCCAATTCACCGTACCAGAGCAAAGGCTGTTTGTTTTCCAGGCGATGCAGGTTTATTCTCAGAGCCTTATTCCACAACCAGCGACAATTACCGGCGTACTGAAGCAGGTCGGTTTCAATGGTCTCAGTGGTGTTGAGCCGAAATTTAAAGGCTTTACGAATGATTATAACGGGTATTGTAATACACGCTTGTAGTATTGCAAGTGTGCCTCCTTATATCCCCGCCCTGAAGGACGGGGTTTTACGGCACGTCTGATAAGGCATATTCAGAAATTGGATACTTTAATTCTCTAGGGTAAGATAGATTTGATCTTCTACATTTAAATATTGTTCTTCAAAATCATCTTTACTCAATGGTTTACTAATAAAGTAGCCTTGTATTTCATCACACTCTTCTGCTCTTAAAAATACGATTTGCTGTTTATTTTCTACTCCTTCAGCAATCACCTTTAAACCTAAACTATGGCTTAAACTAATCACTGCTTTTACTATCATTGCATCATCATTATCTGTTTCGAGTTCATTCACAAAAGAGCGATCTATTTTCACTTTTTTTACTGGAAAACGCTTTAAATATCCCAACGAAGAATAGCCTGTACCAAAATCATCAATAGCTAAACTCACATTTAAAGCGCGTAATTCTTTTAATGTTAATAAAGAGCTATCAGCATTTTCCATTAAAAATGTTTCGGTAATTTCTAACTCCAAATATTTGGCATCCAAACCACTTTTACGCAATAGCAGACTAAAATCATTCGCTAAATTTTTTAATCGTAACTGCACTGCAGAAAGGTTTACAGATATCACAATAGGATAATATCCCTGCATTTGCCAGCGTTTATTTTGCATACAGGCTTCTTCCATTACCCATCTCCCAATTTCATGTATTAATCCACTTTCTTCTGCAATAGGGATAAATTCTACCGGTGAAATAAAGCCTTTTTGAGGATGAGACCAGCGTAATAATGCTTCAGCCCCCACTAATTTACCTGTTTTCAGATCAATTTGGGGTTGGTAATATAAGGAAAGTTCTTGTTTTTCTATAGCCTGGCGTAAACTGTCTTCTAGTTCTTTTCTATGCAAAGTTTCAGAGTGTAATTCTGCCGAATAATATTGATAGCAATTACGTCCTGAATTTTTCGCCTTATACATAGCGGTATCGGCATACGACAATAATTTATCTGCCTCATTACTTTCATACGGATACAGTGTAATGCCAATACTCACCCCTATTTTCAATGTAAAATTTTGTATTACTAAAGGTTCTGAAAAATATTGTAAAATACGTTCAGCAACTAATATCGCTTGTTCAGGGTCTTGCAATGCTAACAATATAATAGCAAATTCATCACCACTTAAACGTGCAACGGTGTCTACATCACGAATAGCAGATAATAGCACTTCTGCAACTTTTTTTAATAATAAATCACCAACACGATGCCCTCGACTGTCATTAATTTCTTTAAATTTATCTAAATCCAACATCATTACCGCAATCATTTCACTTTGCCGATGTGCTAACGCAATTGCACTATCCAAGCGTTCTTGAAATAAAATACGATTGGCTAACCCCGTCAAATTATCATGCAAGGCAAAAAAACGTAATTGCTCATCAATTTTTTTTCGTTCGGATATATCACGAAGACTAGCAATAAATATTCTTTGCTCTTCGATAAACATTGAACCCGTACCAACTTCTATGGGGAAATATTTACCTTCACTGTTTATCGCAACAGTTTCAATAATATTATCCAAAAAAGTCTTAAATTCCAAAGAGTAATAATCAATAATTAAGGTATTGATATGTTTAAATTTCAATTCCTCAAGAGAATGATTAAACATACGTGTAGCAGCTTTATTAACAGATAAAATATGACCGTTATTATCAAAAGTAATTAAGGCATCTAAGGTATTTTCCAGTAAGGCATATTGATACGTTCTCGTATCTTGTAAATTTTGTGTTAATTGCTGCATTTGATAGGCTTGTTCTTTTAATATTTGTTCTCGTCTATCACTGGCTGTCATATCAAAAATTTGCACTAATACATACCATTTTTCCTCTGAATTTAATGCATGTAAGATAATATTTTGCTTTATTCGATTTTTTTTGGTTTTAATATCCTGATATAAGGGGAAAAGATAACGATGTAAAGATTGAGTAACAATTTTAGGAAAATGATCTTGATAAATATCTTCAACAATTTTAAATAAATACATATCCGCTGGTAGTTCAGGAAAAATATCAGCTAAGCTTTTCCCCATTACGTCTGCTTCACTTTTACCTGAATAATGTGCTATCCATCGATTCCATACAATAACCTCTTTCTCTGCATCAAGAACAATCAATCCTACGGCATTGTGATCAACAATATTTTCTAGTAAGTTATTTGATAAAAGATGTTGCATACCTTAAATTTCACGTAATAATATTGCTATTTGTTGTTGTAATTGTGTAATAGAATCCATTCCCAGCAAAAATACGACATAGCCTTTAATATCTTTTTCCATTAGGGTAAAATTCACCCATAGAAATAATATTATATCAGAACTACCATCCAATAAATCATCTGACCCACCTTGTACAAATAAGGGTAACTGATAAGCAATTTCTATATGTAAAGAATTAGCCAATGAACCCAAACAGGCATTAAGAATAATATTACCTACTTCACTGAGTGCTTCTTGTTCAAACTCAGTCAAGGCATCCAGTGGTAAGGTTTCACCCATTAAGACACGCACTAATTCCATACTTTTATGGGCTGGAAATAATAATAAGGCATCACCATTAAAAGAGCCTGAAAAATATTGTTTAATTCCCGAAATGCTATTATCTGTTTCCTCTGCCAAAAGTTTGACCACCATATCCCGTGTTGTCAATTTAATATGTGGTACAGATAATTTAATTTCTTCATGCACCATTTGGCTCAATGATGACGCTGCTAACCCCATACCAATATTAAATAACTCCGTTAATGCATCATGTTCTAACTCCGAAAGTTCTAACATAGTGGTTTACTCCTTAACAAATTGTGCTATTTTATCTTCCGTAATCGGCTTAGGAATAAATGCAATTCCTGCAGCATCAACACGTTCTCGCACACTATCTTGGATATTAGCTGTTAATAAAGAAATTTTTGCACTGGGATATTGTTTTTGTAACTGTATTCCTAACGTTAATCCATCCATGCCAGGCATATTTAAGTCCAGGGTCATTATATCAATGTTTTTTCCTTCTACAACAGTCAGTGCCTCTTCTCCTGATCCCGCTTCTATGATATTCCAATCAGGACAATACTCTTTCACAATTGCTTTAATCATCATCCTGGACATTTTACTATCATCAACAATCAATAATGTTTTAACCATTATGTTTCCTTAGATTTCCATTAAAAATGATTATAGACCATTATATCTTTTAAATGTAAAGTACCTGGTTTTGGAAAAGCTGATTGTGCCGGTTTACCTACTGCAATAAACATAGCAATAAGATGATCATCTGGTAAGTGTATCAAGTTTGCCACTTGCTCAAAATCAAAACCATCCATAGGACAGGTATCATATCCCATTGCCTTAGCTGCTAACATAAATGTTTGAGCCGCAATACCTGCCGAACGCATAGCTTCATCCCTTTGCATCAATTCTTTATCCTGATAAAAGGTCTGCATATTATCCAACATTAACGTCTGTACATTTTCGGGGGCATTTTGCCAATAACGTTCTGGATTTTTATCCCACGCTTTTTGATCTACACATAATACCACTAATTCTGCTGCATCAGTTACTTGTGCCTGATTCCAAGCAGCAAGACGTAGCTTCTTACGTAGTAGTGTATCTTGTATCCATACAAATCGCCAATGTTGAATATTAAATGCCGAAGGAGATAACATGGTTAGCGTAAATAAGCGTTCCATCACCTTTGCATCAATTCTATCCTGTTTATCAAAAAATTTAATTGAACGACGCTGTAAAATTGCATCCAGAGTATCCATCAAGTTTCCTCATTTTAAATCTTCTTCAAAGCGCTCTTAACTTATAGTAAAAAATAAGCTATCAATGGCTTTGTGTTGTTGTGTTTTTATTCTAATACTAAAATACTTCGCATTCTCTATCTCCTTACCGGCTGCTATTATATCTGGCTTTCAATTACTATTACTCATACCAATAAAATATAAACTCGCATAATGGGTCATCTATTGGCATAATACACGCATGAGTTCTTAATACTAACATTCACTATTTACATATTTTGCTTTATACGCAAAATAATCAAGATAAAAAATACATGACCGATAATACCGCTAAAACGCACAAAATTTCAAAACGCTTTCGTAGTTATCTCCCTGTTGTTATTGATGTCGAAACAGCAGGATTTAATGCTAAAAAAGATGCTTTACTCGAAATCGCCGCAGTAATTATTCGTATGCATGATGATGGAACATTTTACATACATGAAAGCCACCACTGTAATGTAGAACCTTTTCCGGGAGCTAATTTGGATCAGGCTTCTTTAGATTTTACTGGTATTGATCCGTACCATCCTTTTCGATTTGCTAAAACAGAACCTGAAGCATTAGAACATATTTTAACCCCGATCCATGAAGAAATTAAAAGAACCGCGTGTAGCCGAGCGGTGTTGGTAGGACATAACCCTACTTTTGATCTGGATTTTATCAAAGCAGCCGTAAAACGTAACCGTTACAAAAATACCCCCTTTCATAATTTTACTACTTTTGACACCGCAACACTGGCAGGATTAGCCTACGGGCAAACTGTCTTGGCAAAAGCAGCCTTTGCAGCAAAAATAGCATGGGATAATGATCAAGCTCACTCTGCATTATATGATGCAGAGCAAACAGCCGTTTTGTTTTGTAAAATACTTAATCGTTGGCATCAGTACACTACTTAATACTGATGCAGTATGTTTATATCTAATGGCAAAATGTGTAAGCGATGCTTACCAGGATAATCTAATTACTAGGCAGTAGCCGTTGCCTCCTGACACATTTTAGTCAATTCTCCAGATTGATACATTTCTAAAGTAATATCACAACCACCGATTAATTCATGATTAATATATATTTGAGGAAATGTAGGCCAATCCGCATAACGGGGAAGATTTTCAAAAATTTCTGGATCAGTTAATACATTGACATAGGCAAACTCTACACCAGTAGCTTGCAATGCCTGCGCTGCACGCATAGAAAAACCACATTGTGGCATTTGGGGACTACCCTTCATAAAAATAACAACAGGATTATTTTTTACTTGCTGATCAATTCGTTCCATCACATCCATACTAACACCTCATATAATTGATAAAATTTTGCCTGCACATCATAACATTAACCCCGATTATTAACCAAGTTAATAACTCGGAAATTATTTAGCATTATTTTTTGTTCAGCTATCAATATGCTCTTGCATCCATAATTCAAATAAAGCAAAATGCCACACTTTACTCCCTAATAAGCGGGTCATATGTTCCGGTTTTTCAGGATTTTTTAATATTGATTGCAAATAGTCAGGATTAAAAATACCCCGTTCCTTACAGGCTTGGGAACACAATGTATCTTGCATCATATCTAAAAATTCTCCTCGTACATATTTTAATGCCGGCATAGGAAAATATCCTTTTGGTCTATCGATAACAGCATCAGGTATGCGACCTCTTGCTATCTTTTTCAAGATATGTTTCCCATTTGAAGCTAATTTATATTGCAATGGCATCTGTGCAGCCAACTCAACTAAATGATGATCCAAAAATGGCACACGAGCTTCTAGTCCCCATGCCATCGTCATATTATCTACCCGTTTAACCGGATCATCCGTAATTAAACACGTTACATCCATGCGTAATACTTGATCCATAAACGCTTCTCCATACGGTGCATGTAAGCGTTTTTCTATCTCTTTGCGAGTATAATCTTCAGCTTGCCATTTGGGCAATACTGCATCTAAATACTCACTGTGATCTCTATCTACATAATAAGAAGCAAAACGATGATAATCATCCATATGGGTAGCTGCTTGCATTTTAGGATACCAAAAATATCCGGCAAACACTTCATCTGCACCTTGTCCACTTTGTACCACTTTGACCTCTTGTGCTACTTTTTCTGCCAATAAATAAAAAGCGACTGCATCTTGTCCCACCATTGGTTCAGACATCGCTTTAATGGCTTCAGGTAAACGAGCCAAAACTTGCTCATTAGCAATATGGTATTTTGTATGGTGTGTTTGGTAACGAGCAACTACTTGATCAGAGTATTCAAATTCACTCCCTTTTTCATCACCAATGTCATTAAATCCAATCGAAAAGGTGCGTATATCGTCTATATTTGCTTCTGCCAGTAAAGCAACTAATAAACTTGAATCCAATCCTCCCGATAATAATACCCCAACTGGCACATCAGCAATAAATAAACGTTTTTTTACTGCTGATAATAACTGTTGATATATGGCATCATGCCAATCTGTTTCTTGCCAATGTTGCTTTTCTTTATCTCGCTGTGCCTTTAATTGCCAGTAAGATGTTATTTGCTGTTTCCCCTTAGCATCAATACCTAATGTGGTAGCTGGCTGCATTTTTTTAATGCCTGTCAAAATGGTCAACGGTGCAGGAACTACTGCATGTAAACTAAACTGATGGTGCAGTGCTATTTTATTAATACTGGTATCTATTGCTGGTATTTTTAATAAGGCTTGTGTATTAGAAGCAAAATAAAAGTGTTTCCCTACCATTGCATAATATAAAGGTTTAATACCCAATCTATCTCGAGCAAGAAATAAAAACTGTTTTTTACTATCCCATATTGCCAGTGCAAACATCCCTTCTAAATATTGTACACAATCTTCTCCCCAATATGCGTATGCTTTTAAAATTACTTCGGTATCACTGTGTGAAAAAAAATGTAACCCTTTTGCTTTTAATTGTTCACGTAATGCAGGATAGTTATATATCGTACCATTAAATACCAAAACTAAACCATTTTCCTGATCCACCATCGGTTGATGTGCATGAAAAGATAAATCAATAATAGCTAAACGCCTATGCCCTAGTGCAATAACCCCTTCACTGTAACAGCCTTCACTATCAGGACCTCGATGATATAAGCTATCTAACATTAAAGTCATCGTTGATAAATCAGGGCGTTGTCCATCTAAACAAAATTCTCCACATATTCCACACATTATCTATTCTCCCGAGCAAATAACTCAGATATTTTATCGCCAACAATTGAAAAAAGCATTTTGCTCCCTTATATTAGCCTGAGTTCGATGTAGGCTTCTTTTTACTTTATCAGTAAAACTCGCTCACATCTTGGCTAAACTTTTTAATAACAAGCAAAGGTTAGGAATATATCTTAACCCTTAGTATTCCCCTTTAAAATAAATACAATGCATACTCTGGCTAATAAAAGCCTGATAGTATTATAATCACTGAACAGATGGAGTTATACAATATGGCATTTGAATTACCTGCATTACCTTATGAAAAAGATGCACTTACCCCACATATTTCTAGTGAAACTTTAGATTTTCACTATGGTAAACACCACAACACATACGTTGTGAACCTCAATAATCTGATTGCAGGATCTAATTTTGAAAATATGTCTTTGGAAGATATTATCATGAAATCAGAAGGAGGCATTTTCAATAATGCCGCACAAGTATGGAACCATACTTTTTACTGGAATTGTTTAACTCCTAACGGTGGCGGAGAGCCAAGTGGTGCATTAGCTGATGCCATTAATGCAAAATGGGGATCAATAGATAAATTTAAAGAAGATTTCAGTGCAGCGTGTGTTACTAACTTTGGTTCAGGGTGGACATGGTTAGTGAAAAATACCGCCAACGAATTAGAAATTGTTAAAACCAGCAATGCCGGCACTCCTATGACTGACGGACATACTGCATTAATGACTTGTGATGTATGGGAACATGCCTATTACATTGATTACCGCAATGCCCGTCCTAAATATGTAGAAGCCTTTTGGAACTTAATCAACTGGGACTTTATCAGTGCTAATTTCACAGCATGATGGTTGATTTTCTTATTTTCATGGTATCGCAGCATTGCTAGATGTTCGGATATAGTGTGCGCTACAAGGATGTAGCACCCCCATTTTTGACCAAACGTTGACGTTTTGCCTCAAATAGCATAATACCCGTTGCAACAGAAACGTTTAAACTTTCCACAAATCCCGACATAGGAATAGCCGCTAAGATATCACAATGTTTTTCTGTTAATGGGCGCATTCCCTTTCCTTCCGCTCCCATTACAATAGCAATAGAATCGGTTAAATCTGTTTCATATAGGTTCTTTTGTGCTGCATCACTCGTACCCACTATCCAAATATGATAATACTGTAATGTCTGCAATGTTCTTACCAAATTAGTTACTTGAATAAAAGCAACCCGTTGTTCTGCCCCACAAGCCACTTTTCTTACTGTTGCAGTCATACCCACTGACTTATCTTTCGCTACAATCACCGCATCCACACCAGCAGCATCTGCACTACGTAAACACGCCCCAAGATTATGTGGATCTTGAATACCATCTAAAATCAAGAATAATCCTGGATGCTCTAATTGTTCTAAAATCACTTCTAAATCTTGCTCATTTTTTGCTGCAGCGATGGTACTTTCTGCTATAACACCTTGATGTCTACCTCCTTTGCTCCTTTTATCTAATTCCTGACGACTCACTAAATGTAAAGGTATTTGTTGCTGACGGGCTTTTTTTATAATCTCCTGAATACGTTGATCAACCCGTTTTTTATCTACCCATAATTGTAATAAAGAAGGTTCTTGTACATTACTTTCCGTATATAACAGTGCAGAACGCACTGCATGTAATCCATAAACTAATTGGCTTGCCATTTATTTTCTCTTATACTTTTTGCTTGCTGATCTTTTTTTACGTCCTGTTAGCTTCTCTATATTTACTGTAGCTTCTGATACTGGTACAAAATCAATTTTAAAATCTTCCAGATTAACCTGTGCAACTTTGATCGTAATTTTTTCCCCTAAACGAAATTTTTTACCACTGTGTTCTGCATATAATAAATGCCGTTTTTCATCGTAAATATAATAATCTGTTCCTATATTAGAGATATGTATCAACCCTTCTACATAAATATCATCTAAAATAACAAACAAACCGAAATGGGTGACACCACTAATAATACCGGTAAAATTTTCACCTACTTTATCCAGCATATATTCACATTTTAACCAACTGGTTACTTCACGGGTTGCATCATCTGCACGCCGTTCTGTCATAGAACAATGATCACCCAACTCTTGCATCATTGCTTGGCTATAATGATACTCTTTTCTGTCTTTTTCTGATAAAACAAATTTTATTGCTCTATGTACCAATAAATCGGGATAACGCCGTATGGGTGAAGTAAAATGGGTGTAAGCATCGTATGATAAACCAAAATGCCCAACATTATCCGCAGCATATACCGCTTGTGATAAACTGCGTAATAGCATGATTTGTAATAGATAATAATCATTTCGTCCCTTCACACTATCTAAAAACTGTGCATATTCCTTAGCAACAGGTGCTTTACTTTTAAATTTTAACCCTAATTCTTGCATATAACGGCGTAAATCATTAAATTTTTCTATTCCAGGTTTTTCATGGTTACGATATAGAATGGGAATATTATGCTGCAATAAAAAATTAGCCGTACAGACATTAGCAGCTAACATACATTCTTCAATAATTTGATGCGCTACATTACGCTCAGTGGGAACAATTTTTTCAATTTTTTTATTATCACTAAAAATAATTTGTGTTTCTGTGGTTTCAAAATCAATCGCTCCTCTTTTTTCTCTTGCCGTATGAAAAGCCTTAAATAAAGCATGTAATTCTTGTAAATACGGATAAATACTTGCATATTCTTGAAACAAGGTTTTACCTTTTTTCAACATTGCTGCAACTTGTGTATAGCTTAGCCGTGCATGTGATCGCATCACACCTTTGGAAAAACGATAATCAATAATATTCCCTCGCTTATCAACCTGCATTTCACATACCATACATAAACGATCGACCTCTGGATTTAATGAGCATAAACCATTGGATAAAACTTCTGGCAACATCGGAATAACCCGATTAGGAAAATAAACGGATGTTCCCCGTGTACGGGCTTCTTCATCTAATGCAGAAGATATTTTTACATAACTAGAAACATCTGCAATCGCAACCCATAAACGCCAACCTCTACTACTTTTCTCACAACATACGGCATCATCAAAATCTCGGGCATCTTCTCCATCAATAGTTACAAAAGGATGTTGCCGATAATCTTCTCGAGCTTTTTTTCTATATTCTGGTACTTTATTTGAAAATTGTTTACTTTCTTTTTCTACCGCTAAAGGCCAATCTACAGGAATGTGATGATTGCTGACAGCAATCTCAATTTCTACTCCTGCATCCATATATTGCCCAAGGACTTTTATTATTTTTCCGCTTGCAGGCTGATTGTGTTGTGGATAACTTAAAATTTCTACTTCAACGATAGCATCATTATCTAAACCCTCTATTTGTTGCTCAGCAGGGACAATAATTTGTTGATTAATTTGTTTACTTTCCGGTTCTACCCAGGCAAACTCCCCTTTTTGTTTAAATCGTCCAACTATCAGCGTATAAGCACGTTCCATTATTTCAGTAATTTTACCTTCTCGTTTACCTCTGTGATCCTTGCCGACAACTATCGCTTTAACTATATCTCCATGAAAAATATTACGCATTTCTGCATAACTTAGAAAGAGATCATCCGTACCATCTTCAGGTGCTAAAAAACCAAAACCATCAGCATGAGCAAATACTTTTCCCTGTAATATCTCTTTACTCGATAATAATGAAAAACCTTTTTTACGGGTAAATATTACTTGTTTATCCCGTTCCATTGCTCGTAAACGCCGTCGTAAGGCTTCTAAATGCTCATCGCTGGTTAAAGAAAAATGTTTAGCTATCACATCACGCATTACTGGCTTTTCAATTTGCTCCAAATACTGCATGATAAATTCTCTACTAGGAATAGGGTTATCATATTTTTCTGCTTCACGGGTGGCAAAAGGGTCTTTTTTATTATGCTTTCCCATTCAACTCTCCAAATCATCAAGGGCAAGATCAAATAACAGCTTTTATCATTATTTATCAATTTACATTTTCCTGTTATATCGTCTAAAAAAACTATTGTAATGAATATATCAGCACTATTACCAGTTATTTGACAAAATATCCTACTATTGTTAAATTAAGCAACTCGCCGAGGTGGTGAAATTGGTAGACACGCTAGCTTCAGGTGCTAGTTGAGGTAACTCAGTGAAGGTTCAAGTCCTTTCCTCGGCACCATATAAGCCACAGCAAGGAAAGTGCTTATTTATCCAAATTAACATTCTCCCCGATCTAAAAGACGGGGGGATTTTGTGCTACTCGCTTAATTAAAAGAAGAAGCCAGGTATAAAACGATAAGGTGCTATTAATGGGCAAAAGGGTGTTTTAATACGATTGTTTCAGCCCGATCTGGCCCTGTGGAAATAATATCAATAGGCGTTTGCGTCAGCTCTTCTACTCGTTTTAAATAGTTGACTGCTTCATCTGGTAAATCAGTATAGCTTTTTAAACCCACTGTCGATGACTTCCAACCTGGTAATTCTTCATATACTGGTTCACATCGTTCATACGCATCAGCACCAATAGGAGGCACATCACTTAACTCTCCATCTATCCTGTAGGCTGTACAAATTTTAATGGTCTCTAAATTATCCATCACATCTAATTTAGTAATACACATTGCCGTAATACTACTGATTAAATTGGAGCGTTTTACTGATACTGCATCAAACCAGCCACACCGCCGAGAACGTCCTGTTGTTGCACCAAACTCATGCCCTTTAGTACCTAATTCCTCACCTACTTTATCAAATAACTCAGTAGGAAAAGGCCCTGCACCAACACGAGTCGTATAGGCTTTTGTAATACCTAAGGCATAATCAAAATACAAAGGGCCCATACCACTACCCGTTGCTGCGCCTCCTACCGTTGTATTTGAAGAAGTAACATAAGGATATGTACCTTGATCAATATCTAATAATGTTCCTTGTGCTCCTTCAAAAAGAATGTTTTTATCCTGCTGGTATAATTGATGTAGTTCACCCGTTACATCCCCAATCATAGGTTTCAATGTTTCCTGCATTGCCAAGACTTCATCGAGGGTCTGTTGATAATCTACCGTATCGGATTGATAATAATTTTTTAACATATAATTATGATAGTCCATGACCGTTTGTAAACGTTCTGCAAATTGTTTACTATCTTGCAATTCACCTAAACGCAAACCACGGCGTGATACCTTATCTTCATAGGCAGGACCAATACCCCGTCCTGTTGTACCAATGGCGGTTTTTCCTCTGGCTCTTTCTCTAGCCTGATCCAACGCAACATGATAAGGTAAAATTAAGGGACAGGCCTCACTCAATAATAAACGTTCACGAACAGGCACATCTTGTTCTTCTAGCTCGTTGACTTCGTGCAATAATGCCTGAGGTGATAATACCACACCATTACCAATAAAACAGCGCACATTATCACGTAATATACCAGAGGGAATTAAGTGTAAAACTGTTGTTTTACCATCAATAACTAAAGTATGTCCTGCATTATGCCCACCTTGGAAACGGGATACCGCTGATACATCCTCAGTTAATAAATCAACAATTTTACCTTTCCCTTCATCTCCCCATTGGGAACCTATAATGACAACATTTTTACCCATTCTATATTTCTCTTATAATCAATTTAATCTTTTTCTATAGCACAAATTTGCCACTGTCTATCAAGATAACGTAACACTTTGCTACAACCTAAACTTTTTGCATTATCTCTATCTGTAAGTGCTTGCACGACACAATATCCTTGTTGACGTAAATTATTCAGGGCTTGATATAAGCTCTGTTGTAATGTTGGATCGTTTACTAAAGGCGCATAAACGCGCTCTTTTTCTGTTACTTGTTCTGATAATTGGGTCAATAATGCTAAATCAAAACTAAATCCTGTTGCTGGACGAGCATACCCAAATACCTCACCAATATCATCATAACGTCCACCCTGTGCTATACATTGTCCTTGTTCAGCAATATATGCAGAAAAAACCAACCCAGTATGATAATGATATCCTCGTAATTCGCTTAAATCATAATACAATTCAATATCAGGATAATATTCCTGTAAATAATTATTCATTATTTCCAAATCGTCAATAGCCCGCAATATCGTTTCATAATTAGCAAAAATATACTTTGCCTGAGATAATACGCTACTATCACCATGCAAATTAACCAGTGCTAAAAATAATGTTTGATACCTTTTAGGTAGTTGCCAACTTTGTAATATCGTTTTAATATCTGTTAACGCTTTACGCTGTAGTAATAGAAATAACTGATTTTCCTGTTTTTCCGTTAGCCCAAGGTGTTCTGCCAGGGTGCGGTAAATACTCACATGCCCTAAATCCAGATGTAAATTTCGAAAACCAATAATATCTAAAGAATTTAGTAATAAACTCAATACTTCCTTGTCACTACGAATGCTATCATCACCATACAGTTCCAAACCTACTTGTAAAGGTGATCTGGATGCATAAAAATCATGCAGTCGAGTACGTAGAACACGTCCTATATAACAAAATCGCCGAGGGGCATCATCTGTATAATAATGCGCATCAATACGAGCAACCTGTGGTGTCATATCAGCACGAATACCTAATAATCGACCACTTAATTGATCTGTAATAGTTGCTGTGGTGAGTGCTAAATCTTCTCCACTTCCCGTACCTGTTAACAATGAAGATAAATAATCTATTAAAGGCGTCTCAACGAGTTCATATCCCCAACTGGCATAATGATCTAAAATTTGACGACGCAATGTTTCTATATGTTGTGCTTGCTGGGGTAAAACTTCTTGTACCCCTTCCGGCAATAACCAATGTTTATATGACATGAATTAATTTTTCAGTAAATAAATAGAAATAGCACCAACAACCATACTAAAAAAACCTGAATAACGTATAGCACGATTATCCATTTGAATAATATTTAATAATAGTTCCCGGAGTGCTTGTGGACTAAGTAAAGGTAAAATACCCTCTAATACCAGCATTAATGCCGTAGCAATAAGTAATTCATCCCACATTAAGCACTTCCGGGTCATTGATTATATTATCTTTACTTCGATTGACTAAAGTATTTAAAAAATTCACTATCTGGTTTCAGAACTAAAATATCTGAACCGGATGTAAAGGCATTTTTATACGCATTTAAGCTACGATAAAAGGTATAAAATTCTTTATCTTTACCATACGCTTGAGCATAAATTTCTGTAGATTTTGCATCACCTTCACCTCTAATATCTTCTGCATTACGATATGCTTTTGCCAAAATCACGGTACGCTCACGTTCAGCACTTGCTTCAATTTCTTCTGCATGTTTTTTACCTTGCGCCCGTAAATTCTTGGCAATTTGCTTACGTTCTGCTTCCATTCGCATATAAACAGATTCACTTACCTTTGGTGTCAAATCAATTCGTTTAATACGTACGTCTACAATACTAATACCAAATAGTGCAACTTCTTTATTTGCTTTTAAGGTAATGCTGTTCATAATTTGTGTCCGCTCATCAATCTGCGCTACATCTTTCGCCACTGTGGCAGTAGTAGTCATCTCTTTAGCTACTGCAACATCTGTCTGCTGCGCCTTTTGATGTTTTTCCTTATCATCATCTGATTGATATTGCGCCTGGTTATCATTACGTAATAGATGTTTTTGTCCTGATACCACTTCGTGAATAGTTCGTTTACCAAATTCAGCCCGTAAACCATCTTTAACAATTTTTGAAATTCTATCCATTGCTTTTGTTTCACTACCACGCATAGAACGGTAATACTTTCCTACATCACTAATCCGCCATTTTATAAACGAATTAACGACAACATTTTTCTTTTCTTCTGTTAAATAATGCTCTGGCTTAATATCTACTGTCATTATGCGGCGTTCAAACTTTCGTACATTATTAAAAAAAGGCAGTTTAAAATGTATTCCTGGTTTATAGTCGGTTTCAACTACTTTACCCAAACGAAATAAAATAGCTAATTCTGTTTCTGTCACAATAAAAAATGAATTACTCCCCACTATCGCTATGATAGCAAGAAGAATAATATGCAGTGGTTTCATTTATGGCGCTCCTCTACTGCGTGAACGTAAATTATAATATTGCGGCGTATTCCTTTTTGGCATGGCGGAACTAGAAGTATAATCACTACGTTCGGCATTATTTGATCTAACATTAGAATTTAAAATTTTATCTAACGAACGGGATGTATCATGTAAATTATTAGTATTTTGTTTTTGCATTAATTTATCTAAGGGTAAATACAATAAACTATTATTTCCTTCCCCACCGCTATTATCCATTAGCACTTTATTCGTTTTACTTAACACCTCTTCCATCGCTTCAATATACAGCCTGTCACGTGTTACTTCTGGTGCTATCGCATACGCTGCCCGTATTTTATCAAAACGATCCGCATTACCTTGTGCTTCTTCCGTTACCTTCGATTTATAGGCTTTTGCTTCTTCCTCAATTCTAGCAGCCCGCCCTTCTGCTTTAGGTAAAATATCATTCCGGTATGCATTCGCTTCATTAATAAAACGTTCTTTATCTTCTCGAGCTTTTACCGCATCATCAAATGCACTTTGTACTTGTTCAGGAGGTTGGGCATCTTGAATATTTGCCCCGATAATTTCTAACCCCGTATTATATCGATCTAATATTTCCTGAATTAGTTGTTCGATTTTTACCCGTATTTGTGTCCGTCCGGCAGTTAATACATAATCCATATCATTTTTACCAATAATCTCCCGCAATGCACTTTCTGATGCATGTTTTAACGTTGAATTAGGGTCTCGGACGTTAAATAAATAATCGGTAGCACTTGCTACTCTATATTGCACGGTTAATTTTACATCAATAATGTTTTCATCTCGTGTCAACATCAAAGATTCGTCCGTCGTTTCTCCCATATCCAGACTACGGATAGCTGAAACATCCACGATCTGATAACTTTGCAACACCGGTGCATACCAATTCATACCAGGCCCTACTTCACTAAATTCAGCACCTAATAGAAGTACAACACTACGTTTCCCTGAATCGACAACATAAAAACCTGAACCGACCCAACCCAGAAAAAGGAAAAAAACAATAATGCCCAAGCCTATTTTAGGATTAATGCCTCCTTGTTTCCTTCCATTACCCTTTTTGTTGTTTTTCCCTCCAAAAACCTCACCGAGTTTCTTTTGTAAATTATTTACTACTTCCACTATATCAGGGGGTTCTTGATCTTTATTTCGGTTTCCCCATGGATCTCTATCATTAGGGCCTCCCGGTTCATTCCATGCCATTGATTTTCTTGCCTCTTGATTAATGTAAAATCCACTTACGTAATATTAGCTTGTGCATTCTATGGTGTAGCACAGCATATCGCAAGTTTTTTGCCTAAATTATTTACAGATATTGCTCTTGCACAAAATTTAAAAATATATCTTGTTGTATCCATTTTTCATAGAGTATAGTTTGAAACTCTACATATAACTGATAATTTCCTTGTTCATCAATTACTTCATTTAAAACTTTTGCTTTAGCATAACATTTTGCACGCCATTGTGCTTGATTAACAGGGATAAAAACCCAACGCTTAATACTGTTTTGTGATAGCATTTTTTGTATTGCCACTTTTAATAATGTTAATCCATCTCCTGTTTGTGCCGACAACGCTACTCTTGCTACGATATTTTGCCTATTATCAAAATATTCTACTGATGGCATTTTCTGAGATAAATCCACTTTATTTATCACTTCAATGATAGTGATTTCATCTGCACCGATTTGTGCTAAAACTGCCTGTACTTCTTCAATCTGTGCATACTTTTCTTCACTGTGCCCATCGATAACATGTAATAATAAATCTGCTTCAGCCGTTTCTTGCAACGTTGCGTGAAACGCAGCAACTAATTCATGAGGTAAATGGCGAATAAAGCCTACCGTATCGGCTAAAATAATTTTCAGATCAGCATCTAATTGTAATGCCCGTAATGTCGGGTCTAAGGTAGCAAATAACTGATCTGCCGCATACGTTTTTGCATTGGTCAGGTGATTAAATAACGTCGATTTTCCTGCATTGGTATATCCTACTAAGGAGACGGTAGGTAAAGCCGCTTTTTTCCGCCCTCGCCGACTTTGTATACGTTGTTGTCGTACTTTTTGTAAGCGTTTATGTAATTGTTTAATACGATCTGCCAATAACCGCCTGTCTGTTTCTAATTGCGTTTCTCCAGGTCCACGTAGACCAATCCCCCCCTTTTGACGTTCTAAATGTGTCCATCCTCGTACTAAACGTGTTGATAAATGCTGTAATTGTGCCAATTCAACTTGTAACTTTCCTTCATAAGAATGCGCTCTTTGAGCAAAAATATCTAAAATCAAACCACTCCGATCCAATACCCGACATTGCAACATTTTTTCCAGATTACGTTCTTGGGATGGGCTTAGAGTATGGTTAAAGAGTATTAATTCAATCTGTTGTGTAGCTATTTCCTGTTGAATTTCCTCTACTTTTCCTTGTCCAATAAAGCAGTGGGGATCAGCTCTATAGCGAGATCCTGTTATCACAGATAATATCTCTGCACCCGCTGCCTGTGCTAGATCATAAAATTCACTGGTATCTGCTGCATAATTTTCTTGATTAAAATTAATATGTACTAATAAAGCACGTTCACCCCTTTTAGGGCGATCAAATAATGTATCAACCACGTATAAATAGAACCTTTCCTTTGACCAAAAAAAAGCTAGAGGTTAATTAAACACCTCTAACTTTACTGGGTATGAACAAATTATTATTCATGGAGGCAATAATACTATATTGTTACTTGTTACCTTGTACTTCTGCCTGATGACTGCCATCATCTGCTAAAGTTACCCGTACATTACGAGCTGGTACAACTGTTGATATAGCATGTTTATAGACCATCTGACTCACTACGTTCTTCAGTAAAATCACAAATTGATCAAACGACTCAATTTGTCCTTGTAACTTGATACCATTAACCAGGTAAATAGATACTGGTATTCGTTCTTTACGCAGAACATTTAAAAAAGGGTCTTGTAATGCTTGCCCTTTACTCATAGGAATATCTCCTTGTTATTATTATCATCAAGAATTATCTTGATTTATAAGTAATTGTTGACTAAAAATTTCCATCTATTAAAAAATATTTAATACATACATACATAATAAGTTAGTACGATTCCGATAATAGTGTAAAGTAATATATTATGTAATCCTAATTATTGTAGCACAAGATTTCTGTATTTTTCCTAAATCGACTAAAATCCCTACAAATTTACCCCGCCAGATATTAAAGTAAATACTTCAAATGAGTAACAACTGTATCTATCGTATCGCTTTTTTCACTATCAAACCAACTTGCCTGTGTTTCTTTTCGTAACCATGTAAACTGTCTTTTAGCAAATTGTCGGGTGACATTAATGCCCTGTTCTAACATCGTATTATAATCATTTTTCCCTGCTAAATATTCCCATACTTGCCTATAACCTACAGCTTTCATTGATGCTTTTTGCAAGTTTAAATCTTCACGTTGATATAGTTTTTGTACTTCATCTATAAACCCCATTTTTAACATTAATTTAAATCGTTGCGCAATACGCTCCCGTAAGACAGCTCTGGAATCAGGCGCAAGTACTAACTTAATAGTGTGATAAGGAAAATAATATGCCTGCTGTTGTTCTTCAATTAAAACAGATAACGGTTTTCCCATAATCTCGTAAACTTCTATAGCACGTTGTACTCGTTGAGTATCATTAGGATGTAAACGTTTTGCTGTACTTGCATCAATAGTTTCTAAATAATGATACATATCCTCTTTACCCTGTGCCTGCCAGCGTTGCTGTAATGCCTCTCGGATAACGGGATCGGCTTTAGGCAATACAGATAAGCCTTGCAACAGGGCTTTATGATATAACATCGTTCCCCCCACTAATAAGGGAATACGTCCTTTACTATGAATATCTTCTATTGCTCGTAAGGCATCATCACGAAATTGGGCAACCGAATAACTATCAACTGGATCAAGAATATCAATTAAACGATGCGGAGCAATATCTAAAATGGATTGTTCCGGCTTTGCCGTCCCGATATTCATCCCTTGATACACCATAGCAGAATCTACACTAATAATATCCAGGGGAAACTGTTGTACTAAACACACTGCTAATTCTGTTTTTCCTGAAGCAGTAGGCCCCATTAAGGTAATCACTGTTTTTTTCTGCATAAATCCTGCTTTGATACTTGGTATCCTTGTTTTTTTATTCTCTGCAAAAGGGTTTCGGGTATAGTGGCTAATTGTTGTAATAAGTGTGGTATTTGTTCTTCTGTAACCGCTTCTTTAATACTACCTACTAACTCCCCTAAATAATGTTCTAAATCCTGCGCTGTTCTTTCCTCTATATTTGTATTGTCAGTATTAATAATTTTATCTATTAATAGTGAAAAATCCATACTGGGAAAGATAGCGGGGACTTCTCTAATGAGCAACTGTTCTTTACCTAAAAAACTAAATACTATCCCTAATGTTTCTATCCATGTTTGCTTTTGTAAAATATGATCATATTCTTGTGCTAAAAAAGTCACTTTTTCTGGTAATAATAAGGGTCTACGGCGTATTTTTTTTTGTACCAGAAGTGCTTGCCATTGATACTGACATAATAATTGCTGACACACTATGCTTGATACGATAGTTAATTCTGTATTATTTTCAAAAAGTAAATAATCTTGATATAACAAGCTGATATACTGTCCTAAAATAGCTAAATGCTGATGATTATCCTTATTTTTTACTGCTTTCTCTTTTTCTAATACAACAGCTTGGGCAGAATAAGCTACTTTTTCTTCCTGAACAGATAACAGCGGATCAGCCTGTGTTAGTATCTGATATGCTGAGTGTGTAGGTATTTCAAATAGCGATCTATCCTGATAATTGGTGAATGTTGAAGAACCTGCTTGCGGAGAACTGGTTAGTAGCGTTTTTTTTAAGGCACTATAAATAAAATCATGAATTCTACGCCCATCTTGAAAACGTACTTCATATTTTGTAGGATGCACATTTACATCCACATTCCTGGCAGGAAGCTGTAAAAATAATACATACCCTGCATACTTGTCTGTAGCCGCTACAGTGTGTTGCTCAAAAAATTGCCGAATAGCATGATTGACTAATTTATCCTTAACATAACGCCCATTGACATAAAAATATTGTCCTTCCTTTGCCACTTTCGTATAGTCCATTGCATACCATCCCGTGATAGACAAATTATCATGTTGTAATGTAATCGCTTGCATCTTTTCTACAAAACGTTTACCTAATATCCGTGCTATTCGTTGTTGTGCAATGGCATCTGTTTTTATAGCCGGAAGTTGCCATACTAATTTAGTATTATGATATAAACGTAAAGCGATATGTTGATAATAGAGTGCTAAACGTTTGAATACGGTTTCGATATGTAAATATTCCGTTTTTTCTGTACGTAAAAATTTACGCCGAGCAGGAATATTAAAAAATAAGTCTCGCACTATTACGGTTGTTCCTACTGCCTGCGCTACAGGTTGCAATAATAATTCATCGGTATTGCTTGCTTCTATACACCATCCTTGTTCCACCTGTGGTGTACGACTTGATAAGGTAAAACGGGATATTGATGCCATACTTGCTAAGGCCTCGCCCCGAAAACCTAAACTTTTAATACAAGACAAATCATCTGTTGAGGTAATTTTACTCGTAGCATGGGTAGTTATAGCTAACGGTAATTCTTCTTTTACTATCCCATCACCATTATCTATTACCTTAATCGTTTGCATTCCACCTTTTTCAATATAAATATCAATCGCTGTTGCACCAGCATCAATACTATTTTCCAATAATTCTTTTACGACTGCGGCAGGTCTTTCTATTACTTCCCCTGCTGCAATTTGATTATAAAGATGAGGGGGTAATAATTGTATATGAGAGGTGATAGTCATCTGAATACGATTATCTGGCAACGGGAATATGTAACACTTTACCCACCCGTAACATATCTCCTTTAATATTATTTGCTTTACGTAACGCTGTTAATGACACCTGATATTTTCTTGCTATTTTCAACAAGGTATCACCAGAAACGACAATATGTTGTTGATGGCGTAGTTGTGCAAAATACGTTCCTAGTGGGGGGTATTTACGAAAATATTCCTTAATACCTTTAAAAATAGCATAGGCTAACTTATTTTGATAGTACGAGGTGTTGAGTTTACGTGCTTCAGAGGGGTTAGAAATAAATCCTGTCTCAACTAACAAAGCCGGTATATCTGGTGATTTAAGTACCACAAAACCCGCTCTTTCTACATGATTTTTATGTACCTTGCCAATTTTTTTCAATCCATTTAATACTCTACTTGCTACATCATTACTGGTCTTAATACTCGCTGTCATAGATAAATCTAATAAAGTTTCCCGTAAAAAATCACTTTTATCATCTAAATTAAACCCCCCTGCCATATCTGAATTATTTTCTTTTTGTGCTAACCAGCGGGCAGTTTCACTACTTGCCCCCTTACGAGAAAGAATAAATACAGATGATCCTCTGGCACGCCAATCACGAAAAGCATCTGCATGAATGGAAACAAAAATATCAGCATTATACTTTCTGGCTAAAGCATTTCTATCACGCAAACGAATATAATAATCTCCCTTACGAATTAATATTGCTTGCATCCCTTTTTCACTATTAATCCGTTTGGCCACTAATTTAGCAATTTTTAATACCACATTTTTTTCTTTTATTTTTCCCTTTCCTATTGCTCCAGGATCTTCACCACCATGCCCCGCATCAATCGCTACAATAATATCTTTACTACGATATTGTTTAGCATCCGTATACGTTTTACGAATAACTTTTTTTCCCCCCTGTTTGTATAAATCAATGACTAAGCGGTAATAAATATGCGATTTATTTGGTAATAATAAAAAACTTTTAGGACGTACCGTTTGATTTAAATCCAATACCAAACGGGTATGCTGATTATCTTTTCCATAACGAATATTTTTTAGTACCGTTTTTTTATACCTTAAATGCTTTAATAGTATTGGATTAAAATGTACATTTTCTAAATTAACAACCACCCGATCAGGATTTTCTAAAATAAATACTGTATGATGAATTTTTGCTGTTAAATCAAACACCAAACGGGTATTATCCGGTGCTGCCCACATACGGATATTATTTACTTCCACCGCCATTACACAGCTTGTCCATAGCCACAATATACTAATAATAGCAATACTTTTTTGCATCCCCATCCCCAATAATATTACTTATCTAATAACTGCATGATATGTACTCCTGTTTCAGAACGCGCTGCTATCGTCATAATACGCATTGCCTCATCTTGAAGATGATAATCTATACTAATATGTATATCCGCTTTTGGTAAAATACCCCGTCCCCGTTCTGGCCATTCAATAAGCCAAATAGCGGGTTTCTCCAAATAATCCCGAATACCTAGATATTCTAGTTCTTCTGCATCGGCTAAGCGATATAAATCAAAATGGTAAATAGTTACCGTCTCTATCTGATAGTATTCCAAGAGCGTAAAAGTTGGACTTTTTACTTTTCCGTTATAACCACATCCTTGAATAAACCCTTTAGAAAAAGTGGTTTTTCCTGCTCCTAAATCCCCTTCTAAATAAATAACGGTTGATACCTGTTTTATTACACATTGAGATAAGGTTAATGCTAATTGCTCAGTTGCTGCTACATTTGAAAGAGTATAAAGACTATTCAACAAGAGATACCCTTAAGCAAAATAACGTGATAGATAATGTGAAAAAGACATATTGTCTAATACTTCCATTTCTTTTTGTTGTTTCCATGATTTTTTTGCCATACAAGCAAAATACCATTGTTCATAATGAGATAATGGCATAGTCATTAAATGCTGTTTGTGTTCTAATGAATAGCGCATACTAATATCTTGAAAACTCTCTTTATTTTCTCGCATTAATCGTATTAATTGTGCTGCCGGAACACTCTCAGCATACTGCAATTTTTCTTTTTGAGAATGTAATGCTTTGGTATGACGAGTATGTTGGTAAACCTTATCTAATATTTCTGCACACCCTTGCATGGTGTCATAAATTTCTAAACCCCAATTTTTTAAAGTAATAGTTTTCCCTAAACGCTGTAAGCGTAATCGAGGTGATGTCCCCCTATGTGCTACGGTTGCCTGGTTTTTATCAATTTCCATCCGTTCTTGTTGAGAATAATAGGGACTTTCTTGCAATAAACAAAATAATAAAAAACTTTGCAGAAAATATAATTGTTCTTCACTTACACCTAAAGGATTAAATAAGTTCACATCCATAGAACGTAATTCAATATAAGCAACACCTCTTGTCTTGAGTGCTGAAATAGGCGTTTCATTGCTTTCAGGAATTTGTTTAGGTCGTACTGTACTGTAATATTCATTTTCAATTTGTAATATATGTGTATTTAATTGACGATATTTACCGTCTACTTTTACCCCTATTTTTTCATATTCAGGGCAACTGGTATGAATTGCATGATTTAAGCTCGCTACATAGGTTTCAAGATTATTATAACTTGCTTTAACCCCTACTTTATCTTCTTTATTATTTTGATAACCAATATCTCCCATACGCAATGATGTAGCGTATTCTTCAAATAAGGTTTCTTTATCTAAAGGTTGTAACTTATTGCCTTTTTTTTGTTGTAAAAAAGATTGGTGAATGGCTGGAGACATACCGAATAAATAAGGAATTAACCAACCAAAACGTTGTAGATTGCGAATTAATGCAAAATATTGATCATCAATAAAATCTTGTAATTTTCCATTACACTGCTCAGCTTTTTGATAATATTGCCAAAAAGATTCAGGTAAAGAATAATTGACATGCACACCAGCAATAACCTGCATCATTTTACCATAACGATATGCTAAACCTCGGCGATAAACTGTTTTCATTTTTCCTGCATTGGATTTACCATAATAGGCAATTTGAATGGCATCTGGAGAAATAATAGCACATGGCATACTCGCTGCCCACAATACTTCTGACTGAATATGCTGATAAACAAACCCTTGCACTCGTTGTAAAAAAGATAAGGCTTCTGTTACGGTATTGACTGGTGGGGTAATTAACTCCAATAAACTCTCTGAGTAATCAGTAGTGATATACGGGTGCATTAACGCTGAGCCTAACTTATCAGGATGAGCAGTTTGAGCAATATATCCTTTCTCATCAACACGTAGACTTTCTCTTTCCAAGCCAAGTAATTGCTCAGTAAGTAAACCTTCTTGCTGATTATCTACTAAATAAGATAATCGTTGCTGTAAAATAGAATACAATTTATCCTCGCATTATTTGTTGTCACGTGCTATACGAAAACCAATCGCATCCGTATAGGTTGCAGGTAAATATTTGGCTCTGGATCGATAACGAACATTATCCTTTACAGTATTATAAGCACCACCTCGTACTACTCTATACTTACATTTACGTTTCACTCTGGCACCTCCATCACCCGGCACATCAGGATAACCAGGATAATAACAATCTTCTACCCATTCAGCAGCATTTCCCGCTGTATCATATAAACCAAAAGAGTTAGGTTTAAATTGCCCTACTGGAGCAACCGTTTTATTATCCCATTTACTTTTACATCCAAAACAATTCGCTCTATTTTTACCTATTTTATCTCCCCACCAAAACTCTGTTTTTGCACCGGCCGCAGCAGCATATTCCCATTCGGCTTCAGACGGTAAACGGTAATGATGTCCTGTTTCTTTACTTAACCAAGCAACATATGCCTTCGCTTCTTTCCAGGTTACATGCGTTACAGGATAATTACTCTTACCACTATAATGACTATTCCTTAATCTGGTACGCTGGGCAAAGAGTTTAAAGTCTTTATAAGTTACTTCATACTGACTCATGGCAAAGGAGTGAATATCCACTTTGTGGGCTGGGGTTTCATCTAAACGAAACCTATCCCCCATTGTAAAACTACCTGTTGGAATAATGACCATAACAGGCGTTTTACCTCCTGATGCTAAATGATCTGTAAATAACGAAGAAGTTGTTTTCGGTTCTATTACTTCTTCTTGTCGTGTTGGAAAATTACTTTTGTTTACTGATTTTACTGGCAGAGTAACAACTACCTCTGTTTTAGATATACTTTGCTCTTGCTCTGGCACGCTACGAAGGCTTTTATCTTCCTGAGGTACTGGTATTTCTGTTTTTGTCTCGTCTTTGTTATCATCCGTATTTTCTGCTATAACTTCCGTTTTATTCTTTTTAGCCAGCGTATTATTATCCTTTGAAGAAAAATAATATCCTCCACCAATCAATGAAAAAATAGTTACTACCGCTACGACTAATAATATTTTATTTTTTTTACTCTGTCTTTCTCTGTCAATGTCCTTTGCCATTTCTTCAAATAAATTAGCTTGTAATTGGGACGTTTCCAGATCCAATGCCATCGCATCTTTTTCTTGCGCTACTTCTTGAATAGCTTGTGTTAAATTATCTTCTTTTTCTTCAGCAACTTCTAATAATTTCTTCGTTTCTGATAATTCTTCTTGTAATTTATGCGTTTGCTGTATAATTGCATCTTGTACTTGCTCACGCTCATTTAAGCCTTCTTCATCTTTATTAGTGAGTATCTTTTGTGCATTTTGTAAATCTTTTTCTGTATCAATAACTGCTGTTAATTTTTGCAATGTTTCTTGTTTCGTTTGAAAAATATCTCCATGATCTTCTATCTCACTGCTTGCTACTTTTTGAATATCCTCTTCAAGATTTTCTAATTCTTGTTTTAATATCTCATCTACCGCTAATGTTTTCTCCTCAATATGCTTTACTTCTTGTGGCTGATTATTAGCTGCTTGCTGCTTTGTTGCTGTTTGATCAACTATATCTGCTAATTCATCTTCAACCTTATTTGCTTCATTTACTGCAATCTTTGTATTGTGATTCTTTTTTAAAGTATCTGATTTTTGTTCACTTAATTCATTATAAAGTAACTGATTGAGTTCCTCATCAGACATTTCATCTTGAAATACTTTATCTTCTAATCCATCTAATTTTTTTAATTCTTCCTCTATATCTTTTTGGGCAACCCTATTATCAATATCTGTACTCTCTAATAATTGCTTTAATTGTGCATCTAATTCATTCTCTGAACCTTCAAGTAAACGAGGATCATCATAAAAAAAACTTTCGTCAAATTCTGCAAGTTCTTCGGTATCTTTATCTTTTTCTGTTGCAACTTGTTCTTGTAATGCTGATATTTCATCTTCCTTGTCGGTAACCCATTCACCAATCATTGTTTCATCTACATCAAAGCTATAATTGGCAGTATGTAATTTTTCTGCCGCTTCAATTTTATCAGATAAATGATCTTGCGAATCAAGCAATCGCTCCATTTCTATTTCTGCCTGACTTTTTCCTTCATATCCTTGTTCTTGTTCTACTTCATCTAAAGCTATATCTAATGCTTCTTGCTCCTCTGTAGAAATATGTTCTTCACCCATTAATTGTAATTCTGCGACTCTTTTAGCCGCTTGAGCACTTTGTTCCTGTTCTGTTACTTCAATTAATTTTTGCTTAATCGTTTCCTCTTGCAACTGAACTTGCATTACATCATTTTCAGTTTGTTGTCTCGCTTCTGTAACGGAATAACATAAATCATTTGCTTGTTCTAGTTTCGTTTCGGCTATATCATATTTTTCATTTATCATTAATAAGGCACTTTTAACTTCTTGTAACTTTCTCCCCACATCTTCATATAAATGTTGCCATTTATTAACTTTCCCCTTAATTTTATCTTCCATTACTGCTAGTTTTTCTTGCTCTTTTGGGCTAGTTAATTCTGATTTTTTAATAACTAATAACTGAATTTCTTTATCTGCTGACTGTTTTTCACTCACTACTTCATTATATAAATCTTGTGTTGCTGCTAACTTCGCTTCATTTTCCTTTTTTAAAATTTCTAATTCTTTGAGCTTTTTTATGCTACCTTGTTTTGCTCTATCTACCTCAGTTTGTAACTCTTGTACTTCTATTAAACGCTGCTCAATTTCTTGTCTTTTTCCGATAATACTTTGTAATTCTGCTGCGACCTTTTCTCGCCTTTGTAACATCTTGTCACAAATAAAAATGGCTTTTTGTAAATTCTTTTTAACAATCTCTTTTTCATTTTCTAATTGTTCTTTAGCTTTACGGGTTTCTTCTATCCGTTTATCTAATAACTCTTTTTCAGTATCAACCTGTATATGTCGTTTTAATGCATTTTCTCTAAGTTCTTCAGCATCTTTTTTTAAGATATTTATTTCATCTAAATATTGTTGTAATTGTTCCTCTGTTTGTTGCAAACTCGTTTTCGCACCTTTTGGCAAGGTTAATTGCCCTTTTTTCCTTGTTAATTTGCTAATTATTTTTGTTGTTTTTTCTTTAAACTGATTAATTTTATCCGTAATACGTTCTGCTTCTGCTTTGACTTGTTTTACTGCGCTGCTTGCTTTTTTTGAAATGTTACGGGCTTCTTCTTCTTCTATATGTTTGATAGCCTCTGCATCTTTTTGTAATTTTTGAGCTTCTTGATGTGCTTGTTCAATTAATTGTATAACTTCTAATTTTACTATTTCCAGCTTATCATTGATTACATTGATACGAGATTCTTCTACCTTTTGCTTTGCTGCTTTGGGTTTATGTTTTAACAGTTGTGCTTCTAATAATCCACCAGATATGACACTAACAGAAAATCCTCGCTCCAATAATAAAAAAGCGGCTGCACTACTACGACTACCCGTATCACAACATACAATATAATGTTCATCTTCTTCTAAGGTATCAATTTGTGAGCGTATTTCAAATAACGGAATATGTAAACTACCTAATAACGCTCCTTCATTATATTCTTCTTCTGTCCTTACATCTAACCAAATACTGCCATGCGATATCTTTTGCATCGCTTCTTTACGTGCCAGGCGTGGCACTAATGGATCTAATATTAAGGAAAGAAAAGCAGATTGAGGTAAACACCATAAAATACAGTCTGTTGCTGCTATTACCGTTGCATTACGCCGTTCTGAAGAGGCTGCGGCTTCTTCTCCAAAACTTTTCCCTGCTTGTAGATGAAAAATATTCTCAATACCGCTTTCAAGATGCTGATGAATATCAACCTGACCTTCTTGAATATAATAATAATCGTGGCTATCATCCCCTTGTTCCAATATCTTATCACCTTTTGAAACAATGACTTTTTCTAACGCATCAAGTACTTTATCCAGATTTTCCTCAGATAAGCGTTGAAATACGGGGATGGATAAAAATAATGCCTGTAATTTATCTTTACTCAATGTGGCATTACGATTTACTGCATCTTTTTTATTCCCTTTATTTTTATGCGGCACATCTCTAGCAGAGCAATCTGATGGCAACAACATCTCTAAAAATACTGAATCAAATAATAATAACTCTACTTTTGTTTGTGATTTAGCCGTAACACGGTGTACCTTATGTGGATCAATTTCATATTGTAATGAATTACTTGTATTTGCTTTTGCTTCTAAAATATCTTTGCTACCATCTTCTGCATGTAGACTCAGCGTACCCTTATATAAATAAGTGTAATAAGCATTGGCTTCTCCCACAGAAAAAATAACTTCTCCTGGCGCATATTTTTTATGTTGAACAAAAGATAATAATTGCTGCAAGTTATCAGACGTTAATATATTTAAAGGATAAAAATGCAAGATATCTTGTTCACTGAATTTCATACTAAACTATCCATATTTTAATACCTGTACATTGATGTTAAATATTAATTGAGACTATTTATCCCTATGATCTATGCACTGATAACTAAAAATAAGCGCATCTTCTCGTACTTTTCCGTTTGGATAGTAATTTTTTCGTACTGCAATATTTTTAAACCCATATTTTTGGTATAAATGAATTGCCGCACCATTTGATCTACGTACTTCTAAAAAGACAGCCGTTACTTTCTCTTGCTTTGCTATTACTAACAAGTAATCCAATAAGTAACGTCCTATCCCCTGTTTTTGATATTTTTTTGCTACACAAATATTTAAAATATGTGCTTCACCTGCTGCTACAGACATTAATGTGTATGCATAAATTTCACCATACATACAATACACAAAACAGTGATACCCTACCCGAATACAATCATAAAAAATCCCTTCCGTCCAGGGAAAAGGATAACATTCTTTCTCAATTTTGATAACTGTCTGTAAATCAACTAAACGCATATTGCGTATTATTGCATCACGATGTACCAGATGTAATGATTTCTTTTGCATTAATAATATCATACCAAAAGGTTTGTTTATCCTGCGGATACTGTAATAAATGACCTAAACTATCACTAACCAGGGCAGTATATTGATCTAAAACGGTATGTATTCCTCGCAGCTTAGCTAATGATTGTTCTGATGCAGTCATAATTTGCGCTACCTGTTCACCAAATAAACATATTAGTTGAGGACGTAAATATTCTATTTGACTGAGTACATAAGCAATACAAGGATGATCTTTATCTATCTTTTTATCCCTGTGATAACCTGTACATTTTATTAATGATGTTATATATACCTGCATAGGGCTAATCTGTAAAGCAAATAATATATTATTTAGTAGTATTTTCTCAGTTGCGTCAATTAAAGGCGTATCAGTGATAATCAGATACGATACTGTTTGCTTTGCTCTGCTTATATCCCCTATTCCCATAATAGGAGAGGCCGTCTGCGTAGATAAGATACATCGTTGGCATTGCTTAATCTGTCTTTGTAAGATTAACCATGCATCCATTTCAGTAGCAATATCCCTTTTATGCCAGGGAGTAATTCCCATTGCAAGCAAATATGACTCCCTAGACATTGCTTTTATACATTCACACGCTGTGGATGTTCCCGTTCTTTCGGATCAAAAAACTTGTTTAAGGCACTAATATAGGCTTTTGCTGCAGCGACCACAATATCTGTATCTGCCCCTTGTGCATTAACAATATATCCATCTTGTCCTGCTAAACGTACTGTCACCTCACCTTGTGCATCCGTACCATTGGTAATATTATTCACTGAGAATAATTGTAAATGGGTTTGACTATTCACCATTTTATCAATCGCTTTAAACACCGCATCAACCGGCCCACTACCTTGTTCTGTTGCTTGTTGCTCTTTTCCATCTACTTGCAAAGTTACTTTCGCTTGAGGAATTTCCCCTGTTTCAGAGCAGACAGTAATATAAATCAAATCAATTTTACTTTGTTCTGCACTCAAATGGGTTTCTGTCACTAATGCTTGTAAATCTTCATCAAATATCTCATGCTTTTTATCGGCTAACAGTTTAAATTTAGCAAACGCATCATTTAACTTCTGTTCAGATGTAAACTCAATTCCTAAATCCTTTAAGCGAGTTCGAAAGGCATTACGTCCAGAATGTTTTCCTAATACGATACTATTATCTATCCAACCTACATCTTGCGCTCGCATGATTTCATAGGTTTCTCGACTCTTCAACACCCCATCTTGATGTATACCTGATTCATGGGCAAACGCATTAGCCCCTACAATCGCTTTATTAGGCTGCACTGGAAAACCGGTAATACTGGATACTAAACGTGAACAGGGTACAATTTGTGTCGTATCAATATGACTGTTTACAGAAAAAATATCTTTACGGGTGCGTACTGCCATGACAATTTCTTCTAATGCAGCATTCCCTGCTCGTTCACCTAAGCCGTTAATAGTACATTCTACTTGTCTTGCACCATTTACTACCGCAGAAAGGGAATTTGCTACTGCTAACCCCAAATCATTATGACAATGTACTGAAAAGATAGCTTGATCGGAGTTAGGAATTTTGGTGATTAAATTATGAATTAAGGTACCAAATTGTTCTGGTACATTATATCCTACGGTATCAGGAATATTGATTGTTTTTGCACCTGCCTTGATTACCGCTTCTATTACCCGACAAAGGTAATCTAAATCTGATCGACCTGCATCTTCGGGAGAAAATTCCACATTATCGGTAAAACTACGTGCCTTTTTTACCGCAGCTACCGCTTGCTCTAAAACTTGATCAGCTTGCATACGTAATTTATATTTCATATGTATAGGAGATGTTGCGATAAAAGTATGAATCCGTGCAGAATTTGCATCTTTTAACGCTGCTCCTGCACTTTCTATATCCTTATCTATCGCTCTTGCCAAACCACACACTGTACTATTTTGTACATTACGAGCGACCATCTGTACCGCTTCAAAATCACCTGGACTTGCTACAGGAAAACCCGCTTCTATCACATCCACTTGCATTTTTTCTAATGCCTTGGCAATGCGTAATTTTTCCTCTTTTGTCATGGATGCACCCGGACTCTGTTCACCATCACGCAAGGTCGTATCAAAAATAATCAATTTATCCACAATTTCACCTGTAAAATATTATATTAATTGCCTGGTGTTACTACTTTTCCAGTAGTAAGCTAAACTATCTATTTATCAATAATAACAATGAATGAGAATATCTGCCCTACGGGCAGTAATCGTGGTAAATTGAAAGCGTATCGTAGAGACACAGCGACAGGCCGCCGTAAATAGGAAACAGCAAGAGGGTAATTTAAAAATATCGGTATCTGCATTAACATACTACAAAAATATAATATTCTTATTGGAAATTCAAGCCTTATTTAATATTTTGTTTTTTTCGCTTCCATAAAAGAAGTGCCGCTACCGGCCCTGATAACGCATACAAGAAAAAAATACCAAACAGTACCAATGCAGGGGCTAAAGAAATACAAATATAAACCAATACAATAATTAATAATGTTACAAAGGGAATACGATTTTTTAAATTTAAATCCTTAAAACTACGATAAGGAATATTACTTACCATTAATATACCAGCTACCACTGTTAACAATGCCGCAGGAATACGCAATACTTCTGCGGATAACTCCCAATCTACACAAAACCAAACTAAACCAACAATAACCGCTGCCGCAGATGGACTAGCAAGCCCTTTAAAATAACGTTTATCCATCACTGCAAGTTGTGTATTAAAACGTGCTAAACGTAATGCTGCAGCAGCAGTATAAACAAAAGCTGCCAACCAACCCAATCGACCTAAATCAGATAATGTCCAAGTATAAACAATTAATGCAGGAGCTAAACCAAAAGAAATCATATCTGCCAAACTATCAAATTCAGCACCAAAATCGCTTTGAGTATTGGTCATCCTCGCTACTCTACCATCCAGACCATCTAAGATCATGGCAATAAATACCGCAATAGCTGCTGCTTCAAAACGGTGGTTAATTGCTGCAACAATGGCATAAAATCCAGCAAATAATGCCGATAAAGTAAATAAATTAGGAAGTAAATAAATACCTCTACGTGGCTTACGTATATTGCTTGCTTCAGTTGTCACATCGACAATACTCCATTATCATTTTCCTTATAGATGAAAAAGCGGACACTCAAGTCCGCTCTTTATCATCCCAATAAGCGACAAAATATCTTAATTTTTACTTTTATCTACAATTTTTGAATCTTCAATCCATGCCATCATGCTACGGAGCTTTTCACCCACTTCTTCAATAGGATGCGCTTTACCTAAACGGCGTTTTGCTTTCAATGTAGCAGCTCCTGCTTGATTTTCCAAAATAAATTCACGAGCAAATTCACCATTTTGGATTTCAGTAAGTATACGCTGCATTTCGGCCTTGGTTTCATCAGTTATCACTCGTGGACCACGAGTTAAATCCCCATATTCTGCTGTATTAGAGATGGAATACCGCATATTAGCAATTCCGCCTTCATACATTAAATCGACAATTAATTTTAACTCATGTAGGCATTCAAAATACGCCATTTCAGGTGCATATCCTGCTTCTGTTAACGTTTCAAAACCTGCTTGTACTAATGCTGTTGCTCCACCACATAATACCGCTTGTTCACCAAATAAATCCGTTTCTGTTTCTTCTTTAAAGGTCGTTTCTATTACACCAGCACGCCCTCCCCCATTTGCTGAAGCATAAGACAGAGCAATATCTTTTGCCTTACCATCTGCATCTTGATATACCGCAATCAGAGAAGGCACTCCACCGTTACCCATATAGGTAGAACGCACTAAATGTCCAGGGCCTTTTGGTGCAATCATAATCACATTGAGATCATTACGAGGTTCAATTTGTCCATAATGAATATTAAAACCATGAGCAAACGCTAAGGTTGCACCCTGTTTAATATTAGGTTCAATTTGCGTGCGATAAAGTTTAGCCTGATGTTCATCAGGTGCTAAAATCATTACTAAATCTGCTTCTTTTACCGCATCTTCAATATTTTTTACCGTTAATCCGGCATTACTTGCTTTTGCAGCAGATGCAGAACCTTCACGCAGTGCTACCACGACATTTACACCAGAATCTTTCAAGTTATTAGCATGTGCATGACCTTGTGAACCATATCCCACAATTGCCACATTCAAGCTCTTAATAATAGAAAGATCAGCATCTTTATCGTAATAAATATTCATTCATTTTTCCTTCGTTATTCAATAATATTAATTATCTGTTTTTTTACTTACTGTTGTAAACTGAGAGCTTTGGCACCTCTTGCAATACCCATTACTCCCGAACGTACGGTTTCTAAAATAGCCCCTTCTTCCAAAGTGGCAATAAAGGCATCTAATTTATCTCCGGTTCCGGTTAATTCTACTGTATAAATATCACTGGCAACATCAATCACCCGTCCTCGAAATATATCCACTAAATGCATTAATTCTTGCTTGGAAACTTGTGCTACATTGATCTTAATCAGCATCATCTCACGTTCAATATGTGCATCTTCTATCAAATTATTTAATTTGACCACATCAACCAGTTTATTAAGTTGTTTACTAATTTGTTCAATAATAGATTCTGTTCCGCACGTTACTATCGTCATCCTGGATAAAGACGCATCTTCTGTCGGTGCAACGGTTAATGACTCAATATTATAGCCCCGTGCAGAAAATAACCCTGCAACCCGTGATAATGCACCCACTTCATTTTCAATTAAAATAGAAATAATATAACGCATAATTAAGCCAACTCTCTTTCTACCATTTCATGATGCCCTTTACCTTGCGCTATCATAGGGTAAACATTTTCCTTTTGATCAGTGATAAAATCCACAAACACCAGCTTGTCTTTCATTGCAAAGGCTTTTTCTAATGCCGATTTTACTTCTGAAGGTTTTTCTACCAAAATCCCTACATGCCCATAACTTTCTGCCAATTTCACAAAATCAGGTAAGGCTTCTACGTACGACATGGCATAACGTCCCTCATAAAAAAATTCTTGCCATTGTCGTACCATCCCCATATAACGATTATTTAAGTTAATCACTTTGATAGGTAATCCATATTGCAAACAGGTCGATAGCTCTTGAATACACATTTGAATACTGGCTTCACCGGTAACACAAGCTACTTGTTCACCTGGATACGCTAATTGTACCCCCATCGCTGCCGGTAAACCAAACCCCATCGTACCTAATCCTCCTGAATTAATCCAACGACGGGATTTATCAAAAGGATAAAATTGGGCAACAAACATCTGATGTTGTCCTACATCTGAGGTAATATATGCATCACCTTGTGTTACTTCATGTAACTTCTCAATGACAAATTGTGGTTTAATTAATTTACTCTTACGATTATATTGTAAACAATCCTTTTTACGCCATTTCTCAATTTTTTTCCACCATCCATCCAGAGCTTCTTTATCTGGTGTGGCATCAATCGTTTTCAATATTTCCAACATATCAGACAAGACTTCATCGACATCCCCAACAATAGGTATATCGACGTGTACATTTTTAGCAATCGATGCCGGATCAATATCTACATGAATAATTTGGGCATCGGGACAAAATTGTTCTAGTTGTCCTGTTACCCGATCATCAAAGCGTGCGCCAATGGCAAATAACACATCACATTCATGCATCGCCATATTAGCTTCATATGTGCCATGCATGCCCAACATACCTAAAAACTGCTTATCACTTGCAGGGTAAGAACCTAAGCCCATTAATGTTTGAGTGATAGGAAAACCCAAACGTTTGGTTAATTCCGTTAAACTCTGGCTGGCATTACTACTTACCACTCCCCCACCGGTATAAATCATAGGACGTTTTGCTATTAGCAATAATTCTGCTGCACGCCGAATTTGCCCTAAATGCCCTTTAGTTACCGGTTTATAAGATCGAATATCGACACTTTCTGGATAAATATACGGTATCTTGATATGTGGCGCAGTAATATCTTTAGGAATATCTACTAATACAGGTCCTGGTCGTCCCGTTGTAGCAATATAAAAGGCCTTTTTCAAGGTATCAGCAATATCTTTGACATCTCCCACCAAAAAATTATGCTTCACACAGGGGCGAGAAATACCCACAGAATCAACCTCCTGAAAGGCATCACTACCAATAAAAGCACGAGGTACTTGTCCGGTAATAATCACCATTGGTACCGAATCCATAAAGGCCGTTGCAATGCCTGTTATGGCATTGGTTGCTCCAGGTCCAGAGGTAACGAGTACCACACCTGGCTTCCCTGTTGCCCTTGCATACCCATCTGCTGCATGCGTAGCTCCTTGTTCATGACGCACCAATATATGTTTGACTGCATCTTGTTTAAACAGTGCATCATAAATATGCAACACTGCACCACCTGGGTATCCAAAAATATAGTCAACCCCTTCATCTTCTAAAAACTGTGCAACAATCTCTGCTCCGGATAATTCCACAATATTACTCCAGCCAAACTAATCAACCCAATATTCCCCTTCTAAAAAGAAAGAAAATCCGACAAAATATATATTTTATAGTTGTAATTACGGACGATCACTATAAAAGCCTGTTATTATAACAATAAAATGACTGAATAATATACTACCTACTGGGGATTCATTATGTCATATCGTTTACTTTTATTGTTATTTACCTTTATTTTACTCCAAAATACGCTCTTTGCTGCACAATTATATAAATGGGTAGATACCGATGGACAAGTCCATTATTCACAATTTGCACCTAAAGAACAGGCAGTTACTAGCAAAATCTTACCTGTTCCTCAATATCAACAAGCAGAAAAACGGACAAAAGCCTTACAACAGAGCCATCAAAAACAACAACAACAAAAAGCACGACAAGCTAAATTAAAACAAAAAAAAGCGATGCAAAAAATCAGATAGCAAAAAAAAATTTACGGGTTTACCAACAATATCGGCGAATTATGAAATCCGATGGAACAGTAGAACCTTTAGGAGAAAAACGAGATAAAAAGATTGCTCAAGCACGCACTGCGATTGCAAAATATTATCGATAAATACGGAGTATTATTATGCCATGTTTAAAAATACGTACTAATCAAACGATTGATAGCACTTTAGAAGCCCTTTTACTACAAGATTTATCTGCCTTATGTGCCAAATTATTATCTAAGCCTGAAAAATATGTCATGATAATACTTGAACCACCATGCCCTATGTTTTTTTCTGGCTCCGATGCGCCGTGTGCATATTTAGAATTAAAAAGTATTGGTTTTAAAGATAACGCAATCCCTAATCTTGCCGCACAACTTCCTGCATATTTGTTAGAAAAACTCGCTATTCCCCCTGATCGTATCTATATCGAATTTTCTGATGCAAAGCGACATTTATGGGGCTGGAATGCGGGTACTTTTGAATAAAAACTCGCTATTATCAGCTATTTTTACCATAACCATTATGGTTATATCTCTTTTTACTGATATTACAGGATGATAACACTTTTATGCGTACTTCAAATTTATTACTTGCTACTACCAAAGAAACCCCTGCTGATGCTAGCATCGTTAGCCACCAACTTATGTTGCGAGCAGGCTTAATCCGTAAACTTGCTGCAGGACTTTACAGTTGGTTACCCCTTGGCTTACGTGTATTACGTAAAGTGGAACATATTGTCCGAGATGAAATGAATAAATCTGGAGCGCAAGAAGTGCTAATGCCTATGGTACAACCAGCAACACTATGGCAAGAATCTGAACGCTGGAATAAATATGGCGCTGAATTATTACGTATTGAAGATCGACATCATAATCATTTTTGTCTAGGCCCTACGCATGAAGAAGTCATAACTGATCTTATACGTAATGAGATACGAAGTTATAAACAATTACCCGCTACTTTCTATCAAATTCAAACTAAATTTCGAGATGAAATTCGCCCCCGTTTCGGTATTATGCGTGCGAGAGAATTTGTTATGAAAGATGCCTACTCTTTCCATAGTGATGCCGCATCTCTTTCTGAAACATATACCCTAATGCATCAAACTTATCATGCTATTTTTACCCGTATTGGGCTAACATTTCGTGCAGTGGAAGCCGATAGTGGCTCTATTGGAGGAAAACGTTCTCATGAATTTCATGTTTTGGCTGAATCAGGGGAAGATGCTATTGCATTTAGTAAGCAAAGTGATTATGCCGCTAATGTAGAATTAGCCAGTACCTTATTAGACGATACCGTTAATACCTCGGGAAAAGCAGTTTTACAAAAAATACCCACCCCTGATCAGCGTAGTATTGATGAGGTAAGCCAATTTTTACACATTCCTCCACAACAATGTATTAAAACACTATTGGTAAAAGGGGCAACAGAGGTAACACCCGTTATTGCACTGTTATTACGTGGTGATCACGAACTAAATACGATTAAAGCAGAAAAACTCGATCTTATCGCAAGCCCTCTCCGTTGGGTAGATGAACAAGATATTCAAGAAATAATACATTGTAACGCTGGTTTTATTGGTCCTATAGGACTGTCTATCCCTATTATTGCAGATTATGCAACCTTACAATGCAGTGATTTTGTTTGTGGTGCTAATGAAGATAATATGCATTATCAAGGCGTTAACTGGGAACGTGATCTTCCTATACCAACTATTGCCGATTTACGTAATGTGCAAGCAAATGATCCCAGCCCTGATGGTAAAGGCGTATTAGAAATTAAGCGAGGTATTGAAGTAGGACATATCTTCCAATTAGGGGATACTTATAGTAAGGCTATGCAAGCGAGTATACTTAACGAACAAGGTAAAACCACCATTATGACTATGGGCTGCTATGGCATTGGTATTTCCAGAGTGGTTGCAGCGAGTATTGAACAAAATTATGATGAAAAGGGAATTATTTGGCCTCTTGCTATTGCCCCTTTTCAAATCGTACTCATTCCTATGAATATGCATAAATCTCAGCGTTTACGCACCGCTATTGAAGACCTTTATAAGGCATTTATTGATGCCGGTATGGAAATACTACTCGATGATAGAAAAGAACGAGCGGGTGTCATGTTTTCCGATGCTGATTTAATTGGTATTCCTCACCGTTTGGTATTAGGTGAACGAGGGCTTGATAAAGGCATGATTGAACATAAAACACGCACGACAGATACTACTGAAGAAATACCCTTAGCACAGATCGTTACCATCTTAAAAGAAAAGTTAGCTTGATATTTTATAGTAGTAATATTACAGTAGCAATATTACTAATCCCTACTATTTATTGAAGGATTGTCTATGCGTAAAATTAGAACACCCGAAGAATATGTTGACTTAATTAAGGTCGCTTATGATGAATTACACGATTTACAAGATGCAGTGGAATACGATGAAGAATTTATGGGCGATGCATTAAAACTTATCACTCCTATACGAGAAGTATTAGATAAATTAGTAGAAGAAATTAATGCTGGACGGTATGACTGTGGCAGTCAAAATACAGATTTAGATTATATTGAAATTATAAAAAATAACCCCCCACATTTATTACCCTGTGGTCCGGTATTATTAAAAATCAATATGGTACACACTAAAGGATTTGACGAAAAGTAAGCACCCTGGACACACATCATAAAGGGGAGTAGCCATGCTATTCCCCTCTATCCTGATTATTCAGCTACTACAAAAATTACAGTCTTGGCTTTTTCTTGGTATAATGCAATCTGATCAAAATTTAAATAGCGGTAAATATCTTCTGCCAAGGGTTCTAAATTTTCCATCATCTGCTGATATACCTCTACTGTAGGCATTTCCCCTAATTTTGCAATAATCGCTGATAATTCTGCTGAAGCCAGATACACTTTTGCCTCTTTTCCCATCCTGTTTGGAAAATTACGAGTAGAGGTTGATACCACTGTTGCACCGTCTGCAACCCTGGCTTGATTACCCATACATAGAGAACAACCTGGCATTTCTGTACGTGCACCTGCTTTACCAAAAATACTGTAAATACCTTCTTCGGTTAATTGTTGTTCATCCATAGCAGTAGGTGGCGCAATCCATAAGCGAGTAGGTACTGCTCCCCCTGACTCTAACACTTTTGCGGCGGCACGATAATGTCCAATATTGGTCATACAAGAACCAATAAAGACTTCATCAACCTTTGTTCCAACTATTTCAGACAACGGTTTAATATCATCTGGATCATTGGGACAAGCTAACAATGGCTCTGTAATCGTATCTAGGTTAATTTCAATAATATCTGCATATTCTGCATTGTTATCAGCACTAAGAAGCTGTGGATTTGCTAACCAAGTTTGCATTGCATCTATGCGCCGTTGAATTGTACGCTTATCTTTATAGCCACTTGCTATCATATACTGTAATAATGTGATATTAGATTGTAAATACTCAATAACAGGTTCTTTATTTAATTTAATAGTACAGCCATTTGCAGACCGTTCAGCAGAAGCATCCGTTAGTTCAAAAGCTTGCTCTACTTTCAGATCAGGCAAGCCTTCAATTTCTAAAATACGACCATTAAACACATTCTTTTTAGTTGCTTTATCTAACGTTAATTTACCTTCTTTTAATGCTTGATAAGGTATTGCATTCACTAAATCTCGTAAAGTGATACCTTTTTGCAATGTTCCCGTAAAACGTACCAATACCGATTCAGGCATATTTAATGGCATAACGCCTAAAGCAGCACCAAAAGCCACTAACCCCGATCCAGCAGGAAAACTAATCCCTAAAGGGAAACGAGTATGTGAATCGCCTCCTGTTCCTACTTTATCAGGCAATAACATACGATTTAACCAAGAATGGATAATGCCATCACCAGGACGTAATGCAATCCCTCCTCGAGTAGTAATAAAATCGGGTAATTCGTGCTGTAATGTAATATCTACTGGTTTAGGATAAGCGGCAGTATGACAAAAACTTTGCATCACTAAATCAGCCGAAAAACCCAAACAAGCTAATTCCTTTAATTCATCTCGTGTCATTGCACCCGTCGTATCTTGTGAGCCAACCGTATTTATTAAAGGTTCACAATAACTGCCTGGATGTATTCCCTCTACTCCACACGCTTTACCTACCATTTTTTGTGCTAAGGTATAACCGTGCGTTGCTTCTTTATTGACAACCGGACGAATAAATAAATCACTTGCTGGTAACTGTAGATATTCACGGGTTTTATCGGTTAATCCCCTGCCTATAATCAGGGGAATACGCCCTCCTGCCCGAATTTCATCTGCTAAGGTATTAGGTTGTAAATTAAATTCAGTAAGTATCTCCCCTTTGTCATTACAGATTTTACCCTGATAAGGATAAATACTAATCACATCTCCCATACCCAATGCTGTCACATCACATTCTATAGGCAGCGCACCTGAATCTTCTGCTGTATTAAAAAATATAGGTGCAATTTTTCCTCCCAGTATCACCCCTCCTTGACGTTTATTAGGAATATAGGGAATATCTTGTCCCATATGCCATAATACCGAATTAATAGCCGATTTACGGGATGATCCTGTACCGACTACATCCCCTACATACGCTAAGGGATGACCTTTTTGCTTTAATTTCTCAATTGTTTCCAATGCATCTGGCATTTTGTTAATTAACATTGCTTTTGCATGTAAAGGAATATCTGGACGACTCCAAGCCTCTGTAGCAGGTGATAAATCATCAGTATTTGTTTCTCCCTCCACTTTAAAGACCGTTACTGTTATTTTTTCTGGCATTACTGGCTTACTGGTAAACCATTCTCCATTTGCCCAGGCATCTACCACTTTTTTAGCATAGTCATTGATTTTTGCTTTTTCCAATACATCATGGTAGGCATCAAACATCAATAAAGTATGTGATAATGCCTCAACAGCCGTGTCTGCACAGGTTTCATTAGCAAGTAAATCAATTAATGGCTGGATATTATATCCCCCCACCATAGTACCTAATATCTTAGTCGCATAAACGGGATCAATGACATCGCATTCTATCTTACCCCTGGCAATATCCGCTAAAAAACCTGCTTTTACATAAGCTGCCTGATCAACGCCTGGTGGTACTCTTTGCAACAGTAAATCTAATAATCGTTGGCTATCTTCTGTTGCCGCATTCTTTAGTAGTTCAACAACATCTGTTACTTGTTGTGCATGTAAAGGTAAGGGGGGTAAATTTTGTGCTTTTCTTTCATCTACGTGTTTATTATAAGCGTCTAACATATAAATACATACCTATTAATAATTAACATCCAATTATTATACCGTAAGCTGTCTTCAACAAACACAGTAAAAATACATGTATAATAAACCACTTTATATTTTTCTGGTCTTTTTTATTTTCAGTAGGTATTTTATGGAATTGAGTACACTTAGCGCAATATCTCCCATAGATGGTCGTTATGGTGGTAAAACACAATCATTACGCCCTATTTTTAGTGAATTTGGTCTTATTCGCTACCGAGTAATAGTAGAAATACGTTGGCTACAAACATTAAGTAAGCACCCCGAAATTATTGAAGTTCCTACTTTAAGTAAAGAAGCTAATAAACTATTAAATATTATTATTAGCGATTTTTCATTAGAAGATGCTGGACGGGTCAAAGCCATAGAACGCCGTACTAACCATGATGTAAAAGCTGTCGAATATTTTTTAAAAGAAAAAATTGCCAGTAATACAGAATTGACACAAATTAGTGAATTTATTCATTTTGCTTGCACTTCTGAAGATATTAATAATCTTGCTCATGCTTTAATGCTGCAAGAAGCCCGTAATCAAGTTCTGCTTCCTGAAATGCACAAAGTTATTACCGCAATCAGTGAACTTGCACAACAACATGCTGATCTTCCCTTGTTATCACGCACTCATGGACAGCCCGCATCACCTTCTACTTTAGGTAAGGAAATGGCAAATATTGCCTATCGCCTACAACGTCAATATCGACTATTCAAAGCAATCACTTTATTAGGAAAATTTAATGGTGCAGTAGGTAATTATAATGCTCACTTAAGTGCTTATCCGCATCTTGACTGGCAACAATTGAGTGCAAATTTTATTACATCCTTAGGTTTAACCCAAAATCCTTACACCACACAAATTGAACCACATGATTATATGGCTGAATATTTCCATGCTATTAGCCGTTTTAATACTATTTTGCTAGATTTTAATAGAGATATTTGGTCTTATATTTCTCTTGCCTATTTCAAGCAAAAAACCATCGAAAATGAAATTGGCTCATCAACCATGCCCCATAAAGTCAATCCTATTGATTTTGAAAATTCAGAAGGAAATCTAGGTATTTCCAATGCCCTATTGCATCATTTAAGTGAAAAACTGCCCGTATCACGTTGGCAACGAGATTTAAGTGATTCAACAGTATTACGTAATTTAGGGGTTGGTTTGGCCCATGCTTTAATCAGTTATCAATCCAGCTTACGGGGTATTTCTAAATTACAAGTCAATCCTGAACGTATTAAGACTGATCTGGATAATACCTGGGAAGTATTAGCAGAACCCATACAAACAGTTATGCGCCGTTATGCTATTGAAGGTGCTTATGAAAAATTAAAAGAATTAACCCGTGGGCAAGGGATCAGTAAAGAAAAATTACAAACCTTTGTAGCAACGTTAGAAATACCCGAAGAAGCAAAAAAAACCTTATTAGATCTTACACCTCACACATATATCGGATCAGCCAAAGAGGATGCACTACAGATATTATCTAAACTGTGACCAACAACACAGCATTCTTTTATTATGTCGGTAGAATAATACTTGCCTTAACAGGCAACAGTGTTCTCCGTTAATAAGAACTTTGCGGGTTACTTCTTTTAACCCGCAAATTTTTTTACATTTACTAATAAAAAAAGGTTCTATTACCTTAGTTCTTCTATTTATGCATCTGATATTGCTGTATTTCCAACCTTTTTTTCTTGTACAGATACTTTCTTTTTTAGTTGATTTTTTTTACGTTTTTGTGATGCTTTTAATTTCTTTTCTTGTGCTTTAAGGTATTCCTTAT
>JALWRI010000084.1 GCA_026994225.1 Gammaproteobacteria bacterium | reverse complement strand
CTTTTCTTAATCAGTCCCTGCTTTTTTTAAAAATCATACCATCACAAATTCGTCGAAATGCCGGAGCTAAATGGTTTGAAGCGCACACGGTTTTTTATTGGGTTAAATCAGACAGTTTACAGCATATAAACTCAAAGACTTAGGTAAATTACCGGTAAAAGTACCAGCGGCTTATTCCAGTCAGCAATGTGCTCAGTGCGGTGATACGGATAAAAAGAACTGTAAGAGCCAGTCTGAGTTCTTATGTTTAAAATGCGGGCATACAGACAATGCCGATAATAATATCTCAAAAGTAATAAAACAAAGAACCTTCGAATATTTACGCTCTAAAGCGTTCCTCAATGGGAAAAAAAAGCGTAAAATTGCCATTTGAAAAAAAGCGGTACAGGCGGTGGAATGACCATCTTTAGATGGCAAAGGAGATGTAAGCCCGGAAAATCCGGCAACGACCGTTGATGTGTCAAACGAAAACAGAGTAACTTAATCACCCGGTATTGGTGATTAAGTTACTCTTTTAGTCGGTTCGTTATGCCTGTAGGGGTGCGGTTCTTGAAGCCTGTTCCTTTAATTGTTTTTCATTATCTTTTTTAATGCTCATGGTTATTGAAATTTTTCTGGTATACCTCTATGCCAATCGGTAATAGTTTGATATTGATGGGCAATATTTAATAATTTTGCTTCATTGAAATAATTACCTATAAGTTGTAATCCAACGGGTTTATTTTTTATTCTACCTACAGGTATTGATATAGCAGGTAATCCTGCTAGATTTACTGCTATAGTATAGATATCGGATAAATACATACTAACAGGATCACTTTTTTCCCCTTTCTTGAATGCTACATCAGGAGTCGTTGGCCCTATCAATACATCAACCTGTTTAAATGCCTGTGTAAAATCATTGCTGATTAACTGCCTTAATTTTTGTGCTTTTAAATAATATGCATCGTAATATCCTGCCGATAACGCATACGTCCCAATTAAAATACGTCGTTTCACTTCATCACCAAAACCCTCTCCCCGTGAACGTAAATATAAATCAGTTAAATCTTTAGGGTCTTGACAACGATAGCCATACCGTACCCCATCAAAACGAGATAAATTTGAAGAACATTCCGCCGGTGCAACAATATAATAGGTAGGCACTGCTAAAGAAGTATTTTCCAGACTTAATTCTATAATTTTTGCCCCCATTTTTTCATATTCTTTAATCGCAGCTTCAATACATTGTCCAACTTGCGCATCCAAACCTTCTGCAAAATACTCTTGAGGTAAACCAATTTTTAAACCTTCCACCTTGCTATGTAAAGATTGGCTATAATTTTCTGTGGCAATCTTTGCACTGGTCGAATCTTTTTCATCAAAACCAGCCATTGTATTTAATAACATAGCACAATCTTCAGCACTACGTGCCATGATACCTCCTTGATCCAAACTCGAAGCAAAAGCAATCATGCCATAGCGAGAAACTCTTCCATAGGTCGGTTTTAAACCTGTAATACCACAAAATGCCGCAGGTTGCCGAATCGATCCACCGGTATCTGTTCCCGTTGCAACCGGTGCTAAACATGCAGCAACTGCCGCTGCTGATCCTCCCGATGATCCCCCAGGTACTGTTGCTAGATCCCAGGGATTACTTACCGCACCAAAATAACTACTTTCATTTGATGAACCCATTGCGAACTCATCCATATTCGTTTTACCTAATAAAACCATACCAGCATTATTAAATTGCGTGACTGTAGTAGCATCATAAGGGGCAACAAAATTTTCTAACATTTTAGAACCACAGGTTGTCTTAACTCCCTGAGTACAAAAAATATCTTTTTGTGCTAAAGGTATGCCAGTTAATGTGCCTGCCGTATTTTCAGCTATTTTTTTATCTGCTTTTTTCGCTTGATAAATAGCTTGTTCCTCTGTTACCGTAATATAGGTATTTAATTCTTTATCTAAATCAGCAATCCGTTGTAAGAATACCTGAGTGAGTTCTTCACTGGAAAACTCTTTTGCTTTAAGTCCTGCTGATAATTCAGCAACTGTTTTCTTATGCATAATTATCCCATTGTTTAGTCAAACAAAATTATTCAATTACTTTTGGTACTAAATATAAACCTGCTTCCGTTTCCGGTGCATGACGTTGAAAAATATCTCGTTGATTGCTTTCTGTTACCACATCTTCACGCAATCTTTGTATCATATGTAAAGGATGCGCCATTGTTTCTACATGAGAGGTATCCACTGCATTCATTTGATCTACTAAATCAAAGATACTAGATAAATTCTCAACATATTCAGGTATTGCTTGTTCTGTGATCTGTAAACGGCTTAAATAGGCAATTTTTTTTACATCATCTTCAGTTAATGACATTTCTATCTTCTCCCAATCCGGTTGCAAGCCGACTATTCTACCCTTAACCTGACAGAGAAAAAAGATAAATCGCTACCGTTTGATAGAAATTTTCCCCATCTAAAAATAAATTTATTATTCATAAATTGGCCATATTGCAAAAAAACAACATTAAAAAACAATAATTTACTACTAACTGTTGTATATATGCAATAATAATATTTTATATATCAAGAGTTTAGCTTCATTCTAAATTCAAAATTCATTAGACAAATTCCTATTATATCTGAGAGAATACACATCTTATATTGAAACCTGATATAACAATCAATATTTTAATAACCATTAATAACAATAAAGGGCAACTATGTTTGGACGATTACGTGGTTTATTCTCTAATGATTTATCCATTGACTTAGGTACAGCTAATACCCTTATTTATGTACGTGAACAGGGAATTGTGCTGAATGAACCCTCCGTCGTTGCCATTCGTAATAACATTCATAGTAATTCAAAAAGTATTGCTGCCGTTGGACAAGATGCCAAAGATATGTTGGGTCGAACGCCTGGTAATATTGAAGCCGTACGTCCCATGAAAGATGGAGTCATTGCAGATTTTACCGTCACCGAAAAAATGTTGCAGCATTTTATCAATAAAGTTCACGAAAACCGTTTTTTAAAGCCTAGTCCTCGGGTGTTGATTTGTGTACCGTGGGGGGCAACACAAGTTGAGCGACGAGCAATTAAAGAGTCGGCTGCCGGTGCAGGGGCAAGAGAAGTGTATCTCATTGATGAACCAATGGCTGCTGCAGTTGGGGCAGGTATGCCCTGTAGTGAAGCAACCGGATCGATGGTGGTCGATATTGGAGGTGGAACAACCGAAGTAGCAGTAATCTCACTTGGCGGTATCGTATATTCTGAATCTGTACGGATTGGCGGTGATCGCTTTGATGAAGCTATTATTAATTATGTCCGCCGAAATTATGGCACATTAATTGGTGAAGCGACTGCTGAATTAATCAAGCATAGTATTGGATCAGCATATCCTGGTACTGAAGTGTTAGAAATTGAAGTACGTGGACGTAATCTTGCAGAAGGCATACCTCGTGGCTTTACACTTAATAGTAATGAGATTTTAGAAGCACTACAAGAACCCCTTACTGGTATTGTCGGGGCAGTCAAAACCGCATTAGAACAAACCCCCCCCGAATTAGGATCAGACATTGCAGAAAAAGGTATGGTCTTAACCGGTGGTGGGGCATTATTACGGGATTTGAATAAATTACTACAAGAAGAAACCGGACTACCTGTCATGGTAGCTGATGATCCTTTAACCTGTGTTGCTCGTGGTGGTGGACGGGCATTAGAACTTATGGATGAAATGGGTATGGAACTATTTAGTGTAGAGTAAATACCTCACTTACGTTACTCATCTTTGTACCTTAGGAATAAAACCATCAATACCTTTTTCTCCAATATATCATCACGTTTATTCCGACTGCTTTTTTTTAGTGGTCTTTCTGTCATGCTGATACTATTAGATCATTATTCGCAAATTTTTAATCCTTTTCATAATATCCTCTATTCTGCTACCCAACCTTTTTACAGTATTGTTAATATTTCTGCTAACTTCAGCAGTTGGATAGGTAATAAATTCACATCTAATGATGAATTACGAGAAGAAATAAAACGCTTGCGTTTGAGTAATCAACTGTTACAAGCAAAAAACCAAAAATTAATTGCCTTATCTTCAGAAAATATGCGTTTACGTTCCCTTTTACACGCTCCCCGTAAACAAGAAGAACTGCAAGTGGCTGAAACACTACAAGTTGATTTAGATCCGTTCAAGCATCTTATTGTCATTAATAAAGGCGCAAAACATCATATTTACAAAGGGCAACCTATCATTGATGCCTACGGTATCATGGGACAAATTACACAAGTCAATCATAATTCGAGTATCGCTATTTTGATTACCGATCCGGCACATGCCATTCCCGTACAAGTAAATCGTAATGGCTTACGTGCTATTGCCTTTGGTACCGGTTCAGCAAGTGAATTAGAACTTCTCTATTTACCCAATAATGCAGAGATCGAAGAAGGAGATTTACTCGAAACCTCTGGATTAGGCGGGCATTTTCCAACAGGTTATCCAGTGGCGGTTGTATCATCTGTAAAACGAAATCCTAAACAAGCCTTTGCAACGATTAAAGCACAACCTATCGCTCATTTAAAACGTAGCCGAGAGGTATTATTTATATCCATTATTGATAATGAACAAACCCATACGACTGAGCAGCATGATGATACCGAATAATACCCTTCCTGGACAAATAGTCATAATAGGCAGTATCGTCATATCCCTTTTATTCGCTATTTATCCTTTACCAGAAAGTATTCAATCTTTACGTCCTAACTGGCCAACGCTAGTATTAATTTACTGGTGTATTAACTTACCTGAGCGTGTAGGCATTGCTACCGGCTGGATAATAGGGTTATTGCTTGATTTATTAATGCCTACCACCTTAGGATTACATGCTTTAGTATTAAGTATTATTGCCTATTTAACATTATATTTTTATCGCCGTATACGTCACTTTCCTTTATGGCAACAAGCCATTATTATTTTTCTTTTAATCAGTTTGCAACAATTACTCCTCTTATGGCTACGCAGTATTTTTGGAGATATTCCTCTTTCCTGGTGGAGTTATTGGTTAAACCCTTTTAGTAGTGCTTTATGTTGGCCACTGATTTACTTTGTCTTATATTTTTTTCAACGTTATTACCGTATACAATAACCATGCTATCTCTTTATTATATTTATGTTTAATCAACAAACGTTTAAAGATCACTCCCGTGAAAAGCATATTTTTAATAATCGCATACTCCTTGCCGGTGCTATTATTATTCTTCTTCTTATCGTCTTAGTAGTACGCTTATATTATTTACAAATAGACCAACATCAACATTTTACTACTCTATCTCAAAATAATCGTTTAGGTATCAAACCAATACCTCCCACTCGTGGATTAATTTTCGATAGAAAAGGAACGTTACTTGCCGATAATTTACCAACCTATACGTTAGAAATTATCCCTGAACAAGTAGAAAATCTCGATCAAACATTAAAAAATTTATCTCAACTTATTCAAATTCGTGATAAAGACATTAAAAACTTCCACCGCTTATTAAAAGAAAAACGCCATTTTGAAGGTGTTCCATTGCGTTTTCGCCTCAATGACGATGAAGTAGCTAAAATATCTGTTAACCGTCATAATTTACCTGGCGTTGAAATACAAGCACGTTTAATGCGTAGTTATCCTCTGGGTGAATCAACTGCACACGTATTAGGCTATGTGGGTCGGATTAATAAAAAAGAATTACAAAAAATTGATAATGCTAACTATAAAGGCACTAATCACATTGGTAAATTAGGTATTGAGCGTACCTATGAAAAATACTTACATGGTAAGGTCGGCTATCAAGAAGTAGAAACAAATGTCCGAGGAAGAACCTTAAGAGTTATTAAACAAATTCCGCCTTCCCCGGGTAAAAATTTATATCTGACTATTGATATTGCATTACAACAAACGGCTATGCAAGCATTTGGTAATGAAAAAGGTGCATTAGTTGCTATTGACCCTAATACAGGACAAGTGCTAAGTTTAGTGAGTATGCCTACTTTTGATCCTAATTTATTTGTTAATGGTATTAATTATGATAATTACAATCACTTAAATAATTCCCCTGACAGACCTTTATTTAACCGTGCCTTATTAGGACGTTATCCTCCTGGCTCTACAGTAAAACCCTTTTATGCCCTAGCTGGTTTAGAGTTAGGTGAAATCACTACTGAAGAAACGGTTTATTGCCCTGGTTGGTTTAGTATCAGTGGTTATTCTCATAAATACCGAGATTGGAAAAAATGGGGACATGGTCATACATCATTGGCTAAATCTATTATCGAATCGTGTGATGTCTATTATTATCGTCTGGCACAACGTTTGGGTATTGATAGAATGCATAAATTTATGACTGGCTTTGGATTTGGTTTATTAACTAATATTGACTTAATTGGAGAACGTCGTAGTCTTATGCCTTCTCGTGAATGGAAACGCAAAACCATGCAACAATCCTGGTATCCAGGAGAAACCTTAATTGCAGGCATTGGACAAGGTTATATGCTAGTTACCCCCATACAACTGGCTTCGAGTACTGCTACCCTTGCTAATAAAGGGGTTCGATTACAATCCCATATTTTATATGCGACCCAAACACAAGATAATGAAAATTTAATATTACTTAAGCAAAAAGCACTACAAAAAACCCCTGTACATTTAGAATATTGGCGTAAAGTAATTAAAGCCATGGAAGATGTTGTACATAGCGCACGAGGTACAGCTCGCCGTATTGGTAAGGATATTCAGTACCATATAGCAGGAAAAACAGGTACAGCACAGGTCTTTGGTATTGGTCAAGAAGCGGAATATAAAGAAAAAGAAACCCCTAAGCATTTACGAGATCATGCATTATTCATTGCCTTTGCCCCAGCAGATAATCCTCATATTGCCGTAGCAGTAATTGTTGAAAATGGGGGACATGGTGGCTCTATTGCTGCACCCATTGCAGGTAAAGTGATTAAGCAATATCTCAAGGATAACTCCATTAATGAATAAACGCTACTCACGCTTACCTTCTAAACCTATGATGTATCATTATCAACCTTTTAAAAGGTTGCATATAGATTGGATATTATTATTCGGATTATTATGTTTAACTTCATTAGGATTTATCGTTTTATATAGTGCTTCAGATCAAAATTCTCATTTACTTGTCCGTCAAATCATTCGTTTAGTGATAGCTTTTGGGATCATGTTGGCGATAGCTCAAATATCACCGGATAAATTAAAGCGCTGGTCTATCTGGATTTATACAATAGGGTTGATTATGCTGATATTAGTCTTGTTATTTGGTACAATAGGCAAAGGTGCGCAACGTTGGCTCAATTTAGGTTTTTTTCGTTTCCAACCTTCTGAAATAATGAAAGTTGCCGTTCCCATGATGGTCGCTGCCTACCTATCCAAGCATTCTCTTCCCCCTAATTTAAAACAATTATTTATTAGTTTACTTATTATTATTGTTCCCACCTTATTGATTGCCAAACAACCAGATTTAGGTACGGCTTTATTAACTGCGGTAGCAGGCATTTTTGTATTATTACTCTCTGGTGTTTCCTGGCGACTCATTATTGGGCTTACTTCCAGTGTTATTGCCTTTATTCCTATTGCCTGGACTTACTTATTACATGATTACCAACGTCAAAGAGTACTGACCTTACTCAATCCTGAATCCGATCCCTTACATACGGGCTACCATATCATTCAATCTAAAATTGCTATTGGCTCAGGGGGATTTACTGGAAAAGGATGGTTAGAAGGTACACAATCTCATTTGCAATTTTTACCTGAACGTTCCACCGATTTTATTTTCGCTGTCTATGCTGAAGAGTTTGGTTTAATGGGTGCTGTGTTATTATTGCTGATCTATTTATTTATTATCCTAAGAGGATTATACATTGCCACACAAGGGCAAGAAAGCTACAGTAGATTACTTGCCGGTAGTTTAATCCTTACTTTTTTTATTTATATCTTTATCAATATTGGTATGGTCAACGGTATATTACCTGTTGTGGGTGTACCGCTTCCTTTAATTAGTTATGGTGGCACATCAATGGTAACTCTTATGGCAACATTTGGCATGGTGATGTCCATCTACACTCATAGAAAATTATTAGCAAACTAGGTAATCTTAATGAAATTTACATGCAGCTCTCTTTTTAGTTTTATATTATTATGCACTATGCATACTGTTCACGCTATAGAAACATCTACAGACAACCAAAATCTGCTTTCTTTACCTAAAGTAAAAAAATTTATTCAAACCATGCAAACCCAACACCAATTCTCAGAAAAAATGTTAACTACACTTTTTTCACACACTAAAATTAAACAAAACATTATTAAAGCGATGCAACGTCCTGCTGAAAAAAAGCCCTGGTATAGCTATCGCCCTATTTTTTTAACAAAAAAACGCATTCAAAAAGGTCGAGCCTTTTACAAAAAATATAAAACAACCCTACAATATGCTGAAAAAATTTATGGCGTATCAGGCTATATTATTACTGCTATTATTGGTGTAGAAACCTTTTATGGCAAACATCAAGGTAGCTATCGAGTTATTGATGCCTTAAGTACACTCGCATTCGCCTATCCCCCCCGATCATCTTTTTTTCGTCAACAATTAGTAGAATTTTTATTAATGTGTAAAGAAGAAAATCTCAATCCTTTAGAATTAAAAGGTTCTTATGCCGGTGCAATGGGCATGGGACAATTTATTCCTGGTAGTTTTCGTAATTTTGCGATTGATTTTGATGGTGATGGAAAAAAGGATATCTGGCATAATCCAGTTGATGCAATAGGTAGTGTTGCTTACTACTTCCAACAACATGGATGGGAAAAAAATCTCTCTATTGCCTATCCGGCTACTGTAATAAAAAAAGGGGCAAGTATACCGAAAGAGATGTCATTATTACCACGCTATAGCATTGATGAACTAAAGAAAATAGGTTTCCAGGATAAGGCTAACCTTCCTGGTGATACCTTAGCAACCATTATCCCTTTAGAACAAAAAAAGACGATTGAATATTGGCTTGCATACCAAAATTTTTATGCTATTACTCGCTATAATCATAGCGCACATTATGCGATGGCTGTATTTCAATTAAGTCAGGCAATTGAGCATTTATAATGATAAATACCATATACCTATCACTTACTATACTTTTTTCTGGAGCACCTGATGAAAGATAATATTTTAATCTCTCTTTTTATCGTATTGTTATCTAGTATTACTACCCCTTTATTTTCTACCCCATTAGCCACTCCCGCTCCTCCCAAGATTGAATCCAAATCCTATATATTAATTGATCACTATAGCGGGAAAGTTATTTCTGAAAATAATGCCTATACCCCCATGGCACCTGCCAGCCTTACCAAAATTATGACCGCTTATGTCGTTTTCCATGAATTAAAAGATAATAAAATCCATCTTGATGATATGGTAACCATCAGTGAAAAAGCCTGGCGCACAGCAGGTTCTAAAATGTTTATCGAAGTGGGTACTCAAGTATCTGTAGAAAACTTGCTGAAAGGGCTTATTATTCAATCTGGTAATGATGCAGCAGTTGCTTTATCTGAATATATTGCAGGCAGTGAAGATACCTTTGCCGCATTAATGAATCAGCACGCTCAACATTTAGGCATGAAAAATAGCCATTTTAGTAACAGTGATGGTTTACCACATAAAGAACATTATACCTCTGCCCGAGATATGGCGATTGTATCAAGTGCTCTCATTCGGCAATTTCCCGAATATTATAAATGGTTCAAAGAACCCTATTTTTCCTATAATAAAATAAAACAATACAATCGTAATAAGCTATTATCCCGTAATAAGTATGTAGATGGTTTAAAAACAGGTTATACCAAAGAAGCAGGATATTGTCTTGTTGCTTCAGCAAAACGTAATACTATGCGCTTAATCAGCGTCGTCATGGGGACTAAAAGTGTGGATGCTCGTACACAAGAAAGTCAAAAACTCCTTAATTATGGGTTTCGCTTTTATGAAACCCACAAACTCTATACGGCAAACAAAGAAATTAAACGCTTGCGGGTTTTTAAAGGAGCGAGTCAATCTTTATCTGTCGGCGTGGACAAAGACTTATATTTAACTATTCCAACTGGGCAATACCAACAACTACAACCGAGTTTAAAAATCACACGACAATTAATTGCACCAATAAAAAAAGGGGAAAAATTTGGTAATATTACTATCGCTTTAAAAGGGAAAATACTTGTTGATATTCCATTAGTAGCATTACAAACTATTCCTGAAGGAAGTCTTTGGCAAAAGACTTCTGATAGTGTGCGACTTTGGTTTGAATAATTTATATTTTAAAGGTTATTTATTATGTCTGCTATCGTCTATCTTAATGGTCACTATCTGCCAATAGAACAAGCACATATCCCTGTCTTGGACAGGGGGTTTATCTTTGGGGACGGCATTTATGAAGTCATTCCCGTCTATGGGAAAAAATTATTTCGTCTGGCACAACATTTACAGCGTTTAAATACTAATTTAGATGCCATTAAAATCCCCCGCCCTCTTACCGATAGCCAATGGCAAGAGATATTGATGCATGTTATTGAGCAAAATACCGGTATTGATCAATCTGTTTATCTGCAAGTAACTCGTGGTGTTGCCCCCCGAGATCATCACTTCCCTACAGAGATAAAAAATACCTTATTTGTAATGAGTACCCCTTTAGCTAACATTTCCTTTCCTCAAGGTATAAAAACCATTACTTTAGAAGATATACGTTGGAAATATCGCCATATCAAATCAACTTCTCTACTCGCTAATATACTCCTTAAACAGCAAGCAAAAGATACTGGCGCAACAGAAGCACTCTTATATACCCATTTTGAAAATGATACACAAGCATATATTACGGAAGGGGCTGCCAGTAATGTATTTATTGTATCCCAAGGTAATATTATTACTCCTCCTAAAAGTCAACACTTATTACCTGGAATAACACGAGATTTAATTGTTGAACTTGCCCAGCAACATCAATTACCCATTTATGAACAAGCTATTTCTAAAGAGCAACTATTTCAAGCAGAAGAAGTATGGATTAGTAGTTCAACCAAAGAGATAGTACCGGTTGTCCAAATAGATCAACAGCTTATTAATCAAGGACAAGTAGGCACTATCACAAAAAAAATGCTTCAACACTATCGAGAATATAAAGCATATATACGCAATATTACATAAGGTAAATAGATGACTACAGCAAAAAATGATGATAACGATACCGCTTTTGATTTTCCCTGTCAGTTCCCGATTAAAGTCATGGGGGAAAACAGTGATTATTTTGAAACCCTGATTTTAGATATTATACAACGGCATAATCCTGAATTTGAACCACAACATAATATGAAAAAACGACACAGTAATAATCAGCGTTACGTATCACTGACATTTACCATTACCGCAACCAGTAAAGCACAACTTGATGCTATTTATATAGATATAACACAATGTCCCGAAGTCAAAATGGCTCTGTAATAATACCTTTAGATATTGAATATTTAGGAATTCAGGATTATCAGCCTGTCTGGCTTGCTATGCAGGAATATACGGCTCAAAGAACACCTCAATACCCAGATAAAATATGGATTTTAGAACATCCACCAGTATTTACTTTAGGACGTAATAGTAAACCGGAACACCTTCTCAATCCAGGTGATATCCCTGTTATTGCGATAGATAGAGGAGGACAAGTAACCTATCATGCACCGGGGCAATTAGTTTGTTATTTACTACTGGATTTAAAACGTCTAAAACTAGGCGTGCGTCAGTTTATTACTCTTATAGAAAATACCTTAATTACTTGTCTACAATATTATGCTATTGATGCTTATGCTAAACAAGATGCTCCTGGTGTATATGTTGACACCCCTACGCATAAAGGTGCTAAGATTGCAGCGTTAGGTTTACGTGTAAAAAGAGCATGTAGCTACCACGGACTCAGTTTAAATGTTGCAATGGATATCACACCATTCCAACGTATTAATCCTTGCGGATTTGCTCAACTTCCGATTACCCAAATACAAGATTTTGTCCCTGAACAATCATTGCACGTCAGTGATATTGCACAAATATTGTTACCACTGTTACAAAAATCCCTTTACTCTAAACTATAATACAATAATGGCTTAACCTGAAAATCATGTCGTAATACATCCCCAACAAAGGTATTTATTTTTATTATTCGTCCAGAAAAGGGCGCACGAAGTACCGTTTGTTGTTTTTCCCACTGCGCTGTAATCAGGGCTTCTTTAGCCTGTTGATATGCTGCCTTGTTTTCTAAGTAAATCACTTTCACTTTTTGTAAATCACTTTCTGAAATTAAACTTTGTGCATATAATTCTTGCTCACGCTGATACTCTTTTTCTGCTTCACTCAGTGTAAGCTCTCTATACCCGAGTGTTTGTTTTGCTGCGTTAATACGAGCATCAAATAAGGTTGCATCTAATGTTAATAACACCGCTCCCTTTTTATATTGCTTATTTTCTTTGGCATACAATGTTTTCACCACACCACTAACATACACCGATAAAGCAACATGGGGATTATCTGTAGCTGCTATTGTTATGGATGAATAACAGATATACAACATTCCCATCCACACGGTATATTTTAATAACATCTTATTTATCACTCCCATTATGCCACTATTCCTCTTTTTCATCCTCTAGCAGCAAGCATTTTCCTTGTAAGGCATCTAATCTTGCACGCAAATAGATTCTTCTAAAACGTGCTTTTGCCATTAACCATTGTGCCTTGGATAACTCTACCATTGCATCCCCTAAATCACTTTGCATTTCCATCTCATATTGAATACGATTTTTTTCTAGTGCTAATTCAGCCCATTCTGTTGCTACCGTATTTTCTTTTATTTTCGTTTTCAGACTTTGTAATTCTAACCATATCGCTAACACCTCTTGTAATAAGGTACGTTGTAACAAGGTTTTTTGCTGTTGTAATTCTTGCAACACAATTTGTTGCTGTTGCACTTGTAATTTCTTATCCCCTCTTTGATACAAGGGAATAGATAATTGTAACTCCGCTGCCCAAGGATACTGATAACGACTGTTACGGGAATACTTATCTGTTTTTAACTGTAAGTTGACTACGGGATGGTACTGTTTTCTTACTATTTGTATTTGTGCCTGTTGTTGTTTTATTTGCTGCTGTATTTTTTTTAATTGTAAATTATTGTTTAATACTTGCTGTTGAATAGTATCGAACGTTTGTTCCAACGGAGGCAATATTATTTGTGGTATTGCTACCTTAGAGGGTAATTGTCCCGATATATTTAAGACATCGGCTAAAAGATGACGAGTTAAACGTTGCTGATGTGCTGCATTCACACGTTGCGTTAATAATTTTTGATAAGTAACTTCTTGTTCTAATACTGCTAACTCATCTACTTTTTTTAATTGATACCGCTGTCTTTTTCTATCTAAACGTACATATTCCATTGCCATTGCTTCATCAAGATGCTCATAATATAAATCCGCTAATAACACATCAAAAAATCGTTCTAAAATAGCTAAGTATTGGGTTATCTTTTTATCTTGATAAATATATTGATAAACAGCCAGGGCTTCATCTGCTTGTAATTGTTGTGCCTGTTGATATCCAAAATCATATAACTTTTGTGATACAACTACGCCAAGATAATGATTATCATAAGATTGATCTAATCCATCTTCAGCCGGTTTAACCCAAGCTAAAGCCCCTTCTAACAGCACTTTAGGGTAATATTGCTGTGCAATACGTTGCTTTTCAACTTGCTGATATTGTTGCTGTAATAAAGGAATGGCTATCTCAGGTTGTTCATCTGTTAATAATGATAATGCCTGTGATAAGGTCAAGGTATCTGAAGCAATACTACTATTGCTAATAAGCCATATCACTATTATTAGCCGCTTATCTAACATATCTCATATTTATAACTAAGATTGTTTTGCTTTTTTAAAAAGTCTGAAAGGTTGTTTTTTATACGCTTTTGATACGATATATTCCCCCATCCACATAAATTCCTGCATATTCTTTGTTTTTCCCGTATAACGAAAAATAGGCTTTCCTTGCAAATTAAAAAAGCCAAATACAGGGGTAGCACGTACACGATGTTTAAATGAAAAGGCTTTTTGAGTGGTGATATTTCCCTGAAAATCCGTTAATTCTACATCGCCTTCGATATCAATTTTAATAATAGTAAAATATTTTTTAAAATAATCTTGTACTGCTTGTTGATTTAATACATGCGTTTTCATCCAGTGACAAAAAGGACACTCTGTTAATTCAAAAAACAGTATTATTCCCTTTTTTCCTTCTTCTTTTGCATTCTCCAATTCTTCTTGTAAATCTCCAAAACTACTATCAAAGAAAAATTCATCCGGATCTCTTTCTACTGCCAGTACCCACTGAGAACAAGAATAAATAAGAAGGACTATAAGAAACCATGATGGCATGACTTTATTTTGCATAATAACCCCCTATTTTTGCTTTCTACGTTGTCGAAAAAACTGCTGTAAGAGTGTTTTACTTTGCTGTTCCAATATCCCACCCGTTACTAAGGTTTTATGATTAAACGCATTATGTTGCAAGATATTTAGTACACTTCCTGCCGCCCCACTACGCTTATCATACGCAGCAAAAATAACTTGCTGTACTCGTGCATGCAATATTGCTCCGGCACACATAGGACAAGGTTCCAATGTGACATACAAGGTCGTTCCTGGCAAGCGATAATTATGTATTTTTTTTGCACCAGCACGTAATACCTTTATTTCCGCATGAGCGCTTGGATCATTATCTAAAATAGGGCTATTACCAGCACTGGCTATCCATTCATCACGATAAACCAATACTGCTCCAACCGGAACTTCTCCTTGCTCTGCGGCATATTCTGCTTGCAATATAGCTTGCGCCATCCAATAAGGATGAAAATTATTGTACTCGTCCATAATGATCTGAAAAACGGACGATATCATCTTCTCCTAAATAACTTCCGGTTTGTACTTCAATAATTTCTAGTGGTATCACTCCGACATTTTCCAAGCGATGTTTTACCCCCAAAGGAATGTAGGTAGATTGATCTTCTGTTAAAAGTTGTTCTTGTTCACCATGAACTATTTTTGCTGTTCCTTTAACAACGACCCAATGTTCTGCACGATGATGATGTAATTGTAAGGACAAACTTGCTCCAGGTTTAACAATAATACGCTTTACTTTAAAACGTTCACACTCATCCAACGTTTCATAACTTCCCCAAGGACGCAATACTCGCTGATGCAGATGTGCTTCGTATCGCTCATCCTGTTTTAACTGAGCAACAATTTTTTTCACATCTTGAGATTGATGTTTATCTGCTACCAATACCGCATCGGCAGTTTCTACAATAATTATATCCTCTAGGCCTATTGCTGCTATTAAACGTTTTTCAGCATGTATATAACTATTTTTCACATTTTCAGTCAGCACATCGCCAGCCAAGACATTGCCTTGCCCATCTTTTTCTTCTATTTCCCACAATGCTGGCCACGAACCTATATCATTCCATTGTGCATCCAAAGGTACTACCACAGCTTTAGTGGTTTTTTCCATGATGGCATAATCAATGGAATCAGCAGGACTTAAGGCAAAACTTTCTTTATCCAGACGGATAAAATCATTATCTTGTTGTGCTTTCTCTATTGATTGTTGCACACAATGTAACATATCCTCTGCCAAATTTTGCATTTCGGATAAAATGCTCGATGCCCTAAACATAAACATGCCGCTATTCCAGTAATATTCTCCAGAAGCTATATATTGTTCTGCTGTTTCCTTATCCGGTTTTTCTACAAATTGTTTAATCGGATAAGTATTACTTAGTTCATCCCATGCACAAGTATCACGTAAAATATATCCATATCCAGTTTCTGGTTGATCTGCCACCACACCAAAAGTAACTAATTTTCCTTGTTCAGCTGCTTTTTTCCCTTGTAAAATTGCTTTATAAAAAGCACTATGATCTAAAATAATATGATCTGCTGGTAATACCAATAATATCGGATCGTTTTCTGCCACATAACTTGCCGCAGCGGCAATAGCAGGAGCCGTATTTTTTGCTATAGGCTCTAAAAGAATACTCGCTGGCTGTGAAGCACTCTGACGTAATTGCTCGGCAACTAAAAAACGGTGCTCAGCATTACATACCACTAATGGGGGCAGTTTATCTGATAACTTATCCAAGCGTTGTAAAGTATTTTGCAAAAGCGATTGCTGACCATGCAAACTAAGAAATTGTTTAGGACATAATCCTCTGGATTTTGGCCATAAACGACTACCGCTGCCACCTGATAAAATCACAGGGATAATCATAACAGACTACTCCCATTCAATCGTTGCAGGAGGTTTACTTGATATATCATAGCTGACTCTTGCTATATCTGGTATTTCATTCATAATCCGGTTCGATACTTTTTCTAAAAATGAATACGGCAAATGTGCCCAGCGAGCAGTCATAAAATCAACCGTTTCTACTGCACGCAAAGCAATTACATATGAATAACAACGCCCATCCCCCTTTACACCCACAGAACGTACAGGCAAAAACACTGCAAAGGCCTGGCTGACACTATCATATAACTGATGTGCATAAAGTTCTTCCAAAAAAATATAATCTGCCTGACGTAAAATATCTGCATACTGTTTTTTTACTGCACCTAAAATACGTACTCCTAATCCAGGCCCTGGAAAAGGATGACGGTAAATCATTTCAGAAGGCAGCCCCAATTCAATCCCTAGCTTACGCACCTCATCTTTAAATAATTCTCGCAATGGTTCGAGTAATTTTAACTGCATATAATCGGGCAATCCCCCCACATTGTGATGAGACTTAATCAAATGCGCTTTTTTTGTTTTACTTGCTGCCGATTCAATTACATCAGGATAAATAGTCCCTTGTGCCAACCAAACGGCCTGTTTTAATTTAGCTGCTTCTTCTTCAAATACTTCTACAAATGTATTACCAATAATTTTACGTTTTTTCTCTGGATCATCTATACCTTCTAGTTTTTGTAGAAAACGTTGCTCGGCATCTACACGAATAACTCGTATTCCCATATGCTCTGCAAAAGTTGCCATTACTTGATCACCTTCATGTAAACGTAACAAGCCGTTATCCACAAAAACACATGTTAACTGATCACCGATAGCACGATGTAACAATGCTGCCACAACAGAAGAATCGACACCGCCCGACAAGCCTAATAAGACTTCATCTTCTCCTACCTGTTGTTGTATCGTAGTAATACTTTCTTCAATAATATTTTCTGCTTTCCATAACTGTTCACAGCCACAAATAGTGACAACAAAACGTTCCAAAATACGTTCACCTTGTTGTGTATGTGTTACTTCAGGATGAAATTGTAATCCATAAAAATGCCGTTGTTCATCAGCCATTGCTGCAATCGGCGCATTATCACTACTTGCCATCACTTTAAAACCTTCTGGCAAGGTTATGACTTTATCACCATGACTCATCCATACATCTAATAAACCATATCCTTCCTCACTGACGTGATCTTCAATATCTTTTAATAATGCCGTATGCCCTCTTGCCCGTACTTGTGCATAACCAAATTCCCGTAAAGAAGAAGTGCTAACAGCTCCCCCTAATTGCTGCGCCATACATTGCATACCATAACAGATACCTAACAAGGGAATTTGCAATGTAAAGATTTTATCAATAATACGAGGTGTATCACTACTTGTTACCGTTTCAGGCCCTCCAGATAAAATAATCCCTTTAGGAGCAAAATCTACTAATGTCTGTTCATTAATATCATAAGGGTGAATTTCACAATAAACCCCAACTGCTCGCACACGTCGTGCAATTAATTGGGTATATTGTGAACCAAAATCAAGAATTAAAATACGCTGAGCATGAATATTTGCAGACATAATAAGAACCAGTCCATTGCCAAACTAAAAAAATAAATACTTACGAACGTCGATAATTAGGGGCTTCTTTGGTAATACTGACATCATGTACATGACTTTCCACCATACCCGCATTCGTCACTCGTACAAACTGTGCATCATTACGCATACTATCAATGTTGGCACAACCGGTATAGCCCATACTCGAACGAATACCACCTAATAATTGATGTACCACAGGTTGTAAATTACCTTTATAAGGTACTCGCCCCTCGATACCTTCGGGGACTAATTTATCAGCGTTATCTCCTTCTTGGAAATAGCGATCACTTGAACCATGTTGTTGTGTCATAGCACCTAATGATCCCATCCCTCGATACGATTTATATGATCGTCCTTGATACAATTCTACCTCTCCTGGTGCTTCTTCCGTTCCGGCTAACATACTGCCCACCATAACAGAATATGCTCCTGCTGCGAGAGCTTTTGCCATATCCCCTGAATAACGAATCCCCCCATCCGCAATTAAAGGAACACCTGTGTTATGTAATGCCTTTGCCACATTACTAACAGCCGTAATTTGTGGTACTCCCACTCCAGCCACAATACGAGTAGTACAAATTGAACCAGGACCAATACCTACTTTTACCGCATCTGCTCCCGCTTCCAATAAGGCTTTTGCCGCATCGCCGGTAGCAATATTACCGCCTATTACTTGCATATCTGAATAGTGTTTTTTAATCCAAGATACTCTATCCAAAACACCCTGAGAATGACCATGTGCTGTATCGACAACTAATACATCCACACCGGCTTTAACCAAGGCATCAACCCGTTCATCTGTCCCTGCTCCAACACTGATTGCTGCACCTACTCGCAAACGCCCTTGCTCATCTTTACAGGCATTTGGGTTATCCGTTGCTTTTTGAATATCTTTTACGGTAATCATACCTTTTAATTGAAAATGGTCATTGACAACCAGCACTTTTTCAATTCTATACGTATGTAATAAATGCAGTATTTTTTCTCTTTTTTCCCCTTCTTTTACCGTAATTAACTTTTCTTCTGGTGTCATAATAGTGCTAACTGGCGCATCATAACGTGTTTCAAAACGTAAATCCCGATTAGTAACGATCCCTACTAATTTATCTTGATTCACCACCGGCACGCCCGAAATATGATGTTTTCGAGTCAACGCCATGACTTCATCAATGGTTGTATCAGGTGTTACCGTTATGGGATCACTAACGACCCCACTTTCAAATTTTTTAACTCGTTTCACTTCTTCTGCTTGCTCTACAGCGGTCATATTTTTATGGACAATGCCTATTCCCCCTTCTTGTGCCATAGCAATAGCTAGTCGGGATTCTGTAACAGTGTCCATAGCAGCGGATAGTAAAGGAATATTCAAGCTGATTTCACGGGTTAACCAGGTTTTCAGGGATACCTCCCTGGGTAAAATATTAGAATAAGCTGGCATCAGTAAAACATCATCGAATGTTAAGCCTTCCTCAACAATACGCATAAAACACTCCCATTAAATTTAAAATTATTACTCTATACAGTTAACTTGCAGCTTGTACAGGAATATGATGATTAGTATGAGTAATCTGATTATCACTATCTACGTACACCAATATAGGTTTGTAGCTAGCTAATTCTTCTTGCGTTAACCCCACATACGCACAAATAATAATTAAGTCGCCAGGATTTGCTTTATGCGCTGCAGCACCATTGACGGAGATAATTCCTGAACCTGCTTCTGCCTGAATTGCATAAGTTGAAAAACGTTCGCCATTGGTTATATTATAAATTTCAATCTGTTCATATTCCAAAATACCAGAACGAGATAACAACTCACTATCAATCGCACAAGAACCTTCATAATCTAGTTCTGCATGGGTTACTGTTACTCTATGAAGTTTTGCCTTTAGCATAGAAAAATGCATGGTGATTTCTCAATATTGTTCATAAAAGTTGCTAATTATAACAATAAAGTATGAATGAGAATACTACTAATTTATTTCACCCGATGAAGATGAAAGTGTAAAGCGTCTATTATCAATCAAGCGAGTTGTACCTAGATAAGCGGCAATCAATAAAATATATTCACAAGTTTTGGCATTGATTTGTGCTAAATTTTTCGCATCATATAACGCTAAATAATCTAGTTTCCATCCTTGTTGTTGTAACATTTTACTCGCTTGTTGATGTAACAAAGGAAAATTTTTTGCCTGTTCTGATAATGCCGTTTGTATTTGTAATAAAGTATGTTGTAATTGAGGTGCTTGTTGACGCTGTGATGGAGATAAATAGCGATTTCTGGAACTCATGGCTAACCCATCGTCTTCTCGTATAATAGGTACTGAATAAATCATCACCGACATATCTAAATCCATGACCATCTGCTTAATGATTAATAACTGTTGGTAGTCTTTTTCCCCAAAAATAGCTATATCAGGCTGTACAATGTGAAATAATTTAGCAACAATGATTGCGACCCCTGAAAAATGCCCTGGGCGTGATTGACCGCATAATTTATCGTCTAAACCAGGAAAATGTATCGTCAAAAGGGGAGATTGTGCATACATTTCTTGCACCGGAGGAAAAAAGAGTATATCTACCGCTTCTGCTTCTAGTTTCTGTTTATCGGTATCCAATGTACGAGGATAGGCCGCTAAATCTTCATTTTCACCAAATTGTAAAGGATTAACAAAAATACTCACCACCACTTTATCGGCATATTTTTTTGCTTCTTTTACTAACGCTAAATGCCCAGTATGTAAATTTCCCATAGTGGGTACTAAAGCAATTTGTTGCTGCTGTTGTCGCCACTGAGATAACATATATCTCAGTGTTCCCTTATCATTGACTACCTGCATATTAAAAACTCTGCTCTTTAGTTGGAAAAAGCCCCTGTTTCACTTCTTGTACATAACATTCAAAAGCAGCTAAAATGCTTCCCTGTTGTGCTAAATAGTTTTTACAAAAACGGGGTATTTTTCCACAACTAATCCCTAACATATCATAACTTACCAGAACTTGTGCATCACAAGCATTTCCTGCACCAATACCAATAACTGGAATATCCACCGAATGCGTAATTGTTTTAGCGACATCTGCTGGCACACATTCTAATAAAATAATATCCGCTCCAGCCTCTTGTAAATGACACGCTGTATTCAATAGAATATTGGCTTGTTGTGGGGTTTTACCCTGAATTTTATACCCTCCCATTTTGTGCACCGATTGGGGTAATAATCCCAAATGCACACAAACTGGCACGCCTGATTCAGATAATGCTTTGACCGTATCATATAAATGCATTCCGCCCTCTAGCTTGATAATATGTGCGCCAGCACGCATTAACTTCGCTGCATTGTCCATAGTTTGCACTAGATGGGTATAAGATAAAAAGGGCATATCTGCCATAATCATGGCACTTTTACTCACTCTTGCTACATTTTGTATATGATATAGCATATCTTCCATAGTGACAGATAATGTGCTTTGCTGCCCTTGTAACACCATACCTAACGAATCCCCTACTAATAACACTTCTACTCCGGCTTGTTCCATCAGGCAGGTAAAACTCGCATCATAAGCGGTTAGACAGGTAAACTTTTCTCCCCGTTGGTGCATAGATTGTAACGTAGTCAAGGAGATTTTGGACATTGAAAATATATTCCTGTTATCTAATTAAAAAAAGGCATTACAACTTTTTTAATCCGTCTTGATTAACATGTTGCAATAATTTTTTTATACTTCCCCAATAAGGAAGTATAAAATTATCCCCGGTTAATTCTGCTAAAGGGTATAGGACAAAATTACGTACTGCAAGTTGTCCATGAGGAATTTGCAAATTGGTACTATTAATACATTCATTTCCGTATAATAAAATGTCTAAATCAAGGGTTCTAGCTGCCCATATTTTCTTTTTTGATAAACGTACACGTCCTTGTTTTTTTTCAATCATGTGTAAATGATAGAGTAATTGCTCTGGGGTCAGCGAGGTCATTATTTTTGCTACCGCATTAATATAATCGTCTTGCTTACTGTTGTCTTCGGGTAATTGTAGGGCTACACTTTGATAATAACTGGATACTTGCAGTAGTTCTGTAGCAGGTATCGTTGCTAAATGTGTGACTGCCTGAGTAATTTGTTGTAAAGGATCGTGTAAATTACTCCCCAATGCAATATAAGCGCTGGTCTTTTGCATTCCCTTTCCTGACTATTTCTTTTTACCATAGAGTTTATGCTTTTTTGTACGACTTTTATGCACTACTTTAGGTAAGCGTTCAATATGTATTTTTTGTTCTTCTGGTGTTTGTTCTTGCAAAGTCGTCCACCAATTCGCTATCTCTGCATATTGCTTTTCTCCTGCTGTCACCCGTAATAATAAAAAGTCATAAGCCGCTCGAAAACGAGGATGATTTAAAATACGCACTGTATGACGACGATGAGGATGCTCTAAAGAAAACTGTAATTGCCAAATCTCTTGTACCATATTATGTAAACGACGAGGTAAAGAGGTAAAACGTGTTTGTTTCAATAATACCTCCTTACCTGCACGATACAATGCTTCACCAGGACGTAATTGTTTTTCTAATAATGCTTGTTGCACTATCACCACTTCCCATAAAAATACCGCATAAAGAAAAGCCGGATTAATTGATTTTCCCTCTTGTACTCGCTTATCAGTATTTATCAATGCTTGCTCAATAAAATGGATATTAAATTGACTACGATGACCTTTTTTCTGCATCACTTTTTCCGTTGCAGGAAATAAATACGGCAATAGGTGATAACTACGTAATAATTGAAAACAAGCAGTGCCATAACCACCATGAAACATTTTCAACATTTCATCATATAAACGTGCAGCAGGAATGGCATCGAGTAAATGTGCCATAGATAAAATCAAATGATGACCTTGTGTTTCAATTTGAAACCCTAATTTTGCAGCAAACCTTACAGCTCTTAGCATTCTTACTGGATCTTCTCGATAGCGTTGTTCTGGAACACCAATTAATTGCAATGTACGCTGTTCTAAATCTTCCATTGCATGCATATAGCCTTTTAATTGGTTATGTTGCGGATCAAAATACAAGGCATTTATGGTAAAATCTCGACGTAATACATCATCTTCCAGATCACCATACACATTATCTCGAACAATCACCCCATTTTTACTCTTACCGTGTTCGGTATTACTATGATGTCCCGCTCTAAATGTAGCCACTTCGATCATTTCTCGTCCAAATAAAACATGTGCTAAACGAAATCGCCGCCCAATCAAATGACAATTACGAAATAACCCCTTTACCTGTTCAGGACTTGCCTTAGTGGCGATATCAAAATCTTTAGGTTTAATACCCAATAATAAATCCCGTACACTCCCCCCTACCAGATAACTTTCATACCCTGCTTGTTGTAATGTAGATAACACCTGTAATGCGTGTTGACTAATATTTTTATGGGCTATCTTATAACCTTGATAAGTGACTAAAGATGAGTGATTATTTTGCATAACCACCTACATATTGCTTACTCATATAAAAAAAACTCCTCCACATCGTCATCATCATTATCTTGTAAACGTATTTTAATGCTTTGTAATGAATACACTATGCCTAATTCATTACAAAAATAATGCTGAAATAAGACTTTTCGATACAATAAGGCACGTCCATATATTGCTTGCAACGATTTCCAACGTGGATGATTACGACGCTGCCAACGATCTCCTTGTTGTCCATACGCATATTGTTTAAAACGCTGTTGCTGGCAATCTATGCCTTCAGCAAAGATATTTTGACTTGCTCCCGATGAGGTAATCACTACGGTATAATGCACTACTCCATCGGGTGTTATCATTAAATTTTTCATATCAATAGCATAATGATAACCCCTCGGTGCATTTGGAATAGTAAATAATTGCAAATCTGATTTTTTGGGATAATCTGGTAATGTGTATGATAACTCTTTCCACACTGCCGGTTCTTCTGTACCAAATTGACCATCTTCTGCTTCTATTTCTTTATCTATAAAATCTTTTGCCCACGTCAAAGAGACTGTTTGTAGAAATAATAAGAGCCATATCATAGACATAATGGAGCAATGGTTGGTTTTTATATATATCATAATAGCTTGTCCCATTCCGCTTACTTGCCTATTATGCCATACTGTTGTGAGATTTCGACAGTACTTTTCTTCTATTTATCCCCAAACCCTTGTTATAATATACCCATTTATTTATTGATATGTAGATATCTCATGCACTATAACCTAGAAAATTTTATTCCAATTCACCAACAAAAGGTGATTCAACAACTCGAACAAATTTTACCTGCTGAACATATTTTACCCGTGTCCTTACATCGTGCTATGCGTTATAGTACATTATCCACCAGTAAACGTATCCGTCCTGTTTTAGTCTATGCGACAGGCTATGCACTCAATATTTCTGACACCCTTTTACATGCTCCTGCTTGTGCAGTAGAATTAATACATAGCTATTCCCTCATTCATGACGATTTACCTTGCATGGATGATGATGATTTACGCCGTGGTCAAGCAAGTTGTCATAAAGCCTTTGATGAAGCAACCGCTTTATTAGCTGGCGATGCGTTACAATCCCTTGCCTTTCAAGTCTTGGTGCAAGCCCCCTTGCTGAACCCAGAACAAAAAAATCAAATGCTGGAAATACTCACAATAGCCAGTGGTTCAAAAGGCATGGTGGGAGGACAAGCTATTGATCTTGCAGCCGTCAATAAAACATTAAATATAGCTGAACTGGAAAATATGCACATCCATAAAACCGGCGCATTAATTCGAGCCAGTGTAAAATTAGGCGCACTGAGTAAAGTCATGCTAGATAGTCATATTTTACATAATTTGGATCAATATGCTAAAAATATCGGGCTTGCTTTTCAAGTAATGGATGATATTCTCGATATTGAAAGTTCTACGGATATTTTAGGTAAACCACAAGGTTCTGATCGCGCTAAAAACAAGCCCACTTATCCTGAACTATTAGGTCTATCTGGCGCACATGAACTCGCACTTTCCTTACATAATCAGGCTATTCAGGCATTATCTCATTTTGATCAACGTGCCGATCCACTCCGCTGGATCGCAGATTATATCATCCAACGTAAGCAATAATTCAAGGCATTAATTATTATGTTTATTCCTCCTTTGCTTAAAAGTATTCATTCTCCCGCACAACTACGACAATTATCACCAACACAATTACCTTTATTGGCACTGGAGGTGCGGGAATTTTTATTACATAGCGTAGGTAAATCAGGAGGACACTTAGCTTCAGGATTAGGTACAGTAGAATTAACTATCGCCCTACACTATATTTTTAACACCCCCGATGATCGCTTGATTTGGGATGTTGGACATCAAACCTATCCCCATAAAATGTTAACCGGTCGTTTAGAAGAACTTGTTAATATCCGTAAAAAAGATGGTTTATCCGGCTTTCCCAAGCGAGAAGAAAGCCCCTATGATGCCTTTGGTACTGGACACTCTAGTACCTCAATCAGTGCTGCACTCGGTATGGCATTAGCAGTAAAAAATTATTACCCCCATCGAAAACATATTGCCGTGATTGGGGATGGAGCAATGACCGCAGGGATGGCATTTGAAGCACTCAATCATGCTGGCGATAGTGGTGCAAATCTTTTAGTGATACTCAATGATAATGATATGTCTATTTCCCCAAATGTTGGGGCCTTATCCAATTATCTTGCTCGTATTTTATCGAGTCATTTTTACAGTTCTGTACGAGATAACAGTAAAAAAGTCCTTGCTCCTTTACCCCCTTTTCGTGAATTAGCCAAGCGAGCTGAAGAGCATGTAAAAGGAATGGTACTACGTCCTAGTACGTTATTTGAAGAGATGGGATTTAATTATATTGGACCTATTGATGGACATAATCTGGATGCACTCCTCACTACCTTGCATAATTTAAAACATCTTTCTCAGCCACAATTTTTACATGTCGTAACCAAAAAGGGAAAAGGGTATGCGCCTGCTGAAACAGATCCTACGCATTATCATGGAGTGAGTAGTTTTGACGTACAGACGGGTTATACAACGTGTCAAAATAAAAAGCAATTAACTTATACCGATGTCTTTAGCCACTGGATCTGTAATATGGCTCAACAAGATGATAAATTAGTTGCCATTACCCCAGCAATGCGTGAAGGTTCAGGATTAACAGCTTATGCCCAACAATTTCCTGACCGCTATTTTGATGTAGGGATTGCAGAACAACATAGTCTCACTTTTGCTGCTGGTATGGCTTGTGAGGGTTTAAAGCCTGTAGTTGCTATCTATTCTACCTTTTTACAACGTGCTTATGATCAACTCATACATGATATTGCCATTCAAAATCTAGATGTAACCTTAGCCATTGATCGAGCAGGCATTGTCGGTGCAGACGGTGCAACTCATAGTGGCAGCTTTGATTTAAGTTATTTACGCTGTATTCCTAATTTAATTATTATGGCACCTGCCAATGAAGAAGAGTGCCAACAGATGTTATATACTGCTTATATGTATCCAGGCCCTGCCGCTGTACGTTATCCTAGAGGCTCAGGCAGTGGCGTGGAATTAACTTCTACATTACAAACTTTAACCATTGGTACGGGTGTCATCCACTATGATAATAGCAATGCTGTACATAACCTGCCTAAAATCCTTCTATTATCCTTTGGAAATTTATTATCTATAGCAACTCAGGCAGCAAAGGCACTCTCCTGTTATCGGGTGATGGTGATTAATATGCGTTTTATTAAACCCTTAGATACCCAATTATTAGCAAACCATGCCCTTGATACTGATTTATTTGTTACCATAGAAGATAATTGTATTGCCGGTGGTGCAGGCAGTGCTGTAAATGAATATTTAGCTGCTTATACCACTCCAGGTATTATTAATATGGGAATTCCCGATGAATTTCCTAAACAAGGTACTCAAACTGAAGTCTTATCTTCTTATGCTTTAAGTGCAAAGGGGATTATACAACGTATTCAAGATTATTTTACCCATCTCAATCACACTCATACAGGATAAATCATGGCTGCAACTTATACGCTTACCGTCTTACATGATTTTGCATCAGCACATACCTTACGGGATTATCCGGGTGCATGTAGCCGTATGCATGGACATAATTGGAAAGTTGAATTAGAAGTACAAGCCCAACAACTTAATGCTATGGGTATTGCTATTGATTTTAAAGAGTTACGCAAAGTCTTAAAAAAGGTTACTGAACGACTGGATCATTATTATCTAAATGACATCCCCCCTTTTGATAGCATCAACCCCACCGCGGAAAATATTGCCCAATATCTTTTTCAAGAAACCGCACTATTAATTAATACTGAACAAGTACAGGTAAGTGCTATTACACTGTGGGAAACAGAGCGTGCATGTGTACGTTATCAACTCCGATAACCCACTTAGTTCCATCGAATTTACACCATAACTATGCTACAATCGCATAGACATACAATGTTTTTCTAGTACCTATTATATTGTTGCGACCAGAATAACTTAAAGCACAGGATATATTATGAGCGTTTTTAATAATAAAAAACTTTCTGTTATAGAAAGTAAAAATAGAACAGAAAAAAAGCATACTATACTCATAGTTGATGATGAAGAATATAATTTAAAAACCCTCTCATCTTTACTCAGTGAACAATATAATATTCTTGAAGCCAATGATGGACAATCTGCCCTGGATTTAATTAAATCTCTTGATGATCCCTCTATTATCCATCTTATTATCAGTGATCAAAGGATGCCTAATTTAACCGGCGTGGAATTGCTCGAACAATCACAAACGATTATTCCCCACGCAAAAAGCATCATCCTGACAGGATTTTCCGATGTTGATATTATCATTCAAGCTATTAACCAATGTTGTATCTTCAAATTTATGCTAAAACCTTTTGAACAATATGATCTCTTATTAACTGTACAACGAGCATTAGAAGCCTATAATCTTGAAGCTAAAAATATTGCTCTGATGCGTAAATTATTATCACTTAATAATTCCCTGGAAAAAGAAGTAAAAGAAAAAAATGCGCTATTAGAAAAGCAATATACAACCCTGGTGACTATTGCAAGCCATGATTTACGCAAACCATTAATGCTAGTACAAGATATTATAGAAACAATACAACAGGGTATTACTAATAATAGTATTCAATCTATAGAGGATATTCAAGAAGATTTAACTTTGATTGCTGATTCTAATAGCTATATGAGTGATATAACTGAAAATTATCTGGATACCCAAATTATCACTACCGGACATTTAAAACTGATTATAAAAGAAACGGATATTCATAAGTTAATTAATGATGTCATTAAATATAATCATGCGAATGCTCAACGCAAAAAAATTACTTTACACAATAATGTAGACAATACCCCACTATTAATACAAATTGATAAAACACGTATTAGTCAAGTATTAGATAATTTAATTGGTAATGCAATTAAATTCTGTTCTGCCGAAAATAATATTTTGGTCAATACACAAGTAAAAGATCAGTTATTGAAAATATCTATTACCGACACAGGGCCTGGTATTTCAGAACAAGATAAACAAAAATTATTTACCAAATTTGCAAAATTAAGCAATAAGCCTACAGGCAATGAAGTAAGTTTAGGACTGGGGCTATATATTTGCAAACAAATTATGGAATTACATAAAGGAACTATTCATGCAACAGATAATCCGGAAGGTGGTAGCATATTTACTTTAACCTTACCGTTATCATCATCCTAACCAATTAAAATTAAAGATAATACATCATGGCAAAACTTGAATGTGGTGGCCTAAAATGGGTAAAAAAAGAGCTGGATGTTACCTTAAATGCAGCATCTAAAGCATTAAATGATTATGTCCATCATCCTGATGATGATACGCCTTTAAGAGAATGTTTCACCTATATACACTTAATACATGGTGTGTTACAAATGTTGGAATTGTATGGGGCAGCATTACTCAGTGAGGAAATGGAAGAAATTTGTATTGCATTATTAGGACGTTCAATACAACAACGTGAAGAAGCCTATGATATTTTAATGCGTGCCATAATACAAATGCCTGATTATTTGGAACGTATTCAAAATGGCGCTTATGATACGCCCATCGTGTTATTACCCATACTCAATGATTTACGTGCAATCAGAGGAGATAAACTCTTAACTGAAAGTGCGATGTTTTCACCTGATTTAGACATTCTCGTACCACCTGACAAATATCATAGTGATAAAGATATTCAACAATTAGCTAAAGTATCCCGACATCAATATCAAATTGCTTTATTAAACTGGTATAACAATAAGCATATTCCTCAGAGTTTAACAAAAATAGCCCAAACCTTAAATGAGTTAAAACATGCAAGTGATAACGAAGTAGTCCAACAATTACTTTGGATTGCACAAGGGAGTATTGAAGCCTTACTCGATCAGGGTGTTAATTCCAATATTTCCCTTAAACTATTGTTTGGGCAATTAGATCGCTTAATAAAAATACTCATTGATCAAGGAGAAGAATATATTGCCTCTTCCCCTCCTCGTAATTTAATGAAAAATTTATTGTTTTATGTCGCACAAAGCCACAGCACTGGAAAGCATGTAAGTGAGCTAAAACGATGTTATCAACTTGATAAACTCTTGCCTTCAGAAGATGAGTTATATCATGCCAGGGCAAGTCTTAGTGGCACTAATAAAGATTTGGCTCAAGCAGTTAATAACGTCATTGAAAATGAATTTGCAGTAATAAAGGAAACCTTGAATTTATTTGTACGAAATAATAAGAATGAATTGTTTATGTTAAGCTCAGTTGCTAAACGTTTACATGATTTAAGTGATACCTATGGTATGTTAGGGGAAGGAAAGTTACGTAGAACAATATTACAACAAGCCGAAATATTGGAACAATTTGTTGATAATGCAACGTTGGTAAAAGAGCATGAAGTGATGGATATTGCTAATGTCCTATTATGGGTAAGTTCCATCACTTCCAATGTGGAAAAATTTGGCACCGATGAGGTAAGCATACCCGAAAATGGATGTTGGCTACAATTTTCTCGTATTGAACAACAACATATTTATGATACGGCATTTAAAGAAATTATTACCGAAATTCATACCGCACAAAAAATTATTACCGACTTTATTGAACATCCTGATGAAGAGGTGCATTACATTCTTGCACCCTTACCGTTTACGATTAAACTCATTCATGGTGCTTTAGTGATGCTCATGCTAGATAGCGCAGCGCATATTCTAATACAGATTGAAACAATGATAAATCAGGAATTATGTAATACTTCTGAAAAAGTACCCTCTACTCGGGTTGAAATATTAGCCGATACAATTACTGCATTAGAATATTATATGCGTTCATTACTAGAACAACAGCCAGATACCCAAACCATTCTTGAAATAGCAGAACAATGTATTGAAAAATTATATCCTACGGAAAAAACACAAGAAACCCCCTATACACTCGATGAATTATTATCCAAAGAAGCCAATAATAATGACTTACAGGAACTAGACAAGTTATTATCTGAAGAATTGGCAATAAATTCTCCTCCCTCTATATCACCTGTTCCCATAGATCCCTCCCCTACAATATCTTCTTCCCCGATTAAAGCTGATAACTCTCCAATAGCGCATGATAGTGAAGAATCTGAAAAAATAGATATTACTGATATAGCTATTAAAACATCTACCAGCGATGATAGTTTACTTACCTATTTACATGCCTGGTTACAAGAACCAGATAACAATGATTTGTCTGCAGATTTTATTAATGAAGTCATTTTTTGCTATGACCAAATCAGCTTAAATGCTCATCATCCCCGAGCCATGCATGTTGTACAAACCCTTAGAGATATGACAACCGCTATTGAGCAAAACCCCCAACAGCTTACCAGGCAACGTTACCAAACCTTAGAAACATTAGTAGAAGAACTCACAAACATACTCGATAAAAGTATGCAAGTAGAACTCACTGAAACCGTAGAAAAGACACAAACATTCCCTGGTCGTCATAATGCAGATCAACAAAAAAGTGCTACTCTCAAAATACAGGTTGATCATCTTCCTGAGGGCATAGATGAAGATATTGCTAATATTTTTCTGGAAGAAGCTCAGGGTGAAATAGAAAAAATCAATCATTACCTGGAACTATGGCAACTCGATAGTAGTAATTTAAAAGCACTTACAGAATTACGCCGTAGTTATCATACCCTTAAAGGCAGTGGACGACTCGTTGGAGCGCAACGCTTAGGAGAATTTTCTTGGGCGATAGAAAATATGCTCAATCGTATTATTGATGCTACTGTCAAACCTTCACCTGCCATATTCCCTATTTTGGAAGAATCTATTATGCTGATAGATGATCTGATTTATGATTATGCAGGAATACAAGCATGTCATACCAATGAAGCACACTATATTGAAAAAATTACTCAAATCGATGCACGGCTTGCGGTAGAGAAAACCCAGACCTTAGTAGATGAACAAGATGATACCATGCCTAAAGAAAAAAGCTGGTTTAAACGATTAGTCAATGCATTCAAACGTCGTTTATAATTTTACATCCAATCAAGTAAGAGGGGGACACTTATGCAAATCAATACCAGCCGTTTTGGTACTTTAGACATTGATAAAAAAAGTATTCAATACAATTATTCTTTTGGTAGTATTGCATAATATTTAAAAGCAACATATTATTAATAAGCAGCATGATCTATTTGAAATAGCAATGAATAAAATTTAACAAAAATTTTTACTATTTTTTTACTTGAAAAATAACTAACGATCCTTACTATATAGGTAGGCGCTCTTTAGAGGCCTATACGTTGTCTTGATAAATAATCAGGACACTTATTGTTCAACATATTGCTTATAAAATAGAGGATATGACTATGACTCGTTATGATTTCAGCCCTTTATATCGTTCTGCTATTGGATTTGATCGTCTAGCACAATTTATTGATTCTACTGCTAGAGATACCTCTGGGTACCCTCCTTATAATATTGAGTTACTCAGTGATGATGACTATGTTATCAGTATGGCAGTAGCGGGATTTGCCGAAAATGAATTGGATATTGAAATAAGAGACAATGTCTTAACCATTAGCGGTAAAAAAGAAAACAAGGGAGATCGTAAATATTTGTATCAAGGTCTAAGTGAACGTAGCTTTAAACGGAGTTTTCAACTTACCGACTACATAGTGGTAAAAGGCGCAGCACTTGAAAATGGGTTACTGAATGTACAGTTGCAACGCATTGTACCTGAAACATTAAAACCCAGAAAAATTGCTATCAATAGTGAAGATGAAACGAAGGCTACCATTACACAAAGTACCACTGCTACAAATACCGTTGAAGAAGAATCAATAGCATCATAAACTGTTCTTCTTATCAACATATCCCCTCACTAACAGTATAAATTGTGTTAGTGAGGGGATATTTTGTGTTAGATATCAATTCTATGTCTTACAAATTTATTTGTGCTTGTATCTTTATAAGCCTCACACTTATTCAACACCCTTGCATGTCTGAAGAAAATACAACCGCTTTAGATACATTATCTCCTTGTCCAGATACGCCTAATTGTGTATCCTCTCAGGCTCCAAAGAGCGATCAAGAACATTATATTGCAGCCTTTACTTATACTAAAACCCCACAACAAATTATCAAGATACTACTATCTCTTATCAAATCCTATCCTCGAATTCAGATCATCACCCATAAAGCAAACTATTTACATGTTACCTTTAGCTCACTTATTTTCCGGTTTACGGATGACGTAGAATTTTTATTTGATGATAGTAAAAAAATTATTCATGTTCGATCCGCTTCTCGTACTGGCATCTCTGATTTAGGTGTTAATAGAAAACGTATTGAAGCCCTAAGATCAGCTTTGCAAAAAGCATTAAACGAAAATACCGATCATCATTTACCCTAAAAACGATAATAAGGGATTATTTTCTGCCAAAATCTTTGGCTCGTAGCCTATATTAGATATATATCCAGTAGTATCCGTTAATTATTCATTAAACGTTGGATACGGGTTACATAATTTTGAGTTTCTTTTGGTAATAATTGTTTTACCTTTTCCCACAGTTCTTTATTCTTTTTGCTACGTACTTTTTTCATAGTATTAAGAATACGTCCAAAACCTGCATTATAACTTGCAAACATAAAGTTTAATCGGTTACCTTCAGATAAATACTGCCATCTATTATATATTTTGCGGTACAAATTTTTATCATAATAAATACCGGCTGCAATATTCCATTTAGGTGAATGAATATTACTATAATGAGGATTCTTATTTTTTATTTCTTTAAATGTTGCTGGCATTATTTGCATAATACCTCGTGCATTACGATGGCTTTTAGAACTATCTTTTAAACCTGATTCTGCAATCCCTTGTGCTTTAAACCATTTCCAATCAAAAGAAGGACCAAAATAGCGTTTTGTATATTTCCGAAAATACCTATCATACTTATTTGTCCAATGTTTTGATTCTACGGTATATTTTTTTGCTTCAGATAAAGATGGCATAAGATTAAGCACTAATAATATACCTGTTATATACAAAAATTTAGACATATAACTAACTTAATCCCAAACCAATAACTAACCCCAAAGCCGTACCAATACCGATAAAAATACCCATCACCATCAGACCCACTGCAATATTTCCTTTTCCTAATTCTTCATTAATATTAAAGCACACCATTTTATTAAACAACATACATCCAAATTTCATAAATCCAAGCGTTAAAATTCCGCCCAATATAGCATATATAAAATTCAGAATAAGCGGATCTATCATTTCACTAAACATTTTCTCTCCCTTTCCTTATATACCTATTAATTATCTTTTACAGCAATATCTGATAATATTTAACTGACTATTGAAAATGAATTCCCCATATTAAACGCCACAATTTCACACTTTTATCCTTCCCTGCAGAGCTTGATAACATCAATCCCGAGTTTTGACAAAACAAAGTGCTAGTAATCGTATCGGTATGGGCATCCTTCCAAGTATATATACATTCTTCATTTTTAATACGCCATAATTTTATATTCAAATCTTCTCCCGCTGAAATAATAAAATTTCCATCATGGCTAAAATTAGCTGTTTTTACACTACCCTGATGCCCTTGAAAATGGGCAATTTGTAGCCGTTTTTTTAAATCCCACACTTTAACCATTCCATCATCCCCAGCCGACACAGCTAACCCCTTTTTTTCATGGATATGAATAGCATTAATAATATTTGCGTGAGCGGGAAGTTCAAAAATCAGTTTTTCTTTATTAACACTCCAAACTTGTAACGTACCCATTTTGTTTCCTGATATGACCACTTTTCCATCAGCCGTCGATTTGAGGGCATAAATACTCGCATTACAGGAAAATTTATGTATACATTGTTTACTTTCTATATCCCAGACCCTTAAATTTTCGTCCCATCCTCCTGAAAAAGCAATTTTTGCTCGCATATCAATGTCTACAGCAAGTAATGGCCCTGTCTGCTCTGACCACTGATCAAAAAAGATACCTGATTGTAAATCCCATAATTTAAATGGGCGTTGTGAAGCATCCCCTGTCAATAAAAATTGCTTTTGTCCACTAAGTGCTATACTTTTTATTACACTATGATTTTCTATTGTTTTTAGACATTCCCCTTGTAATGACCAAATTTTAACTGTTTTATCATAACTTGCGGTAACAAAGTAATTTTTTGCCTGATTGACTTGCATCGCAACGACTGCATCATCATGGACCGGGAGTGTTTTAGAATGATATGACAAAACTAAATCATGCATACTTCCTTTTTGTTTCAGTCTTTCATACACTCTGGAAATAGACGCATCATCACAATAATCAGCTTCTTCCCATGATTCCATTAAGGTATTATAAGCTGCCAAATATTTACCTGCTGCACATAAACTGCTGGCGTGATATATACTAATATCTAATTCTTCTCTTTCTAAACGCCGTTTATTATAATCTTTTGGTCTTGCCAACTGTAATGCCGCTACATAAGTATTTTTAGGCGCAATATCCCAATAGTGAATGATACCATCTAATCCAGTAGAAATAGCTTGCTCATTATTTAAACTTATGGCTAAGGCGGTTACGGCATCCTTGTGCCTTTGCATTGTGTGTATACAACGATAATGATTAATATCCCATAACTTGATCCCTTTATCTTCTTTTCCTCCACAAGAAAGCAACAAGGCATTAAATCCTTGTGATTGCATATCCAAAACACTATCATTATGTCCTGACAGAGCTTTGACTACTTTCCCTGTTTCCATATCCCACATTTTAATACTGTGATCTTCACTCCCTGATAACAGCAATAAATTATCATAACTTACGACTAAAGCATTAATACCAGCTTGATGTATATCCGTATATGCTTGTATATAATTTTCACTTTGTATACTCCAGCGTAAGACTTTTTTATCTTGTCCACCACTAAATAACGTATTACCATCTCGAGTAAATGTCAAAGCGGTGACTGCACTACTATGTCCTGTTTTGCTATTAAAGGCATAATTACCATAAACCTGAATGCAACGTTTAGTCTGCATATCCCACAAACGAATAACACCATCTTCAGCACCTGCTGCCAATAACATCAGGCTTTCACAATACGCTAAAACTCGAATTCCTACTTGTTGTCCTTCTAGTACACCCAAACAACTATAATCCAACATAGACCAAAGACGAATCGTACCATCTTGACTGGCTGATATAAAATATTTATCTTGTTCTAGCCATAACATATCGGTTATTTCAGCCGTATGTCCGGCAAAAGTACCTAATCGCTCCCCTGATTTATGATAGTGAAAAATATTAATACTTTCTCCTGCCGCTAACACACTATTATCCAACCATAATAGTGTATGTAACGCACCTTGCTGCACATTAATACTATGTAAATACACGGGTGAAAGATTTTCTTCTCTGGTCAGTTCCATAAAACGTTCTGTACCCAATACTTGCTGCGCTTGTTCTAAATCAGCACGTTGTAAATGAATGTAGGCTATAAGTTCTGCTAATACCATGCGATCAGAATTAGGATTATTTTTGCAATTTTCCAGACGTTTTAATACTTCTAAATCATCTACTTCCCCTGCATTCCACTCTAATATGGACAAGTTATAGGTCGCTTGTAAATGGACTTTATTAATTTCTAAGGCTTTTTGAAAACAGGCTTTAGCCAAATCCATTTCTTCTAATTGAAAGTAGGAATATCCTTGATTATTTAATTCATCTGCTGCGGTTTCACTTAATTCAATATAATAATTAGCAGCGTCTTCTTGAAATAATTCTCTGTGTATAATATTGAGTGCCAACCGCAATTCTTTAAAATTTTGTGGACGTTTATCACGCTTTGGACTAATACAATTTATCAATATATAACGTAATTTATCTGGAATATCTGCACGAAAATCTCTGGGTTCAGGAATCATATCTTCTGTGATATTTACTGTATTGGTATATGGCTTATGACCACAAATCATTTCCCATAAACAAATACCAAAACTAAATACATCAGTATCATACCATACCCCATGGGGAACTCTGGCACTACGTATACGAGGTTCTTGCCATTGTTCTGGCGCACAATAACCAGGCGTTCCCAACTTAGTACCAAATACGGTTCCTCCTTCATTAACACCATCGCTTGCCGACACATTTTCAAATAACTCTTCTTCTGACTGGCCACTTACCAAACCAAAATCAGTCACTTTTACCGTACCTTCTTTGGTCACCAAAATATTTTCTGTTTTAATATCCCTATGGATCATATTTTGTCCATGCGCTCGCTCCATACCATGACAAAACTGTATAGCCATTTCCAAAGCCACATTATAATCAGAACATTTACCCTCTGCTATCCATTGTGCTAAATTGCCCCCATCAACATATTCAATAAAAATATACGGCACATCATCTATTTTTTGCACAAAATAACAATATGCAATATGAGGATGCATCCCTAATTTCGTCCATGCTTCTGCCTCTTTTATTACCCGTTGGAAAATAGACTTATGGGCAATAATCTCTTTTTTAGGTTGTTTAATAGCAAACTGAATATCTTGTTTTTTGTCATGAGCAATATATACATATCCCATAGCTCCTTGAAAACATTCTTCCACTTGATAGCGATTATTGATCAAATCACCTTGAGCATAAATCGCATACGTTGATACATTCCAATCTTGATTTTCTGTTAATTCTAATAAAGCTTGCCCACCACTTTCCAAGATAGTCGGTTGCCAATTATCACCGTTATCTTCTATTTTTTCTATCATTTGAGTGGGTTCTACTTTATTTCCAGTTAGACGGGAACGTAAAGCAGCAAAAAAACTGTTTTTAGCCATCGATATTCTCTATTAAACCATTATTATGGATACACTAAATGTAAAAACCCTTCATCATCTAAATATCCCCTATCACCGGTATTATACCAACATTGTCCCTCTTTATTGATAAGCACTGCATCAGTTGCCTTGGGATTATCCCAATATTTTTTCATAACTTGTACTCCACTTACTAAAATAATACCTTCTTTTCCCTGTGTCAGTTCTTCTTTGCTAACAGGATCTATAATCTTGCATTGTGTTCCTGGTACTGGCATACCTACACTCCCTATTTTCTCGCCTTTTTGTACCTGCCAATAGATATTATCTAAACAATCAGGAATATTAATACTGATAACAGGAGACGTTTCACTATGACCATAGCCTTCATAAATATGTTTATGAAATTTACGTTCAAACGCTTCACGTATTTCAGCATGTAATTGTTTCACTCCTGATACCACTCCTCTTATTGAATTTAACATTAATGGATGCACCTTTCTATGTTGCGTAAAGGCATCAAGGCTGTCTGGTATCGTACATAATACCGTTACATTATAGCGTGAAATAGCTTTACTGATATTCACCACATCATCAGGATCAGAATGACATACTACAGGAATATTCTCTAATAAGGGTAAAAACATATTAATCGTCATACCAAAGGAATGAAATAAGGGTAAATTTGCCATCATAATATCTTGATCCTGAATATTTAACATATCTGCTGTTTGTTGCACATTTGCCAAGATATTCGTATGAGTTAATGCAATCCCTTGTATCCCCTCTTTTTTGTTACGCATCACAATGACGGCTATTGCCTCCTTTTTAACAGGTGTCAACCATAACCAACGCAATATTATTTGTGGTAATACCGATAATTGTAAGCCTACCCATAATTTTTGATAAACTCGAATGGATGCTTCAAAATCTTCCCAATACACGATTTGTTTATCCTTAAATAATGTCTCTATATCTAATCTAACCGCTATTTTTTCAACAAATACATACGATGTAATAATAGTTTGTGTAGCCGTTTTGGATAAAAGTTGCTGAATATGATCTATTGTTTCAGTATAATCAATATTAATCACTGTTTTTGCCTGTAATAATACTGCCATATTAGCTATCATAGCAGTAACACTGGTAGGTAAACATATCGCAATATGCTGAGTAGTTTGCACTGGTAAGTAACGACTGAATAATACCGTTGCTACGGTAAATTGCCTCGCACTATAACGTTTTTCTAATACTGCATCCATAAGATAAAAACGTTTGCTACGGGCATTACTAGATAACCACCGCAAAGGAATGGAGGACAAGGTTTCACTGTAATGTCGCCATGCTTGAAAAGACAGTGCGACAATATGCAAACGTAATTGCACTGCTGACGTCATTATATGCAAAGGCTTCCCCAACACCACAATAATTTGATGACGCACTGTACTTTTACGCTGTACCTTTAATTGATTGGCTGCACGGGAGAAAAAACTCCCCCATAAGCCATACAAGTAAAAAGGCAATATTTGTACTTGTTTATCGGCATTAATTTGTCTTGCTAAACGTTCATAACCACGTTGAAATTTTCCTAATTGCCCATTACGACTAATAGTACCTTCTGGAAATAAGCAAACGACTTCACCTGCTTGTAATAATTCAGCCATTTTTTTAAATGCATCTTTACTAGCCCGTGCAGAGATAGGTAACACTGAAAAGAGATCCAAAAATCGTTTTAGATACCATCTTTCATAAATACTGCGTTCCATAACAAAATAAATACGCCGGGGGATAGCCATTTGTATCACTGCCCAATCCAACCAACTTATATGATTACCTAATAATAGTAACCCTCCTGTTTGTGGAATATGCTCAAAACCTAATACATCTAAACGATAGCGTTTGGAAAAAATACTCGTAATAATAAATTTAATTAATGATTGGGGTAAACGTACCATAGCATACACCGTTACCCCTAATGCACTGATCATCAACAAATAAAATAAGTGGCTGATTTGCATTCCTCCCAACATCACAAGCACAGTCAATAATAAAAAGCTCGTCATTACGATATTTTGAATAAAATTATTGCCGGCTAAAACCAGGCCTCGCTCATGTTCTTTTGCATGAAATTGAATTAACGCATTTAATGGAATGATAAATATCCCGCCTGAGAAACCTAAAAAAATAAAGTTACAAGCATATTGATAATAATTATCAAGATGAGGAAGTAACAATAAAGATAAGGTAATACCTAATGCACCGAGGGGAATAATGCCTGTTTCAATATAATTTTTGGAAATACGCCCAGCCATCAAAGAACCTAACATAATACCTATTCCTGATAAGGCTAATAAACCTTGAATAATAATAGTATTATTTTCTTGCAAGGTCATTTTGGCAAAAGCGGGAAAGGCCGCAATAACAACTTGAGAAATACCCCAGAAAATGGATAACCCTATAATAGATAACCAAATAATTTGATGTTGAAAGACCGTATCTAAATTTTTACGTAAATAGCTACCACGTAAATACGCTGTTTTACTAAATCTCATCGCTCTTTGTACGGATGCTTTTTCGGGTAAACGATAGGCTAAAATAACTTCAATAATACTTCCACATATCAATAAAAATCCCATTGGAGCAATATTTTTCAATATAGATTGTACCTCAGTTTCGCTTTTTGCTGTTATCGTCATATATAGCCATTCAAAACCAACTGAGTAACAAAAAATACCTAATAAAATAGCAATCGTTGTCACCGCTTGCACCTGAGCATTTGCTTTAGTAAGATTATCCTTACCCACTAACTCTTTAATATAACCATATTTAGCAGGGGAATAAATGGCACTTTGTATTGCCAGGATAAAGGTTAGAAAAAAAGCGAACCAAAACCATCCAGCATAATAGCTAATAGTAATGAAAATAGTAATGACTACAGCAAGCCATGCTGCATAACGCATGACCTGATTTTTAGGATATTTATCTGCAATAAATCCTGATGGACTAAATAATAAGATAAAGGGTAATAATATTAAGGCATTAACTATAGCCGTCAAGATAATTTGTGTATCACCATCCCAGGTTTTAAATACCGTATTTTGAATAATAATTTTGTGACCCAAATCGGTAAATGCATTAAGAAAAATGACTAAAATATACGATAAAAATCCATTAATTCGATATAACCCCACGATCTCTTTATCCTCTGTTGCGATCCGGTGTATTCTTTATAATAACGAGTAAATACTATTATGTCTAAAAATACCTTATTATCAATATATCTTCTTATTCTTGCTATTATTCCTTCCATTCTCTATGGAGATAATATTCTTAAAGCCAAGCAAGCCATGCAGGCTGGTAATTATGCCGAAGCCTATTGCTATTGGAAAATACTTGCCCAAGCAGGGAATGCCGAAGCACAATATAATTTAGGCTGGATGTACCATAATGGTTATGGCTTACGGATTAATGATAAAAAATCCCTATTATGGTGGCAAGAAGCAGCACATCAAGATTATCCTGATGCCATTTTTTCACTGGCTATATTTTATTATGAAAGAGGGAAGAAAAAGGATATTCCCATAGCATTAGAATATTTATTACGTTCTGCCTTACTCGATAATGATGAGGCCCTTTTATTACTTGCACAATTAATTAGCAAACATTATGCTCTGCTTCGCACACGCAGTGCAGAAATATTTCAGACATATCCAACACTTTTCCCTCAGTCTCTACAAATACGTAAACATAACGTCAATATTCGTTTTGCTAGCCATACTAAAAGTAAAGTGATCTACGTTGCCAATCAAGGGGATACAGCTCGTATTGTGCAAAAAACCGGAAAATGGTATTTTATATTTTTCCCCCAACACCATTATATCGCTGGATGGGTGCATGGTTCACTAGTTAAGATAACACACTAATATACTACAATATCACCGTCATTTCTTGATTAGATGCCAACATAACATTCCCCCCAATAATGGTATCAGAAAAATCCTCTGTTGTACGTCGCAAAATATCTGCAAATTCTATTGCTGACTGATAACGTTTATCCGGATCAAGTGCCAATGCTTTAGATAATAATGCAACAAATTCATCAGGAATTTCACTTCTATCCGTAATACGTCTATTTTTTATCACATGTCCAATCTCATCAATAATAGTGACTGGCACACCTGAAGATAATAATTTTAAGCTACTTAATAACTCACATAAGATAACTGCTACAGAAAATAAATCACTCCGTGCATCCAACCATTCCCCTTTGGCTTGTTCTGGTGACATATAACTTTTTGTTCCTGCTACTTCTCCTGGAACAATATCTGCTATTTTTTTGGCAATACCAAAATCAACCAGTTTCACTGTTCCATCATTCAACACTATAATATTTGCTGGTTTCACATCACGATGTACAATTCCCAATTTATGAATATATTGTAGTGCTTGTAATAATTGCAATATAATATGCGTTACCGTCTTCACATTATAACCATCATTTTCCATTAAATAATCAATTAATTCTAATCCAGAAGAATATTCCATTACCAGATAGGGCAAGCCATTATCCTCATCGTATTCAAAAATAACAATAATATTTTCATGCAGGCAATGGCCGGCAACTTGCGCTTCATGTGCAAATTGTGATGCCATACTTTTGCCCGATTCGCCCTCTAATAAATGAGGTTGTAATACTTTAATTGCTACTTGACGCTGTAATTTCTCATCAAAGCCTTGATAAACTATCCCCATCGCCCCCTGACCAAGAATTTTTACTATTTTATACTTACCAATTTTTTCCAAACTATCTATCTCTATAGCCGTAATATTTTGCTTACTATAGGGTGTAGTATCTGCTATTTGCTGATTTTGCAGCCTCATAATAGACCCTGATACGGGTATATCTTGTTTATCTTTTTTCTTTTCTAAATGATATATACGTATTTTCTCAATATATCGTAATATATCTTCTTGTAATCCTAATTTTAACGTGTATTTTTCTGCTTTTAATAATGTTTCCATTAATAAAAGGGTTTTTTTATCTGCCGGATTATTTAACAATACTTCTATTTCCGTTCGATCCCCGGCAATGGGTACCCACAAATATTTACGCAATAAAGCAGGGGCTAAATTTTGACATATCTCATAAGGCAATCGCTGCTCTTGTTGATAGGGAAAATAGGGTACTTGATAATATGCTTGTAAGGCATGCCCCATTACATTAGCTGCAACCCTTTCTTTACGTAATAACATTTCAATATTTAATTGTGGATTATGTTTTACTTTTTCTTGTAAGGCATGCAATATGTCAGGGCTAATCAATTGCTGTTGTAATAAATAACTAAAAGGCTTATCTGTATGGTGTAATGTGCTACTAAAAATATCGACTAATACATGCGCTAACATCAATACGTATTTTAATTCACGTCGAACAAACCCTTTTTCATTATGACTATTAATAACTTGTATCACACCAAGCAATATCTCTTTTGATGATTTAATAGGTACTACGAGCATCGCTTTATCATGTAAGCCAGAATGTTGTATAAATTGAGCGTTATGTGCAAGTTTAGGATGGATATGAGATAACTCATTACTATCTGTTACATCATAAATTAATACCGGTTTTTGTGTGAGTGCAACATAGCCTGCAATCGAAGCGGGGGTATAAGGTACAATAATTTTTTTATTATCTTGACTACTTTTGTAAATATCTTCTAAGGTTTTACCATCTTGCATCCCTTTATAAAAGGTAACTCTTTCTGCACCTAATAATTCCAATATTTGCCCTGAAATATCTTGTAATAATGTTGCTAGAGCTATTCCGTTTTCTGTTGCTTCCCGCACCTTATTTAATAATCCCAGGAAAGATTGTTCTATCTCCATTTAGAAATCCTCTTACCAGACACTAATTTACTTGCTGTTGATATAAGGCTTTTTCTACTTCAAAAGCATGACGAGTAATAGTGTTTTTTAATTGTGTTAACTTTCTAGGATCAAAACTTTGGCGTTTTTCATCACATACCTTTGCATCTAATTCTATTGCCAGATTTTCTGCCACTTCCCACATTAACTCAAAGGCATCGACCCCACCCATCACACCTGGTAATTGTAATAATAAAATCACACCGCTAGTTTGTATACTTTCTAGTTTATCTCTATCAAAGGTACCAGGCTCTAAAATATTTACTAAAACAAAGAGTTCTTGCTTTTTTTCTGTGTTGTCTTGTTGTACCAAATATTGAAAGATACCTCGTTGATCTAAAAATAAATGCTGTTTCTCAATTATTTTAACTAATTGATCCCCTCGTATCGTATTAGCATTTTTTAACACTACCGTTAAAATAACCATTAAATCCTCTACATTTTCAGGCTTATCTTTATCCGGTGGCAAATGCCCATCGTGTAATGAGTCATTATCCGTTGTCGTTGTATCAGACACCCCAACGATCTCCTCTGCATGAGAACTTGCATTAAAGGCAGGTAAATCTTCCCCCAGAGTATCTGATGTATGGGGATTGAGTGAAGGTATTTCTTCTACCTCCTGTTCTCCTGTAGATTGTAATAAGACATCGACCTCTTTTGTTTTATCTTTATTTTTACCACTATGATGCAAATCAGGTACTTCTTCTTCATCTTGTTTTTGCAATCGTGTCAACACATAAATAAATATAATGATAAACACGCCAATAATAACTAAAGCGAATCGTAAATTATCCATACTGTATTCCTACCTATGAAGCTATCTAATTATGCGGAGGCTAATTCTACCGCAGCGTCTAAATCTACCGCAACTAAACGGGATACACCTGGTTCTCGCATCGTTACCCCACATAAATAATCTGACATTTCCATCGTTGTTTTATTATGCGTAATATAAATAAACTGCACACTTTCAGACATATCCTTAACCAACTGACAAAACCGTCCGACATTTGCTTCATCTAACGGCGCATCCACCTCATCTAACATACAAAAAGGCGCAGGATTGAGATGAAAAATCGCAAAAATCAATGCAACCGCTGTCATGGCTTTTTCCCCTCCTGATAATAAATGAATAGTGCTATTACGTTTACCTGGAGGACGAGCCATCACGGTAACTCCCGTAGTTAACAAATCATTACCCGTTAATTCTAAATAAGCTTTCCCACCCCCAAATAAACGAGGAAATAAAGTTTTAAAGGTTTTATTCACTTTTTGAAAGGTCTTATCAAAGCATTCTCGAGTTTCTTTATCAATTTTAGCAATAGCATTACTTAATGTCGTTAATGCTTCTTCTAAATCTGCATTTTGTTGATCCAAATAGTCTTTGCGGCTTTTTTGTGTTTTATATTCTGCAATAGCCGCCAAATTGATAGCACCTAAGTTAGTAATTTGTTGAGAAAGTTGTGCTAATAGTTGTAAACACTTTTTCTCAGTCAGCTTATTATCTAGTTGTGTCAGCACTGCTTCTAAATCTATCGTATCGGTATTATTACTCTGTGCTGTTATTTGTTCTTCTATATGACTTTGCTTTGTGCGTAATATTTTCGTTTCAACATGTAATTGCTCTATTTTACTACGTTCGCTTTCTTTCCTGGTTTGTAAACGAGCATACGCTTTTTCTTGCTGTTCTAATTGTGCAGATATTTCTTGTGTTTGTAATTTAACCGCTTGTCGTTGTTCGTCTAATTCAAATCGTTGTGCAATCAACACTTCCTTTTTTTCTTGCAACACATATAAAGGAGATGCTCCCGTTTCCAAAACTTTTTTTATCTCTTGCTGCTTGATTTGTAATTGTTGCTGCTGTTGCTCTGCTCGGCGTAATGCCTGTTGCGTAGACTGTTTTTGCGTTGTCAACATTTCCAGCTTATGTTCTATTTGATGTAATTGCGTAGTATTATCCTGCATGGCAGATTGGGCATCATCGAGTAGTTCTCGATATTCTTGTTTTTCTAATTGTAAACGCTCTTTTCTTTCTGCTAGATAATCTAACTGTTCTAATGCTTGGTTTAAACGCATTTGTCCCGCTTCGATATGCGCTGCTTCTGTTTCTAATTGTAGATAAATCTGTGTTTGTTCTTGTTGTAAACGTTGTTGTTGTTTTTGTAATTGCTCTAAACGGGCTTTACGTGCGCTTAATTGTACTTGTATCTCACCTGCATAGTGTTGTGCTTTTTGCCATTGTAGCTGTAAATCTTCTTTTTGTTGCTCTTGATGATGTAGTTGTTGTTCTTGCTGTTGTTGTTTTTCTACTAATAATTGTATTAGCTGATCTGCATTTTCCACCTTTTCTATCAAGCTATGTAATGCTTTTTCTCTTGCTAACATACCTTGTTTATTACTTTCTTTACCCACTACACGAAGACTATTTGCATGTATCCAAACGCCTTCTACCGTAATCAAAGATTCTCCTATCCCTAATTGTGAACGTAAAGATAAGGCTTCTTCTATATTCTCTAGTGTGTAAATAGTATTTAAAAATTGCAATATATTTTCTATATTGCAATCCTTGCAGGCAGCAATATTCTCTTTTTTTATATATTTTCCTAATGGGACGAGTCGTTGAGATAAAGGTGTATGCAATGTTTGATTAACGTTTTTAGTATCCATCATACACAGGCTATGTGCTATCTCATTAGATAATGCAATGGCTATTGTATCGAGATCATCAATTAAAATAGCTTCCAGGCTATCACTCAGTACACATTCCAAGGCTTTTTGCCATTTTTCTGTAATACTGATAACTTCTCCTAAACGGGGATAATGTTCTAAATGATGTGTGGCTAACCATTGATTTAATTTTTTATTATCTTTTCCTAACGCTGCATTTTGTAATGCCTGTAATGAGGCTTTTTGTTCTTTTAAGTGCTGTAATTGTTTTTGTTTATCTTCTCTCTCCTGATGCACATCACGTAACTGCTGCTTGACTTGGCTAATATCTGTTAATATTTCTTCTCGCTTTAACAATACCTTATCACAAGCACTTGCTGCCTCCCGGTAACGGGCTTCCAATACAGTAATATTTTTTTCTGTTTCCTCAATAGCCAGTTGTTGTAATTCTGTCTGTATTTTTTGTTCACGTTGTTGTTGTTCTATGCTATGTTTTTGTAAATGCTGTATGGCTTGTTTCTCTCTTTCTACTTGTTGCATAGGTTCTTGATAGGCTTGATTGATTTCATCCCATTGATACTGCCAGTTATCCATCATTTCTTGTTGCTGTTGTAGTTGTACCTGTAATACTTCTGCTTGTTGCTGCAACGTTTCCAATAAAGGGGAAACTTCCTCTATTTCAATCTCTAATTGGGATAATTGTGCCGTATCATGTACTACTAACTGCTTTGCATCCTGTAAATCTTTTTCAATCGTTTGTAATGCCTGTTCATTTTGTTGATACTGTTGCTCTGTATGTTGTATTTGTTGCTCTAAGGTAGCAATTTCTGTATTTAATTGATAAAACTGTTCTTGTAATTGTTCTAATTGTGTATCTTGTATATGTAAAGTATCTTGCAATAGCTCAACTTCAGTATCCATTGCATGTATTTTTTCAGCTAATGCTGCTAATTGCTGGGTATGTTTTTGTGATGCACTGCTACAATGTTGTATCTGTTGTGCTACATCTTGCCAACGTAACCCTTGTAGTTGGGTTTGATATGATCGTTCTTGCTGTTTTAATTGCTGATATTGTTGTGCAGTTTCTGCTTGTTGTTGCAAATGTTGAATTTGTTTTTCTAATTCACTGCGTAAATCAGCTAACCTGTCAAGATTTTCTTGCGTATGACACATACGTGTTTCTGTTTCTTTACGCCGTTCTTTATATTTTGAAATCCCCGCTGCTTCTTCCAAAAAAAGCCGCAATTCTTCTGGTTTAGCTTCGATTAAGCGAGCAATCATACCCTGCTCAATAATCGCATAACTACGAGGCCCTAAGCCTGTACCAGAAAATAAATCCGTAATATCTCGCCGCCGACAACGGCTATTATTTAAAAAATATTGGGATTGACCAGTACGATTAATAACCCGTTTTACAGATACTTCATTATACTGCCCATATTCTCCCTGCAATGTACGATCACTATTATCAAAAACTAACTCCACTGATGCAATACCAACCGGTTTACGATTTTCCGCACCATTAAAAATAACATCCGCTAAAGACTCTCCCCGTAAATGTTTAGCCGAACTTTCACCCATCACCCAGCGTACTGCATCAATAGTATTGGATTTACCACAACCATTAGGGCCTAAGACACTGACCAAATTACTGGGAAAAGGAATAGTGGTTGGATCAACAAAAGATTTAAAACCTGCTAATTTTATTGCACTTAGCCGCATATTATTGCAATGTACCGTATTTTTGCTGTGTTTTAAAAAAAAGGAAATGTGCATCATCTATCTGTTACAGACGCAACAAAGAAAATGCCTTATAATATACACCATTCATCGCATTTAGGTAAGCTACCGTTATTATTAAAGAGGCAGGTATGTCAACACAAGCAAGTAAAGATTTAGAAACATTTAAAAATGCACACCCTAAAAGGGATTATACTATCCGTATTACTATCCCCGAATTTACCTGTTTATGCCCAAAAACAGGACAGCCTGATTTTGCTACGCTGTATTTAGAATATGTACCCAATAAACATTGTATTGAGTTAAAATCATTAAAATTATATATTTGGTCATTTAGAGAACAAGGGGCTTTTCATGAAGCCATTACCAATGAAATACTCAATGATTTAGTCGCTGCTTGCAAACCTCGCTTTATGCGTCTAAAAGCAGAATTTAACGTTCGTGGAGGCATTTATACTACGGTCATTGCAGAGCATAAAGACAAAAATTGGCACATTCCCACCGTAGTGAGCTTACCTTAATTCATTTTGGTCTATTGAACGTACTATCCTATAATATTTTATGAATAAATATAATACCGCTTTACAATATTGCAAGGAAAAACTACAACATAGCCACTCTAGCTTTTATTATAGTTTTTTATTCCTCCCAGCAGAAAAAAAAGTGGCCATGACGGTATTATATGCCTTTTGTCGGGAAGTCGATGACATTGTTGATAATCATAAAGATACAGCGATTGCCAAACTAAAATTACAATGGTGGCACACAGAAATTACTTCTGTTTTCCAACAACAAAGAGCACAACATCCTATTACACAAGCGTTATTACCTTTATTATCCCAATATCCCTTCAAACAACAATACTTCCATGAACTACTTAGCGGCATGGAAATGGATTTAACTCCGTGTATGTTCACCACTCTCAATGAATTGGAAAAGTATTGTTATCATGTAGCGGGAACAGTTGGACTACTTTCTATTGCCATTTTTGGTTATTATGACAAGGCTACCGAAAAATATGCAACAGAACTTGCTTTATCATTACAACTTATTAATATTCTCCGAGATATAAAAGAGGATCTACAACGAAATCGCTTATATCTCCCACAAATACTATTGCAACGTTTTGCTGTTACTGAAAAGATGTTGCATCAATCCAATAATACTGTACAAACCCACGCATTATTTACCTTTATTACCCAAATGGCTCGTCAACATTACCACCAGGCATTACACTATCTTTCTGATACAGATAGAACGCAACAACGCAGTGCTTTGATTATGGCAAACATTTATCATGCCTTATTAGATAAAATTGAACAGCAACATTTTCCGGTATTACAATACCGTGTGCGCTTATCTGGGTGGAAGAAACTATGGATAGCTTGGTCCACAGCACGTAATGAAACCTGTTATTGATGTCTAATATTTTATGAATGAATATAATACTCCTTTTATTATTGGTGCAGGATGGGCAGGATTAAGTGCTGGCATTTATCTTTCACAAGCCGGATATAGCCCCACGCTGTTTGAATCGGCTCCCCAGGCAGGAGGCCGAGCACGCAGTGTATATTTAACACCTCACTTAAAAGTTGACAATGGACAACACTTACTCTTAGGTGCTTATCGAGAATATTTACAATTATGTCAATTATTATCATTATCTGAAAAGACGATGTTACTTCGTCAACCATTACAGTTATTATTTAGAACACCGCATCACCCTTCCCGAGAAATACATTTGCCTGCTTTTTTACCCAGCCCTTTACACTTACTATGGGGCTTATTGATTGCTCAAGGTTATTCTTTTACTGAAAAATATGCTGTTCTTAGCATGATGAGCCGCTTGTTGTTACACGATTTTACTCTTTCGTCTGATTGCAGTGTACAAAAATTATTACACACTTACCAACAACCGGTAACCATTATTCAATATTTGTGGCAACCTTTATGTCTTGCAGCATTAAATACACCGCTACATCTCGCTTCTGCACAGGTTTTTTTAAATGTACTAAAAAGCAGCTTTATAGCGCCTCAATATCACTCTAATACCTTGCTTATTCGTCAACCTTTAAGTGATAGTTTTGTTACCCCTGCAATACAATATATACAACAACATCAAGCAAAACTCTTACTTCGACATAAAGTGACACAATTACATATCACAGACAAAACAGTATGCGGTATTTCAGTCAATCAACAATTTATTCCCTGTTCTCAGGTTATTCTAGCCACTCCGGCACACATTACACGTCGCTTACTTGCTCCACATAAAATCTTCTTACAAGCTCTCACACAACAACTTGCTGCATTATCCTTTGAACCTATCTATACAGCCTATTTTCAATATCCTGAACATATCACCTTGCCAGAATATATGAGTGCATCTATCGCTACATTAGGACAATGGTATTTTGACCGAAGGCATTGTCAACAACCTGGCATGATTGCTATTGTTATCAGTAGTCAAGGACACCATACCACCTTTTCCTCATCTACACTATTGACATACCTGGAAGCAGAATTACAACACTATTTCCCCGCACTAGGAAAGCCTCTACAGCGTTTCTTAATAAAAGAGCAACGTGCTACCTTTTCTTGTCAAGTTAATATCCAACATTATCGGCCTCAGCAAATTACTCCCGTAAAAGGGTTATATCTGTCTGGGGACTACACTTTAACACCCTATCCAGCAACGTTGGAAAGTGCCATACTAAGCGCTCGCTTAGCCAGCCAGGCACTAGCTACCGAGCATTAAATAACTTGTGATCTTTTTGGCTGGTAAGGGTTTACTAAAAAGGTATCCTTGTAATATATCACACTGATGCTGTTCTAAAAAAACATGTTGTGCCTGTGTTTCCACACCTTCAGCAACCACTTTTAAACCTAAATCATGCGCCAGAGAAATACTTGCTGCACAAATAGCCCGATCATCTTCATCTATTTCAATATTTTTTACAAACATCCGATCTAATTTTAAAGTATGAATGGGAAACATTTTCAAATAGGCTAAAGAAGAATATCCCGTGCCAAAATCATCTATTGCTAATCCCACACCAATATCCTGTAAAAGATTTAATTGTTTTGTTACATGATGCGGATCTTTCATCGCCACTGACTCGGTAATTTCTAGTTCTAATTGCTCCGATTTTAAATGATATTGTTGTAAATATTTTTTTATCACCTCAATAAAATTACTTGATTGTAATTGTTGTACCGAGATATTAATGGCTACATAAATATCTGTGATACCTTGCGTGCACCACTTATCTAATTGCATACAGACCTGTTCTAGTACCCATTCACCAATAACCAGTATTTGTTGACTTTCTTCTGCAATTTTAATAAATTTATTTGGAAAAATAAATCCCTGAACAGGATGTTTCCAGCGTAGTAATGCTTCTACCGCAATCACCTTATTTTCTACCATAGATATTAAAGGTTGATAATATACTTCTAATTGTTGCTTATTTATCGCATCACGCAAATCATGTTCTAATAAAATGCTTTCTTCTACTTCATCATTCATTCCTTGCGTAAAGAATTGATAATTATTTCTTCCTTGAGATTTAGCATAATACATTGCTGTATCGGCATGACGTAATAATGTTTCTACATCATTGCCATCATTAGGATAAATACTCACTCCTATGCTAGGAGTAGAATACATTTCCTTGCCCTCAAAAGTATAAACCTGACCAAGTATAAACAGCATTGCTCTTGCAATTAAAGCAGCGGCTGTTACATTTTCTATTTCATTAATAACAATAATAAATTCATCCCCTCCAATACGAGCAGTAATATCACTTTCTCGTCTACATGCTATTTGTATTCTCTCTGATACTTGAATTAATACACTATCCCCTGCTTGATGCCCTAACGTATCATTAATATTTTTAAATCGATCCATATCAATAAAAAAAACCGCTAATAAATGCTGTACTTGTCCTGCTACTAATATAGCTTGATTAAAACGTTCTTCTAAACTAAAACGGTTGCACAAACCTGTTAATGCATCATGATGAGCAAGATAACGCACTTTATCCTCTATTTCCTTTTGTTCGGAAATATCCACAAAGGTACCGATATAATGCTGTATATTATCGTTTATATCCCGAATAACGGTAATAGATAATAGTTTAGGATATACCGTTCCATCTTTACGCTTATCCAATAATTCCCCTTGCCAATACCCTTTTTCTTTTAGACTTCTCCACATCTCCTGATATATTTCATTTGACATTTTATGAGAGGATAAAAAATTTGGATTTTTTCCTATTAATTCTTCTTTTGTATACCCCGTTAAATGACACAATGCAGCATTAACAGCCAGAATACGATTATTTTTATTAGTTATCAGCATCGCACTGACACTATGTTGAAACACACACGCATACAATTGTAATTCTTCTTCCATTTCCTTTCTTTTTGTTATATCACGCCAGACCACGTATATCAAAGTATGATTAGACTTCTCTTCCAACACAGCCGTTAACAATACTTCTACAAAAATTTTTTCCCCATTAGCACGAGTATGTACCCATTCAAAACGATGGTTACCTTTTTTTTTAGCCATCGCAATCATTTCATTCGCTCTTTCAAATGAAGCATATCCATCTGGTTGATATTCAGGTGATAATTGTGATGGATGTACTAAAAATAATTCCTCTTTGCTCGCATAACCTAGCATATCTAAGGCTGCTTGATTACAATCGACGAACTTCTCTCCATCAATAATTAGCATTGCATCATCTGAACTATCAAAAAGGAGTTTATAAGTATCATACTGATATATCATAACTATTATTTACTCCCATCATAGATTACCTGCTTTTATAAAATGATCTCAGCTAGCTCTATATTAGAAACTGCCGTTGACATTATTCCTCTATTTCTAGCCTTTAAATCGAAAGGTTGGTAATCCAATACAAATTTTGTAGTAATTGTATTGAATACTGAAGTATCTGTTATCACTATTTTAAGCTATTTATTATCGCCTTATAATGCAAAATGTTGTAATCCTAAATCACCATATTGTTCTATTGTAGAGGTATTACTAATAATCGCAATACTGGCTTTTTCCGATGAAAAATAATCCTTACCTACCCGTTGTAAATCTTCAATACTCACTTGCAAAATACCTTGACGAAACCGTTTCCGTTGTGCAGCATCTCTTTGATACAAGGCATTATGAAAGGCTTGTTTTGCTTCTCCTGCAGGAGAACCTGGTTTATCCAAAGCACTAATAACCCCTAAAATTGCTTCTTCTAAAGCTTGGTAGCTATGTTTCTCACTCAATAACCAATCTATCGCATGATCAAAATCTTGTAATGTATCTTGATAACGGGGATCACGATATGAAAAAAAACGGAATGCAGCAATATTAGAATCTTGACTCGCTCCCCCACCATACGCTCCCCCTTGCTCACGAATTACTCTGTGCAAGAAACCATTGCGTAAAAAGCCCCCTAAGACGGTTAATGCAGCAGCATCAGGATGTTCTACTGGTACAGTAGGGTAGGCTTTACTTATAAAATTAACCTGAGTATCTGTTGTCCATATTTGCTGTACTCGTTCACGAATTGTTGGAAGTAAGAGAGGAGTAAAGTTATCAGTTGTTGGCACTACTTTCCACACAGTACGCATATCTTCAATATATTGCGCTTGTTGTGCTTTTTCACCAATAAGTAATAATTGCCGTGGTGCAGACAAGATCGCTTGATGGATAGTCTGAAACTGCTCTGCTAAAATATCCAACGCATCATCACTATTAGATAATCTTTCATCAAGTTGTTTAATAGAGGCTATCCCTTGTAAACCACTTAATTGATTAGATAGCATTGCCACAGGACTCATTTTACTCGTTGCCGCAGACATCGCTAAGATATGCCCACTACCTGTAATGCTGCGTTCCTTCCTTGCACGTTTTTGAGCAATAATTTCCTGGATACGTTTTTTTTCATCAAAACGGACTTTTTCCAAAGTTGCTTGCATTAAACTATTCATCTGTGCCGAATTACGAACCAAGGCACTGCTTGATAACACAAAATAGCCTTTATTTTTTTGTTCATCATCAATACTACCCCGAAAAGACGTGTAGGCATTAATCCCACCACTAATTGCCGCTTGCCACTGTTGTACTTGTAGATAATCTTTATCTCCACAACCTAGCTCAGTTAAACAGGCAGTATAATACGGCAAGAGCTGTTGTAACTCTGTGGATAATTGCGGCATATCAATTACAACTTGTTGATATAGCAAACCATTTGTACCTTGTTGATAACACGTTAATGGCATAGTAGATAACTTATCTTTTATCCCTTCAGGTACATGTATATTCGAGGGTACATCCTCAAGGCTCACTTTTGGTAATACACTCATATCGTCTTGTTCTTCTTGACGCTGTTGTAATGCATTGGCCAAGCGTATAATTTCCTGCTTCTCTTGCTCTTGCAAGGTTGCTTTTAAAGCGGCTAGATGCTGTGTAATATACTGTTCTTTTCTTTGTTGCAAGTGATTATCTGGACGCAAACAAAGACGCACTTGATGCACATTATCTAATAAATAAGTTTTTACTAAATCTTTAATAAATACTGGATTACGAATATCTTTACGCAATTTTTCTAATACTGTATCAATATTTAATACTGCACTAAAATCACCATTATGAATAACGGCTGAAAGCCCTTCCAACATCAGTTGTAATCCATAAGGATAGGAATCACCACCAATTTCCCGTTGATTTAATTCCAAATTATGTAACACCGCTTCTAAATGTTCTAAGGCAACACCATTTTTTGCCACATCCTGCAATACCTCTATAATCAAGGCTTCAACTGCCTCTGCGTTGTCTGCATTACTACCTTCTAATCCACACACAAACGCCATTTCACGATTAGCATCTTCTAAACCACATAATGGTGAAGGCGCACTGCCTAACTCACTGCTTTCCAAAGCCTGCCGCAAAGGCGATGCACTATTATCCAATAACACACTAGAAAGCAAGTGCATTTTCATTAACTCATCCAAAGAACGGCTTTCTGTTAATAACCATGCCAGAACAATATGCGCTTTATTTTGATCTGCATCCGAGCTTGCGTAACTTTCTTCCACTTTCAACGGTGCAAAATAACGTTTTTCATCTTTTCCTTCTATCTTATACACAGATCGCTCAAAACGGGACAACACTTTTTCTTCAAATACATGATGATGTTCTATCGCTGGAATATCCCCAAACGTCATAAATACGGCATTACTAGGATGATAATGTTTTTGATAAAAGTCTTTTAGCTGACTATAATCAAGATCAGGAATATGTTCAGGCTCACCGCCACTATTATAGTGATAGGTCGTATTGGGGTATAAATATTTTGTTAATGTCTGCCATAAAACACTGCTTGGAGAGCTCATAGCACCTTTCATTTCATTGTATACCACACCTTTATATACCAATTCAGAATCAGGATTATCCTTTTCAGAAAATTCGATACGATGCCCTTCTTGTAAAAAATCCAATTCATCTAAACGGGAAAAAAATACCGCATCTAAATATACATCTAATAAATTACTAAAGTCTTTTCTATTTTGACTAGCAAAAGGATATGCTGTCCAATCGCTGCTAGTAAAGGCATTCATAAAGGTTTGTAAAGACCGGCGTAACATCATAAAAAAGGGATCACGCACTGGATAACGTTCACTACCACACAATACCGTGTGTTCTAAAATATGTGCTACACCAGTAGAATCCATAGGCAAGGTACGCAACCCCACTAAAAAAACATTTTCATTATTGTCTGTCGCTAAATGAAAATGCTTTGCCAAAGTTTTCTTATGTTGATATTCTTCAATCACCATATTCAATGAATGAATAGGTGTAGATTGTAATAATGTAAACGCAGGATGTATTTGTTGTGCCATAAATTACGCTACTTGTCCTAGTGAAAAAAAGGAAATAAGCTCTCTTTAGCAAATAAATCAGACTTATCTCACACAGATTAAATAGCGCCTATTCTAGCACTATTATTTTTCCATTTCAGAACTATTAAGCACTTTTTTATCCACAAATTTCTTAATAGATTTATGTAAATAGCCTAATATTAAATTTCACCCTCTTCTAACACTTCAAAATAATGTTACAATTTATCTCTTAATTTCCCTATTTATATTGAGTATCGTACTGTATGCAAAAAACTTTATTAGCATTAGTAGAAATTGGGGGCTATCCTGACTTTAGCCCTCTTTATCAGCAAGCCGGTTATGCGGTAATAACCCATAGGACATTACGTAAGGCTTTAAGTTATTTGAAAAAAAATACCCCTGATATCATTGTTGCAGAATTTAACTTTCAATCAGACTTTCGAGATAGAACCAGTAGCCTGGAAACTCTTATGTCCGTCATTCAGAAAAAACCTCATACTCGCCTTATTATCTTTTATGAAAAAGAATACCACACACAGTTTCAACGCTTTAGCCAACGTTTTCCTTTATATGCTACTTTTACCTTCCCCATTGATACTAATGCATTAGCTAATGCCCTACCCTGATTATCATCCATAACAAGGATTATTTATGCCACTTATATTTAGTTCATTACCAGGTCTTTATGAAGGACATCTACAACGTTTATACCGTACCCCTTTATTTTCTGGCAGCATTAGTCAGGAACAAGTACAAAAAGCAAAAAAACAAGATGATAAAATACGCCAAGATTATATTAAAACATTACAAACACTATTAGAAAAAGCAACACAATTACAAGGAAATGAAAAAAGTGAAGTGGTACTCGCTTTAAAAGAAGATTTAGAAAAAAGTTACGCAGAATGTGTCTGTTTAGCGGGTAAAAATACCCCTTATAAAGATGCATTAAAAAAATTGATTGAAATAGTCAATCACAGCATACGTCAGGCTGCACACGATGATAATACCGCATTACACACGTTGGAGCATGAAGAATTAGCCCGACAACAACATTTTTACCTATTAGAAAATCGCTTTATTGCTGATTTATTACATCCACAAAGCCCTATTGCTGAAAATCAATTATTACCTTGTTTATTAAATGAAAGCTGTGCCAGCATGAAGGATATTTTACCCTTATTTACTTTAGAACAACTTATTGAGCTACAAACGCAAACCCAAATATTACTACAAGATAAAGAAAATGCAGCCATCGACTTGTCTAATGCACGATACATCCTTACATCTATGCAACAACAAATAGCACTACTTCAAACCGAACAAATAACTGATGGAAATTGTCTATGAGTGATAATATCGCTACTCCCAACGCATCTGATATCAACATTGATGCCAGCACAGCAAAAGAATCCCGAAAATTTTTAATTCAACAATTAGAAAAATACCAACAACAATATCAATCTTTACCTAAAGATGCTTCACCAACATTGCGAGGCACACTTTTATTGGAAATGGCCGATGCACTACTCGGATTAAATCAATATGATGATGCCTGGAAACAAGGACGGCAAGCCTTTGATATTTTTTTTGACTTAAAAGATTGGCAACATGCTGTAGAAGCCTGTAATATTCTATACCAAACGAGCCGTCCTGCGTCTATCGTAGCATTAGGGCATGGAGTATGGTTGGGTATTACCTTTCCTATCGCTCCTGAAACAACCGTTGCCATGTTGCAATATATTATTGATGAAACGCCACCTGATGCAGATGGCGCAGCCGTTGCTGCTATTACTGCACATTATATTGCAGATCAACGTAGTGAAGGAGAGGCGCATAATAGTTTAACCTTTCTTACCCAAAATATTCTGGCAAATGTTGCTAAAGATCATAGTAAAGTAAAAAGTCAAGAGGAATTAAATGCATGGATAGAACGCCTGGAACTCAATAATCCAGATATCTTTTTACCTCGTCTTGCCACTGTTATTAATGTGATGGTCAAAAAAGATGAATGGTGGTTTGATCGGGATCTAATCCGTAACAATCTACCAGAGTGAGTAACAAACCCTTTTGCTATGACTATGCTAATTAGCAAAAGGGCATTCCCAGCTTTTATTCCATCAGTTATAGTAACTATCTGTTTTTGCTGCCATAATAAAATCATTACGATGTAAACCTTTAATTTTATGTGTCCACCATGTTACCGTCACTTTCCCCCACTCTGTTAATAATACAGGATGATGCCCCTCACTTTCTGCCAACTCTGCAATTTTATTAGTAAAAGCCAGTGCCTCTACAAAATTTTTAAAGCTATATTCCCGTTCTAACTGCATGATATTATCACGCACTTGTGGTATCCAATCAGGAATTTTTGCTAATAATGTTTTTAATTCTTCATCCGATACTTTTGGTGCATCAGCACGACACGCTTCACAATGCAGAGTATTTAATTCTTCCATAGATATACTTCCTCAATTATTTTTTACTTTAGGCTTGTTACCCAAGCAGGCTTGGTTTAGACTTTGCTTATCATTGTAAATCACTTGTATCAGGTATCCAAGATTATTTACATAGATTTATCTTTTACTAAAATATACTCTAATACTATGAGGAAATTATGAATAACTATTTATTATCAGGCTGTGCTTCTTTATTATTAGCTTTAGGTAGTATTAATGCTTTTGCTACTGATACAACGAATACGGCTGTGCCATCAAACGTAGCTAAAACAGATACCAGCACTACTAATGCACCCATTACACGAAATAGCTTACGTGAAGCAAGAGCTAAATATATGCAAGAAAAGCACCAACGCATTGCTAAAATGTGGGCAGCAAAAACACCTGCAGAACGTAACAAAATAATGCAAGAACAAGATGAGGCCGATGAGGCTTTTTATGCCCAAATGAAAACCATGCAACAGGCTATGTATCAACAATATCGTCAAAAAAGGCAAATACGTCGTGCAAGATCAGGATGGCAAACATCTCATAATGCTTGCCCGTTTAAAGCTAGTAAAAATATGGATTTGATAGAAAGAGTCAATAGATTAGAAGCACAATTACAGGCCTTAAAAAATAACAAATAATTAGTAACTTCTCCTTAAAGATAGGCACTCACCCCCATGTAACGTTCCCCCAAAGCACTAACGCAT
>JALWRI010000083.1 GCA_026994225.1 Gammaproteobacteria bacterium | reverse complement strand
GATTAAAATAAAGTAAGGACAGCAAGTGAATATTTATACTACTGATGAAGAACAAGTCGAAGCAATAAAAAACTGGTGGGAAGAAAATAAAAACTATGTTTTTATTTTTATCATCGTCACCATTGTTGCATTATTTGCCACCAAGATGTGGCGTAATTCACAAGCGGTAGCAAAAGATACTGCATCGAGTAGTTATACGGCTATGATGGCAGCTATAGATAAAAAAGATACACAAACAGCAAAAAATCATGCCCATACTCTTATTAATGATTACCCCCGTTTTATTTATGCGCCTATGGCAGCATTAGTTCTGGCAAAAATAGCATATCAGGAAAAACAGTATCCGCAGGCAGAAAAGCACCTACAGTGGGTTGTTGAAAATGGCAAACAAGAAGAATTAGTTAATATTGCTCGGTTGCGTTTGGCAAAGTTACAATTAGCGAATAATGCCTATCAAAAGGCGTTGCAATTATTAAGTGATATAGATGAAAGTGATAAATTTGCTCCTATGTATATAGAATTACGAGGAGATATTTATATAGCAATGCAAGAGCAAGAAAAAGCCATTGCGTCTTTTGATAAAGCATTATTATTGTATCAAGGTCTACAGCTTGATACCAAATTATTGGAAATGAAACGCAATAATCTAGGAAAGCCACTATTAGGTGAAACGCTGGTATTGCAAAACAACCTTTCTCATGCAAGCAGTATAGATGGAACAACAAAAGCAAAGCTATTGCAACAAAATATATCACACGGTAATAGTGTAGATGATAATGTAATAGGCCGTTAATATTGCTTCATTGAAGTGTCAACTACCCGCCCTTAAAAGGGCAGGCTTATAAAGGAATGCTAACAATGTCTATCTTTGAAAGTCCTTTTTTTCGTTATGGACGGTTTCTTTTTTTATCTGGAGTGTTATCTGCATGTAGCTGGTTTTCGTCTGATGAAGATATTGACGTACCTTTACCAGTACCTGAGTTTGAGCAACAAATAGGACTTGCTATCGAATGGGAACAAACTGTAGGAGTAGGAACAGACGATCAATGGTTACATTTAGCACCTGCTTTTTCTCATGATCAAGTATTTGTTTCTGATATAAAAGGTAAAGTGATTGCATTACAAATAACAGGTGAAAAAATATGGGAAAGAGATTTAGAAACACCTTTAGCAAGTGGAATAGGGGTTAATGACAGTATATTATTAGTTGGTTCAGAAAAGGGACAATTATGGGCATTATCCGTATCTACAGGTGAAACACTATGGAAAGTACAACTAAGTAGCGAAATCTTGGCTACTCCTCAAATAGCTGATCAGATTATTCTAGCACGTAGCCTAGATGGTAAAATTTTTGCTTTTAATTTACAAGGCAAGCGATTATGGGTATATGATAGAGGTGTTCCAACCTTAACATTACGTGGTAATAGCACTCCAGTATGGCAAGATAATATTGCTTATATTGGATTTGATAGTGGTAAAGTGGTTGCGGTGAATATAGATAATGGTGTAGCAAAATGGGAAGCGAGTGTTACGGTTGCTAAAGGACGTTCAGAAATTGAACGTTTAGTAGATATAGATGGCAATATCGTACTATTTGATAAAATGTTATATGTAGCGACTTTTCAAGGAAATATAGCAGCTATTAACAGTTGGGATGGTAAAATATACTGGCAAAAAAAAATGTCATCCTTTAATGGCTTAAATGTAGATAATAGTGCGGTATATGTAACTGATAGTCAATCTCAAGTGTGGGCATTAGATCGTGATACCGGAAAAGCCTTATGGCGGCAAGACAAGTTATTACATCGTAGTGTGACAGTTCCTGTTATTTGGGAAAATAATATTGTAGTGGCTGATTTTGAAGGTTATATCTATTTACTATCACGTGTTGATGGCAGTTTCAAAGCTAAAATTCGCTTGGATAAAGAGGGTATACTCAGTTCTCCTCAAGTGTATCAAGATAAATTGTATGTTTATGGTAATAGTGGAGAACTTGCCGTAGTCATTCGAGAATAAAAAATTAATTCTATTTTATGAAACCTATAGTAACTATTGTGGGCTCACCTAATGTGGGCAAATCAACACTCTTTAATCGTTTAACTCGCTCACGGGATGCGTTGGTGTCCAATATGCCGGGGGTAACACGAGATCGTTTATATGGTGAGGGAAAAGTCGGTAATAAACCCTATATGGTGGTTGATACGGGCGGGTTAAGTGGTGATAAAATCCGCTTGGATAACTTAATGGCAGGACAAGTAGAACAGGCGATAAATGAAGCAGATGTTATTTTATTTTTAGTTGATGGGCGATTAGGATTAAGCAGTCAGGATGAAGAAATTGCTAAATATCTTAGACCCTTACCACAGAAAATATTTCTATGTATGAATAAAACAGAAGGGATGGATATCGATCTACTCAGTGGTGAATTTTATAAACTCGGCTTAGGACAACCCGTTGCTGTATCTGCATCACATGGTGATGGTGTAAATATATTAATGGATGAAGTATTACCTTACTTAGCAGATGATACCGATACAGCAACGTTGGTAAAAAGCATTAAAGTATCTGTAATTGGTCGTCCTAATGTGGGTAAGTCTACCTTAATTAATCGTATTTTAGGGGAAGATCGAGTGATCGCATTTGATATGCCAGGTACAACCCGTGATAGTATTTATATTCCCTTTGAACGGGATGGGCAGCCATATACCCTTATTGATACTGCGGGTGTTAGACGGCGTAAAAATGTTAATGAAAAAATAGAAAAATTTAGTATTATTAAAGCGTTACAAGCGATTGAAGATAGTCATGTAGTGATTATGGTGATGGATGCACATACTGGCATCAGCGAGCAAGATATTCATTTATTAGGATATGTTTTAAATAGTGGTAGAGCCTTATTATTTGCGGTAAATAAATGGGATGGGCTTGAATTAGATGCAAGAGAAAGAATTAAGCAAGAATTAGATCGGCGTTTACCTTTTATCGACTATGCGAAAATGCATTTTATTTCAGCATTACATGGTACAGGGGTGGGTAACTTGTATGCGACTATCAATAAAGCCTATGAAAGTGCGATGCGAAAACTCAGTACACCAGAATTAGTTGAATTATTACAACATGCAGTAGTGAAACATCCTCCACCTATTGCTCGGGGACGGCGTATTAAATTACGCTATGCCCACCAAGGAGGAAAAAATCCACCGTTAATTGTCATTCATGGAACACAAACTGATCAATTACCTGATGCCTATAAACGCTATTTGAGTAAGCATTTTCGAGAAAGTTTAGAGCTAATGGGGACACCCGTACAGATAGAATTAAAGAATACCAATAATCCTTATGCATATAAAACAGAGAAGAAAAAGAGCATCACACCGAGACAAGAAGTGAAGAGAAGAAAAAATAAACGTTTTTTGAAGAAAAAATATGGTAAAAAAAATAAATCAGATTGATATGGTTAAGAATAATCTGATTTATTTGCTACTACTCCTAAATAGTCAGACCTAATCACCCATTAGGTAATTCGCTTTCTAACGTTAAAGTGGTATTTGATTATTCTTCTAACCATTGAGGGGGCCATTGTCCGCCTACTGTTAGGGATAATGCCTTATAAATAGCATCGTCTATACCTAATAATTTACCAAATCCTGCACTTCCCCACATTTTTAAATCAGAAAAATTAATAGCAATACGAAAATGGGGATGCATGGCATAAATATTCTTGCCATCTACCATCACCTCATAAGGAAGATGAGCATCACGGCGAGGATTTAAAGGTTTGTTAATAATATTCATAATAAATTCATCATTCACATATTCATCATTGGTATCTATATGTCTCATAGAAAAGCCATATACCACTTGTTCTTTACCTGGGATAGTAATTTTATATACTTGAGACAAACCATACTTTTTTTCAGCTAATCCTTGTTCTACTTTTTTGATGGCTTCTTTATGCGATGAATAGTCTGGTAACTCATAAAAATGATTAAATTTTTGCATACCAAAAGTATAATTATACTTACGTAGTTTACGTTCTTTAATGCCTTTTTTTGCTCCAAATTCTTTCTTATAGCCTAAGGTTGCTTTGAGCTGTTCCAGGATGGGTTCCAGGGACGTATTCTTACGTAGACGGTAAGCATGTTGCATAAACACCGGATTAGTATAAGTGATTTGGATATTTTGTTTATATTTAACAATAGATACACGTAATGCTGCGGCGAAACCACCATAACGAGTTTTTGACACAATTTTTCGTAAGGTATCACTGGTAAAAATAATGATGTAGCTATCTTTATAGGGGCTATATTCTCCAACAATACTAAAATGTCCATTTTGCAGTTTTTCTTGTACAGCTTTTATTTCGGTAGCAAGGTTTACTCCTGGTTTTTCGTCAGCAAGCACAAACGGATAATAACTTCCTTTTTTAGCTAATATTGGATTACTAAATAAGCTAAAAACTATTATAGCAGCAACAATAATAGACGAATAAATGCGCATATGACTTCCTCATACTTTAATTATTATGTTATGTTGTAAATACAAGATGACCCCCATCATGGTCATAATCTATCGTCATAAATAGCTGTGTCTCACCATAAGCTGAAATATTACCGACCCATAGAGCAATAATAAAACTTATTAGTATATATTTCTATATAATTTTGTAAGATTTTATATTTTGTACCCGTATATTACGAAATATAAGCCATTAGTTATTATTTTTTAGTGTTTATAGGTTCTACATTGTTGCAATATTCTATACTATAGCGCAATAATTTTATTTGTACATAAAATTATTGCGCTATAGTAGTTATCATTTTAATTTTTTGGAAAATATTGAGTTATTCCTCATGGTATACGTTTTAAGTTTAGTTTTACTATTATTTACGAATACACTGTTTGCAACCCCGATTACTTATCAAGTAGAGATTACCGGGGTTGATGATACGTTAAAAAAAACATTGTATGCGGTATCTGAAACGCAGCGTTTGCAAGATAAAAAGGTAGTCAGTATTTTACTTTTACGTCGTCGAGCAAACAAGGATATGACAAGGATAAAAAAATATCTGCATACCTTGGCATATTATGATGCACAAGTGGCATATCGTATTAAGGAAGAACCCTCATTAAAGCGAGTACAATTTATTATTACATTAGGAAAACCGTATATTCTAACACAAATAACAGTTAAAGCGTATAAAGATGAAAAAAAACAAGCACTAGTAGAGAATGCTTCTTTTTTACCAAAACTCAAAAAGCAACCATTCGTTGCAACCAGCAGTGATATTTTAGAGTTAGAAAAAAAGATAGTTAAAAAAGCGAAACAACAAGGTTATGCACTAGCTAAATTAGGTAAACGGCGTATTTTAGTTGATTATGTAAAAAAACAGGTGAAAGTGATTTTTCTCCTCTATGTGCATCCACTTTGTTATTTGGATATTCCTGAAATTACAGGATACCAAGAAGTTGAGCTAGATTTTATTAAAAAACAGATAGAATGGACAAAAGGAGATCGTTTTGATCAACAAGTATTAAATCAAACTCGTAATAATCTATTAAATACGCATTTATTTTCTACGGTAAGAATTATCTTGGGAAAAAAATTAAATGAGCATCAGCGTCTACCAGTTACTATTGAGGTAAAAGAACGTCAATTCCGTTCCATTGGGGTAGGAGCAAAATTAAACACCTATCGAGGATTGGAATTATCTTTTTCTTGGGAACATCGTAATTATTTCCATGCAGGAGAAAAGCTCAGTGCAACAGTGGATGCGAGTCAAGATAAATCATCCTTAGACATAACATTAAGAAAACCTGATTTTTGGGAACGTAAACAGACCCTTATTTTAAGTAACGTATTATTGCAAGAAGATATTGATGCGTATGAAAGTCTCTCTTTAGATATGCAAGTAATATTGGAAAGACCTTTGGATTCCTTACAAACTATACAGTATGGCTTACGTTTTCGACCAGTTAAAGTAACAGAAAAGAGTACCGGTATAGAAGAAAGTTTTGGTTTATTTTCCGTCCCCTTAAATTATTTATTAGATTATAGTGATAATTATTTTGATCCCACTAAGGGAGGACGCTTGAATGTACATTTTCAACCTTTTGTTGATGTATTGGGTAGTGGAGTCAGTTTTTTTAAATCACAACTGACTTATAGTCATTATTTACAATTATTTTCACATCCTCGGCTTATTTGGGCAAATCGTAGCAGCATTGGTGGGATATTTGGTGCACCCTTAGATGATATACCCGCTGATGAACGCTTTTATGCAGGAGGTGGGGGATCTATTCGTGGCTATGGATATAAATTAGTAAGTCCTTTAGATCAGGATAATAATCCACTTGGAGGGCGTTCCCTCTTTGAATTTGCTACAGAATTACGTTATCGTGCATGGGATAACATAGGTGTTGTCGGTTTTATTGATAGTGGTGCTGCATTTATAGACAGTTATCCCAATTTTGATACGTTGCAATTAGGTGCTGGAATGGGAATGCGTTATGTTACGGCTATAGGTCCTTTGCGGTTTGATATTGCGATACCATTAAATAAACGTGATATTGATGATAGCTACCAATTTTATATTAGTATTGGTCAGGCTTTTTAAGGTATTTTACTATGTTGAAAAAAATAGCTAAAAAAATAGCAAAAGGAATGTTAGCAAGCCTTATCGCCGTGTTATTGATCTTTGCATTGGGATTAGCATTTATTCAAACTGATACGGGCAAGCAACAATTATTACAATTACTCGAAGCACCATTACAAGCGGTAGGGGTGTATATTGATAAAGGTATTCAAGGAACATTACCCTTTCATTTTACCATTCCGGCAATACATTTTGAGGATAAACAGGGGACTTATCTTGTTATCAATGATATTTCCTGGCATTTTATATGGCAAAAGATATGGAATAATAGTATTGAAATAGCACAATTAGAGGTAAAAAAAATACATCTACAACGTTTACCTGAATTAGAACAAAACAGCTTGGAAGAAGTAGTAGAAAACAGCGGTATTTTCCCCCAAATACCAGAAAAATTACCCTTACCAGAGCATCTACCACGTTTATTTCTGGATAACTTGGCATTACAACAAATTATTATTGATAAACCTGTATTAGGGACGGCAATAGAGTTAAAATTAACAGCTAAAGTTGTAACACTAAAGCAAGTTATTAGATTGCAATCAAAGTTGACACGCTTGGATAAAAAAGGGTTATCACTATCACTTGATACGCATTTTACTATACCAAAACAACACATAGCATTAACGTTAAAATTACAAGAGCAAAGTGGATTATTACCAAGTATTACACAACAGGCAACATTACATGCTGTCAATATGAGTTTAACCGGTAAAGGTACATTACACGATTGGAAAGGACAGTTAGACACACAATTAGAGCCTCTACTCAGCGTTTCTAATCGTATTCACATTACAGGTAAAAAGTATCCTGCGTTGGCATTACAAAGTGATCTACAACTACAAGCACCATATATTGATCAATTAGTAGATAGCATACTTCCTTTATCTGACACAGTAATAAACAGAGATATATGGAAGCAGCAACGTACCGCCTTACGCACTTTACTTACTCCAGCATTACATTTTGACATAGCAGCAAAACCTGAAACCGACGAACAATTACATATTCAGCGATTAGTATTACAACATCCAAACGCACAGATGAGCGGTGAGAGTAATGTGAATATCTCAAGTCGCCAGTTAAATTCTCAATTACAAATAGAGCTTAAAGCATTAGATGATTGGCTAAAGGCCTTTAATATTCCCTTATCAGGCAGTTTTGCAACAGATATAACGGTTGAAGGTGATTGGTTACAACCTAAAGTGCGTCTGGCTTTAGAAGGAAAGCAACTTGCTTTTCAGGATATCAGCATGGCAATATTCTCGCATGTTTTAACAGCTCAGTTTAATAGCCCTGTGGATCAGGGTTTACCTGCAATAAGCATTATGATGCAAGGGAAAATGAAAGAGGTATCTGGCTTACCTGTGCAAGAGAAAAATATAGCATGGGATAGTGTTATACGTTTAGATAATAAGCAACAATTAAAAATAAAACAGTTAAAAATAGCAGGAAAAACTTTTGAATTAAGACAACGTGGTAGCATCAATTTAAATACGCTAGAAGGACAGTTGAAAGGAAAATTAAAAATACCGGATATTGCCCACTTATTGACAGAAGGGATATTACCCTATCCATTACAAGGCATAGCACAACTCAAAACAGCTTTTATTTTAGCTCCTCAATTGAAAAACATAGATTTTAGTATGCAGGCAAATGTTGATAACTTACAAGGTTTACCGACTGAATTACAAAATATAGTCGGTACTGAGGATATCAACGTTGCACTAAATGGGAGGCTACAACCGACACAACGCATCCAGATAGAACAATTACATATTCAAGCAGAAACATTGAATATCTTAGCCGATGCGACAGTCGGATTGGATACACAACAAACCTTAAAGGCAACTTTATCAGGACAAATCCCTGATTTATCCATCTTGAGCGCAATGGCTAAAGTACCTGTACAAGGTAGAGTAAATATTGATACGCAAGTTGCAGGCAGTGTTAGTCGACCTCTATTGCATACTACTATAACAGCAAAAGATGTGAAATATGATCAAATGCCTATAACACAGGCACAAGTTAGTATTGAGGCAGAAAATCTGATAGTAAAGCCAAAGGGAAGTCTGAAATTAGCGGTGCAGCAAGCTGCACGTGATGTTGCTATTGCTAGTAATTTTTTATTTGATGAAAAAATACTTACATTAAGTGATATGGATTTACAGGCACCCAAAACACAGGTAACAGGAAATATCGTAGTGGATACACGAAATACCTTAGTGAGTGGTAAAGTACAAGGTACTATTCAAAATTTACGGCACCTTGCTCCTGAGTTACAAATAGATGGCAAAGGTACGATACAAGTATTGTTATCACATAAGGATATGCAGCAAAATGTGAAGGCAACAGTTCAAACAGAAGATTTACAAGGCGATTTTGGGCGCATCGCTGCTATAAATATCAATATCTTACTAAAAGATATATTACAACAGCTTAAAATTGATGGCAAGATACAGCTACAAGGCTTTGCTCAAAATGCAACAACAATACAGCAATTAAAAGTACATGCTAAGGGAGATTTACAGCAATTATATGTTACAACGGATGTCGAAGGGCAAGCAGGCGATAGCTTTGATATACACAATCAAATAAAAATGGATTTGGATCAAGTCCCGGCAATAGTGGTGCAAAATTTAAAGGGCAATATAGCAAAGCAACCCCTGCTTTTATCAAAACCTTTTACTATTGTGCTTAAAGAAAAGGATATTCAGGTATCAGCGATTGATTTATCCTGGTCAAAAATGCAATTAAGCTCTACGTCTGTAATACTTTCAGAGCATAAGCTGGCATCTGATGTACATTTGAATATACCTTTAAAAATGTTAGAAGGCCTTACAGGGAAGGCCGTTTCAGGAATAATGAAGATAGATATATCTTTACGAGGAAGTGGTAAAAAACCGGCTATTCATGCAACACTTTTAGCTGATAATGTTATTTTAGCAGAACTTAAAGATACGCTTGCAGCGGGTAAAATAGAAACCAATATTCATCTTAATGGGCAAAAATTATTGGTAGACATGCGTATTGAAAAAGTAACTCAGCAACCTTTTTTAGCGCATTTTGATATTCCCCTGGATTTATCAGTACAACCTTTTCATTTTGCCTTAAAAGAACAACATCCGTTACAAGGATATTTAAAAGGTAAAATTGATCTTGCAAAGTTTACTCAGTTATTACCTTTAGAAGAACAAAAAATAGCAGGTATATTAGAACTTCATTATCAATTACATGGTACAGTAAAAAAACCGGATATTACAGGAGAACTACAACTGCAAAAAGGGCTGTATGAAAATGCAGAAATGGGTACATTATTGCATGATATGCAGTTATTATTGGTTATGCAAGATCAAACCTTACAATTACAAACATTGACATTTAATGATGGGGAAAAAGGGAATATAACCGGAACAGGGAATGTTTACCTGGGTAAAACGAATATACCTTATGATATCAATATAGATATTGCTTCTGCTACCTTAGTGAGACGTGATGATATCACTGCAACAATGGGGGGAAAGATTGAGGTTGCAGGTAATACGCAACAAGCGAAAATAAAAAGCCATTTAGTATTAGAAAAAGTGGATGTGTTACTTCCAGAACCTGGGGTCAGTATTGATGAATTAGAAGTAGAAGATATACGGCATGTCAAGAAAGCCGATAAGGTCATAGAGAATAGTAAACAGGATGCTGGATTTAAGGCATTATTAGATATTGTGATCGATATTCCCTCGCAGTTATTTGTACGAGGATATGGCTTAGATAGTGAATGGATGGGAAATTTACATATCAAAGGGGATAGTAATGCTCCTCAAGTATTAGGCGCAATTGAGGTAAAACGAGGATTTTTAGATGCGCTGGATAGACGTTTTATTGTTGAACAAGGGGTGGTTGATTTTGATGGTGCAATGCCGCCTATTCCTACTTTAGATTTTACAGCTGGAGTACAAACTCGTAACAGTAAAGCATCAGTGAATGTACGTGGCAAAGCAGATGATCCAGAATTGAGTTTAAGCAGTGAACCTTCTTTACCTCAGGATGAAATTATGGCAAATATTTTATTTGATCGGGATATTAAAGATATTTCAGCGGTACAAGCTATTCGCCTCGCAGCGATGTTAGAACAATTACGCAGTGGTAAGGCAGAGGGGATGTTAAGCACCAACAAATTACGTAGTGGTTTGGGCTTGGATACTTTGGATGTGGGGGGCGATAGCATGGAAACTGGCAGTGTGAAAGCAGGTAAATACTTAACAGATAAAGTATATATGCAAATAGAAGAACAGTTTTCAGGCGGAACAAGTATGTCTATGGAATATGAAATTACACCAGAAGTAAAAGCAGATGTAGAAGTAAATAGTGATTCGAGTACAGGGGTAGGTATCTTTTGGGGTAAGGATTATTAATTGAGCTAATATCATTAGCTATTAGGGGATATTTTATGTCGTATTAACGTTTTTTTTGTGCGAGTAAAAAACAGGTCTATACGAAATATGAGTTGTACAATATAACATTGATAGGAGCAGTAGTAAGCATGGTAAAAAAGATAAATAAAGTCGTATTAGCCTATTCAGGTGGATTAGATACATCTATTATTTTAAAGTGGCTACAAGATGAATATCAGTGTGAAGTAGTAACTTTTACCGCTGATATTGGTCAGGGAGAAGAAGTCGAACCTGCTCGACAAAAAGCCCAGTCTGCAGGCGTAAAAGAAATTTATATTGATGACTTAAAAGAAGAGTTTGCTCAAGATTTTGTATTTCCTATGTTACGTGCCAATGCAATTTATGAAGGTGAATATTTACTTGGAACATCTATAGCACGTCCTTTAATATCAAAACGTTTAGTGGAAATAGCAAAGGAAACTGGTGCTGATGCCATTTCACATGGTGCTACTGGGAAAGGTAATGATCAAGTACGTTTTGAGTTTGGTGTGTATGCGTTAAATCCGGAGCTGCAAGTGATAGCACCCTGGCGAGAATGGGATTTAAACTCTCGGGATAAACTCATGCAATATGCTGCACAGCACGATATTGCGATTGAACAAAAGCGAGGTAATAAATCCCCCTATTCTATGGATGCCAATTTATTACATATTTCTTATGAAGGGGATATTTTAGAAAATCCCTGGAATGAACCGGAAGAAACGATGTGGCGTTGGACTGTTGCACCAGAAACGGCACCAGATACCCCCTTATACTTAGAACTTGGTTATCAAAAAGGGGATATTGTTGCCATTGATGGTAAACAGCTTAGTGCCGCACAGATTATGCAAACATTAAATACTATCGGGGGGAAACACGGTATCGGTCGAGATGATATTGTAGAAAACCGTTATGTAGGGATGAAATCTCGGGGATGTTATGAAACGCCAGCAGGAACGATTATGTTAAAAGCGCATCGGGCAATGGAATCACTCACCCTAGATAGGGAAGCGATGCATCTTAAAGATGAACTTATGCCCCGTTATGCAAAACTTATTTACAATGGTTATTGGTGGTCACCAGAAAGAAAAATGTTACAGGCCTTAATTGATGAATCACAACAATATGTGAATGGTACGGTACGTTTAAAATTGTACAAAGGAAATATTGCGGTAGTGGGTCGTCGTTCTAAAGATAGCTTATTTGATGAAGATATTGCTACCTTTGAAGATGATGCAGGTGCTTATGATCAAAAAGATGCAGAAGGATTTATTAAGCTCAATGCATTACGTTTGAAAATCGCAGCAAAAAAAGGACGTATTTAATCAAGGTAAGCAATTTTTTCCTGTAATATGGTATAATTTTGTGCTTTTAATTTGGAGATCAACTGTATGCAAGTGCAATCTATGACTTCCATTGAACGCCGTGCCGGAATTTCTTTAGCTGTTCTATACTCATTGCGAATGCTGGGTTTGTTTATGATACTCCCTGTTTTTGCTTTATATGCACAAGATTTGGTAGGACAGACCCCTTTTTTGATTGGATTAGCAATTGGTATTTATGGCTTAACACAAGCTATATTTCAAATTCCTTTTGGGTTATTATCAGATAGAATAGGGCGTAAACCTGTTATTATTATGGGTATGGTCATTTTTGCATTCGGCAGTATATTAGCGGCTTTATCAGATAATATCTATACAATGATCACAGGTCGAGCATTACAGGGAAGTGGTGCGATTGCTGCGGCGCTAATGGCATTAGCAGCAGATTTAACACGTGAAGAACAGCGTATGAAAGTGATGGCAATGATCGGGATGAGTATCGGTTTTGCGTTTGCCATTGCGATGGTATTAGGGAGTATATTAGAACAATGGATTAGCGTAGCTGGCATTTTTTGGCTCATTGCCTTACTTGCTTTAACAGGGATTGCTATTATTATATTCTGGGTTCCTAATGCAGTAAAACAAAAATTACATCGTGATACAGAAACAGTACCACAACAATTGAGTAGCGTATTAAAAAATATTGAATTATTACGTTTAAATTTAGGGGTTTTTACCCTACATTTTGTATTAACAGCTACTTTTCTTGTTATTCCAGTTTTATTACAAGAGCAAGCCCATTATGCCCTTTCTCAACATTGGCAGATTTATTTACCGGTGATGATTATTGCGATGTTATTTACCATTCCTTTTATTATTGTGGCAGAAAAAAAACGTCAGATAAAACAGATTTATATTGCTGCTATTAGCCTGTTAGTATTAATACAAATGGGCTTGTATTTCAACCACTATTCAGTGATGGCTATTTTCACCGGCTTATTATTTTTCTTTCTTGCCTTTAATACCTTAGAAGCCCTATTACCTTCTTTAGTAGCAAAAATTTCACCAGCACAAACTAAAGGAACTGCAATGGGGGTATATAGTAGCAGTCAATTTTTAGGTGCTTTTGCAGGGGGTTCTATTGGAGGGTATGTAAGTGGAGTATGGGGATATGTCGCTGTGTTTATTGTAACAGGAAGTGTATTAGCAATATGGTTCTTAGTTGCTGCAAATATGCAAGAACCACAATATCTAAGTAGTTATTTAGTAGATATTGGCCAGATTGGAGAACAGGATATAAAAAATATATCAGAAAGATTATCTAAAATTAAAGGTGTATATGATGTTGTTGTTATTCCTGAAGCACAAGAAGCATATCTTAAGGTAGATTTGAAATCATTGGACAAAGATGCATTAACTACATTATCTAGTTAAGTTTTTTAACAATTTGGTGTTGTGTTGGAGGACGGATGAGTTCTACTGCTATTATACTGCAATACATAGTATAATTATCTTGCTATCAATGGTTAATAGGTTAATAGGTATAAAATTATGAGTCGAGGAATTAATAAAGTTATTTTGGTAGGAAATTTAGGACGTGATCCTGAAATAAGATATACCGCAAACGGAGGGCAAGTAACGAATATTACTGTTGCAACTTCAGAAGGATGGAAAGATAAACAAACGGGACAAATGCAAGAACGTACCGAATGGCATCGAGTAGTATTCTTTGATAAATTGGCTGAAATTGCTGGACAGTATTTACAAAAAGGCTCACAAGTTTACATAGAAGGAAAATTGCAAACTCGTAAATGGCAAGATCAAAATGGTATGGATCGTTATACGACTGAAATAGTGGTTAATGGATTTAGTGGTGTTATGCAAATGTTAGGTAGTCGTACTGGTGGTTCAGTAGGATATGATGACAATATGGGGGCAGTAAACCCAGGTTATGCTAATAATATGATGGATACAGCGCCTACAGCACAAGTATCACCACAACAATCATTCCAAAATACTTCAGCACCGATACAAAATACTGCTCCAGCTTCTCAACAAGCAACAACTCCTGATAAAAATAGCTCTTCTCCTGCTTTTTCGTCTGATTTAGATGATGATATACCGTTTTAAAGGACACCACTTTATTTGTAAAGAATTAGCAAAAGCCTTTGTGAAAACAAAGGCTTTTGTCTTTTATAGGAAATAAAAAGTGTAAATTATTGTTGTGAAATTATAAGATATGTGTGCTACCATGAAAGTGTGTAAAGAAATGGTGCTGCATGAACAAAAATTCAGTCAATACATTTATAAAAAGTGATGGTGAAAAGATATTGCCTCCTAGTTAGTATTGAAACAGGAATTCCTCTTTATTATCCAAACCTATATGTCACAACTCAGTTAAGAAATAGATCACTGTCATATTCTTCTATGGAATCGACTCTTAGTGGTATTTCAGTTTTGTTGAGCTTTATAGATGAAAAAGAAGACGATTTTGAATCCCGTTTTAAAGCTTGTAATTTCTTCAAAGAAGAAGAACTAGACGCCATTCGTGATTATTGTCAAATAAAATTTAATAAATGATCAATGACAGAAAGGACGAATGGATTGTTTTCATTGGAAGAATTACGAATTTTTGATAAAAAAGCAGATATTCAGACAGAATATGCACGATTATCAGTTATTGTTTCATATGTAAAATGGCTGGCAGAAACTTTGTCAGATGGAAGTAGAGATAAAATAGTCGCTACAAATATAGAGAAAATGGTGAAAGGACTGCAAGCAAGACGTCCTCCTAAGAAAAGTCGTAACACAAATAGCAAACAAGAAGAGAAGGGGCTGGATTCCAAACAATTGGAGTTGGTCTTTGAAGTATTTAGACCTGATTCAAAATTAAATCCATTTAAAGATGAAGCAATCAGGCGAAGAAATCGTCTGATGTTTTTAGTTTTGTTTTATTTAGGGTTGAGGGGCGGTGAGCTTCTTAATATGCGTATTAGAGATATAAATTTTTCCAGTAATCAATTGGTGGTTGTGAGATGAGCGAATGAAAAAAATGATCCAAGAACATATCAACCGTTGGTAAAAACTCTTGATCGTAGGATTCCATTAAAAAATACACTAGCAGAACAAATACATCAATATGTATGCTGTATTAAAAAAATCCTTTAAAACAATGGTACTCACTAACTCGGTCAGAATGATTGTTTTTCATGTATATATTAGCCTTTTAAAGGCTACCATAGACTTTATTTTGTATAGAATATCTAAAAGCCTTTGTAAAAACAAAGGCTTTTGTCATTTACATCACGATCCCATCCATGTTTGCAGACAGGCTGGACACGTCCAAACCCGATCTTGTAGTGTGAGATGGTGATGGATATGACCGCATTGACACTGCTTGCTACTCGGTGCAAACCGGTTGCACCGAATCAGATTTTTGCCATACCAATCCGCCTTATAGCTCAACATTTGCACAAACCTGCCCCAGCTCACATCGGCAATGTGTCGTGCCAGATTTTTGTTGCGGATCATGCCTTTTACATGCAAATTCTCGATGGCTAGTGTTGCAGCCTGGTTATCGCGTACTAGCGTAGTGGATTGTTGATGCAAAAAGTTATTTCTTTGGTTGGTGATGGCTAAATGCTGTGATGCATCTTTACTTTTACCCAACCGACTTTAGGTAGCTGAATCTGCCCCTTATCAAAATCCACTTTCACATGCTGGGGCATTTGATATGACTGCCAATCACTTTTCCTGCTTTTGAAGCGCGGGAATTTCGCCTTACCATTGAAAAAATTCTGGTAGGCATTATGCACATGCTCTAACGCCGAGAGTATTGATTGCGAATAGATTTGATTTAGCCAGGCAAATTCACAGGTTCGCTTTAGCGCCACAAATTGATCCTGTACCGCTCGTTTACTGATACCTTTACCGAACTGCTGGTAGTATCGGTTGCGTAGCACCAGTGCCGTGTTGTGGACGAAGCACGCCATACCAAAATACTGGGCAATTCGCTCGGTGGCAACACGGTCGGGATAGATTCGGTATTGGTAGGTTCTTAGGATCATGACATAATGATACTTGATTCAATTTGATGTAACAATACAATATGAAACATACGTCTCATTATCACTGCGTGTATAATTTAAAATATCATTTGGTGTTAGTCAGTAAATACCGCCGCAAATGCTTTACCTCAAGCATGTTGATGCGTCTTGAGGAAATCTGCAAAGACTTATACCTCAAATGGGAAGTAGAGCTGGATGAGTTTGCTGGTAAGTCTGACCACGTTCACCTCCTGCTGGATATGCACCCTAACATCATGTCAAGCAAATTCATCAATAACCTGAAAACGGTCATAAGCCACCTGATACGAAAGGAGTTCGCATCACACCTTGGTAAGTTTTACTGGAAACCTGTACTGTGGAACTAGGCTTATTGCTTGATTAGCGCAGGTGGCGCACCGCTTTCTGTACTCAAGGAGTATATCGAAAAACAGGATCGTCTCGAGTGATTGCCTTGTGAATTGGGCAATGCGCTATCCATCTCCACTCAAGCGGTAAATGCTATGGGTGGAGAATTTCGCGCGGTTTGTTAAAAAACAGGTGTAACGTTAGTTATTAACTATCCAAAGGACTTTTAACAGCTGTTGCACCTTTATTCATAACATGCGTATAGATCATAGTTGTTTTAACATTACTATGGCCAAGCAATTCTTGTACCGTGCGAATATCATAGCCATTTTCTAGCAAATGGGTAGCAAAGGAATGTCGAAAGGTATGACAACTAGCTACTTTATTAATATTTGCTGCTCTAATAGCTATTTTTACTGCTCGTTGTACACTTTGTTCTGAAAAATGATGTCGTCGTCTAATTTGTGTTCTTGGATCAATAGATAGATTTTGGGCAGGAAAAAGGTATTGCCAAGCAAGATTTTGACTAGCATTAGGGTATTTTTTCTCTATAGCAAAAGGAAGATAAACTTTACCATAACCTGCAGAAGAATCTTCATTATGTAAAATTTTTACTTTTTGGAGTTGTTCTTGTAAAGCAGATTCCAATTTTTCTGGGAGTATGGTGACTCGATCTTTATTTCCTTTAGATTGATGAACAATAATTTGTTTATAAGAAAAATCAATATCTTTAACTCGTAATCGCATACATTCCATTAGGCGTAATCCAGAACCATATAATAAATTTGCAATAAGCCAGTGAGTACCTGATAAATAGGCTAATACTTTTTTAGCTTCTTCAGAAGTAAATACTACCGGTAATTTTTTAGGTTTTTTAGCTCGAATAAGTCCATCCATTGTATTAAGTTGGATATTTAATACATGTTTGTAACAAAAAATGATAGCGTTAAGTGCCTGATTTTGAGTAGATGCTGCTACATGCCTTTCTATTGCTAGATAATTAAGAAAATTTTGTATATGTTGTTCATTCATATTAACAGGATGTTGCTTACCATGATAAAGGATAAATTGCTTTATCCATTGAAGATAGGCCTGTTCTGTACGAATACTATAATGACGTACTCTACACTGTTCTTTTATTTGTTCAAATAAGGAATTTTTATCCATAATATTCACTGTATCAGATTAATGTATATTAACATATTTAATTAGATGAGGTATTATGTTAAAGTAAGCAACAACGTAATATATATAGGAAAAATCCCATTATTTTGTAGGAAATATCCTATATCAGATAATACATTATGTTAGTATTGACGTGTTTTAGGGTATAAATAATTATTGAGAGTAATAGAGCAATAGTTAGTGTTTATAACTTAATCTTTTCATATTATGAATGAAAATTAACATATTGATATTATAGAAGATGTTATATATAGATTATGTTAGGCTTCAAAAAAATGAGCATCTCTGAATCAATAACTCTGCTTGGAATCATGGTGGCACTTGCAGCAATTCCCAGTGCGAGTGTTGCTCTTGTCGTTGTTCGCTCTGCCATATTAGGCATTGCA
>JALWRI010000082.1 GCA_026994225.1 Gammaproteobacteria bacterium | reverse complement strand
ATGCACCATCACCCTTAGGCTTTTCTTTAAAATGAGAAACACCTCCATCCTCTTTAATATTTAGTGCACCATATCGCCCAGCTGGCTGAACAGCCGTCATCGTTATCTTTTTACCATGTGACTGATGAAATTTAACAGTTTCAGAAATATCAACATCAGCAACACCATCACCATAGGTTAGCAAAAAAGTCTCATCACCTATATGTTTTGACGCTCTCTTTATTCGCCCACCAGTCATCGTATTCAAACCTGTTTCTAACAGTGTTACTTTCCAAGGCTCACAGGTATTTTGATGGACTTCCATACTATTATTCACAAGATCAATTGTTACATCACTTTGGTGTAGAAAGTAATTAGAAAAATATTCTTTAATTACATACCCTTTGTAACCAAGAAGTATCACAAAATCATTAAACCCATAACTTGAGTACATCTTCATAATATGCCAGATAATTGGCTTTCCACCAACTTCTAACATCGGCTTTGGCTTCACATCAGTCTCTTCACTTATTCTCGTTCCAAAACCACCTGCAAGTATTACGACTTTCATCTTTCTTCACCTAAAATTACATATTCAAAGATATTTTAATGGGGCAACTTATAACCAAAAATTAACAAATTACCTATGCTTAATATTCCAATCATATGGAATGATCGAATTAAATGCAGGAGTTCGTTCTATTTCAGAGGGATCATGTGGCAAATTAGCACAATTAGCTACTATTGATGTCTTTGTCCCTAACCCCTTAAAGCCATTCCATATCATTGGTGGGACAGTAACTAAACTATAACTTTCTGGAGAAATGAATAGCTCTTGAACAGTTCCTCTTGTCGAGCTATCTTTTCTATCATCATAAAGAACAAATTTAATTTCACCAAAAACCACAGCATAATTTAAAGTCATTTTCTTATGTAAGTGCCAAGCCTTTATTGCCCCAGGGTGAATACATGAAAAATAAATCTCACCAAAACTTGAAAAGACAGAAGAATCATTGCGTAGCATATGCATCACTTTCCCTCTTTCATCAAGTATTTGTCGTAAAGGAGTAACTACAACACCATCAATCATTTTTAACCCCCAAAAAATTTTCTATCTGCAAACGTGTAATATCTTCGATATTCTCACCTTCAAGATAAGCCTTATACCAAACAGCCGTTGCTTCAAGAGTTTCATCTACATTCCAACGTGAATGCCAATGAAGATGTTGGTTAGCCTTATCACAATTGAGTTGCAAAAGATTTGCCTCATGGGGATGTTTAGCACTTTGCTCAACAACAATTTCTCCCACACCCAAGTGTTGAACAATAGTTTCAGCAACTTCTTGTACTGTACGAATTTGACTTGATGGTGGTCCAAAATTCCAAGAACCAGCATACTTTAAAGGCTCATCCCATAACCGACTCGCCAATAAAAGATACCCCCAAATGGGCTCTAAAACGTGCTGCCAAGGTCTTGTTGCCTTTGGATTTCGTAATTTAATAGGAATTCCAGATTTAATTGACCGAATACAATCTGGGATAATCCTATCAACAGCCCAATCCCCACCCCCTATAACATTTCCTGCACGAGTAGTTGCTGCACCTAGGGTAGGGCATGAGTCAAAAAATGAACGAGCATAAGAAGAAAAAACCATTTCAGCTGCAGCTTTAGATGCACTGTAAGGATCATGCCCTCCTAAAGTATCATTTTCTCTATATCCCCAAATCCATTCGACATTTTCATAGCACTTATCAGAAGTAATATAAACCAATGACCTAACAGAAGCACATTGCCTTACAGCATCAAGTAAGTTAACCGAACCTAAAATATTTACTGAAAATGTATTTACTGGATCATCATATGACGGACGAACTAAGGCTTGAGCCGCGAGGTGAAAAACAAACTCTGGCTTAAAATCACAAATAGTCCTATTTAGAAAACTTGCGTCCTGTATATCACCTATCACATGATGAATTTTCTCATCCAGCCTAAGTAAATTAAAGTGACTCGTTCCTTCTACGGGAGGTAGTGCATAACCCATAACATCTGCTCCCATTTCACTTAACAAAAATGCGAGCCAAGAGCCTTTAAATCCAGTATGTCCTGTAATAAAAACACGACGACCAACAAAATATTTTTTTATATTTTTCATATAATTTAACTTTAATTACTTTAGAATTTTCTTATACATTTTCATATAATTATCTATAGCTACTTTGCTTGTAAAATATTTATTAAAACGTAGCATACTAGCTTGCCCCATTGTTGAGATTAAACTCGGCTTATCTATAAAGCAAAGCATCGCCTCTGATAATTGTGTACTATCTCTCGCACCAACTAAGAAGCCATTAACACCATCTAATACTTGCTCTGGAGTTCCCGCTATTCTGCTAGCAATAATAGCTTTACCTAACCCCATTGCTTCCAATATAACATTTGGAAAATCCTCATTTTCAATAGATGGCAATACCAACACATCCAAGATATGCATAAAATCAATAATATTTTTCTCATTTCCGACAAAAACAACCCACTCAGATAAATTGTGCTTATTAACAAAATATTCAAATTCAGCTTTTAGATAACCTTCTCCCTCAATTAAAATTTTAAATTGAATGTCCCTGTCCTTATGCAATTTTATAATTTTTAATACTGCATTTAGAAGTACCTGATGCCCTTTTCTTGGTATTAGCAGAGCTACCACACCAAAAATTACTCCATTAAAATACTGCAAATCTAAACGATCAAGTGTAACAGACCTACTCTCATCTGCATTTCTCATGGCAATACCATTATGAATAGCATTAACTTTATTAGAATGAATATTTAATACAATCATCAATCTAACCTTCGCAGCTAGTGATCCCGTTATAAAACCATCAACTGACTTTTTTACTACAGTATCAATAGGGTAATCTAACCATCTAGCAATAGAGCTATAATCTACAGCCATATTATTAACGACCATAATAACTTTAGGTATGCCTGCCAATTTACCAGCAATAGCAGCTGCCCGAGCAGAAAGTGCTCCTGGATACCCCCCATTATTGATATGTAAGATATTAGGTTTTACTCTTCTAAAAAATACAGACAAATAAAATACGTCATATATGAAGAATAGATATTTAAGCAGAGGAAATAATAACACTCTAATAGTCAGCTTCAAGAATGAAGGTGTTTTATCTAGCCCTAGCCATTCTGTAAAATAATTTAGATCTGGAAGAGTTAAAGGATAAATTTTAGCTGTTGTATGAACTCTTTTATTTAGACCTTTTTTATACAATCTGTTACTTCTATAACTAAAGCTAACTTCATACAATAAATTCAAATCCTTTGAGTTTAGAAAGCAAGCTAACATATTTTCACAACCCGCAAAGAAGGGACAGTCAGAATGATAATGTACTTTAAGCATATATTTTATTGTTTCTTTTGGCTAGTCTAATTATTTCTTTTAATGCCGTTGTCATATTTATTTTTGCTTCCCAGTTGATCAAAATTTTAGCTTTATCTACATTTAATGAATATTCCATTGTCTCATTCTTTCGATATTTCACAGTACCAAATTTAATAAAATCTATGGAGCTTGGGCCTATTAAATTTGCAACTAATAATGCAATATCCTTTATTTTATAAGATTGACCAAAACCAATATTTATTACCTCTCCATTTACAATTTCACCAGCCCTTAACGTTTTTAATATTGCAGAAACAACATCATTAACATGAACAAAATCCCTTTTCTGCAGCCCTTCTGTCATTTTAAACTCCTTATTGTAAAGCAGATGATTAATAAGTGATGGTATAAACATTTCATTACTCTGTGACAACCCATATACAACAGATGGACGCAGAACAACAGATGGGAAACCATTACTGACAAAAAGACCTAAAAGAACCTGAGTAATTGCAAGTTTTGAAAGACCATATGAAGTACTTGGAAATTCTTTTTGACTTTCATAATAGGGTGGGGTGATTTCCCCATATTCCTCACATGAACCTATGAATATAAATCTTTTGATCCCGACAATTGAAAGAGAGGCATTAATAACATTCATAGAAATAATAATATTCTTAGAATAAATACTATTAAAATCATCACAATTTAACCCTTTACCCTTTACGGCCGCCAAATGAATAACAACATCAGGATTTAAATCAACAAATAATTCATTTACAGCGGTCATATCAGAAAGATCCAACACATATTTATCACTTTTACATTCAACATTTTTACTTAATGAGCGAACCAGCTCTGAAACTCTAAAACCTGAAGACAATAACTTGGGAACAAGCGATTGCCCAATAAATCCACTAGATCCTGTAATTAAAACATGTAACATATTAATCACACCTTTCTCGCATAAAAAATATTACAACTCTATCTAAATAGTAGTGGGTAAATTTATAGATAGATCACTCACAGTATGTCGCTTTAAACTTAACCCCACATTATGAGCAGTATTAAATGAATATTCGTTAAGATTTAAAACTACACTCCACATCAAAAAAATCATCAGTAAATAGAGGATTTATAATCTCCAGTATTTCGCTTTTTAAAAGAAAGTCTGCCAAAACACAGAACGAAGAGATTTATAAAATTTCATAAGTAAATACATATGCACACTCAACAAGTAAGGTGGTTAACATTTCTTTAAAATATAGGAAATATCATCAAGAGGGTAAAAATGACTAAAGTAATATTCATATTTATTCGGAAAATAATTTGCTAACTTTACAACAAGTCTTTTGAAAATAGAATTACCAATATCTTCATTAAAGATAGTTTTCTCCAAAAAAAATCTAACGTCAGAATAATCATACCGCTGACAAATTACATGCCTAGGATCAAAGTACGCAAATGAATCTACTGTAAAATAATGCTTATGAGTGGGATCAATAAATGCCCAAACAGAGCGAAAATAAGGAACTATTACTTTAACCATCCCTCCAGGCTTACATATTCGGTGCACCTCTTCCATAACTAGTAGTACATCATCAAGATGCTCTAAGACATTATCAAGATATATTTCATCAAATTCATCATCATCAAAAGGGTAGGGAAAATTATTCAAGTTATGAATAATATCGGCTCTATGTTTATCAGAAAAATCAACACCTATGGCACCCTTTCTCTTTTTTTTTCCGCACCCTAAATCGAGAATTTTTAAAGTAGTGTTACTCATGTATATCTTCCAAAATATTAGTTAGACTTGTAACTTGGTCTTGTGTTACTAAGGCATAACGCAAACAAAATTTTTCACGTGCTCCTTGTACATTCGGATCTAACCACCAAGACTCTACGTCATCCCAAATTTTATTTATTTTTAATGCTATAGATTCTGAACTTAAATGAATAATACCAGCATCAATTAATAGCTGATAATACGATTTAGCACTTTCTCGAAGGTGATCAAGACCATTCTCCCAAAAAGCCATTGTCGGTATATTTTGAGCTAGTGTTTCCAACATGCCAGTTGAATCATAACCGTGAATAACTAGGCGACTCTTTTCAATTAAAACCTCAATCGGGGCTTCTCCTTTTTCAATATTTATTTTACTATCAAAATTATTCCAACGAAGATCATCATGCCACTTAAATTCACGGTATGAATGATGCAACCTGATTATTAACTTTGATCTTGGTGACTCATCCAGCTTATTGACAAATAGCTTCTGAGACTCAAATGACTTTGAAAACTCTGCAACATTATCCCATGTTGTAAGCCTATGCCCTCTATCACTTTCAATTAACAATAGTTTCTCCCTATTATTAAATTCTATTCTATCTTTTCCTACACTCTTTAAAATAAATGCAGGCATATGGCTAATCAAGCCATCTACCCAACCCCATGTTAGAAATTTATCTGAAGTTATTTCCTCAATACTAGGATCCATATAACGATATGTTCCATAATTATTTCCATGTTGACCTACAATGTAAGTACTACCACCTCCTACCTTCTGGGCAACCCAAAATTTAAAAACCTCATTCGTGTCAAAATTATTACTCGTAAATATAAACCTAGGTGCTTTTGGCCAAGGAAGGTTATTTACAGTACTACAATAGTCTGAATACCCCTCTAAATAGCAGCTTGGCATTAATTCAAACAACAGGCTCAGTAAGCAGCTATTAAGACCCTTCTCTGACTGATTAGTATACTTTTCTAAAAGCCCTTGTCTCATATTTGAATCAATAGAATGATCACTGACTATCGGAGACCGCCATAACATTGGAAATTGCCCTAAAGATAACTGTAGTTGAAGTTCATTCTTCTTAGAAAGATAAGTGTTTATAATAAATGCATCATCATCTTTAACAAAAAATACTACCATTTTTGAAATGATAGAAAACAGCATAATCTGTATTTTTTTCTTGTATAATTTTCTATTATTTTTATTACCCTCCTCTTTTAAAGTATCACCTCTAATTTCATTTATACTTAAACTATTGCTTGGTAAGTATTTAAGCAACTTTCTTGTTAACAAATTATTCCAAACATCATCATTAGTTTTCCATATAAAGGCTAGTGAATTTGATGCAGAGAAGTGTGAAGAACTTTCATCAGTAGTACCATAAAGAGAGATCGACGCAATATTGTAGCATTCTAGGCATTGTTGTATTGTGTGATATCTATTGTAAATTACGTCAATGTATCGCCTTAGCCAATGTCCTAAAACAATATTCCAATATCTCAAACTATGCTCAACGCCATGCAACTTATTAAGCTCTTTAGCAACTAAGGGTAAGAGTTTGTCTTCAAATTCACGAGTTGCCTTTAAAGCATTATCTTTATTTTTCTTTCCAAGCCCATACGGTTTTGCAATAACTGCATCCAGACCATTCCAAACATGCCTCCTATCATAATTGAGACACCATTCACCAAGAAACAACATTGGACGATCAAACTTCCATGTTCTTTCATCCGCTGTTGTAACTAAATGATATATTACATCTGACTTTATTTGATTATTCATAGTCGCTTTTTAAATAAAATATTTTTCATATTATCTACATCAATTCTATCAAAGCCTGCAAGTGATGGCATTTTATTTAAAGCAAATAAGATAATAACCCCATAAAATATAAAAAATAAAAAAACACTGAGATATAAAGAGAAATCAAACAGGTAATCAATTGAGTCTTTTAATAGTTGCCCTAAAAAAATGGCACCAAAAAGACATATGAACTGAAAAATAAAATCAAATCTCCATGAATTAATTTTAGAGATATACCAAGCCGCTATATTAACACTGATAATCTGTATTAAAACCATTTTAATCGCTACCCCCTCTGCCGCGAGCCCCATCCCTGGTAAAAATGCTGTTGCAGGTGCAACCATAAAGTAACTAGCAATTAGCCCACACAACATTGTCAACACCCCTATTTTCAAATATAGGAATGTCATACTAGTAGCTAACATATAGGCTCCTGTTATTTGCCCAATACATTGATGTACTGGATACAAGAACATCACCATAAGAACAAAACTTGCTGTAATATAATTTTCACCTAGCATTAAACGAATTAATTCATTAGTCCAAGGAATAATAGCTCCAGCCATAATTGATGCTATGAAGAATAGTATTCTAGTTACCTTCCAATACAGTCTTTTAAGTCTCCCTGTATTATTTTGTTGATGTGCTTCTGCAATTTCTTTCCAGAAAATCTTTAGAATTGATGTTGTTGCTAATAATGCTACCGCTGAAAACTGCTGTGCTACAGAGAAATATGCTTGCTGCTCAGCCCCTCCCCAGTGTTGCAGCATCCATCTATCCCCAAAATCATGAGCAAAACCCATAATAGTTAAAGGTATTAGTGGTAAACAATATAGCTTATATTTATTCCACACACTAGAAAAGGAGTCATTATTACCTATCAGGGGCTTATCCCTTTTGTATAAATGAACTGCCAACCAAGCTGCTATAGTCCATTCAAGGATTACAGCCACCAATAATACAGGAACTGACAAAACACCAAAAAACCAAAGTAAAATAACAGTGAATAAGTAAAAAGCAACAATAAACGTATTGAGTATTTGAATTCTAATTGTCTCACGAGAAGCTTCGGCCATCTGTACAACTACAGGCCATACTCCTTGTTGCATAAACGCAGCCATCATCGCTAAAAATATGAGTGCTGGAGTTTCACTACTCCATATGACATCAGCCCAACCTAACAAGACCAATAAGCTAACTAATAATAACAATATAAAAAACTGAATACCCAGCCAGCGAAAATAATAGCCAACAAACGTCTTACTACGTTGTTTTTGAGAAATAAAGGTAAAAAATGCAGAAGAGCTAGACATATCCAAAAGCTGCTTAATAGCAATAAAGGAGCTTAAAAGAAATATCATTCGACCATAATCAGTAGGTCCTAACCAGCGTGCAAGCATTAACAATGTAATAAAAGAGATTCCACCTCGAAGTATATTAGTAATAAGACTTACAATAAATCTAGAGCGTATTGAATACATCATATATTCCAAAAAAACAAAAAATGAGGTTTCTCTATAATCAATACACTACCGAACTCATAACAACCTAGCTACAACTACCTGAATCCGTAAGAGTGTATTTTTGCACAGTATCTAATTAACAAAGATATAAAAAAAATACAGCATTGTGTTTAATTTTGTTATGTATTCCAATTAATTAAGCACCATGAAAAAACACCCTCACGGATTCAGGAATTAATCATCACATATCAAGCTCCAAGAAACAGCATCACCGGACTTTACAGCGTGGGTAACTTTTTTACCCAATAACATAGTAAAATATTTCGGAGCTAAACCAAACCCTGGACGAATACGACGAATATGCTCTTTGGTAATTTTCTCCCCCGCCTTCATATCTTTAACAAAATAAATAGATCGCCTAAACTTAACATTGGCTTCCTCAGCAGGTTTTCTTTCATAGCCTACTTCACCTAAGGATAAAAATGCGTCTTTAGTCTCTTGGCATAATGCTTTTAATTCATCTGGTTCTATTGAAAAATCCGAGTCTGGACCATTATCGTTACGATCCAAGATAAAGTGCTTTTCGATTAATGTTGCACCTAGAGTTGTTGCTACAATGGAGGGTATATTACTAACGGTATGGTCAGACAGCCCTACTTGCACATTAAAGCGTTGTTGTATATCAGACATAGTAAGCAAGTTGGACTGATCAATGGGGGTTGGGTAACTACTAATACAATGTAAAATAATTAAATCTTTACAACCTGCTTCTCTTACCGTTTCTATCATTTCTTCAATTTCCTCAAGGTTAGCCATTCCTGTTGACATAATCATGGGTTTTTTTGTAGCGGCAATATAGCGTATTAATGGTAAGTCTGTTACCTCAAAAGAAGCTACTTTGTAGGCTGGAGCATTTAAATCTTCTAGTAAATCAACAGCAGTCTCGTCAAAAGGTGTTGAGAAACAGGTTATACCTATTTTTTTTGCGTGAGCAAACATCTCTTTATGCCATTCAAAAGGTGTTTGTGCTTGATTATAAAGGTCATAAAGTTTATATCCATCCCATAAACCGCCTTTGATATAAAAGTCTTCAGCATCACAATCAATTGTCATGGTATCAGCAGTGTACGTTTGTAATTTTACTGCATCTGATCCACATTTTTTTGCTTCAGAAATAGTATCAAGGGCCTTTTGCAAAGAGCCGTTATGATTTGCAGACAATTCTGCAATAATGTAAGGAGGATATTCACTACCTATCTTTCTATTGTTAATTGTTATATATGTCATAGTATTTTAATAAGTTGTCTAACTAACACAAATGCTTCTGCATTTTCCATGCCGACAGCAGCCCCTCGAGTCATTGAGGTATTTAGAATATTTTTCATAGATCTTGCATGAGGATACGCCCTCATTTCTTCCTTATAGGCGGCTAAAGCTTTTAATTTATTTCCAAGTGTTTCTTTAATATCAATAAACCAGTTTGGTTCAAAAGCCTGTCCGCTATTAGGTGTTTGCCATTCTGTACTAGAAGGAACTTCAAAACATAAAATAGTTTTAACACTATCATCACCTTGCGGGCGACAGGCTGTCATTACAGCTTGATGCGTTATACGATGATCAATATTTAAATCACTAAAATGATGTGTATAGACAATGACAGGTTTGACCTTGCTAATCACTTTTTCAAGAGGTTGAACTATATCTAGCAAAGCTAACGTATCCATTCTATTGTCATGAAACCCCAAAAACATTGGTTTTTTTGTCCCTAATATCTTACAAGAGCTAAATGCAGCACAATTTCGCTCTTGATGCTCTTTAGATTCAACTTGACACCCTCTTGAACTAACTCCATCGGCCATAAAAACGACATAAACTGTATCGCCTTTACTTACATGATGGCGAATCGTACCACCACAACCTAGCACTTCATCATCAGGATGTGCAGCCACTATTAAAATATTTTCACTCACTCAAAAATACCTGCATTAGTTTTTGCCATATTTAACAATAAACACTATTCATCCTTTATGGAAATGCGAACCTTTGCCATTAATTCTCGTCCAATAAGCTCTGCAGAATTAAATGTTAGCCGATAATTCCCTATATCTAAAAAAGCTTCAGGGTAATCGGGGGCATCAAGCATCCTGATATAGTCATAAATTTGCTCAAGCGTTGTTAATGACAATGGAATCATGCTCTCTTCTGGCTTTCGTCTTTTAAAAAGATAAGGTTTACCTGTTTGTGGTGTTGGCTTATATTTATTTTGTATTAATTCTTTTATTAATTCCCATGTTAATGATGATGCTCTTTTATAAATTTCTGCGGCCGACCCGTCTAAACTTAACTTTTTCTTCAAATAAACAGGACCTGTATCTAAACCTTTTTCCATTTTTAGTGCTGTTAATACTGTTTCTTTGTGTCCACGCACAATAAGGTTCTGCAAAGGCGAACCACCACGTCCATAAGGCACATCTGTCATATGAAAACACACACATTCTGATTTATTAAGAACAGATTCTGGTACAACCCATCGCCAATGAGGAAAAAATATATATTTAGGCTCATTATTTTTTAATAATAAATTTAATTCATTTGGGGTACTACAAAATAACCATAGCCCTTCTAATTTTTTAGAATTTGCAACAAAAATATCCTTATTCCAACTCCCTACAGCTGCAACTACATATATAGCACCCATTAGTCTTTTAATTTCTTCAACACTAATATTTTTGTTTGAGCACAAGAGCCTATTTCTGGCATTTTATATGCTAATTTATTTAACGGGGCATCATATTCAGGCTCTTCCCCAATATTTTTTGAAAACCATGCATTTACAACTCTACTTAGGAAGTAATATGATGATGAAAAATTTACAACATTCACTATTACAAGATTATTAGGTAGATTATTCTTTAACTCATTTAACCTAAAATATGTATTGTGCCAAGGTTTTTCAATTATATCTAAATTAATCGACTGCCTAAAAGAATTAATTTCATCAAGACCATCTAAAAAAGATTCGCACAAAAGCATGTGTCCATTTAATTTTAACTTATCTGATAATAATTGTATGACATTAATTTGATCTTCAAAGTTATCTAAATTAATTAGTGATCGCTCTGTATAAATAAGATCAAAATACTCGTCTTCAAATGGTGGTGATAACAAATTCCCAACTTGAAGTTTTAACCTGCTTTTGACACTTTCTTCAAGGCTATTTTTTGCCTCATGTATCATAGACGGTGAATAATCAAACCCGCTGATTCTTATTCGAGAGTTCAATTTCAACAACTCTATAGCAGTCACTCCATTTCCACAGCCTGCATCAAGAATATTTTCAGAACTACCAAGTAGATTAAAAATATTTTTTATTTCCAGTTTTTTTAATATTATGTCATTTGTTCCTGCAAAGACTCCTAATGAAGCACGGTCATCCCAGAAGTCTAATCTATCTTTATTTACTTTACTCATTTTAATATACCTTTCAATACTTTTTTTATTCCTTGACCATCACACAATAAACGACACTTTTCTGAAATTTCTTTTAGCTTTTCTACTTTTGTTATCAAAATGATTTTTTTTTCCAAGTCATTCTTTATATCATTAAATAGTATCCCACCTCCTTGTTTTTCTAAGTTCACCCCGCACATTTTTTGATTTTCTGCCCAAGCAAAAATCAGTGACGGAAGCCCTAAACAACAACGCTCCCATGTAGTAGTTCCTGCTGCTCCTATTGCTATATCACTGTTTGCCATAATTTCAGCCATATTATCAACTCCAACTTCCACATTAATAGATAGCGGTAGCGACATAGCTAACTCTTTTACACGATTAAGATAAGGTGCCGTTTTACCTAATACCACCGTAATAACCAAGTCTTTTGGTAACTTACAGAGATTAAGCCCTTGTAATATCTTTCCTGTATAATTATCAGGATCTACTCCGCCCATAGCAATAAGAAGTTTTTTAAATTCAGGCTTTGTCCTTCTTTTTAGGCTGTATTCCCGCCATCTAGCAAACTCTGGACGCAATAAAGCATACTGAGAACCTGTCAATATGGTGCATTCTTGGGGAGCAAGCTTCTTATAATCTTTCTCACTGCGACCAAATGTTTGATCAAGCAATAACTCACAGTTGTGCTGACGATCGGCTAAATCATCTATCACCATTATATTTTTAGCGTAAGGTTTTAGTTTATTCTCCCAACGCATATCTAATGCGTAATGATCAATCACAAGGTAATCAATAGCTTGAATGTTTTCAGCATCTAGTACTTTTAAGGATTGCTCTGCATCATCAAGCATATCAATACCCAGCCATTTTGCATGGGGTAGTAACTTATTGCCACTTGAAGGAATCCAAGTTTTATAAGGAGCAGGTAATACTAAAACTTTATGCCCATTACCTTCAATTAACTCGGTTAAATGACCTTGATGCTGTCTACAAATAAAATAGCTTTGATTGTTTTTCTCTTTTAAAGCATTTGCTAATGTCAAGCAACGCATTACATGACCTGTGCCCATTTGGATTGAGGCGTCTACGCGAAAAACAATATTCATATCAATTTAATCGTTTAAAACCACTGTGACATACTTCACCATCAAGTAATGCAAATATATCATTACCTTCTTCACACTCTTTTATTTGTTTAAAAATAGGATCGAGCATATCAAAATAACCATCAATAATATTAGGAGTATGATCAATACAGACATAGACACTATTTGCAGCCAAGTAACCTTTTTTTAACATTTCTTGAGTAATTAATGTCTTGTATGCTAATGCATTATCTGACTCAAAACTAAAACCACTAAGCGAAGACAACCCCCACGTACTAATTTTAAGGTCATAAGATTTAGCCAACTCAATCCACTCATTAGAGATATATTGACCTATACTTGTAATTGTTTCCCAAGACTTTTCTCTTTCCATTACCTCTAGTGTTTTTAGTGCAGCGGCAGGTCCAATTCTTTCAGTCCAAAATGTACTGCTAATAAAGGTCTTTTGAGCTGCTTGCATTATTTCTTGTCGCCCAATACAGGCTGAAATTGCATAACCATTACCAAGGGCTTTTGCAAAAATAGCTAAATCCGGTTCAACATTATATTTTTTGTGTAATCCCCCAAGTGTTTCCCTAAAGCCTGATGTACACTCATCAAATATAAGCACAATATTATTATCAGTTGCTATTTTTCTAACTTTTTGTAGAAAATCATCCTCTGGACCTGAATTGCGAGAGACCTCCATCTTAATTGCGGCAATTTGATTATGGTTAGAAGCGATAATATCCTCTAATTCTTCTATTTTATTATAATTGAAAGGTAATGTTGTCCCGACCAACCCCTGCGGAACACCTGATGGCTCAAGCCCAGGTAATAGATGTAAATCTAAGTTCTTATCACTACTAATATTTGTTGAAAGATACCAATCATGCCAACCATGATAACCACAAATTGCAATCTTATCTCTTCCTGTCGCTGCTCTTGCTATACGGATTGATATCGAATTTATTTCTCCGCCTGCTCTTGCCAGACGAGCCATGTCAGCCCAAGGATGAAGTTCAATTAATTTTTCTGCCAAATAAACCTCTTCGGGACAATTAAAGGTAGACATATTACCTGCTTCTACTGTCTTTTTAACTGCCTCATCAACCTCTGGATGTCCATAACCTAATGTATTTGTACCTATTCCCATAATGGACATATCTATATATTCATTGCCATCTAAATCCCAGACTTTACAGCCTTTTGATTTGCTGAAATATGCAGGCCACCGATCAGGAAGAAACATTTCTGCTCGCTTAGATAGCAACATATTTCCACCAGGAATTATTTTTTTAGCTCGCCCCCATAATTTTTGCCCTGTACCCATTGTTGCCCCTTCATTACGAATTAAATGTTGGTTTGCTGAAAATAATTTAGGCTTATTTTCTCTTAGCTTTATAACATCCAGCCAACTAAAATTTGTATATCCTTCAAAGTGATCAAATATATGGGTGACCACTTCAAAATCCTCAGGCTCATCAACTGTCCAGCGTTCACTTGAGTAATCATTCTCATTAGCAATATTATGAACACTAAATTTTTTTGAACCACGAATATAAGGTGTTACATGTTCTCTATCAAAAGGATTCTTTGTTTGACTCCACGATGCCTCCAAAGCAGAAAAGCTAAATACTTCAGCATCCAAACCATCAGGGTAAGTTGGAGGACTAACATTTGAAACATAATCTACATTTTCTATTTTAAATGCTTCAATTACTGAATCCACAACCTCAGAGTCTATTAGCGGACAATCACCTGTAATACGCACAATGGCATCAGGCTTATATTCCTTTGCAGCATGATAGTAACGATCAAGCACGTCATTTTCACTTCCTCTATAGACATCATAGCCTATTTTCCTTACATGCTTCTCTAATTCATCGTTACGAGTATCATCCGACGTTGCAACAATAATTTTATCAATCTGTTTCGATTGATTTAAACGAGTAAGCAACACCTCTATCATTGGTTTACCCAAAATGAGTTGCATTACTTTATTCGGAAAGCGAGTTGATCCCACTCTGGCCTGTATTATAGCTATGATTTTCATAGTAAATCCCAATTTGATGGATTAATTAAATTCAGGTCATGCACCTCAAATTGATTTGGAAATTCAAGCACATTACTATCAAGTTTGCTTAGTATCTCCTCAAGCTGTTTTTTACTATCAACTCCAACAATCACTTTATCAACAAGACTCTCTTTGAATACAAATGCCAGACAAGCCTCAATTGGTGTGATGCCCTGCTGCTGCAACCAATAACCCCAAGATTCCCATAACTCTGACCAACGCCCAAACTTGTTTGGGCGTTCAATGCTATTCATCAGTAACAAGCCCTGAAGAAAAATTGAACGCACATGAACCTCAACATTATCATTAGCCATTTTTTCCAACCAACCTGATGACTTTATTCGTCTATCAAATATATTGTATGAAACCTGTACTATATCTGGCTGATATGAGGAATATAACAAATCCAACTCATCTGGTGCGTAGATGGAAAAACCAACTTTTTCTACAATATTTTCTTTCTTAAGATCTTCAACTGTATCCCACAAATCATTTCCATAATGAGAAAGTAATTGAAGAGGTCTATGTAAAAGAAGACCTGAAACTTTTTTTAAATTCAGACGTTCCAATGAGCATTCTACATGTCGTCTAACCCATTGTTTTACATTTGAGCTATCACTTGATAGCTCTGGCAATTTTGTAATAACATTCCAGTCACCCACCCCTACATCACCTAAACACTGCTCACTCTCTCCATAAGCAATAGCTGTATCCAAGGTATCTACCCCCTGCTCTCTTGCATACTGCAAAATTTCAGACACCGCAGAATAACCTACTTGTCCTATTTTATTTGCAACACCATAGGAAACACCAAACTGGACTGTACCTAATGCAAGCTTCATGGCTGTAATACCTTCTTTAAAGTATCAACCACATATTGTTGCTCTTTTTGAGAAAGTGCAGGAAAGAGAGGCAAACTAATAGCCTCTTCATAATATTTTTCCGCCCGTGGAAAATCTCCTTTTTGAAGACCCAGACCTTGATAGTAAGGCTGCATATGAATAGGAATATAATGCAAATTAACCCCAATACCACACTCACGCAATTCATTAAAAACTTGTTTATGTGTTTTTTCGACTTTGTCTAACTGCAAGCAAATAACATATAAATGCAATCCTGAATAGCTATCAGGGTGCAACCAAGGAAGTGTTATTGGCAGTTCAGCAAGCAGCTGATTATAGTGTTTTGCCAGCTGATGTCGCCGTGATACAAACTTATCTAATCGTTGCATCTGACTTACACCTAATGCAGCTTGTAAGTCAGTCATTCTGTAATTAAAACCCAAATGAATTTGTTGATAATACCAGTCGCCATCGGATTCATGTGTCATTAGTTTAGGATCACGTGTAATACCATGACTTCGTAATAAAGTCATCTTTTCGGCTAATTTCTGATTATTAGTAAGAGCCATACCACCTTCTGCAGTAGTAATAATTTTTACAGGATGGAAACTAAATATGGCAATATCACTGTATTGACAGCTACCAATAGGCTTATCTTGATATCGACCTCCAATAGCGTGGGATGCATCTTCTATAATACCAAAATCATACTTTTGACTTAGCTTATAAATTGCCTCCATATCACAGGACTGACCACACAAATGTACGGGAATAACAACTTTTGGCAATTTCCCTTCTTTCTTAGCCATTTTAAGCTTTATTGTCAACTGCTGAACACTTAGATTGTAAGTACGAGAGTCAATATCCACAAAGTCCACAGTTGCCCCACAATATAAAGCACAGTTAGCACTAGCCACAAAGGTAATGGGACTTGTCCAAACAATATCGCCTTTACCTACCCCTAGTGCTAAACAGGCAATATGCAGGGCTGATGTTGCACTATTAACTGCAAGAGCATACTGACTTTTACAATACCGGCTTACTTCTGCTTCAAAAGCCGGAACTGCTGGACCTTGAGTTAGAAAATCTGACTGTAAAACATCTATAATAGCTTGAATATCAGCTTGATTAATATCTTGACGACCATAAGGAATAAATTCCATCATTAGATATTTCCAATTTTGTCTTTATTATTCTCAATCCATTCTCTTAATGTTTCAATACTCATCCACTCTAAATTTGAGTCACTTTCATACATAAAACCATCAGGAACTTTCTTTCCGTCTTTGATACGTTTTTTATCATTACTCCAATTATTGATATTAGGTAATATTTTAAAATACTCAGGATATTCGTATGTGTAATAAGAATCTTCTGGGCTAATCATCTGTTCATGGAGTTTTTCACCTGGGCGGATACCAACTATTTCTTGCTTTGCATCAGGAGAAACAGACTTTGCCACATCAGTGACTTTCATTGATGGGATTTTTTTAACATAAATTTCTCCACCTTCCATATTGCTAAACGCATGCCAAACTAACTCTACCCCCTCTTCTAAAGTAATCATAAAACGAGTCATTCTCTTATCCGTAATAGGCAAGACCCCTTTTTCTGCTATTGATAAGAAAAAGGGGATAACAGAACCGCGAGACCCCATTACATTTCCATACCGCACCACTGCAAAACGACTCCCTTCAGCTCCTGCATAAGAATTTCCTGCTACAAAGACCTTATCAGAGGCAAGTTTTGTTGCTCCATATAAATTGGCTGGACTGCTAGCCTTATCGGTAGAAAGAGCAACAACTCTTTTTACACCTTGATCGATACAAGCATCAATCAGGTTCATTGCTCCGTTTATATTAGTTTTTATACATTCAAAAGGGTTATATTCCGCCGTTGGCACTATTTTAGTTGCAGCTGCGTGAACAACATAATCCACACCATTTAAGGCACGATACAAACGTTCTTTGTCCCTAACATCCCCAATAAAAAAACGCACCCTCTCATCACCTTTAAATAATTTAGCCATTTCCCACTGCTTCATCTCATCCCTAGAATAAATAATTATTTTTTTAGGGTTAAATTTACTTAAAGTCATTGGAATGAACGTGTGACCAAAAGACCCTGTTCCACCAGTAATAAGAATTGTTGAATTACTTAACATATAATTTTACACACCAAAATTAATTACAGACTCAAAAAGCCCTTACAAGAATCCCTACAATTTTTATAACTGTGTCTGAGACGCACCTGTAGATTGCAGAAAGTCAAAATTCCTAAATTTAAATTCATTACAGTTGGCATTTGCTCAACAACTGTAATTTTCCAGTTTTTTTATTGAAGTAACTATTACTTCATAAGCCTAATGAGCTTCATCCCAATTATCACCTACACCAACATCAACCAATAATGGCACATGCAAATTTACGGTATTTGTCATTATTTCTTTTATTTTCACATCAAACCCTGATAATTCATTCTCATGTACCTCAAACACCAATTCATCATGCACCTGCATAATCATCCTATTTTGCATTCCCTCATCCTTTAGCCAAGTATCGACAGCAACCATTGCTTTTTTAATAATATCTGCCGCTGTTCCCTGCATGGGGGCATTAATTGCCGTGCGTTCGGCATATTGTCGTCGCATTGCATTTCTGGCA
>JALWRI010000081.1 GCA_026994225.1 Gammaproteobacteria bacterium | reverse complement strand
TATTGTAAATTTTCCGGCTGGCTTGCAGATTAAATACAGACAATAAGTCTGCTGGTCGTTTTCTGGGTATTTTAAAGGTAAAGGTAAATTCCCGAATCAGTAATCGTAACTGTCGGTCAAAGACATACAGGCTTAGGATTTGTGCAAATATGGTGTCTTGTTTGAATGGGTGGGTGTTGTGATCGGCTTCAAAAGGCAACCAGTAACCGGCCAGGCGATAATAATTAAGGTGCTGGAGGTAGTGAGAAGCCAGGGCGTGATCATCAATAAGCATGCCGCGTTGTTGAAGTTGGCGGATTTGTGCATCAACTGAAAGGGGTGGTTTGTTGTATTTCACAAAACCACCTGCCCAAAATAAGTAACCCCCCATGGTGCGCATCGTTGAGAGGCGTGGGGGGTGTTGTTAATAAACATTATAGTACAAAACCGGTAAGATTTTCCAGTCGTTGTTTTACATTGAGTCCGTTTGTATCTGATCATTATTCAGCCACTTTTGCCAAAAGCGCCGCAATATCAGCTTCTACCGCTTTGAGTTCTGCATCAATATCCTCCAGTTTTCGAGGTGGCTGATATTGATAGAAAAAGCGATTAAAGTTGATTTCATAGCCCACTCGTCCAGTTTCCTTGTCTTTATCATCCGTAAAACCTTCATCAATATAGGCATCTGGAACATGAGGCAGGACTTCACGGGCAAAATAATCCCTGATATCTTCCAGATAAGGGACATTCTCATAATCCGTTAATTCCGTATCCGGCACAAAATCACCATTGGCATTTGTAACCGGTTCACCTTCAGGGTCTTTTTCTCCAAACACATTAATCAGGGTTTTAATCAGGGTTTTGTTTGGCTTGATTTTCAGTACCCTGGCTTCATCCGTTTTGGCCGTGTTTTTGACAAACGCTTCAGCCCACTGGTATTTCTGAACACTGTTTTTGTACGGCTCAAGTTGTTTCAGCCAAAATGCTTTAAGTTTGGGTGAGAGTTTCTTCCAGACTTTCTCATCTTCAAGATGAATAAGCCTTTCCTCATTCAGTACCAGCACCATTCTCAGAGGGCGGAGTACTTTAATCCGGCGATAAGCAAATGTTCGATAGTCAACCATTTTGGACAGGGCATTATTTTCAGCGGCTGCATAAATCTCCAGGATCTGATGACGATGATCATCGTTAATCATTCTGCGCTTGTTCCCTTCATTTTTGATTGGCGACCACAGCCCGGTTGCATTAATAAGCTGAACTTTTCCTTGTCGGTTTGAAGGCTTTTTATTAGAAAGGATCCAAAGATAAGTCGCAATATTCGTCCTGAAGAAAATATCAGTTGGCATCGCCACAATCGCTTCAACCCGATCGTTTTCCAATAGCCAGCGACGGATCTCGGATTCACCAGAGCCAGCCCCACCATTAAACAAGGGGGAACCCGATAAAACAATCGCTGCACGACCACCGCCATTTTTGGGTGTTTCCAGTTTACTGGCAAGGTGCATCAGAAACAGCATAGAGCCATCATTGATGCGCGGTAAACCAGGGGCAAATCGACCCAATGCCCCCAATTTGTGTTCCGCTTCTACCGCATTTTTGTCTTTTTCCCATTTTTTTCCAAAAGGAGGATTGGACAGGCAGTAATGAAATCGCTCATTGGCAAATTGATCATTGGAAAGGGTGCTTCCCCACTTTATATTTTTAGATAGGTCACGCCCCGGATCGGATTCTAAACGCCGGATTAGCATACCGGCAACACATACAGCATGAGTTTCTGGTTCAAGCTCCTGTCCATGCGGTACCAGTACAGGTGGGATTTTGTAATGATTACTGTACTCACTCACATGATTCATTGCATCGGTCAGAAACCCGCCTGTACCACAAGTTGGATCATACAGGGTTCTGATCAAACCTGGATTGTCTTCAAACAACTTATCATCTGGATCAAGTATTAATGCGGTTGCCAGGTGTACGATGTCACGGGGGGTCATAAAGTCCTCGGCCCCCTCATTAACTTCTGAACCAAAGCGGCGGATAAGGTGTTCATAGATATTGCTCATCACTCGATCCGGTACGACATCCGGATGAAGCTCCACTCCGGCAAAGTTATTACAGATTTTATAGAGCAAACCGGCTTTATCTAATCGAATAATGGTATTGGTGAACTCGAATTCTTCAAAAATAACCCGTGCATTATCGGAAAAGTGAGTAATGTAATCTTCAAGATTTTGACGGGTTTTGGTACTGCCAAGCGTTTCAAGTGAATATTCAGAAGTGTTATAGAAGGGATATTCAGTGGTTTGACGCAAAATAAGGTCAAGATCGATGTCTGAGTCTTTAAAATTTTTATTCGCTTCCTGTACTGCTTCACGAGTTGGCTCTAATACACACTCCGGACGACGCAGTAAAGTAAAAGGCAAAATAATTTTGCCAAAATCTGTATGCTTGAAATCCCCCCATAGGTCTTCAGCATTTTTCCAGATAAAGTCAGCCTGGGAAGCAGCTGAACCAGTAAATTCTGTCATATTTGACTCCAACCATGTTTTGCACAAAACAATATAATATTCATAAAGGTACTGTCAACCAAGTTTTGCACAAAACAGGGATATTTCAAATATTTTTGAAATTTAGCGATCCAACCTCAGATTGCAAATAGCCTAAAGTAGGTTTAGGGTAAAAAAGGTATTTTACCTGGATTAAGTATATTATGTGGATCAAATTGTTGCTTAATCCCGGCCATTAATTGTAAATGTGTGGGATCGAGTTCTCGTTCAATAAAGGGGCGTTTTTCTATTCCAATACCGTGTTCACCAGATAAACTGCCTCGTAATGATAAAACAGTAGTAAAGACTTCATCTAAACAGGCTTCTGCACGCTGTAGTTGATCTGGATCATCAGGATTGATGAGTAAATTGACATGAATATTACCATTTCCCGCATGACCAAAATTCACAATGCGAATATGGTATTTTTCAGCCAGCAAGGCCAGTTTTTGAATTAGTGTTGGGATGTGTGATACGGGTACAACTACATCTTCATTAATTTTTTTTGGTGCAATCTTACGCAAAGCAGGGGATAATGCTTTGCGTATTTTCCATAATTGTTGTACTTGTTGTTCTGTTTCTGCGGTATGGAGTTCTAAACAAGAAGCATTTTGTGCAATGTTAACTAGAGTTTGTACGGCTGCATCAATAGCATGTTGACTACCATCTACTTCAATCATTAACATGGCCTGTGCATCTTTATGTAAGGGAGTTTGAGCATAATCTCTTATCATGTCAATGGCTTGTTTATCAATAAATTCTAAGGCACAAGGTATAATAGCTTGTGCCATAATATCGCTGACTGCTTGTGTTGCACCTTCGATATGTTTATACATCACCTGTAAGGTACGTTTACATTCTGGTAAGGGTGTCAGTTTCAATGTTGCTTCGGTAATGATAGCAAGTGTCCCTTCTGAACCAATCAATAGACGGGTTAAATCATAGCCGACTACTCCCTTAGTGGTGCATGTTCCTGTTTGTAAACTATTACCTTGAGCCGTAACACAGCGTAAACCGAGTGTATTTTCTCGTGGAGTACCATATTTTACTGCACGAGGGCCGGCTGAATTATAGGCAAGGTTACCACCAATACTACAAAAAGCACTGCTAGTAGGATCGGGCGGCCAAAAAAAACCCTGTTGTTGGGCAGCAATTTGCACTTGTTGGTTGGTTACACCGGTTTCAGCACGTAAAAAACGATTAGCGGTATCAATCTCTATAATTTTATTCATCTTTTCCATAGAGAGTACAATCCCACCTTGTTCGGGAATGACTGCACCTGTTGTCCCTGTACCACGCCCACGTACGGTAAGGGGGATATGATGATGATGGCAAAGCGCAGCTAATGCACAAATATCTTGATGTGACGAAGCAATGACGACTGCATCGGGTAGGGCATGTTGACGGCTATTGTCATAACCATAGTTCCAACATTCAGAGACTTTAGTGAATAAAGAAGAAGGCGGAAATATATCGTGTAATTGTTTTAGAACGAGACTATTTAAAGGCATGAACTAGGAAAACCCAGAACCAAATAATTGTTGATCAACTAATGCGCAAAGACAATGAATAATCAAAATATGTACTTCTTGAATGCGTGCAGTTTGTGTTGCGGGGACACAAATTTCAATATCATTTTTATTTAGTGCCTGATGCAATTTTCCACTTTCATTACCAGTGAGTACAATCGTATGCATAGCCCGTTGATGTGCTGCATCAACAGCTTGTAAAATATTAGTAGAGTTGCCACTGGTACTGATGGCAATAAGAATATCATCTTCTTGCCCTAATGCCATGACTTGTCGGGAAAAAATATCATGATAATGATAATCGTTAGCGATGGAGGTTAAGGTTGAACTATCGGTGGTGAGTGCAATAGCAGGCAGCCCGGGACGTTCTAATTCGAAGCGATTTAATAATTCTGAGGCTAAATGTTGTGCATCGGCAGCAGAACCCCCATTACCACAGACCAAGACCTTACCCCCTGAAAGCAAGTTTGCACCGAGTAAGTTTGCAGCCTCTGTTATAACAGGGAATAAAGTAAAACTACTTTGTGTGGTTGCTAAACTATCATTAAAAATTTGTTGTAAAAAAGAAATTTTATCCATGTAAGCACTTGATGACTTATTCATACATATTTTTTGTTAAAATTCTATATACCTTTATATGGTACTGTAAAACGCATTCTTTATCCAATTAATTTCTAAATTAGCCTGTTTATTACAGGTCATTGCCATTACATCAAAGCGGCAGGCAACATTTTTAAGTTGATGGTATTGCAGATAACGCATAGCGGTATAAATAATTTTTTGTTGTTTTTGGATACCAATAGTGGCAGCAGAGGAACCATAATGAAAAGACGTTCTATAACGTACTTCGACAAAAACAAGCTGTTGATTATCTTTCATAATAATATCAATTTCACCCCTTTTACAGGTGTAATTTTGGGTAATAAAAGTCAGCCCTTGTTGGATAAGGTAATTTTTTGCTTGTGTTTGTGCATTAAAACCTATTTCTTGTGTAGATTTTTTTTTCTTCATCATTGCTATTTGTCTAAAGGGGTAATAAGCCCATTTTGATATGTTGCCCAGGTGAGTATACGGTGAATTTGTTGTTGAGTGTTAAAATAGAGTAAACCGGTTTCACCATAAAAAACTTCTGTTTTTGGATATTGGGCAAGAATTTTAATATGTGGCAGCAGGTGATAGGCATCGACTCCCATTGCAAATAAGCGTTGTAATGCGATGTTACGTTCATTATTTGAAATACCTGACATATTTTTTTTATTTTCAATCACCCACGGCATATCTGCAAAACGTACACCATTGACATCTTGATCCAGATTTTGATCAGGAGGAGAGCGCATAATTTTTGCACTGCTATAAACGGGTAAATCTTCAGCATGATAAAATTGTAATTGAGGAACAATTTGCCGAGCTTGTTTTGCCCCTGCAAATAAAATTACTACATCAACATCTTGTCGGCGGTATGGAGTAAAGGTTAGTGGGGTACTTAAAAAGTGACGTAGTTGCTGGTAACGCTGTTTACTTTCATCAATATTTAGTAAGCGGGTAATCGTATCTGAAAAATCATATTTTTTTAAACTATAAGGATGTGTTTCAGCCGTATACAAATGTAATGTATGTTGCCAGTATTCATTAAATGCGTGAGACATACGTTTACCCCACGCATTATCAGGGTATAGAATAACACTACGCTGATAGCCATCTTGTGCCGCTCTAAGTGCTACTTTGCGGGCTTCATCTTCAGGAGAAAGAGCAAATTGATAAAGTTGAGGATTATGATTTTCTTTCTCTGATTGATTTAATGCTAATAGGGGAATAGGGAGATGAGTAACTTGTGCAAAAGATTGTACTGTTTCTTTATCAAGAGGGCCTATCATGATATCGACCCCCTCATCACTAGCTTGTTGATACGCATTCCATGCACCATACCGATCAGAATAGGTATCGTAAATACTAATTTTAGGTGAAGAGTCAGTATGGTAATAGGCACTCATAATCCCTTCCAGAATGATTTGACCATACTTTTTTAATTTTCCACTTAAAGGAAGTAATACTCCAATATGTTGGGGTTGTTGAAAAAAAGTTTGACGTTGCTGTTGTAATTGCTGAAGAAACACATCACTTACCGGATGATTAGGATACTGTTGTTGCCAGGTTTGTAGTGCAAGCTGTAATTTCTTTATGCTTCTATGCGTTTGTGTTAGTTTCCATAATTCCATCCAGGCGGCAAGTTCAGGATTTTTTTCAGCATGAATGATCTGGTGATGCAACGATAAGGTTGCCAAAACTTGCCACAAAAATTGTTGATTTTGCAATATATCTGTTGTGGCGGATAAGAGTGTACCTCGTAGTATATATTCTTGTGCTGCTTGTACAAAATGTTGTTGTTGCTGATATATTTGGGCACGTAAAAGATGATATTGTTGCCATATTTGCCCTTCTGTATTGGTTGGTGGTTGTTGCACTAAGGTAAGGGCTTGAGAGAGATTATTGTTATAAAGAGCCAAGCGTGCAGAATATAAACGATAAATATCTTGTTGCAGTAAGCTCAAGTAAAGAGGATCAATATTATGCAGTTGTTGTTGTGCAAGATCCCACCTTTTTTCTTGTAAGTAGATATCAATGGCTTGTAATTGGTAATGTATACGTTGTTCGGTATTTTTACTTGCTTTGGCATCTTGCAGTAAATGCTGTGCTATTTCTATTGGAGTAGGGACTATTACCTTTTCAGATGAGGCGGTAATATCGGTAACAACTGGTTTTAGAGGAGCTCTAGTGACAGGTTTAGGACGGGGTTTGGTCGGTGTCGTACAAGCAGATATAAAAAATAAGCAAAACAAGCAATAAAATAATGACTTTTTATCCATATAGGGTGTATCTCAAGTAACGATTAGAAGTACGTAATGGTTGGCAGATGTTAAAATAGCAAAGATAATTCAATAATACAACAAAGGCCTATTTTATGTCATCCCCTCATACACTAGATAGCGGTACATTATACGTTGTCGCAACGCCTATTGGAAATAGACAAGATATTTCTCAACGAGCTATACAGATATTACAAAATGTGGATATTATACTGGCAGAAGATACACGTCATAGTCGGTATTTATTAACACAATGGGGCATTAATACCCGTTGTAAAGCCTTACATGAACATAATGAAAAAGAAGTCAGTGAATGCTATATTGAGATTTTACTTGCAGGACAATCTATAGCGTTAATCTCTGATGCAGGCACGCCTTTAATTAGTGATCCAGGGTATTATTTTCTCACCCAAATACATGCAAAAAATATTACTGTTGTGCCAGTTCCGGGTGCTAGTGCTATGTTAGCAGCATTATCTGTATCAGGCCTGGCAACGCATCATTTTACTTTTGTAGGATTTTTATCTGCAAAATCGGCTGCCCGAAAAAAACAATTACTAACATGGCAAAAAATAACACACACTCTGATTTTTTATGAGGCACCACATCGTATTGTGGCATCGTTACATGATATGTGTGCTATTTTAGGTGAAGAAAGAAAGGTACTTTTTGCCAGAGAATTGACGAAAACCTTTGAAACTATTCAACGACATACTTTACAATCTTTATATCATTTTGTTGTTGCAGATAGTAATCAACAACGAGGGGAGATAGTTATTATTGTGGAAGGGATGCCAAGTAGTAGCGAAAAAGAATTACCTGCTCAAAGCTGTAAAACGCTAGAAGTATTATTACAGGATTTACCACTAAAACAAGCAGTAAAATTAGCAGTAGCTCTCACTGGAGAACGAAAAAAAGCATTATATCAATATGCATTAGAATGGAAAGAGAGACAGTGAACTGTCTATCTATTAGCTAATTGAATAGTGTGTAAGGGTTGGCAAATTTGCTGCATAATAGTGCCTTGCCAATGACCTATTAAAACGCCATGAATACGTATATCATATTGTTGCTGTGCAGATTGAATAGCGTGCAGTGTCTTGTTTAATAACATAAAACGTCCATCGCTGATTAACAATATATCGGCATCTTGCCATATTTGTTGTTGTATTTTTCGTAAAGCATGTTGTAATACTAATTCAACATTAGTGCCGCCCTGGAAACTATGGGTTAGAAATTCTAATAATTGTTGAATGCCCGCATTGCTTAATTGTAAATGATGAGTAAGGATTTGATCTGTGCCACTAAAGCTATAAAGATAGCAAGGACGTTGTGCTTGATGTGCAACACTCATAATCTCTAAAGTCAAGCCTTTTGCCAGATATTCAGCTTCTCCTTGCATCGAAGCAGAACTATCCAGACAGACAATAATCGTACTTTTTTTGGTTTTTTTTTGTTGTCTGTTTTTAGAAGAACAGGGCTTACTCTCTGCTGCTTGAGGGATTATACGATGTTCAGATAGCACCCCTTGTACCTGATAGCTTAATAAGTTCTGTTCTGCCCGTTTAGCATGCCAGAGATAATGTAATTGGGGATGACCTAGTAGACTGCTTTCTACAGGTAACATACGGGCTATATCATCACTGCGAGTAATCCCTTGTGTTTGCATAGGAGTAGAGTGAGGTATGGAATATTTATGGCTCATATCGCTTATTTCTTTGGGATCAGGATGGGGGGGTTGTAATGGTTGGACAACATTCTTAGCCAGGCTATATTCAGGAGTATCTGTTTTACGCATTCGTCCAAGTAATTGAATAATATGTTGTAATTGTGGTTGTTGTTGTATGATCTGACGATAGTGAACAATATCTTTCCAGGGGTAATATTGTAATATTCCCTGACTTAAATCCCATCCTTCTCCTATATAATTACCTAATGTTTTAAAGGTATTTTCTACCATGGCCCACTCTTTTGCCCACGCTGTCCAATATTGTTCAAATTGTTGACTGGCAAGTAAAATAATTTGTTGTTGGGTAGGGTCTATCTTATCTGTAGGAGAAGTAGAAGTCGGTGAAGGGGATGTCTCTTTGTTATGGTGTTGCGATGGTTGTTGACGCAGTTGTTCAAATAGCTGCTCTAAATGTTGTTCACGTAGTCGTTCAATACTCGATACAGCAGCACATATATCGAGTAGTACCTGATGTGTCAGTGCCTCTTGTTGTTGGCAATATTGAACAATCTCTGTGCTGGCAAGACGCTCAAGTAAGGTATGGCAAATCTTTTCTTCTGGCCAGAGTAAGTGTTGGGCATCAGGTAATTGCCCTGCAAGCAGGGCTGTTTTCCATTGTAATATACCTTGTACTCGGGTTTCTAATTGTCCATGTGTATGCGTTATGATGGTATCATATAAGGCATCAGGTAATTGATCTAAAAAACTAAAGTGTTGTTCTAATGAGATAGGCATAATGACGATTATGCAGGCTGCATTGTTGTTATATTAGCATCATCCCTTTGTGGAGGCAGTGCTTGAAAGCCTTGTTGTATTTGCTTGATTTGTTGTATCAGCATGGCACTGTTTTGTAAGGTTTGTTGTAAACTCTGTTCTGCTTGCTGGATAAAATCAGCAGTAAGCCATAGATGTTGAGGTAAATGATCGGTTAAAGACTGTAATTGTTGCTGTACCTGCTGGTGATAACTTTCAATTTGTTGTTGTAGCGCCTGACAACTGCTTATACGGGATTGAATATGTGCTTTGGAATAGGTCGCTGCAACTTGTTTTGGAGGAAATTGCTCTAAAATTAAAAAATGATTATTACTATCATGGATATAATCATCTAATGTGACCCATTTTCCATTGATATGGCATTGTTGATAATAATCATCAAAAAAGAGTTCAGCTAATTCAGTGCGTAAAAATCCTTTTCCTTGATGAGTACGATCTGTTTGGTCAGGAGGTGCTAAGTATAAATATTCATCTTCCCGTTTTGCCCGAATATATTTCTCTGCTGTAGTGGTATCTTGTTGTGTATAGGGATCAAGATAGAGGGGTTCACCTTGTGCATTTTTGCATTGAATTTTTGCCTGTTGCTCTTCTTTGAGTTTGTTTTTCCAGGTTTGTAACAATTTGTTAATTCGCTCAGGATTAAGTTGTTGATGTGTACCGAGATGTTGTTGATACCAGGTATCAATGCTTGCTTGTTGCTCTGGTGTTTCCCATAAACAAAATTGTAATAACCAGCAATCCCAGACTAAGACTTCCGTTTGTTGATTAGAAAATGCCGCTATTTTAAGCATCTGAACAATTTTCACCCAACGTCTATCTGATACATAGATCCCCTGTTGGGCAAGAAATGTATGCATTTCTGTTAATAAAAACAAGACATCATCATGTAAGGGGAGTTGTTGTGCTGCATCTTGCCATTGTTGAATAGTATCGCGTTGCAATGTTATCGTAGGGGTTGCAGTGGTTGTGTTAAAGGGGATACGTTGCAGTAATTGTTGAAAATTTTCTTTACTGACAGGATTAACATGATAGCGAAATAAAAACCGGTCATATAAGGCTTGTAATTCTTCTTCATCTGGTAATTCATTACTTGCAGCAATGACACAAACTAAAGGCGTTTTAACTCGTTGTTGACCATTATCAAATTCTCGTTCATTTAATAAGGTTAATAAGGAATTAAGTATCGCACTGTTCGCTTTGAATATTTCATCAATAAAGGCAATGGATGCAGAGGGTAGATAGCCATCGGTTAAACGTTCATAGCGATCATTTTCCAAAGCCTTAATGGATAACGGGCCAAAGAGTTCTTCTGGCACAGAAAAGCGGGTTAGTAGACGCTCAAAATATTGCCCTTTGGTAAAAATATGTTGTAGCCTACGGGCTAAGGCACTTTTTGCCGTACCAGGAGCGCCAAAAAGTAACAAATGTTCACCACTGAGCGCAGCGAGTAATGCCAATTTTGCTGGCATTTCTCTTTCTATGAGTTCAGTGTGTAGAAACTGGCTTAACTGCTGAAGTTGTTGCTTCATTTGAAAAATACCCTTGCAAGGTGATTAATGGGTATCAGGAACAACACCAACTTGAGGCATATTCGCTAATCCTGTTTCTCTTGCATGTTCTTGAAATCCTTTATTCTTCCAGAAAAAAGCACCAGGCATAGTAGTTGGTATGACTAATACATAGAATAAAGCACGGCTTACTATTGCAGTAAGGATAATACTGATAAACACTAGATACCAAATATATAAGGATGTGATAGACAGCATAGATAATACCGATACGGTAATTAGATTTAAGATCAGTAAAATATTTCGGCTGATCCAGGTATAACCGAATTTAGTGCTTTGTTCATAATAGGAGGCAGAGCCTTCTCCTCCTTGTTGACGTAAATCTCGGGCATGAAAAATATGTCCAATGGTTTCTAATGTTAAACCCAGGATAATACCAAGAGTAGTAATATTGAGTAGGGGATGATAGATAGCAGCATCGTATCTAAAAAAAGGGAGCATGACCATAGCAGTTAATATTGATCCTAAGGTTAACATATTGCCATAAAAAGCCGTTAACACTTGCCAATGATTCCAATATGGTCGTGCTGGAATACGGTATATTTTATGCATAAAATATAAAGCAATAGGGCCTGTAATAATGCCTAAGTAAGCACATAATTGAGCAAAGGTTTGCAATAGTGTGTAGGTAGAAAAATAGCCATATAAGAGAGTGAAAAAAATATGTCCTGCCAAACAGTTAAAAAATACCGCAACCCCTGCTACCTCACGACTTACCGGAGAATAACGCAAATTATTAAATGCACGATAAAAGCGGTGTGGTTTACCTAAATGCATGGTAGATAACACTAAAGCAAAGGTTTCTATAGCGAGCATACCGAATAATAATGGTAGATAAGCCTTGGATTGGGTGATTTGCGAAATAGGATCAATACCGAGTAAGCTCCCCCCTGTTAATAAAATAAAGGCACCAATCACAGCTTGAGTGATTAAGGTAAAAATAACTAAAGGATCTTCCCGAGAATGTAGTTTATCTAAATTCCAATGACGGGTTAGGCCTTTTTTGGTATCTACTATCGGTTTATATTGTTTACTTTTATTATCTTTATGGTATTTAATGGGTATCGAATCTGTACGGGTCATTTCTCTAGGTAGTGATTTCACTTGCTGGAAACGAATATTAGGATGAGTGATTTCATTGGTGGGAAAACCTGGTAGGGTAATTTTGGCTTGCTCCCGATTTTTTGGGGTATTTTCAACAACACCAAATTCTAGCGCACCACCTAAACAGGCAGATACACAGGCAGGTTTTAAACCAACTTCTAATCTATCTACACACATATTACATTTAGATACTTGCCCTTTAATAGGATCGAGCTGTGGGGCATTATAGGGACATACCCAGGTACAATAGCCGCAACCAAAACAAATATCAGGGTCTTGCAAGACAGCTCCATATTCTGCAAACTTGGTATATGCACGGGTAGGACAACCTTTTAAACAGACAGGGTTATCACAATGATTACATGCCATAGAAATATTTAAGCGTTTAAACGCAGGATACGTGCCACCTTCTACATAGCCAACACTGCGAAAACTTAAATGAGGAGGATTGTCATTTTTTTCACTACATGCGGCTTCACAGGCATGGCAAGCGATGCAGTTGTCTGCGGTAAAATGAAAGCCATGTTGTTTATAGCGATCTGGATTATCGCCAACGGCTGGATCATTATTAATGTTCAGGCTTTGTCCGGCAAGGGCAGAACTTTTTTCTACCAATTCAATCAATTTGCCATATTGATTTTTGTCTTTATGCTGCTTTTTTTCTAAAAAGGCATAATCGGGTTCATCATCACGTACTGTAAACATACTTTATATCTCGGTTTATAATTCTCTAACATATATTCTTATAACTAGAAATTACGCATTTCCACATTTAATTGTGCGGCTTCTTGCTGATCAACGTGTTCTATACGTACTGCACTTTGTTTAAATGCTGGTTGGCGTGAATGTGGATCAAGTAAACCTAAACTTAAACGATTAACACAGTCATGGAAGTGAAACGGTACAAATATCATATTATGGGGGACACGTTGGGTTAATTGTGCCAGCACGATGGCATCTCCACGTCGTGATACTAAACGTACATAGCTCATATGTTCAATCCCTAATTCCAATGCCGCATCGGGGTTAATTTCCATATAAGGGGTAGGGCTAAATTTATTACAGTTGCCAATTTTACCTGTTTTAGTACGGCTATGAAAATGTTCAACTACTCGACCTGTATTGAGCCAAAAGGGATATTCCTGATCGGGAACTTCATTATTATCAATAAAAGGTAAAGAAATGAGTTTTGCTTTTTGATCGGCATATTGAAAGCGACCATCGGTATATAAACGGGAATTGTCTTTATCCTGCTTATGATGAGGGTTATCTGCCGGACTGTTGGCATCGTTTTGGGTTGTGGGATAGGGCCATTGTATGCCTCGTTGTTGTTCGATGAGATCATGATCCATACCTGAAATATCAACTAAACGCCCTTTGGATAGTTGTCGCATTTCATTAAATACTTCTGCAGAGGTTTCTGGAAACTGCATTTTAGCACTTTGTTCAAAACGTTTTGCCATTTGGTTAAAAATCCATAAATCGGCTTTGGCATTAGCAGGTGGCTCGGTTACTTTACGTACAATATTAACTCGCCGTTCAGTATTGGTAAAACAGCCTTCCTTTTCTGCCCAGGTTGCGGCAGGAAAATAAACATGGGCATATTGTGTTGTTTCTACATCTTCGTAAGAATCTTGTACCACTAAAAATTCCAGTTTTTCTAAGGTCTTACGAATACGAGCGGTGTTAGGCATGGAAGTCATAGGATTGGTAGCTATTAACCATAAGCCTTTTATTTGACCCGTTTCTATAGCGGGAAAAATATCTGTTTGAAACAACCCTCGCTGTTTGGGAAAAAATTCAGGATCAATATTCCAAAAATCAGCGACTTCTTTACGATGCTCAGGGTTTTCCAATACACGATAACCCGGTAATCCTGAACAAGATGACCATTCCCGTGTTCCCATAGCATTACATTGTCCGGTAATGGATAAACTGCTCCCCCCTTCCTTACCAATATTACCCGTAATTAAATTAAGGTTATTAATTCCAACTACCCCATCTGATCCATGTGTAGATTGATTAATCCCCATTGTCCATATACTCATTGCCGCATCAGCTTTAGCATATAAACGGGCAACATTACGGATAGTGTCTTCATCAATGCCACAAATTTTAGAAGCGGTAACGGGATCATATTGGGCAACTAATTTTTCAAATGTTTCTGCTCCCGATGTGTGATTTTTAATATAATCAGTATCTGCCAGCCCTTCATCAATGATAACATGTGCAAGAGCGTTAAGTAGTACCACATCCGTACCAGGTGTAATTGCTAGGTGCATATCTGCCATTTGTGAAAACATGGTAACACGAGGATCAACAACGATAACAGGAAAAGAACGCTTTTCTAATGCTTGTTTTAATCGCCAAAAAATAATCGGATGTTGCTCTGGTAGATTTGATCCAAAAGCCATTAAACATTCAGTATGTTCAAAATCATCATAGCAACCTGGAGGGCCATCACTACCAAAAGAGCGTTTATAACCTGATACTGCAGATGCCATACACAAGGTAGTATTACCATCATAATTATTCGTACCAATGACTCCACGGGATAATTTGCCTAAAGTATAAAATTCTTCAGTCATTAACTGTCCAGTAGAAATAATCGCAAAGGCATCTCTCCCATAAGTGCCTTGAATACGTTTAATTTCATTAGCTGTTGTATTTAGGGCATCCTCCCAGGAGGTTTTTTGATAGGCGTTATGAATATGTTGGCGAATTAGTGGTTCATTACCTCGTCCTTTAGATTTAAATAATTCATGTTCAAATATTCCCTTAACACATAGCTTACCCCTATTGACATCTGCACTGCCCACCCCCCGAGTGGCAACAGGCGTACCTTGATCATTTAAGCCGACTTCAATAGAGCAACCTGTAGAGCAGTAACCACAGGTTGTATATTTCCATTCAGCAACTTTTTTATCTGCAATTTTGATAGGATTTTTTTTCTTTCTGCCAAATAGCATAAAGCACTCCTGTGTATTTGATATATTGGTATAGAAAATGTAATTATTTAGTCAATGTATTCAATTATAGAGTAAAAATTAAAACAAAGATTATTTGCTCTAAAGCAAAAAGTAGACCATTTTTGACATCTTCTCCCTGATAGACGTGGTTTTGTGTTGCTCTATTAAGAACAAACGATAAAGAATCTAAGCTATCTACATCATAATGTGCCCAAAAAAGGAGCATAAAATACAGACTATGCACCAGAAAAAATCCTGTCTAACACAAGGATATTGCTGTTGACTCCATATTGCTATTTTTTTAAGTCAGTCAAAGCGGTAACTTTTTCTAAAGGTTCTTCTTTTACGTCAATATTTTCTGTTCCGGGTAAGGTGAGATCAAAACAATTACGCAATGTGACACCATAAAAATCTTTAATATATGATAGCGGGTGTTCATCAAAATAACTTAAATGGGTTTCCATTTCATCCATAATCGTTTTGGCTTTATTAAAGATAGCTATGGTATTAGTGCCATTATCATCATGTACAAATATTCGCTTTTCATAACGAAAACCTCGTTCTAGCATCTTTTTGTAAACTGAATCCCAAATCATTTTACACATTTTATGGGATTGATTTTCATAGTCCATATTAAGAATAATACCAACATATTGATGTCCTTTACGCATAGTGTGTTACCTAACAGTGAAAAGTAAAAAAAACGTCCTTAACTTGGCATTATAGTCTATTTGACCTTAACCTGACTATTAACTATTGTGTTCATTAAACCATTTATAATTATAAGCAGGACTTATGGAAAAAAGTAAAAAAATACATATATCAGTTGTTACCCCAGTATATGGTTGTGAAAATTGTCTTGAATTGCTATACCAACGCTTAGAGGCAACATTAGAGACTATTACAGCACATTTTGAAATTATTATGGTCAATGATGCCAGCCCAGATAATGCCTGGAAAATGATACAACATTTAGCCAGTCAAGATCAAAGAGTAAAAGGGATTAATCTTTCTCGAAATTTTGGACAACATTATGCTATTACCGCAGGATTAGATTATGCAAAGGGGGAATGGGTAGTTGTTATGGATTGTGATTTACAAGATCAACCAGAGGAAATTGTTAAATTATATAATAAAACGCAAGAGGGGTTTGATGTAGTTTTTGGACGACGATATGCACGTCAGGATAATTATTTTAAACAACTGGGTTCAAAATTATTTTATAAGGTATACGGTTATTTTACAGAAACAAGCGTTGATAATACAGTAGCGAACTTTAGTATTATTGCAAAAAAAGTAGTAAAAGAATTTAGAAAATTATCTGAACATAGTCGTTCCTATCCTTTATTTATAAACTGGTTAGGATTTAATTATGCTTGCGTAGATATTGAACATGCTAAAAGGGGAGAAGGAAAAAGTGCCTATACCTTTAGAAAATTAATGCATTTAGCGATTGATAGTATCGTATCGCAATCCAATAAACCCTTACGTTTATCTATTAAGTTTGGTTTTTTGATGTCTTTTATATCGGTGTTATATGCTATTTGGTTAACCATCCGATATTTTATTTATTCAGTACCTGTTGAAGGTTGGACGAGTGTAATGGTATCTATTTATTTTCTTTCAGGATTATTATTTTGTAATATGGGATTTTTAGGGTTGTATATAGGTAAAATTTTTGATGAAACAAAAACTCGTCCTTTATATATAGTGCAAGAAACGACTTTTAAGGGGAAATAAATGGCCTATTTATCTCAAAAACAATTACAAAAAAAAGGATTTAAGTCATTAGGTAAGAATGTTAAAGTGAGTACAAAAGCAAGTATTTATGATTGTGATAAAATAGAGATTGGCGATAATTCCAGGATCGATGATTTTTGTTTACTATCAGGAAAAATTAAAATAGGAAAACATATCCATATAACGCCTTATTGCAATCTTGCCGGAGGAGAAAAAGGCATTATTATCGGTGATTTTTCCACCCTGGCGTACGGTGTTAATGTTTTTACGCAGTCAGATGATTATCTAGGTGATAGTATGACAAATTCTACTATCCCTACAGCGTATAAGAAGGAAATAAAGAAAAAAATACAGATAGCAAAGCATGTTATTATTGGTGCTGGTAGTTATATTTTGCCAGGAGTAAAATTAAAAGAAGGGACGGCTATAGGTGCAATGAGTTTAATGCTGCATTCTTCTAAAGCGTGGAAAGTCTATGCGGGTATTCCCGCAAAAATAATTAAAAACAGAAAAAAGCGGGTATTAAAAAAAGAAAAATTATTTAGGAAATGATCTATCATGCACAGTTTTAATCGGTGCTGTATATAGATCAGGATAGCTTAATCAATAGTGAAAGCAAAAATAGCATCGAGTATATAATCTAGTTCTTGTTGTTGTAGATCATTATAAAAAGGCAGTCTGACTATGCGATCACTAATATCTACTGTAATCGGACAGGTTTTTTTTTGTGTAGCATGTAGCTGTCCCATTTTTGATGTATGTAATGGAAGGTAATGAAAAACAGCATGGATATTATAATTTTTTAAATGTGCAATAAATTGGGTGCGGATGCTTAAAGAAGGCATTAGTAAATAAAACATATGATAGCCTGATTCACACTCATCAGGAATAAAGGGAAGTTGAATATGATGATGAGTAGCCCATGATATTAAATGTGAATGATAATAATGCCAAAGCTTTTTTCTTTTTTCTTGAATATGGTGACTGTGAAGTAGTTGACCATAGAGTAATGCGGCAAGAATATCAGATAAAACATAACTGGAACCTTTATCGACCCAAGAATATTTATTAATTTCTCCTCGAAAAAATTGACTACGATTAGTACCTTTTTCACGGATAATTTCAGCACGTTGCAGATATTGAGGATCATTAATCAGTAATGCTCCGCCTTCACCACAAGTGATATTTTTGGTTTCATGAAAACTTTGGGTGGCTAAATGTCCTATTGAACCGAGTGCTTGTCCCTTATATTTTCCATATAGTCCATGTGCATTATCTTCAATAACCGCTAAATGATAGCTATTGGCTATTGCCATAATGTTATCCATTGCACAGGCAATACCGGCATAATGAACAGGAATAATGGCTTTTGTTTTATCGGTTATCAGTGATTCGAGTTGTGTTTCATCCATATTTAAGGTATCAGGACGAATATCAGCAAAAATGATTTTTGCACCACGCATAACAAAAGCAAGTGCTGTGGAAACAAAAGTAAAGGAAGGAACTATTACTTCATCATCAGGTTGTAAATTTAAAAGAATAGCTGCCATTTCCAAGGCATCGGTACAAGAGGTGGTTAATAATACTTTAGAAATATTAAGTTGTTGCTCTAATAGATGCTGTGCTTTTTTAGTAAACGGCCCATCGCCAGAAATCCAGCCATTTTCATAGGCCTGGGTAATATATTTAATTTCATCACCATGCCAACAAGGACGGTTAAAGGGTATATGAATGTGAGACATAAATAAACTATTTATCCTCTTTAGGGTTAGGTAATTGGTATTTTAAAAAATTGCCATATAAAGGAACATTCTCCTTGGGCTGGATGATACATTTAGTGGGTTGTTTATCCTCTTTAATGGAAACAGAAGCTAATGTAGCTATAAAAGTTTTATAATGATCAGGATACAGGATACGATAAAAAAGGGCATAAATACCTAATTGAGTGAGTGATGTGTGAGAAAAAACTTGAGAGGGCTTTAATGTTAATATTCCCCATTGCGTATCTTTAAGTGATATATCGCTATAGCCAAGTAGTTTTGAAAGATTAGGGTTTAGGATTACTGCTATAAAATAACAGGCTGGAAGATCTGTTGCATATTTTAATGTTTGGGGATAGGCTTGAGCAATCATGGCACTGACTTCATAACTATATAAAGGATTAAGGTATCCAACAGGAAATTGATTTTTAATACGATAAACAGAATAATTCTGAATAGTGGGTTGGGTGTGTAAATGTTGTACGATGCTGTTATGTACGGCTATTTTTCCTTGCCATTGTAAATAATGAGTGATATTGATAGAAATATTGCTGATAAGCGTGGTAAAAAGAATGATGTTACCTGTTTTGCTTAGGGTGTCTTTTTTAGTAAAGAAAAACAAAATGAGAGTACACAGGATAATTGCTGTCGCAGGTGCAGTTAAAGTAATTAAACGGGAATCATAAAGTTGTATGGGTAGTGAGGCAATTCCCGGGACTTTACCGACGGCTAAAAAAGCAACAGTACCAAAAAACCAGGCGACTAAACCAAACAAGAGTAAATACAGATATTTTTTATTATTAATGATGGATATAAGGAGTTGTCCTTTAATAAATAAATAAAAAAGGGAGAAAATACTCCCTGTAAGGGCTATCACTGTAGAAAGATTAAAAAAGTTTGCAATAACAAATTTTTTTAATCCTAAAAGATAATGCGCTATGGTTAATAATTCAATTTTATTATAGCTGTCATACGCTGCATTATTGCTGTAAAGCAGATTTTGTAAGTACCAAAATAAAAAAGGGAGTAATAAAAAATGACTGTTTTTACGAATATATTGCCAAATAGACGATATGTTAAACGTATATTGAGAATAGAGTAAATAATGAATAATAACAAAGGTGCTATAAAAGGGTAAATTGGAAGGATAAAAAAAACTAATAGTAAAAAATAATAAAGATAAGAGGGTATAGCTATAGCGTTTATATGTATGGGATGTAACAGAGATACTACCTAAGTAGTAACCAAGAAAAAAACATAACAAGGTTATAGCATGGGTTACCATAATGGCATTAAAACCAAAGCTGATACCCGGAAAAGTAGTGATAAAGAGTGTGATGAGGATATTATAGTATCGAGAAAATAAGTGAATATGATCAAGGATGAGATAAATAATAATAGGAGATAAACACAGGGAAAAAAATGAGAGTAACCTAAATATCAATGTTCCATCAAATTGATTTAAAAAGTCAATAAGGTAATAATTAAAATATAAATGTTGACTAAAAAAAAAATCTTTCAAGATCGTGGTTTGGGGAAATATTTGTGCAAGGTAAATAAGGCTGCCATCCCAAAAAATACCATTATTAAATAAACTTATACCATGAGCGAGTAAGGCAGTGAAACAAATAATGGCAGATACATATATATAGTGCTGATTATTTTTTATAAGCATAAGCTGGACACTATTTGATAATAAGGTTATTGATTAAAACGTAACAATGAGCAATCAACCCCATATTGTATAAGCGGTGATGTCTTTTTTCTCGGGTGTAATTGCTGTGCTTCTTTTTGTAACTGTTGTAAAAATTGCTGACTGCTGACGTCGAGTTTTTTATGCTGTTGTATCTGAGTGAGTAATGTCCATATAATCCATTTTTCATTATTATTGAGTTTATAAGCGATGCGAGAGGAGGATGGATCTGATGGGGGAATCATCGGTTGTAGATAAGATTCACTAAGGGCGTATTTTTCTAAATGTGTTAATACAATACTTATAAAAATAGAGTCAGCTTTGGATTTTACAATAATTTTATCCAGTAATTGTATACTTGATAAGTAGTATTTTTGTTGATATGCCATATAAGCGGCTAATCTAACAGAAGCTGCAGTAGTTAGAGATAAGCGAGAATAAAATTCTTGGGTGACATCAGCTTGTTGTAGATAGTCTTTTAATAGCTTTAATAGTGGTGATATAGGCGTTGTTTTAGATAGTAAACGTTTCCCTTGCTGTATTTCATTATGCAGTAATTTTTTATTAATATGATTATTCCAGCACATGGGGTAAAAATATAGCTCTGTTGTTGTGGTAAAATGATCTTCTTGCTGGTTTTGGGAATAGAGCATATAATTATTATCAATAAAACTAATATAATATCTTTGGGGGATAGCATAGGTTAACACATTAAATATCTCTTTTTTAAAGGGAAAAAGAATATAATGGATGTTATATTTATTTAATTCTTCTGCTGCTCCATCAGGAGTAGAAATATGCATATAGGTTTCAAGAAAGCTAAAAGGGTATAGGATGTTTGTTCGACCATCAATATAGATTTTAAAATTAGCGGGTAAATAATTAATCAAAAATCCCCCTAATCTAAAATGATTAAGTATATTAACCGGTGTGTTAGTATTATGAGCTGTTAAATATTTTATCGTATTAAAAGGTAAGACCTGTATAAACCCTTTACTTATTTTATAAGACCAAAAATTAGACCAGGTAATATTCATATTAATCGAATAATAAAAGGCGTAAATACAGATAGCACTCCATATAAAAACAAGGCTAAAGCGTAAGTAACATTGAAGATGTTGATAAATACTAATAATATTAACTTTGCTGGATACATAACTAAACATTAATAATAAATAGAGACTAGATGGTGCGATAAAACGTGCGTATTTCCAAAATAAAAGAAAAAATAAAATACCGACAAAAGCTGAACCATATTGCTTTAGGATAATTAATCCAAAGATAGTGTAAAGGGAAAGGATAGCAATAATATTGAGTAATATATTATTAGGATAAATAATAGAGGTTGGACGGTGTTCTAGTATATATTGTTCCCACTTAGTGGACGAAAAATTTAACCCCGAAAAAAGTTGATGTTGTAGATCTGGGTTTAAAAATCCAACAAAAAAAAGGACACTGCCCCAAAATATCCAGGATCTCCAACTAAAATAGGGCTTTTTGTTAGGCTGAGTGAGTTTTTGGAGTGCTTTATCAACAAAAAGAGCAAAAAATACCATATAACCAAAAATAGCTGTGTGATAATTTGTCCAGATAAGAATAAATAAAGATGTAAAGAAAAGGTATTTGTTTGTCCATTTTTGTTTTAGTGGTATTAATAAAAGAAAAGAACAGATAAAAAGAACATAATCGAGCAGTTCAGGGCGTGCCAATGCTCTAAACTGCAATATAATAGTAAGTAATAACAAGCTGAGTATTTGAATAAACCAGGGTGTTTTTAATTGCTTAAAATAAAAATAAATAAGGATAAATATCAGGGTAAAACACAGCATTTTATAATATGCAAAGCCGAGTGCAACATTGTTATCAGCGAGTTTTACTAAAGATGCAAGAATAATCTGAAATACATAATAATTACCGGCAGCAATAGGCTCTCCATTAAAAGTAAAACTATAATGATCCACCCAGGGAGATAATCCCTGATTGATCCAGTCCATGCCTGTTTTTAAGTGCCAAAACATATCATAGGAAGTATGATATTGAGAAATAAGAAAAAGGAGAAGTAAACAAAACAGGTATGTTAGAAATATCGATAATTTTTGTAAAGTGGAAATGAGAGTTTTACTATACATAGAGATATTCGTTGTTACATGGTGGGAAAATTAAACACCAGGACATTGTTTTGACGTGTATTCTAGTGGTGCATCAGAGGAGCAAGTCCAGGTGCCTGGCGCAGAACGTGACCAGGTAATAGTAGCGTTATTGACTTCCGGTTGTCCTTTTATAGTACCTTGTATGGTAACAATCCCCTCACCATTATCACTTGTTGTATGGAGGCTACATGCCGATGCGGTGGATAGACCAATATCATCGGGAGTGGTAATAATGATATGTGCATTGACGGCAATCTCTGCAAGGGTGATAGCAGGGCTAATTTCTTCCAGGCAGGCTGTAAATTGCGCTTTGGAGGTATATTTTCTATATGATGACGATGCAATAGAAAACAAAAGACCAAGAATTGCTACAACGATCATCAATTCTATTAAAGTAAAGCCTCTTTGTTTCATAACAGTTGTGGCAATAAATCCCAAAATGCTTTTATTTTGTGGAAAAATAACCACCCTCCCATTAAAATAATGACACGATTATCAAAAAAAGTAATATTACTAATAATTTTAATAAAAAAGTACGAAAATCTCCCTTCTTTAGAGGGGGATGGATAATACATCACTATAACAACGCCAGTCCGAAAACCGGGTAGGGTACACGCATCATCAATATTATCCATGCTTTTCGTGCTGGCTTACTATCCTTAACTTATCAAGATTGTTTAGAGTTCAGCGGTAGAGGTTGGAATGTGCGTACACATTCCAACATACTATGACACAAATAATGTAGTAAGGTAAAAACCTATCCAAAAAAACCAGATAGTTAAAAACCATTACTGAGGTTAGTCAACTAGAGCTAAGCTCCCCCTTTCAGGGGGAGTAATTGACCTAGCTGCCAGGACATTTGTTAGTAGAGTATTTTGCATCGCCACTGAAAGTACAAGTCCATGCACCAGTTGTTCCATTTCTATCCCAAGTAATTGTCTGGTTTAATACGGCAGGGTTACCATCAACAGAACCAATAATTTGTGCTGCACCACTACTATTTGATGTCGCTGCTATCTGACCACAAGAACTAGAGGTATTTAAACCTATTTCATTAGGTGCAGTAATCGCTGTTGAAGCATCCTCATTGATATGTACTTCCATTTGTGTTTTACCAGGAGAAACTTCACCTAAACAGGCGGTTACTTGTGATTTTGCAACATAATCCTGGTATGCAGGAATAGCAACTGCTGCAAGAATGCCGATAATTGCAATAACGATCATTAATTCGATTAATGTAAAACCTTGTTCAATTTTTTTCATTGATATACTCCATAAATATATTTAAGGTAATTAAGTTGACATCATCAAGGATGTTATAATAAATACAACAATAAACATGCCAATTGTATAGATTATTTATTTATTCTTGTTTTATGGCAAGGCTAGTAGGGAAAAGACAACGGTATACACATAAAAGATGACAATTTTTGTTAAAAAATAACAATCATTGTTATTTTTTATCCCTTTGCATTTTATGTAAGCGATAACGAAGTTGTCTATAGGTAAGCCCTAATATTTTAGCTGCTGCTTTTCGATTCCATTGAGTACGTTCCAGGGCGTGTAAAATCATTGCTTCTTCAGACGCAGGAGATGGGGGTATATCGGTAGTATATTGTGGAGGAGGGGAGGTGTGGGAAGATGGCAATGCCATATCAGATACTTCAATAACAGGATGATTACATAACGTAGAAGCCCGTTCCAGGATATTTTCTAATTCTCTTACATTACCTGGGAAAGTATAGTGCATTAATTGTTCTTTGGCGGCTTCACTTAAACGTATGGAAGAACGGTGAATACGCTGTAAGATATGTTCACTAAGTAGCAGTATATCTTCTTTTCGTTCTCGTAGAGGAGGCATGGGCAGCTCAATAACATTAATACGATAGTATAGATCCTGACGAAAATGCCCCTGGGATACTAATTTTTCCAAATCTTTATGAGTGGCACTAATAATACGTACATTGGTCTGTTGTTCTTTTTGAGAACCAATAGGACGGAAAGATTTTTCTTGTATAGCACGTAATAATTTTACTTGCATGGCAATCGGTAAATCGGCAATTTCATCCAGAAATAAAGTTCCACCATTTGCAATATGAAAAAAACCCGGTTTATCGCTAATCGCTCCGGTAAAGCTGCCTTTGGTATGACCAAAAAATTCACTTTCCATCAATTCACTAGGAATAGCACCACAATTTATGGGAACAAAAGCGTTATCTTTGCGGCTACTTTGTAAATGAATGAGTTTTGCAGCAATTTCTTTACCTGTCCCGGATTCACCACGAATATAAACAGGGGCTTCACTTCTGGCAAGTTTTTGTATTAGCTGTCGGGTTTTTTGCATAGATGGAGAATTGCCAAGCAGTTGCGGTTGGTCTGGATGTTTCTGGCCGGTATGGGATGCACTCAATGCAGTATGATGACTCAGTTTGAGTGCAGATTCTACCAGTTGACGTAGAGTAGTCAGTTCAATCGGTTTACTAACAAAATCAAATGCGCCAGCTTTGAGTGCTTGTATTGCTGATTCCATATTGCCGTAAGCGGTGATCATTGCAACCGGTATATGGGGATATTGTGTTTGCAGGTATTGGATAAAATCCAAACCATTGCCATCGGGTAAACGCATATCTGTAAGACAGACATCAATACTATGTTGTTGTAATGCTTTTTTAGCTTCTGCAATATTTTCAGCTTCTATGGGATCAATATCCATACGAGTCAATGTAAGGCTTAATAATTCTCGTATATCTTCTTCATCATCAATAATAAGTGCTTTTTTTTGTAAATGTGTCATATTTCTGCTGGTTGGTTAAGGGTATTAAAGTGGAGTTGAAAGCATACTTCTGATATGTTGCGAACACACTGTAAATGGGCATGATTATTTAAGGCTAATTCTCTGGAAATATAAAGCCCTAATCCTGTACCCGTTGATTTAGTGGTGAAAAAAGGTTCAAACAGTTGTTTTTCATCTATTTCAGAAATATTTCCCGGGTTTTTAATCTCTAATATTATTTGTTGTTGTGGAGTAATATAGGTAGAGAGGGTGATGGTTTTTTCCTGGCTAGTATTGTGCAATATTGCATTTTCGAGCAGATTATTAAGTATTTGTTGTAACTGATTTTCATCAAAGTGAATATAATGTTGAGTTAAACCCAGATTGATAGTAATCATATCTTTTTTTTCAGGGTATATTTTAAAATAATCATCAAAAAAAGTAATTAACCAGGATTCTAAATGTAATGTTTTTTGATGACTTATCACATTATTTCGACCTAAATTTAATATCGTAGTAATAATATTATCAATACGTTGGACGTTCTTTTTAATAATATTAGTAAGACGTTGTTCTGTTGGGGCTAAATTAGGTGTTTCTGCAAGAAGGGAGCTAGCATGGCTAATAGAAGAAAGTGGATTGCGTATTTCATGGGCTATACTTGCTGTCAAACGGCCTAGTGATGCCAGTTTTAATTGCTGAGCTTGTTGTGTCAAATGGGTAATATTTTCTAAAAAGATAAGTATATCGGAATCATTATTATTACTGAGCCGAGCAAAAGAAGGCTGTAATATAGTATTATCGTGTGCATGTAGGGTTGCTTGATGGATATCTTCATTATGAAGCCATTGTGTATAAATAGTATGTAACGGGGGAGAGATATTTTCTAAGGTGTATTGTTTTAATACTGTGATATGTGGGCAAAATTGTTTTGCTGTGTGATTAATTAACCGGATCATACCGTTAGAATTAACTACTATTACGCCAGTTTGCATACGTTGAATAATAAATTGTGCTAATTGCTCCATATCCGCTAGTTCAATTTCACGTTGTTGAGCAAGTGCTTCATTTTCTTCTGCTTGCTTAACAAGATAGTAGGATAAAAAGGTTGCCAGAAAGAAAATAGCACCGAGCATACCCGTTTGATAAAAAGACGGGTTAATATGTATGGTCCAATGTAAATACACTTGCTCACTAAATATAAGAAAAAAGCCAATAGCGGCATAAATAGGGGAGAGTTGAGAAAATAACAGGCTACTGCTTGCAATGGGGATAAGCATTAATATACCCACTCCACTGTCAATCCCACCACTAAAATACATCAATATAGTTAAAAATAATAAATCACCTGAAAGTTGAATATGACTTTGGATATAGAAACGAGGCCATTGCCAACGTAAGTTAATACCAGAGATAATGCTAAATATAAAATATAATGCACTGGTATATTGAAATAAAGAAGGATTAATGCTACCAAAGGGGGGTAATGTAGTTTGCGTATATAAAAAACTAAGAAAAGTACCCGATATTAGTAAACGGTATAAATTTAATAAGTGTAATGAACGCCATTGATTGCTTCTTTTTAGGGTATTTATCATCACTGATTATTTTTTTGATAGCAAGTTAAATGTTCACAAGAACAAAAGAATAATCCATGATATTGCACTGCTTCGTGTGGCAGAACATGTAACTCACAGTAATGACATTTGACAACAGTTTGTGTATGCTGGGCGGGTTTTTCCAAGGAGGGCTTTTTCTCCTTGCTACGTTTTAAAAACCCCCAGATTAACCAGAAGATGCTTGCAATAACGAACAGTTGAATCAATTTTATCATCGTAAAGTAGCTCTTTATTTTTTTGTAGTTTGTTTACAGTGATTTTGTGCGTTATCGTATCTATGCTACTTTAGCAATAGCACGATGTTCCCTACGGTAATAACTTATAAAACTGGGAATAATAAAAAGAATAACCAGTAGTAATCCTAAAAATAGTGGCCATAATAGGGGTTTATTCCATTTATTACGTTGTTGTTCACGCAGAGCAGCATCAATGCGTTTATATTTTAGGGTATTATTCGCTATAACATGTGGTTTTGAATTTTTATACCAGGCGTGATATAACGAAAAGGCTTTAGGATGAAAGCCCCAGGCTAAAGGCGCATCTTCTTGTACTATCGCTAACATTTTTTGTATAGTAGCTAAACGTGCAGGGCTATTTTCCTGGTTTTTCATCATTTGAAATAGCCGGTCAAATTCACTGTTAGCATAATTTGCAGCATTTTCGCCGTGATATTTGACCTTACCATTGGCTCCATAAAGTAAGAATAAGAAATTTTCTGGATCAGGATAATCGGCATTCCAACCCCATTGAAATAACTGTGCATTACCATTATGCATTTTTTCTTGAAAACGATTATAATCGGTAACGCGAATATTGAGTTGAATATTGAGTTTAGCAAATTGTTTTCTAAACCAGTTTAAGCGAGATTTATTTTCAGCGCCTGCACCGGTGGTATCAAAATTTAATATTAAGGCTTTTCCTGTATGTCGTTCTTTTCCCTCTGGATATCCGGCTTTAGCGAGTAATTGTTTTGCTTTTTCAATACTTAAACGTTTTGCTCGTTGATTTTTCCACTGGTATACATACGGATTAATACCTGCTTTCCCTGATTGATAGCCATAAATTCCAGGAGGTAAGAGACTTTGTGCAGCAATGCCTCGTCCATTTAGGAAAATGGCAATGTATTCTTCATAATCAAGCGCGATAGAGATTGCTTGACGTAAATATTTTTTATCTTGTGTATAGCCACCTACGATGGGATCGAGCATATTAAAACCAAAATAATAGGTACTAGGAAGCACTGCAGTAGAGAGATGAATGTGTTTTTTTTTCATTTCAGGTGTGAGGGTTACTTGATTATTACCGGTAATACTTATTGCTTGATCAAAACTATCAGAGTTAATGGCAGAAACATCATAATATCCTTGTAAAAACTTATTCCAATAGGGAATAGTTTCTTTTTCTAATACATAGATAACCCTATCAATAAAAGGCAGTGCTTTACCTTTATCAACTAATAAATGTTGATGTATATCTTCTGCACTACCTTGTGTTGGATAGGTTTCACCATGAAAATCAGGGTTTTTATCCAGGGTCATACGTTTATTGGGATTATTTTCTGTAAGACTATATGCCCCACTGCCAACAGGATACCAATCAAGTGTTAAATTTTGTTGTTGCATCCCTTGTTGTTGGTAAAATTGATCTACTTCATAAGGGAGTGGTGCAAAAAAAGTCATCGCCAACCAGTATATAAATTGTGGATATTTGCCTTGTAAGGTTATACGGTAACGATATTTATCTATCGCTTCTGTACCAACTAAAGGATAATCTCTTAAATCTAAAAAACGGGGTTTTTCTTTATTAGCGATGTTGAGTGTTTGATGTAAAGTGGCTAAGCCTGCAATATGTTCTTGCATCATACTATAAATGGGAGAGTTTACTTTAGGAGAGGCTAAGCGTTTGATTTGATATACAAAATCTTCTGCTACCACTTCCCTGTTTGCTCGTTGGGGAAAATCATTTAAGGTTTGGTATTGTTGTATATCTTCAGGCTTTAGATGGTGATAAAGATAGTTACCATTTATATCTTTAGCAAAAGCGGGGTGTTTTTGATATTGCATTCCAGCTTGAATAGTAATGGTATAAACACTTTTTGCAATGCGTGCTGTAGGGGCATTGGCAGGTAAACGCTGATCTTGGGCATCAAAATAAGCAATTTCAGGCATTTTTTGTGCTGCTAAGGGAATTAATTGTGCCGGACGGTGTAAATAATGATACTGCAAAGGCGGTTCATAAATTTGGGCAATAATATTGATCTCATTAGAGGAGTAGGCTTTTGCAGGGTCTAAGGTTTTAGGTCGTTCTGAGAAAGATTGATAGAGGATATTTTTACCTTTATCTTCAGACAAATAAGGGTTATTCCAGGGGCTATTACATGCTATAAGGCTCAGATTTATAATAAAGAAAAAAAAGTATTGGCGCATAAAGATTAAAGCCTGTAATATCGAGTAATGAAATATTATTTATTTTTAAATAATAAAGTGGTTATTTCTGATATTTTAACAACACCTTGATAAAAAGCCCGATTAGTAATTTTTTCTAAATGTAAAAAACGAGTACCGACTTCCTTTATCGTTCCTTCTAGTTCTGCTCCAGAATCGAGTATCACAATGACTTTTTTACCATGTAATTTATTGAGATTAAGTTGCATCGCATTATCTTGGTAAAGTTCAAGATGCATTTTATCATCATCGGCATAAACGATGGCAGTGAGTATATAGAGCAATAACAATACAGCATATTTTTTCATAGTAGATCCTATTGAATTAAAAAGTGAAAATAACTCGCTCCTAATAGTAGGAAAGTATAGATAATATCACTACAATAATATGTACATTATAGTCAGAGCTGAATTAACTATCAAAATAATATTTTAATTAGTAAATACCTAAACAAAGCGTTAACAGGGAATGAGATATGTCAACAATGTTTGTGATAACTGCCATAGCTGTCTTATTAGGATTGAGTATCGTTATAAGTTCTATCGCTCAAATGCAAGAATATAAAGAATCAGAAAGAAAACAGTTAGCTTTGCAGCATAAACGTCAGGGAGAGCAGACACAAGAGTTATTAGATGAATTAATAGCTGTGAATTTAGATAATGGATTAAGAGTATTACTCATTAACCACATGATTGATCAATATAATCAGGTAAAAGAGCTGTTACCTAAAGATTTTGATATTGAAAGTCTTTTGCATTTTGCAGAAGATCAGCTTAAATCATTAGATGGACAAGTATCACCAAACAGTTTTATTATCCCTGAAAGTGATCAGGCAATTACCAAGTTAATGATTAATCTGAATAAATTACGTCGAAAATTAAGTAAAATTAAAAAAGAAGGAAAAGTAGGACATGATGAATATGAACGTTATAATACAGAAATTAACCAATTATCTTTGAAACTAGAAATTGAGGGACATATACAACGTGGTAAGGCAATGGCAGAAAAACAACAATTAGTCACGGCTCAAAATCATTATCAATTTGCTTTAAATCAGCTACTTAAAAGTTCTTTGGAAGATGAATATGTACCAGTTAAAGAACAAGAAATTAGGGATTTAATACAAAGTTTACGTGAATCTCCAAGTAAAAATCATTCGCTATCTAAAACAAATACAAAAACGACGCCTGTGGCGGATACTTCCACTATAGAGGATGATAGCACGCAGTCTGAGGGTTAGTTGCACTCGTTATTTCTATCAAGGTCTACTATACAAGCATAGGTAAAGATGATAAATTCATTTTCTGGCATTATGGTATTTTTGATATATTAAATTATCAGATAGAGTGAGTAATGTCTCTTAATTAATCACTGATAAAAGTCAAATATGACATTAAATATAGATAGTAATATGCGTGTTTTGCAGATAGTAATGGGGCAACTTAATTTTTTAGTGGGCGATGTAAAAGGAAATACGAATAAAGTATTAGCAGCCACTAAAAAAGCACTCATGGAGAACCAGGCAGATATCATTGTGTTTCCTGAGTTAACATTAACAGGCTACCCTCCTGAAGATATTATTTTGCGTAATGATTTTTGGCTGTTAACGCAACAATCTTTGCAATATATTCAAGAACAAACAAAAGATGATGCAATATATATAGTAATAGGGCATCATCGCAGGCTTTCTTCTTCGGAAGATCAAGCAAGTTTTAATAGTGCTACGGTTTTATATAAGGGAAAAAGCATTGTTTCATACAATAAACAACAATTACCCAATTATCAGGTGTTTGATGAAAAACGCTATTTTACTTCAGGTCATACAACAGTGGTATTTTATGTTAAGGATATTCCCATTGGATTAGCTATTTGTGAAGATATTTGGGATGAAAAACCGATAACCTTAGCGGTAGAAGCCGGGGCAGGTTTAATAGTGGTGCTCAATGCTTCCCCTTTTCATATTAATAAACAACAAGTACGCTACGATGTGGTAAAAGAGCGTATAGGTGAAAATGCAGTCCCCCTAGTGTATGTTAATTTAGTCGGTGGGCAAGATGAATTAGTCTTTGATGGGGGTTCTTTTGTGATGGATAATAGGGGACGTGTCTGTTGGCAAGCACCCTTTTTCAAAGAAAGTCTTGAATGTATTTCTTTACAATGGGATGGCACGCATTGTACGGCTCTTTTGCCTACTAAAGGACCTGTTTTACCGACAATAGAAGAAAGTTTGTATCAGGCATTAGTGCTAGGGGTTGGGGATTATGTAAGAAAAAATGCTTTTCCGGGTGTTATTATTGGTTTGTCAGGGGGAATTGATTCAGCATTAACCTTAGCGATTGCCGTTGATGCATTAGGGGCGGATAAGGTGGAAGTAATGATGATGCCATCTCGTTATAATGCCAATATATCCTTACAAGATGCCATACAACAGGCTAAAATATTGGGCGTTAATTACCATGTAGTCAGTATTGAACCGCTATTTACTGCACTGTTAGAGAGTTTATCACCGGTTTTGGAAAAAGTAATGGTAACGGGTAAAGATACGACAGAAGAAAATTTACAGGCTCGGTGTCGAGGAATATTACTGATGGCATTATCCAATAAAAGTGGCAAGATGGTATTAACAACAGGCAATAAAAGTGAGGTAGCAGTAGGCTATGCAACATTATATGGGGATATGGTAGGGGGATTTTCTGCATTAAAAGATGTCTTTAAAACACAAGTATATCAATTAGCACATTATAGAAATAGTGTAGGAGAAAAAGCAGTGATACCTGAAAGGGTAATAAAACGCCCTCCTTCGGCAGAACTTGCAGCAGATCAACAAGATAGTGATAGTCTACCTGATTATGTTATCCTGGATGCTATTTTGCGGCAATATATAGAAGAAGATAAAGGGATTGAAGAGATTATTGCCACAGGTTTTGATATGAGTACGGTAAAAAAAGTAGTCAAAATGGTAAAAAATAATGAATATAAGCGTCGCCAAGCTGCGCCTGGTGTACGAGTGAGTACTAAGGCCTTTGGACGTGATAGACGCTATCCTATCACCTATGCACATTATGATGAATAATACAATGAGTGAAAATATAGCAGGTTTATATAAGGTGAAACAACAGCTTATTAAGAAATTAAATAATAAAGAAGCGGTGATTGGTATCTTGGGGTTGGGATATGTAGGGTTACCTTTAGTATTACGCTATAGTTCTGTTACTTATAAAGTGATTGGTTTTGATATTGATGAGGAAAAGGTGCGTGCTTTATCTCAAGCAGAAAGTTATATTGAACATATCTCTAAAAATACTTTAAAAATAGCTCTGAAACAGGGATTTTTAGCAACAACTGATTTTTCCAGAGTAAGTGAATGTGATGCCCTGATTGTATGTGTACCGACACCCTTAAATAAATACCGTGAACCCGATTTAAGTTTTGTTATTCATACTATGGAGATGATAAAACCTTTTCTACACAAAGGGCAGGTTATATCATTAGAAAGCACTACTTATCCGGGGACAACAGAAGAAGAATTATTACCACGCATTACATCACTCGGATTACATGTTGGCGAGGAAATCTTTTTAGTTTATTCCCCTGAAAGAGAAGATCCGGCAAATAGCCAATTTACTACACAAACTATACCAAAAGTATGTGGTGGACACAGCTTGGCCTGTTTAGAGGTAGGAGTAGCTCTGTACTCTTCTATTATTGATACGGTTGTACCTGTCAGTTCCACTAAAGTTGCTGAAATGACAAAGTTACTAGAAAATATTCATAGAGCCGTCAATATTGGCTTAGTGAATGAAATGAAAATTGTTGCAGATAAAATGGATATTGATATTTATGAAGTTATTCGTGCTGCGGCAACTAAACCTTTTGGTTTTACGCCTTATTATCCAGGTCCTGGATTAGGAGGGCATTGCATTCCCATTGATCCTTTTTATTTAACCTGGAAGGCAAGAGAATATGATGTCAGTACCCGATTTATAGAATTAGCTGGAGAAGTCAATACTCAAATGCCTAAATGGGTCATTAGCAAGGTAATGAATGCCTTAAATGAAAAAGGGAAAGCATTAAAAAATAGTAAAATATTGATTTTAGGGGTAGCATATAAAAAAAATGTTGATGATACGAGAGAATCGCCAGCTTTTAAACTAATAGAATTATTATTAGCAAAAGGTGCATTAGTCGATTATTCTGATCCACATGTACCGATACTAAAAAAACACGTCCATGGACAGACGCATTTTCAAAGTATTGACTTAACAGCGCAGACTCTAGCCCGTTACGATTGTTTATTATTAGTCACTCACCATGATAAATTTGATTATTTATTTATTCAAAAATATGCAGATATCATTATTGATACACGGGGTGTGTATCAGCAAGATTTGAGTAATGTTATTAGAGCTTAGCAGATATAAGAATTGAAACAGCTAATAGAATATGTACCCACAAAAAATAATCAGGATAGTATCATGATACCTTTTACACAGTTGAGCAAAAAGACACTTACGCTTTTATTTGGAACCGTTTATTTATTATTATTAGGTATTATTTTACTGACATATGGCGATGTGAGTGATCATCAATTTTTAAATTGGGATGATGCACAATACATAGTTTATAACTCACATATACATCAGTTAGATTTTACTACACTAAAGTGGATATTTACTACGCATTATATGGAGAATTGGCATCCATTGACGTGGTTAGTTTATGCGATAAACTATGAAATTTTTGATACTAATATCGTAGGCTATAAATATGTGAATATGGTACTACATAGTATCAATAGCTTTTTGGTTTTATTGTTATTTTTACAGATTATTCAACTTGTTTATCCACACCATAAGCCATCATTCATTAGCTATATTTCAGCATGTTTGCTTGCAATTGCTTTTGCTATACATCCACAGCATGTTGAATCGGTTATTTGGATAGCTGAAACGAAAGATGTTCTTTGTGCATTTTTTTATTTATTGACGATTTTATATTATATCAGGGCAAAACAACGTCAAAATGAGAATATGCTTATCCTTTTATTTTTGTTTTTTTGTGCGTTAATGTCCAAGGCAATGGCCGTCACATTACCTGTGGTATTGATTTTGATAGACATTTATTTATTAAATAAATTAACATTAAAAAAAGAAAATTTTTGGAAAAATAATCATCATATTCTTACGGATAAGTGGCTATTGTTTGGATTAAGTTTTGCTGTATCAGTGATTACTATTTGGGTGCAAGTGAATTATGCAGCGCATACTGTATTCTATAATGATTTGATTAATGCCGTATCAGGTGTAATACATTATATCTGGATTATTATTTACCCTGCAAAGATAGCCCCTTTTTATCCTTATATATATAGTAATGACATTGCTGTGTGGAAAATAATATTATTGGGAGGGGGGATTATATTCTTAACGCTCTGGTCAATATTTTCATTGACTTCCCGTTGGCGTTTTTTTGCTTGTGCATGGTTAGTTTATCTTTGTATGCTTTCACCTGTTATCGGTGTGGGAATAAAAGTGGGAGGGCACGCTTATGCAGACAGGTATGCCTATTTACCTACTATTAGTTTTTATCTGATATTAGGATGGATAATATATACATTATTATTACAAGTTAAAAATTACTATAGAGTATTTTGGGTGGGATGTTTACTCTTCATAATCTTTAATTGGGCAAGTATCACTGCTCAATATGTACCTGTTTGGAAAAATCCTCTGACATTATGGAGTTTTGTTCAAAGTAAACATAATACATCATTGTATACAGTAGATAAGATGTTGGCATATTATTATTCATTAAATGAAAAAAAGCCATTATATGCTATAGCATTATGGAAAAAGCTATTAACAGCTAAACCTTTTGTCTTGGAACCCTATTATCGTATTACAGAAATGTATCACCAGTTAGGGGATAAAAAGAATATGATTTACTATTACGAATTGGCAGCAAGAAATAATCCAGATTCTTTACAAACTGTATTAAATGCTGCAATAGTCTGTTATCAGAATAAGCATTATAAAGATGCGTTATATTATTTTCAGCAGGCTTTAAAGTTAGATAAAGAAAGTGTAGCAATAAAAAAATATATCACCCTTATTCAGGGAGAATTAAAGCATAAAAAAATAGACCAGACAAATGGATAAGAAAATTATAATTAATCAAGTTATTGCATTCTTTGGTATTTTAGGAAGTGTTTTTTTTGTGTATGGAAATATACATAATCATCAATTTCTTTCTTGGGATGATTATGGTTATATTATTAATAATATTCATATCAAAGTTTTGTCATTGGATAATATTTTGTGGGCATTTATGGCTATAGAAATGTCAAATTGGCATCCATTAACATGGCTTGTTTATATTACTAATTATTATTTTTTTGGAGAAAATGCGGTTGCTTTTATATATGTGAATATAGTTATTCATATATTGAATAGTTTTTTAGTCTATAAATTATTTATTCTGTTATCTACAATAAGAGAAACTAACACTAATAGTTTTCCCTTTCTCCTTCCTCTTTCAGGTATTGCAGCAGCATTAGCCTTTGCTATACATCCACAACACGTAGAGTCAGTAGTGTGGATAGCTGAAACAAAAGATGTTTTATGTGCTTTTTTTTATCTAAGTGCAATCATTTATTATCTTTCGCAGGAAATAAAAAAAAAGACTAATTATTTCACTCTTACGGTAATATTTTTTTGTGCTTTAATGTCAAAGCCTATGGCAGTGACATTACCTGTCGTATTGATTATTTTCGATATTGCTATTTTAGATAAAATAAATATATTTAAAGCATCATGGAAAGAGTATTTCTATCTATTTAGTAATAAATGGGCATTATTTAGTCTAAGTATTATTATATCAGTTATCACATTATGGGGTCATGCAGATACGAATAATGCAATTAATGTTGATATGTATAACAGGTTAATAAATGCTATATTCAGTATTTTTCATTATATAAAGGTTATAATATATCCGGTAGACATATCTCCATTTTATCCTTTTATTTATAGAGATAATATTGATGAAATAGTTATTCTACTAGCCTGTGGTATTACACTCATAAGCCTGCTATCTGTATTATCTCTTGCATCATTACGATTTCGTTATGTAGGTGCGATATGGTTATCTTATCTTGTTATACTTTTACCTGTTATAGGAGTCATTGCAAAAGTTGGCTATCATTCCTATGCAGATAGATATGCGTATTTACCTACTGTTGGTTTCTATTTACTTTTTGGAGGAATTATTTTTTTCATCTTACAAAGAATAAAGAAAAAGTATTACTTATTTGTTCTTATATATAGTATGTTGATATTTTTTAGTTGGGGAAATATAACACATGAGTATATAAAGGTATGGAAAGATAATAAAACACTATGGACTTTTGTGCTAAGTAAGTATCCTAATGTTGATATAGCATATAAATTATTGGCAGATGATTATTTAGATAAACAACAATATGATATGGCAATTTATTACTATAATAAGGCATTGGAGTTGGCTCCCAATTCTACTTTAGTTCTCTATTCATTAGCAAAAAGTTATAAAAAATCAGGGAATATAGATAAGCAAATTTATTATTATCAACTTGCTTCAGAACGTAATCCTAATTCAATTACTGCGGTATTAAAAGTAGCTCAATTATGTACGACATATAAGAAAAAAAAATGTGAGAAATTCTATTATACTGAAGCTATAGGTAAAATAACACGATTGTATGATCAAAATAAAAATAATATTAAAATATTGGAACTGTTAGTTAACTTAAATATAAAATTAAGTAACTATGAGCGGGCAAATTATTATCTAGATAAATTAGTATCTATCTATCCTGATCATCCTTATCTAAAACTCAATAACACTTATATAAAAACAAAATAGCCAAGATAAAAATATACTCCCCAATAGAGCATATAATGGTTCATTTCCAATATATAAAGACATATAAATATTCATAGGGATAAATGCTACAAATACTAATCCAATCATCTGTAAGCGCAGATTATGAGGAAAAACAAGTAATAAACAACGATAAGCAATTTCTATTTGGATAATACCACTGAGTAATGGGATTAATTTAAGTAATAAAATACTTAGATCAGAGTTAAAGAATGCTTGGAATATGCGTAGAAAGAATGCACTAATAATATAATAAAGTGGTGATTGAAACATTTGCCATCCATCCGTTGCAAGAGGTAATGTTCCGTGCTCTAATAGAAAGAGGATATAATCAATATGAAATGGATAATCGAACCCTAATAGAGGTAAAAGAAAAATCTATATGATGTAATAATTGTTTGGGATGAATGTTTTTTGTAAAATACGTGGTTTTATTGGAATAAGAATGTATTCCTATATCATAAGGTTGCTCAATAATTATCCAATGGGCATTATTATCAGTAGAAAAGAGATAAATAATATTTTCATCAATATAGATTTTATGAAATAAATGTATTACTGCTATAGTAATGAGTATAAAGGCATATAAGGTAACTTTATTTTTTATTGTCATTGTTGTTACCTATGAGAGGGATGCTATAAAACATTTTCTTTTTGTTTAATTAGCTGTGTGCGGTTTTTTTCAATCACTTTTTGGGTATCTTTAGCTAATTGGGGCATATCCAAGGCAATATAGGCTTGTTTCATAATATCTAAAGCTGCTATTGATACTGGTGCTTCTTGAAAGTGCTTTAGGATATATTTAGCACGATTAATTGCAGCAATATAGGCTTTTTTAGCTAAATAATACTGTGCAACATGTAGGGCATGGCGAGCGACTTTATTGCGTAAATAACCCATTCTATAACGTGCATCTTCACTATAACGGCTATTGGGAAAACGCTGTACCAGTTCAGAAAAGTATTGAAATGATTCTAATGAAGTGCTGGCATCTCGATCGGCTTCTTCTTGAGGGACAATGTATTCAAAAATATTGCGGCGTAAAGGAAATACGATTAATCCCCGCAAATAATACGCATAATCCACATTAGGGTGGCGAGGGTGAAGTTTAATAAATCGATCGGTAGTGGCAATCGCTGATTCAGGTTCATCGTATTTCCAGTAGGCATAGGCAACATCCAGTAAGGCTTGTTGGGCATACTTGCCATAGGGAAAACGAGCCTCGAGTTTTTCATAGTAGTTTATAGCTGTTTCATAATCTCCATCTTGTAATTCGGCTTTTGCTTCAGAATAGAGTTTACTGGCCGACCAGGATTTAGTTTCATCTTCATGGCTTTTTAACCAGGAACAAGAGGAAAAAGTCATAATACAAAGTAGACTGAAAAGAAGATAATATCGTTGTATAAATACTCGTTGCACGCTAGATGACCTTTTTTAGTATAAAATATACTTAGGATACCAAACAACATGATACTTACAGGAGTATCACCACATTATTATTAGATTTATGTTTTACCTTATAATTGCCCATAGCTAATTGTAAAGGTATGACTTATATAATGCAATAATAAAAACTATACGGTTCTAATTGTTTTTATTTCTCACCAAAGGGCATGATCTTATATCTCCATGTCTAAAGCCAGGGGATTTACGGTCATATTGGTAATATGGTGGACTACAAACAAGATGGATATGAGATAAGGCTTTTTAAATTATGCAAATTATGACTATTCCTGAAGAATATGTGGGGAAACGTTTTGATCAGGTAGCAAGTTGCTTAATTCCTGATTTTTCCCGTGCAAGGATACAACAATGGATTAAGGCCGGGCAACTGCTACTAAATGGAAAACAGGTAAAAGCAAAAGAAAAAGTGGCTACAGGAGCCAGTATGGAAGTGTTGATTAACCTTAAAGAGGAGGGAAAAGCAGAAGGTGATTGGCAAGCGCAAGCGATGGTTTTGGATATTGTTTATGAAGATAATGCCATCATTATTGTTAATAAGCCAGTCAATTTAGTGGTACATCCTGCTGTAGGAAATCCACAAGGTACTTTATTAAATGGTTTATTGCATCATGCTCCAGTATTAAGACAAGTACCAAGAGCAGGGATAGTACATCGATTAGATAAAGATACTACTGGATTATTAGTGGTAGCAAAAACACTGACAGCGCACCATTATTTAGTTGCTCAACTACAACAACGTGCATTTGTACGACAATATGAAGCCATTGTTTCAGGTGAGGTGATTGCTGGAAGTACCATTGATGCACCGATTGGACGTGATCCTAAACATCGTACTAAAATGGCAGTCAATAGATTGAATGGTAAAGTGGCAATTACCCATTATCGTATTGCAGAACGCTATCAACATTTTACCCATTTACAGGTACGTCTGGAAACAGGCCGTACCCATCAAATTCGGGTACATTTACGGCATATTCATCATCCTATTGTGGGTGATAGTGTTTATGCAGGGCGTTTACGTATTCCAGCAGGGGTATCAGAAACGCTACGGGAAGCCTTGCGACAATTTCCACGTCAGGCATTACATGCAAGTCGTTTAGGATTGACTCACCCTGTTACGGGTGAATTTATGCAATGGCAAGTCCCTATGCCAGATGATATGCAACAATTGTGTCATCAATTAGCCAAGATAACATAATAGTTAATATGCAATACTATCAAAAGAATAATTGTATTGAATACCCTTACATTATTCCGAATTGGCCTGCACCTAAATGTGTAAAGGCATTTGTGAGTTGCCGTTATAATGCGATGGGGAATAGCTTATCCCCTTATCAGAATTTTAATTTAGCTTTGCACGTTGGGGATGATAGCCATTATGTCCATCAAAACAGACAAGTATTAGCACAACAATTACAATTACCTCATTCGCCTTTATGGTTAGAACAAACGCACGGTATCAATGTTATTAATGCAAAACAGTATTCTGCGGGCATTTCTGCTGATGGTTGTTATAGTACCATACCTTCACAAGTGTGTGTTGTTTTGACTGCAGATTGTTTGCCTATTTTGCTGACCAATAAAGCAGGTAATAAAGTGGCTGTATTACATGCTGGATGGCGAGGATTGGCAAAAGGCATTATCGAACAAGGAATTGCTAAGTTGAGGGCAGGGAATGATGGTATAGCGATGATGGATAAGGATGAGATATTAGTATGGTTAGGCCCTGCTATTAGTGCAAGGGCTTTTGAAGTGGGAGACAATGTGAAATCTATTTTTGAAAGGAAATTAGCAAATGCCTATACAGCCTTTACAAATACCCATAAAACAGGGCATTATTGGGCAGATATATATACTTTAGCCAAACTTATCTTCTATCGTTTAGGAATAAGGCATATTTATGGTGGTCATTTTTGTACTTATCATGAGGCAAACCGTTTTTATTCCTATCGCCGTGATAAAGTAACAGGACGCATGGCAAGTATAATATATATTCAAAAACATACGTTATAAGCATCAATAATGGTTAATTGGTTGAATAAAAAGGAATAAAAGATGGCACAATGGTTTATGTTAACCTTAGTCGGAAAAGATCGGGTGGGAATTGTTGCACGGGTAAGCACTTTATTATTTGAACAAGGGGCGCACCTAGGCGAAGCATCAATGATGCGTTTAGGGGGGAATTTTACCATTATGTTAATGGTACGAACAGAAAATGATGTGCAAACATTAAAAATGTTATTGCAAAAGATTGCCAATGATATGGATTTACATATTCATATAGAAAATATTGATGGGCAATTACATCAACATAAATTACCTAATATGCGAATAAGTGTCTATGGGGCTGATCGTATGGGGATTGTCGCAACGGTTACCAATATTTTAGTTGAGGTAGGATTTAATATCCTGGATTTAGAGTCTGATGTAGGAGGAAGTCAGGCGCAGCCTATTTATATTATGCATATAGAAGGGTATAGCGAAACACCGCAAGAAGAAGTACAAAAATCCCTTGATGCTGCTGTAGCAAAAGATGGGATCAGTACAAGGATTTCACATATTGATACCTTAATAGGTTAATTTAGAACTATTAGACAAGGGAATATAATGGCAGTATTAGATATTTTACAATATCCTGATGAACGCTTAAAACAGTTATCGGTTGAAGTCAGTAATTTTGATACCTCCTTACAATATTTTATTAATGATTTATTAGAAACGATGTATGCAGGTCCTGGAGGCGTAGGGATTGCTGCGCCACAGGTTGGCTATTTTAAGCGCATTGCAATTGTAGATGTGTCAAAAAATCCAAAATTAGTGTCTAATGGGTGTATGATTTTAATCAATCCAGAAATAAAAAAATGGGAAGGGATGAAAATTGGTCGAGAAGGATGTATGTCCGTACCTGATTTTACAGGTAATGTTATTCGGGCAGAAGCGATTGAAGTACATGCTCAAAATGTAGAGGGAAAATGGCAAACCTTTAGTTGTGTAGGCTATGAAGCAAGAGCAGTACAACATGAATTAGATCATTTGGATGGATTATTATTTTTAGATAGATTAGTCAGTCGCCGTACTGATTTATTTCAACGTAAAAAATATAAGAAAAAATAAGGAATAAAATATGCAGCTTGAATGGAGTGTTATTATAGCACTATTTGCTATAGTGATGTTAGTGATGATAGCGTGGAAAAAATTTTGGTCAATATGTGAACAAGCTAATAATTGTGATTGGAATAGTGTTTGGTTAAACCGCCTTGATGGACTAAATAATTTATATTGCAAGTATTATCATGGTTTAGAGTATGAAAAAATACCCCTTCCTGAAACCGGAGCAGCTATTATTGTGGCAAATCATGTGTCAGGTTTAGATCCGGTACTTATTGTTGCAGCATGTCATAGACCAGTCCGTTTTTTAATTGATAAAAAGCAATATGAAAGATTTGGAACTATGTGGTTATTTAAAGCAATAGGATGTATTCCTGTAGAACGTTCTGGAAAACCAGAAAAAGCAATGCGTGCAGCAATTAAAGCAGTAAAAAAAGGAGAGATTATTGCCTTGTTTCCTTATGGTGGTATTCATTTACCAGATGCACCAGCAAAAAAAATAAAAGGGGGAGCTATACGTTTAGCGATGTTATCTCAGGCAGACATCATTCCTTTGCATGTAGACGGCATTAATCGTAAATCTTATGGACATGTTGTCAAAGCAATATTTATACGTTCTCATGCCAGGTTACACCATTTACCCCGATTACAATGTTGTAAAAGTGCTAAAAAAGGGGAAGAAGCGATCACCTATAAAACCTGTTTAGAACAGTTACAAACCTTAATTGATTACAATTTAGAAGTAAAAAAATAACTGTCTTACACACTCATATTAGGCAGCAAGCTGTTATACCAGGGTGATTTTTTATTACTATAAGATATGTTGTAAAAAATACTTGAATTTTCTAAAAATAACCTTAATTTCTATAAGTAGATTATATAGATAGTGCATCCTGCCCATTCAATATAAGCAATATAAGTTTTTATTTTATTTATAGATTTTTAATATAAGGTGATTGTAATGCGGATGGATAAATTAACATATAAATTTCAAAGTGCATTAGCTGAAGCACAAAGTCTTGCTGTGGGGAGAGATCATCAGTTTATCGAGCCTATGCATGTAATGATGGCATTATTAAATGAAGAAAAAGGGACAGTTAGAAATTTGCTACTGCAAGCAGGCGTTAATATTGATAACCTGTATGTAAAACTTAATCAAGCACTTGATAGCTTACCCACTGTACAAGGTAATGTGGGTGATATACATGTGTCTAATGATTTGTCACGATTATTAAATATAACAGATAAATTAGCGCAACAACGTAAAGATAAATTTATTTCCAGTGAATTATTTTTACTTGCAACACTCGATGATAATGGAAAATTAGGGGATATTTTTAAATCGTTAGGAGTAAGTAAAGCGAATGTTGAAGAAGCGGTAGCTCGTATGCGTGGTGGAGAAGGTGTAAAGGAACAAAATGCAGAAGATAATCGTCAAGCATTAGAAAAATATACGATAGATTTAACAGAACGGGCAGCACAGGGAAAATTAGATCCAGTTATCGGTAGGGATGAAGAAATTCGCCGCACTATTCAGGTATTGCAACGTAGAACTAAAAATAATCCGGTTTTGATTGGTGAACCAGGAGTAGGAAAAACTGCCATCATAGAAGGTTTAGCACAACGAGTAATAAATGGTGAAGTACCAGAAGGAATTAAAAATAAACATATCTTATCTCTGGATATGGGGGCATTAATTGCTGGTGCAAAATTTCGAGGTGAATTTGAAGAACGCCTAAAAGCGGTATTAAATGATTTATCCAAGCAAGAGGGACAAATTATTTTATTTATTGATGAATTACATACGATGGTTGGTGCAGGAAAAGGAGAAGGGGCAATGGATGCCGGTAATATGTTAAAGCCTGCTTTAGCACGAGGTGAATTGCATTGTGTAGGTGCTACTACACTAGATGAATATCGTCAATATATTGAAAAAGATGCAGCATTAGAACGTCGTTTTCAGAAAGTATTGATTGATGAGCCAAATGTAGAAAGCAGTATTGCTATTTTACGGGGTTTAAAAGAAAAATATGAAATTCATCATGGTGTAGATATTACCGATCCAGCGATTGTTAGTGCTGCAACCTTATCACATCGTTATATTAGTGATCGGCAGTTACCAGATAAAGCAATTGATCTGATAGATGAAGCAGCAAGTCGTATTCGGATGGAAATTGATTCTAAACCGGAAGTGATGGATAAATTAGAACGGCATATTATTCAGCTTAAGATTGAAAGCGAAGCAATGAAAAAAGAAGAGGATGATGCCTCTAAAAAACGCTTGCAAGCGTTAAATGAAAAAATTGAGGAATTAAGTCGTGAATATTCTGATTTGGAAGAAATCTGGAAATCAGAAAAAGCAGCCTTACATGGCTCACAACATATTAAAGAAGAGTTAGATAGGTTACGTGAAGAGTTAAAAATTGCACAACGTGCTGGGGATTTAACTCGTATGTCAGAATTGCAATATGGACGTATTCCTGAGCTGGAAAAACAATTGGATATGGCAGCACAAGCAGAAATGCAAGAAGTAAAATTATTGCGTAATGCCGTAACAGAAGAGGAAGTAGCAGAAGTTGTATCAAAATGGACAGGTATTCCCGTTGCCAAAATGTTAGAAGGGGAACAAGAAAAACTGTTACAAATGGAAACAGCCTTACATCAGCGAGTAGTGGGACAAGATGAAGCGGTTAATGTGGTATCTAATGCAATCCGGCGTTCCCGGGCAGGACTCTCTGATCCGAACCGTCCTAATGGTTCTTTTTTATTCTTAGGCCCTACGGGCGTGGGTAAAACGGAATTAACTAAAACACTTGCATTGTTTTTATTTGATACAGAAGATGCGATTATCCGTTTGGATATGTCAGAATTTATGGAAAAACATTCTATTGCTCGTTTGATTGGTGCGCCCCCTGGGTATGTGGGCTATGATGAAGGAGGTTATTTAACCGAAGCGGTAAGACGTAAGCCTTATTCCGTAATTTTATTAGATGAAGTAGAAAAAGCACACCCTGATGTATTTAATATTTTATTACAAGTATTAGATGATGGTCGTTTAACGGATGGACAAGGACGAACTGTTGATTTTCGTAATACAGTGATTGTGATGACATCTAATCTAGGTTCACAAGATATACAAGAAATGGCGGGAGCTAATGATTATAATGCGATTAAAGCTGCGGTAATGCAAAGTGTTGCAACACATTTTAGGCCAGAGTTTATCAACCGTATTGATGATTTAGTTGTGTTTCATCCATTAGTAGAGGCACATATTCAACGTATTGCGGCAATTCAATTAACTCGCTTAATTGATAGATTAAAAGAACGGGATATTGCTTTGCATGTAACGAATGAGGCATTGGAATATATTGCCAGAGAAGGCTTTGATCCTGTTTATGGTGCAAGACCGTTAAAACGTACTATTCAACAAGATATAGAAAATCCTTTAGCACAGGAAATACTTGCAGGGCATATACTACCAAATGATCAAGTGCAGATAACAGTGGACAATGAGCAATTAGTATTTAAAACCAAAAAGACTCAATAATAGAGAGGAGTTGACCCAGTGTGCTTTGTTTGTATCCTGTAATCTAAAGGGCGAAGTAGCACATTGGGTAGTAGGTCTTTAGTGTTTTTTAAGAATTAACAATCCACCAGGGAGAGAACAAAGTATATAAATACAAAAATAACTTAAAGATAGAGCAATAGCAAGTTGTTCATCAACGCCATATAATAGCATAATAGTAATCATGACACCTTCTCGTACCCCATGACCACCTATAGAAAGAGGTAAACTTGCTGCAATGTATTGTATAGGTAGTGCAATAAAATACACATACCACGGTACAATAATTCCTAAAGCAAATCCAAGTAGGTAGTAAATAAAGAGAATAATACATTGGCCGAAAATAGATAAGAAAATAGCATACATTAAGGATTCTTTTTTATTACGGTAAAGTAATATCTTTCTAAGAATATGAGTGAAAAATGAGAGCTTTTTAATATGATATAATGATGCAAGCAGTGTGCGTAATAAAGGTTTTTTATAACGGACTAACAAGATACCAAAAAGGAATATGATAGATAGCATGATTAAAAGATATAAACCTTCTTGATAGCCGGCAAAATAGGCAGAAAAAGTACCAAAGAGAATAATCGTTAATAATCCAATTAATCTGTCTACAAATGTAGAACTAATTAAAATATCAAAATTAAATTTTTTCTTTTTTAGATACAAGATACGTATAACATCTCCACCCATACTAGATGGAATAATATTATTGAAAAAAACACCGATAAAATAATATTGCCAAACGCTCGTATAATGTAAGGTGTTGGTTAATAATGCACGAAATAGTAACCACCATCGAATACTGTATATAAATAAAGCAAAAAATTGTAGTAATAGGGCTAATATAATAGTTGAGGGAGGAATATTTTTTATAGTTTTAATAATATGAGGAATATCGGTAAGATAAGTAATAACACTAAATATTATCACTGTACCAATAATTTTTAATATAACCCATTGATTATGTTTCAAAACAATTACTCTCTAACATGCTGCTGTCTTAATTTTATATAAGAGTGATGTGGTGCGATTTTTCGCAATTTTTTATAAAAGTGGGTAAATTGCTGTTGATTATGTAAAATAAAATATAATTCAGCAATTAATTGTAGTGTATCTTGATCTCCAAAATTTTTAGGTGCTTTTTGATATGCGAGCAGTATCTTCTGTAAAGCAGATTGATAATGATGTTGCTCATAATCAAGATAAGCGAGACGCTGTAGCGGATGATAAATATCTGCTGCATTAGCAGCGATTTTAAGTGCTGTATTATAATAAAAAATAGCCTTTGTGTGAACGCCTTGATAATAAAAATAATCCCCTAACTTAGTCAGTGCATACCCAGACTCAGGATTACGTGTAACGGCTAATTGATAATAATATAATTCTTTTGCTGTATTATTAAGTGCTTTGTACGCATCTGCTATCATATGCAATGTAGTAACATGAGCAGGGTTATATGATAAAGATTGTAATGCGTAATAAATAGTAGCAGGGTAATTTTTTTCTATATAATAGCTACTGGCAAGATTACGATATGCAATGGCATTGGGATATTTACTGCTACTAAAAAGCCATAGTGTTCTATCATTTTTCCATACATCCGTGTAGAGATACGTCAAATATCCCCATTGAGAAAAAATAAATATGATAAAGAAAAGTAAGGGTATTTTTTTATTTTTAGATAACTGGTTTAAAAGGGTAAATATTATCCATCCAAAGAGTAAGAAATAGCCTATTGTTGATAGATAGGTGTATCGGTCGGCCCAGGATTGATAACCTATTTTTACTAATCCAATAACCGGTAATAATATAATTAAAAAAGTTAACCATACGCAGGCCAGGGGAGTAAATCGGGATTGAGTACTTTTGAGAGCAATAATCGTGATACTCATAAATAAGGTGAAGAATAAAATAACCACAGGCATGGATGGTGTAAAGGTATTGGAATAGGGATAAAAGGGAGTAATATCAGCAGGATAAATTAAGCCTGTAAGATAATGTTGTAACCCATATAAGGCATTTATTACCCGTTCTGTTAGTATGGTTTGTTCAGTATTCTGTTTTTGAGTAAAAAAAGTAAGCAGGTTTTGAGTATAAAAAGTAAGCAGGGTAATAAAAAGACTTAATAGAAAAAATGCCCATTTTTGCCGCATACTTTGCCATAAAGTATGAAAAAAATCCTGATACAAGGCAGGTTTTTTTAGTAGATAAAGATCGAGTATCACCAGTATAGCAGGCAATGTAATAGCCATAGGTTTGGATAATAATGCAAGAAAGAAAGTAAAGAGTACAGGTAAAGAATGTTTGTCAAGGGGGTCTTTTTTTAAATACAAGTAGATAGTGAGTAAATAGAAAAAGGTACTTAAGGTATCTTTGGTTTCAGCTATCCAGATAACAGATTCGACATGTAAAGGATGAATGGCAAAGGCTATTCCGGTAACAATGCCTGCAAGATGTAGTGAGGTATTATTCTCTTTAATAAGGGGATCATAGAAACGAAGAATAATAATAAATAAAAGGTAAATAAGAAAGCTGTTGAATGAATGAATACATAAATTGATAAATTTAAATGCTGCGGCATTTTCTCCAAATAGTTCATAAGTTAAAGCAAATAATGATGAAGTAAGAGGATGCCAGTTACCAAGTTCCCAATGAGTGAATATCCAGGATATATTTTCCAGGGTAAATCCATGTATATAGGGGTTTACCATAATATAGGCTTTATCATCCCAATATAAAAATTGCTGTAAGTAAAAATTGTGATAGCAAATAATAGTGAGTATAAAAATAAGGAGATAAATAAAAATATTTTTAGAGGTAAAATGATTAGACATAATTTATTTGCCTGAGATAAAATAATGATTGCTTTTAATCAGTTTCCATTTTGCTAGTTTATATTCAATAGTTGATAAAAGAACGAGTAACCCGTATTTACTTGAACGGATTAAGTTAATAGAGGAAGAATCTTCCATATATAATGTAGGGCAGGTGATTTCACCAATTTGATAACCAGCACCAATTATTTGTAACAGCATTTGATTATCAAAGATAAAATCATCATCATTATTTTCTAATGGTAATTTTTCAAGTAATTCACGAGAAAATGCCCGATACCCGGTATGATATTCGGATAATTTATAAGGTAATATGATATTTTGGAAGAAGGTAAGCAGACGATTTGCTATATATTTGTATAGAGGCATACCCCCTTTTAAAGCACCTGTTCCCAAAATACGTGAACCCAAAACACAAGGGTAGACATTATTACTAATTAGTGATGCCATTGCTTCACAGAGTTTAGGTGTATATTGATAATCAGGATGTACCATAATGACAATATCGGCTTTCAAAGCAAGGGCTTTTTTATAGCAATTTTTTTGGTTGCCACCATAACCTACATTTTTTTCATGTTGTATAACATGCTTGATACCTAATAATTTAGCCTTTTCAGCCGTATTATCCGTACTGCAATCATCAACTAAAATAACATCATCAATAATATTATGGGGTAATGCTTGATATGTTTTTTCCAGGGTGTTTTCTGCATTATATGCAGGCATTACAACAATAATTTTTTTATCATTCAGCATGATTATATTGGTTACCATTAAGTTATGATTATGAAATATCAGTTTTTCTATAAATCAAATTAAGATAACAACCTTTATCTTTAAAAGCACTATAAAAGTACTCAATAAAAGCAATAGGTGTCAATAGAATAGCCAATATAACATGAAATAAGGTATAGAATATATGAGGTTTATCTTCTTTTGAAATACTTTTTTTTAAAATTGATATAATAGATTAGGGGATGAGGGGAATAATCTATAATAATTAATATCATAATAGCTACATTGTTGTAATACGAAAGACTGTTCCCCCGTATCAAAATCGGTGGCAGTATACAATGTTGTAAAGTTAGTATGCTGGCAAAAAGTGCAGGTAGTCAATATCATTTTTCCCCATAGTATTATGAAAACTAAATTTTAGCTAATATTTTATCTAACCTTTTTGTTGATAATATGCGGCGTAAAAAGCCAAATAAGTAAGTAGGAAACGTTACATAGTAGCGTGCTTTAGGGTGCTTGTTCTCTAATGCGTGCAATAGTTTTTTATACACCGCATCAGGCGGCAGGGTAAAAGGTACTGCCGCTCCTTCTTTTTGTAATCGTTCTAAGGTTTTTTGATATTGCTCTGCATAAACGCTGTCTTGTATATTAATATTATTTTGTAGGGCTTTTAATGAATTTTTTCTAAAATCACTGAGTATTGGGCCAGGTTCAATAAGTGATATATAGATATTAGTACCACGTAATTCCAGGCGTTGTGTATCAGCTAAACCTTCTAAAGCATATTTGGATGCGTTATATGCGCCACGAAAAGCTAAAGCAACCAATCCTAAAACAGAACTATTATGAATAATGCGTCCATATCCTTGTTGTCGCATAATAGGTACTACAAGGTTGGTTAGTTCTTGTGTGCCAAAGAGATTGGTTTCAAATTGTTGGCGTAAAACATCCCGACTTAAATCTTCTACTGCTCCGGCTTGTCCATACGCACCATTATTGAATAAGGCATATAATGAACCCTGTGTTATATCGAGTGTATCGTGTATTGCTTGCTGTATAGAATGGCTATGATTAAGATCAAGTTGTAAGCTGTATAACCCTAATTGTTTCAGTTTTTTTATATCTTTTTCCTTACGAGCAGTGGCTATTACCTGATAGCCTTGCTGATGTAAGGTTTTAGCACAATAAAAACCAATACCGGTGGAGCAGCCGGTGATAAGGATCGTCTTTTTTTTAGTAGTGATGTGTGGCATGATTTGGGTTATCTATAACTCGAATGTTAAAATAAGCACTATGTTATTCTGTGCTAGAATAATTACATTATTATATAAATAATGCAATAAAGCGTTATATTAGAAATTAAGTAGTAATTAGCTTCAACCAGGAGATTTTTGTGGATATAGCAACATTAATTGGTCTATTGGGTGCTTTAGGTATTGTAACCATGGCTATTTTACAAGGGGGGAGTATCATGTTATTTATTAATCCCCCGTCTATCTTAATTGTTTTTGTTGGCTCTATCTTTGTAGTGTTAATGAAATTTCCACTGAGTACCTTTTTGGGTGCATTTAAAGTCGCTATGAAAGCCTTTTTATTTAAAGCAGATAAACCGGAAGATTTAATTGAGTTAGGTATAGATTTAGCTACAACAGCACGAAAAGAAGGGATTTTAGGTTTAGAAGGTAAAGAAATTGCTAATCCTTTTTTAAAAAAAGGGGTCGCATTATGTGTAGATGGGCATGATCCTGATTTAGTAAAACGGATGTTAAGTAAAGAAATTAATTTAACTATAGAACGCCATGAAACCGGACAAAATATTTTTAAAGCCTTAGGTGATGTAGGTCCTGCTATGGGGATGATCGGGACATTAATTGGATTAGTGCAGATGTTGGCAAATATGGAAGACCCTAAAACGATAGGTCCGGCTATGGCGGTTGCATTATTAACAACCTTATATGGTGCAATGTTAGCAACCATGATTTCATTGCCGATTGCTGACAAGTTGGAACTAAGAAGTAATGAAGAAAAATTAAACAAATCATTGATACTTGAAACCATTACAGCAATTCAAGAAGGCATTAATCCTAAAGTGATGGAGGATTTATTGAAAACCTACTTGCCAGAAGGAAAACGAGGGACAAGTGAATAAAGATTAAAATACATTGTTTTTTTAACGTAAGGGGCAAATAACATGTCAGATGAAGAACAAGCGGTAAAATGTCCGGCAGGAATTCCTGCTTGGGTAATGACGTTTGCAGACTTAATGTCATTGTTAATGTGTTTTTTTGTATTATTACTGTCATTTTCTGAAATGGATGCTTTGAAATATAAACAAATAGCCGGTTCTTTAAAGTTTGCTTTTGGAGTACAAAGAGAGGTGGAAGTGGAGGATATTCCGAAGGGGATTAATATTGTTGCCAAAGAATTTAGTCCTGCACCCCCTCAAGAAACGGTTTTAAATGAAGTAAAACAATCTACGACAGAAACATTAACGGAAATAAAATTGATAAAAAAAATATCTGAATTGCAAGAACAACAAGAAATTGTACGAGATGTAATGGATAAAGCAGAAAGCGAGAAAGAAAAAAAGGAATTAGAGGAAAAATTAGAAGCAATGCAGCAACAAGAAGAAAAACTGCAAGAACAACTAGAAGTAGTACAAAAGCAGATACAACAGATGTTTCAAAGTGAAATTGACAAAACCACAGAAAGTTTAAAAGAAGCATTAGAACAGGAAATAGAAGAAGAAATGATAGATGTAGAGTCGAATGCAATGAGTGTAGTTATTCGTATTCGTGAAAAAGGCTCTTTTGGTTCAGGACGTGCCAATATTCAACCAGCCTTTCGTAAGGTATTGGCTCGTATTCGGGATGAATTAGCGAAAACAGATGGTACGATTGTAGTAGCAGGGCATACTGATAATTTACCGATCGCTACGGCTCGGTTTCGCTCTAATTGGGAATTGTCTTCTGCTCGGGCGGTATCGGTAGTGCATGAATTATTAAAAGGGAATAAGATAGATAAAAAACGCTTTGCAATTGAAGGGTTTGCCGATGCGAAACCATTAGATAGCAATAAAACAGCAGCGGGACGTGCTAAAAACAGGCGAGTAGAAATTATTATTACTAAAGGGAAAAAGTTTACCGAAGATAAAAAAGCAAATAAAGATACAGTAAAAGAGAAAGAAAAGAATACCCCCCCCTTATCTGAAGATGATATTATTGAAATTGATCCAACACTGCCTGATAAAGTAACGATTCCTGATGATAGTGAACAAGATTTACCTGGTTTTATTAAATTTTAGGATAAATAGTTGCCGATGATAATTGAACAACATATTGAACGTCGTCAATATTATCGTATAGATGATGAGGTCATTTTAACGTATCGGGTTGTAGAAGCCTTTCATCTCGAGAACATAAAATTACCTCGTTTATTTCATTTAACCGAGCAATTTTCTGAAATCTCACAACAGATGAAGTTCACTTTGTCTCGGATTGATGCCGTAAATGAAGATATAGGGCATTATCTGCGTTTATTAGATAAAAAACTAGATACACTGGCCGAAATGGTGCTGTTAGATGAAGTAGATGAAAACGATGAAATGCCCCGTTACCATGTTAATTTAAGTGCGGGGGGAATGGCTTTTCCAGCTAGTGAAGCCTTACATATTGGGGCGTTGTTAGAATTAAATATCATTTTATTGCCTGAAATGTCAGGCATGATGCTACAGGCTAAAATAATGCGTATAAGCCATTTCGATGATCCCAAATATCCCTATCGTATAGCCGTTGCATTTCAAAATGTCAATCCTCAGTATACGGATATTATTATTAAGCATGTACTTAACAGACAAACAGAATATTTAAGAAAACGCCGTGAAAATCGAGATATATAACTGTTTTCCCAGTTTGCCTTCATACCAAGATACCGTTATAATCCTAGCTCTTTTGAAGTAGGTTCTTACGTGTTTTGCGGGGGAAATCCATTATGCCGATTTATGAATATCAGTGTGAAAATTGTTCACATAAATTTGAAGCAATCCAAAAAATGAGTGATGCACCATTGCAAGAATGTCCAGAGTGCCATACTAAAAATTTGAAAAAATTAATATCTGCTGCGGGCTTTCGTCTTAAAGGAGGGGGTTGGTATGAAACAGATTTCAAAAATAGTCAGTCTAAACCGGCGAAAAAAGAAGCGAAAAGTAGTAACGATACAAGTACAAAAAGCACTCATACATGTGCTGGTGGGAATTGTAAGCATTAAATTTTCAATATTATGTATATGTCAAAATCTAAATTAAGAAAGGTAAAACAATATGCGTAGCCACTATTGTGGGGAAGTAAATGAAACATTACTTGGTCAGGAAGTTACCGTCAGTGGCTGGGTACATCATCGTAGAGATCATGGTGGGGTCATTTTTATTGATTTACGGGATCGAGAAGGGGTTGTGCAAGTGGTGTTTGATCCCGATCCAGAGCGTTTGAATGCGTTTCATGTTGCAGAAAAAGCACGTAATGAATTTGTCTTGCAAATTACAGGACAGGTTAGAAATCGTCCTGAAGGGACAGTAAATCCTGATATTGCCACCGGACAAATTGAAATTTTAGCTGATACTATTGAAGTATTAAGTGCCGCAGAGACGCCGCCTTTTCAACTGGATGATGAAAATGTTTCAGAAGAACATCGTTTACATTATCGCTATATTGATTTGCGTCGCCCAGAAATGTATACCCGTATCAAAATGCGGGCAGAGATAACCCGTGCAATCCGCAATTATTTAGATGAACAGGGCTTTTTAGATATTGAAACACCGATGTTGACGAAGGCAACCCCTGAAGGGGCAAGGGATTATCTGGTTCCCAGTCGGACCCATACACAACAGTTTTTTGCTTTGCCTCAGTCTCCACAATTATTTAAACAATTATTAATGGTCTCTGGATTTGATAAATATTACCAAATTGTACGCTGCTTTAGAGATGAAGATTTGCGTGCCGATAGACAACCTGAATTTACGCAAATAGACATTGAAACCGCTTTTTTAGACGAAGAAACTATCATGCAAAGCATGGAGGAAATGATACGGCAGTTATTTGCACAGGTGTTGGAACAACCCTTACCTAATCCTTTTCCTCGTATGAGCTATGCCCAAGCGATGTTACGTTACGGGAGCGATAAACCGGATTTACGCATAGATTTAGAATTAGTTGAACTTAGTGAGGTAGTACAAGATATTGAGTTTAAGGTTTTTTCAGGACCGGCAAAAGATAACAACGGGCGGGTTGCTGCCTTACGTGTTCCTAAAGGGTGTGATTTAACTCGTAAACAGATTGATGTTTATACCCAGTTTGTCGCTATTTATGGTGCAAAAGGGTTGGCTTATATCAAAGTCAATGCGAAAGAAAAAGGTCGAGAAGGATTGCAATCGCCGATTGTTAAATTTTTCCCCGATGAGATATTGGAAGAAATTCTCACTCGTACTGGCTCAGAAAATGGTGATTTGATTTTCTTTGGTGCAGATAAAGCACATATTGTCAATGAAGCGTTGGGTGCATTACGTATTAAAGTAGCGCAAGATATGGATTTAGTACAACATGGCTGGCAACCTTTATGGGTTGTTGATTTTCCTATGTTTGAATGGGATGATAATCATCAATGCTGGAATGCCTTACATCATCCGTTTACAGCGCCATCTTGTGATACTGCTGCATTACAGAATAATCCGGAAAAAGCCCTCTCTCGTGCCTATGATATGGTATTAAATGGTACAGAATTAGGAGGTGGTTCAATACGTATCCATGATGCAGCTATGCAGCATAGTGTATTTGAGCTACTGGGTATTTCAACAGAAGATGCCAAAGAGAAATTTGGCTTTTTCCTCGATGCGTTAAAATATGGTTGTCCTCCACATGGTGGTATTGCGTTTGGATTAGATCGTCTAGTGATGTTAATGACCGGAGCAAATTCTATTCGTGAAGTGATGGCATTTCCTAAAACCCAAACCGCAGCATGTTTATTGACTGGCGCACCTTCACAAGCAGGAATGGGGCAGTTACGTGAATTAGGCATTAAATTTCGGCAAACTGACAAGGAAAAATCGGGGGAATAAATGGCAGGGCATAGTAAATGGGCAAATATTAAACACCGTAAAGCAGCTCAGGATGCAAAACGGGGTAAATTATGGACAAAATTAATTCGTGAAATTACCGTTTCAGCACGTTTAGGCGGTGGTGATCCGGATGCTAATCCACGTTTACGTACTGCTATTGATAAAGGTTTGGGTGCAAACATGCCCCGTGATACCATTGATAGGGCAATTAAAAGAGGCAGTGGTGCAGCAGATGGTGAAAATTATGAAGAGGTGCTTTATGAAGGTTATGGTCCGGTGGGTGTTGCGGTAATGGTTGAATGTTTAACCGATAATCGTAATCGGACGGTTTCAGAGGTACGTCATGCTTTCACTAAAGCCGGTGGTAATTTAGGTACTGATGGCTCTGTTGCTTATTTATTTAGTAAAATAGGCGTGATTAGTTATGCTTCTGATAGTGATGAAGATAAAGTGATGGATATTGCGTTAGAAAATGGCGCAGAAGATTTAGTGAATAATGATGATGGCAGCTTTGATGTAATAACAGGTATTGAAGATTTTATGGATGTAAAAGATGCGTTAGTCACAGCCGGTTTACAACCGGAAAGTGCAGAAATTACCATGAAGCCATCTACCAGTGTGGATTTAACTGCGAGTGATGCAGAAAAAGTATTGCGTTTAGTCGATGTATTAGAAGATTTGGATGATGTGCAAAATGTTTATTCTAATGCCGAAGTATCTGAAGAGGTCTTGGCACAATTAGCAGAATAACCTTTTAGGTGCGTATTTTAGGTATTGATCCAGGTTCTCGTATTACGGGATATGGTTTACTGGAAATCAATGATCAGCAATGTCGGTATGTAACATGTGGTTGTATTCGTACACAACATCAACAACTAGATCAACGTCTTTTGGTTATTTTTCGAGATATGCAAGAGCTTATCCATACTTATCAACCGGATGAGATGGCGATTGAAAAAGTATTTTTTCATCAAAATGCGGATGCAGCCCTAAAGTTAGGACAAGCACGAGGGGCTGCTATTTGTGCTGTGGCACAAACTGCGATTGCGATATATGAATATACTCCAACACAAATCAAACAAGCAGTAGTGGGAAATGGCCATGCTAAAAAGCAGCAAGTACAGCATATGGTACAGGCTATTTTAGCCTTGAGTAAAATACCGCAAGTTGATGCAGCGGATGCATTAGGTGTTGCTTTGTGTCATTTTCATACGAGGCAAACTTTGCAAGCCTTGCAAGATCAGCAAAAAAATGTTGATAATACGGAAAAACAAGCGAAGCAGGTATTGTTACAACAAGCATTGAAAGTACGCAGAAAAAAGCGGTTTAGATAGAAAATTAAATTATATTATATATAGGAATAATAAAAAGTGATAGGACGAATTAGAGGTATTTTACTGGAAAAACAAGCACCAGAGCTGTTGCTTGATGTGAATGCGGTAGGATATGAAATACAAGCACCTATGACGACTTTTTATGATCTCCCTGCATTAGGTGAAGAAGTAAGTTTATATACGCATTTGGTAGTGCGTGAAGATGCACATATTTTATATGGTTTCTTACAAGAATTAGATAGAAAATTATTTCGCTTGTTAATTAAGGTCAATGGAATAGGGCCTCGGCTTGCTTTAGCTATTTTATCGAGTATTCGAGTAGATGACTTTGTAGTAGCAGTAAAAGAAAGTAATACCGCAGCTTTGGTACGGTTACCCGGTATTGGTAAAAAAACGGCTGAACGATTATTAATTGAAATGCGTGATCGTATCAGTGCGTTAGGTGAATTGAGTAATACATTACAAGTTGAACAACGTGTAGTAGCTGCTAACAGCAATAAGCAAAAAGAGCAAAGCGAGCAGACTTTTATCGCTGATCCATTAGAAGAAGCGCAAACGGCACTCTTGGCACTAGGTTTTAAAGTAACAGAAATCAGTAAAATGCTATCTAAGTTAAATACACATAATAAAACCAGTGAAGAAGTTATCAAAATGGCATTAAAACAGGTTGTAGCCTAATGCTAGAAGCAGAGCGTTTATTAACTGCTAATGCCATAGATAATGATAAAGTACAAGATAGAGCTATTCGTCCTAAGTGCTTGTCTGATTATATTGGACAGCAGCAAACTCGGGAGCAGATGAATATTTATATCACCGCTGCTAAAAACAGGCAGGAAGCGTTGGATCACGTTTTAATTTTTGGTCCTCCAGGTTTGGGTAAAACGACATTATCAAATATTATTGCCTATGAAATGGGTGTCAATATTAAACAAACATCAGGGCCAGTATTAGAACGTCCAGGTGATATTGCTGCATTATTGACCAATTTAGAGGAAAACGATATTTTATTTATAGATGAAATTCATCGTCTAAGCCCTGTTATTGAAGAAGTCTTATACCCTGCAATGGAAGACTATCAACTAGATATTATGATTGGTGAAGGGCCTGCAGCCCGTTCTATTAAATTAGATTTACCACCTTTTACCTTAGTTGGTGCGACGACTCGAGCCGGTTCATTAACTTCTCCCTTACGAGATCGTTTTGGTATTGTACAACGTTTGGAATTTTATTCCGTCGATGATCTTACTACTATTATTCAACGTTCAGCGCAGTTACTAGCTATTCACCTGGAAACAAGTGGAGCAACTGAAATTGCAAAGCGATCACGCGGCACACCTCGTATTGCTAATCGCTTAATTCGGCGAGTACGGGATTATGCACAAGTAAAACATGATGGTGAAATTAATGATCATATTGCTGATCAAGCCCTCAATATGCTGGAGATTGATGATAAAGGTTTTGATATGCTAGATCGCAAATTAATGTTAGCAATGATAGAAAAATTTGAAGGACGTCCCGTGGGTATTGATAATTTAGCAGCAGCTATTGGTGAGGAAAAACGGACGATTGAAGATGTACTCGAACCGTTTTTAATTCAACAAGGTTTTATTATGCGTACCCCACGAGGACGCATTTTAACCAAAAGAGCGTATTTACATTTTGGCATTAGCCCAATGACAACGAACTCTTAACACATTGACAGGAATAAAAATTAGTGAGTAATTTTGTTTGGCCTATTCGTATTTATTACGAAGATACGGATACTGGTGGCATGGTCTATTATGCCAATTATTTAAAATATATGGAACGTGCGAGAACAGAATGGCTACGTTCTATTGGCATAGAGCAAGATACCTTAATTGATGAATATGCCATTTTATTTGCTGTGCGTAAAGTGAGTGTGGATTATTTACATCCAGGATTATTTAACGATCAACTGGAAGTGCTTACTGAAATTCAAAAATTAGGGCGAGCGAGTATTATCTTTGAACAAACCATTATGCGTTTGCATGATAATCAAAAGATTTGTCAGGGAGAGGTGAAAATAGTGGGTATTGATGCAGATACTAAAGGTATAAAAGTATTTCCTAAACCTTTGTATCAACATTTTGTTGATCAGCATCAAGGGCAATTAGTGTAAACGGAGAATATGATGCATACAGCCGTAGATATGTCGATTTGGGCATTGATAAGTAATGCAAGCCTTTTGGTAATGCTCATTATGTTACTATTGTTATCTATTTCTTTTGTAGTATGGGTGTTGATTTTTCATAAATTGCAGATATTAAAGCGAGCAAAATGGGAAGCAAAGCGTTTTGAGAAACAATTTTGGTCGGGGAATAATTTGGTTGATTTATATAAAACAATCAGTCAACGACGAGAAAAACCAGGAGGATTAGCGAATATCTTTGAGGCAGGATTTAGAGAATATGCTAATTTACATAAACAACCGGATATTCAACCTGAAGCAGTATTAGAAGGCGCACAAAGAGCCATGCGCGTTGCGGTACAACGAGAATTAGAAGTGATTGAATCATCCTTGTCTTTTTTAGCAACGGCAGGTTCTACTAGCCCTTATATTGGCTTATTAGGTACTGTCTGGGGAATTATGAATTCTTTTAGAGCGTTAGGTGGTGTAGAGCAGGCAAGTATGGCAATGGTTGCTCCAGGGATAGCAGAGGCATTAATTGCTACAGCAATGGGGTTATTTGCTGCTATTCCTGCGGTAGTAGCTTTTAACTATTTTTCTCAAGATATTGAACGTTTGGAAGGGCGCTTTGATTTGTTTATGGAGGAATTTTCCAGTGTATTGCATCGACAAATATACAACAGGTAAGGTGTAAAGCATGGCTGCTAGATTACGACGTAAACCTGTTTCTGATATTAATGTCGTCCCTTATATTGATGTAATGTTGGTATTATTGGTAATTTTTATGATTACCGCACCACTTTTAGTGCAAGGCATTAAAATTGAGTTACCCTCAGCACAAGGCAATAGTTTGAACATCGATCCATTAAAAACATTGATGATAAAGGTGGATATTCAAGGTAACTATTATTTATCTGAAGGAATGGGGAAGGAAGTGAGCATGTCGGGTGATACGCTGGTTACACGAGTACAAACATTGTTACAAACGAGCCCTAATATGCCAGTAGTGATTGCAGGTGATGCAGAAGTCCGTTATATACGGGTAATGAATATCCTGTCCTTATTAAAACAGGCCGGAATAGAAAATGTGGGTCTTATGACCCAGCCTTTGGAAAAATGAAAAAAGATTATACTGCTCTGGTTTATGCGTTACTTGTTCATCTCTTGTTATTCTCTTTGATTATTTTTAATTGGGATAAATTACCTTTACCAGCAAAAAAACCAGTTATTGAAGTTATTCAGGCTAAAGCGGTAGATAGTCATGCTTATCAAGAAAAAATAAATGCCATTCAAGCTCAAAAGAAACGAGAGAAGCAACAACGGCAAGCAGCAATAGCAAAGGAGAAAGCAAAAGCAAGGGCAAAACGTAAAAAAGCACAGGAAAAACAACGTCAAGCTGCATTACAAAAGAAAAAACGAGCAATACAGCGGAGAAAAGAGCAAGAGGAAAAAAGAAAAGCGGCTGCAAGAGAGCAGAAAGAAGCATTACAACAGAAGAAAAAAGAGGTAGAAAGAAAACGTAAATTAGCGCAACAACGTAAGCAAAAAGAAGCACAACAACGCAAAGAACAGCAAGAGAAAAAAAGACAACAACAACAACAACAAGAAGAAGAAA
>JALWRI010000080.1:8498-60882 GCA_026994225.1 Gammaproteobacteria bacterium | reverse complement strand
CCATTACAGAAACCTGCCTGCAAATGGAATGTGAATTACTGGAGTTTAATGCTGAGGATAATCATTGTTATTTAATCGTATCGGTTCTCCCTAAACTTGCCATTGCTCATTTAGTGGGTAAGTTAAAAGGAAAATCGTCTTACATATCAAGACGCAACCATTTCGACAAAATAAAGCATTGTTTGTGGGGCAAGCAATTCTGGTCGCCCAGTTATTGTGTTGTATCAACGAGCGGTGCTTCATTGAGCGCGGTCAAAAAGTATATGCAACAACAAAATGCACCGTCCTGACATCACGGGCTAACTCGCCCCTGAAGGAGCGAGACTGCGCCCTGCATCTTTTGTTCATAAAAAATAATTATGATAGCATCTCTCTATGAGTAAACATCATCAAGGCACCACAACCATTATTGTGGATGAAAAAAAAATTTTTCAAAATACGGAAACGGTATTCCCTTACCTTGTTATACTCGCTCCTAAACAATATCACCTCATTACTGAAATGCCTAAAACAATAGGACGATCAGATCAAGCAAATATTATTTTAGACGATACACAAATTTCCCGTTTACATTGTCAAATATATATCAGCCAACAAGGTATTATCATTCATGATCTCAATTCGACTAATGGCACATATTTAAATACTCAACCGATTAAAAAAACTATATTGACAGCCGATGCCCGTTTACAATTAGGATCGTATGAATGTAAGTTAGAATATAAAACCTATACAGAAGTAAAACGGGATAGAGAATTACTTGCTACTGTTAATCTTGATGCCTTAACAGGTATTGCTAATAGGCAATGGTTTGACAATACTTACCAACAAGAAAAGAACCGCCGACAACATTACTCTAACAGTAGTTTATTAGTCCTTGATATTGATCATTTCAAACACGTCAATGATAATTATGGGCATTTAGCCGGTGATGCTATCTTACAACAGTTCGCTAATATTTTAGCAGAAGAAAAACGAAGTTCTGATTTACTTGCCCGTTATGGGGGAGAAGAATTTATTATGTTCTTGCCCAACACTATTCCCTTGTCTGCCAAAATATTAGCAGAACGTATCCGTTATCGTATAGAATGCACAGAATTTATCTATAAAGATACCATCATTCCACTCACCACCTCAATTGGTATTAGTACACAAGAGCAAACTTTCCATTCACTCAATACCTTATTTGAAAAAGCCGATAAAGCATTGTACCAAGCAAAAGCCAGTGGGCGTAACCGTGTTATTATTAACACTTATAATTAATATCTATCCCCTCATTTATATTCAATCAGGGGATGGATGGCAAATTTTTTTGCTAAAGTTCTGTTTTACAGGTATCCGGAACGGACGAACTGCCCCCTGTAGATAAAGGTTGTTGTTTAGGTGCATTCCAACTTTTTCCAACAATCATCGTTGCGACATCCCATACTACCCATGTGCCAGGATCGTTAAACACAAAAGAATTTTCTTTACTCAAGATACCAAAGAATGTCCAATTACCGGTAGATAATCCAGTAATAATCAAAGGTCCTGATAAAAATGCTTCTTTTATTGTCTCAATAGCAAATCCTGGCGTAATATCCCTATATTTACTCAATGGAACATTCGGATTACCGTTTTGTAACGCTGCAATAGTAGCTGCCGTATCGAGTTGATTATTAACACTCACTGTAGGTAATGCACCGCTTGCACCAGATGTTACACGTTCAAACCAAATTACATCATCACCATTTACTGCAAATAAATACGTTTCTAATGGTTGTGCTTCCTCATCTTCTGGAAAATATTCCAAATCCAATTTAAAAACACTGCTTGCTGTTGAAATTAAGTCATCACCATCTTCATTCGTTGCATAACCACAAGGTAACCAGATATTGGATTTATGTGCTGGTAAATTACCTGCAACATCTGCAGCAGTTTCACCAGGAACGCTTAATGTTAGCTTCATAACAGGTTTTCCTGCCCACACCATTTGTGTTATACACACCAGTAAAAAGGTTAGCACAGCATATAATTTATTCATTTTTTTTCTCCTCCAACACATTTGAGCTGGTTTATTTACACGTATCCGTGCTTGTACCATCATACCAACCTTTACCTACAATAATAGTGGCAACATCCCAGGCCGCCCAAGCAGCAGGATTATCAATACTGGTATATTCTGTCGTTAAACCAGGTACAGCAGCTATAGGCGCAGTATAAACACCTCCAGCAGCAATACAATCTGCCTCAGAAAAGTTAAATTGTGCAATCGTACACGCACCGGGTGTTTCAGGTACTTCTGCTACACCAGGAAATAGCGCTTCTTCAAATTCAGCATCTGCAACAATCGCATATAATTGCCAAATACCATGTTTTAAACCCGGTACACTATTTCCTTGATGATCGGTAATACCACTGAAAATAATATCCCCTCCTAGTAAGGTTTCTTTAATCGGACTCTCAAAAGCAGGTAATCCAATATTATGATAAGGAGGCGGTGGAACCGCATTGATAGCTTGTGTCATGGTAACAATATTTTTATCCACCTGAGTAATAAATGCCCCATTTAATTCGCTGATCCCAACAATATCTTTAACAAACCAAAATACATCATCACCATTGGTTAAAAAAACATACACATTACTTCGATCACCACTGCGATCTTCGGGTGTATATTCTAACTCGATCTTTATAGCACTTAATTCTGTCAAGAGTTTGCCATCTTTATCTTTTCCAAATCCACACGGTAACCAAATAGCATCTGAATTAGCTGGTGTATTCTCCGCTTTATCTCCAGCACTGTCTTTAGGCTGTGTTAAGGTCAATTTCATTGAGGGTTCTGCTATAGTCCATTGTGATAAACACAGTAATAGCAAAAAAATAAATCGTGTTAAACAATATCGCATTATATCGCTCCAATTTTAGTCATCAAGATAATTACATTCTCCGCAAAACATATTTTTTTTAAGGTTTATTATTATTATATCAAAGTGTACCAATTATTTATCCAAATATCTTACCTTATGACAAAATTTTGTCATTACCACATATTTATTTTCTTTATTTAACTTAATTTAAACCTATACAGCTACTCTTATAATATATTATAGTTATCCCTAAATAAAAAAAAGAATAATTACCTTAAAAAACCATCAGTTACTATGTTACAACTACTTATTAAATTACGCCAACGTAGAATTCGCTATTTACTCGATAATTCTTTGTTCGCTCATATACGTAATTTATTACAATTTTTTATTATAATTGTATTGCTACATATATTAGCAATGCATTTTTTTGAAGATTTAAGTTGGTTTACAGCATTGTGGTTAACGATGACAACCGTTACAACCGTTGGTTATGGTGATATTTCAGCGCAAACACCTGCTGGACAAATTAGCACTATGCTCTTGTTATATGCAGCAGGGATTTTTATACTAGCACAAATGGCAGGTCATTACTTTGATTACCGTATTGAACGCCGTGAACGGATGTTACGTGGCTATTGGAGATGGAACATGCAAGATCATATTGTCATAATCAATGCACCACAACAAAATTATACGAGTTACTTTCTGCGTTTATGCTCACAATTACGAGATAATCCGGAATTTCAACATATTCCTATCCAAATTTTAACGCAGTGTTTCCCTGATGGCTTACCTCAAAATCTACGTAATTTAGGCATCCAACATATTCATGGTCGAGGTAATAATAATCCTGATTTGGAAATGGTGAATATTGATAAAGCCCGTTATATTATTGTTATTGCCAGACAAGAAACAGACAGCCTGTCTGATAGTATCAATTTCGATATTTTACATCGTTTACAAAATTATCCCTCCAAAAATGCTTTTATCTTGGCTGAATGTGTTAACGATAGCAATCGACAACGCTTAACAGATGCAGGAGCAGATGCCTTAATTCGTCCTATGCGTGCGTATCCTGAATTAATTATTCGTGCTTTAGTTGCACCCGGATCTGAACGCGTATTGGAAAATTTATTTACCCATGATGATAATCATAACCGGCGTTATGATATAGCCATACAAGATTTATCCTGGGCAGACATAGTTTGTAAACTTATGCAGGCAAACCAGGGTACGGCTATGGCTTATATCAATGATAATAATGAAGTTATCACCCATCCTTTAGCTGCAACACGAATCAATGCCAAAGCACTGATTATCATGGTAAAAGAAACACATATCCCTACGCTAGTGGCGGTTCAAGAAACCCTCCTCGGCTGTAACAAAAATTAATAATGCTTCTTGCTATTGCAGGAATATCTATTTGTTAGAAATCGTTTTTTTCTGCTCAGACTTTAGCTTTACTCCCTTGCCAGAAAGGCTTCTTTTTCCTTTATCCAGTCTTTTATCCGAATTACCCTGTAATGTTTTTGCCTGCTTATTCCCTTTTTTATTTGCTTGCGTATTTTTTGTACTACTACGACAATAAGATTTTATTTTCTTTCCCTTTTTTGTGATGTATCCTTGCACCCATGTACATGCTTTGTCATTGTCACATTGTTTTTGGAGTTGCCCCTTACAATGACTTACCTTACTGGATGCAAACGCAAAGGGAGAAGATAAAAACAAGGTGACAATCAAGAATAATCCCGATATTTTACCTGCTTGCATGATACTATTCCTTATGATTTAATCTTTTCACAATCAGCAATAAGTTCATCCAATAATTTCACACAGGTTTTAGCTTCTTGTTTTATTTCATATAAAAAGTCCATTTCACGACCACTAATATGCCCATCATCTAAAATATTTTCACGCAGTATATTCACCTCTTTTTCACTCACATGCCCATCACCTAAAGCAAATGCTTTTGCTACTTTTCTCCAATCGGCCATTTTTTTACTCTCCTAAAGATAATCTAGTTTGTAATAGTAATGGGGAATTGTTTATTTAGCAAGCAGCGGCATATTTTCCACAGTGAATACCTTTTATAAGGCTTACTATTTGATGATAGTAAGCCTTATATTTTTTACTCTGCTACAGCCTTCAAGCTACTTTCTATTGCCCCGGGTGCAGATTTAATACTGGCAAATTGCCCCATTGTTAAATCAGGAAAGCTCAACGCAATCCGAAATTTACCATTGAGTGCATACGCTTTTCCTCCTGATACCAATATTTCATAAGGTAAATGTGCTGCATGTTTTATCGCACCCACATCAATAGCTTGCATAATTGTTGCGTCCGAGCCTTTACCTTGCGTTATGGCTACACCAAAGAGCGTTTCATCTTTACCAGGTATATCAATACGATATACTTTCTTGGTCCCCCCTTTGCCACTTGCCAAACCTGCTTCCACTTTACCCACAGCAGATTGATAATCAGCACTTTTTGCTAACACATCCTGATCATCAAAATACGGCATTCCAAACATATAATGCCATTTTTTCAACCCACTTTGTTTTACCCCTTTTTTAGAACCAAAGGTTTTATCTTTTCCTAATGCCGTCCCTAATTTATTCGCTACACTGGATAAATCTCCATTCATACGATAAATTTTTGCCATATAAACAGGATTGGTATAGGTAACTTGCACTTGCTCTCCTACTTTCGCTATGGCAACCCGAATTGCTGCACCATATCCCCCAAATTCACTTTTAGCCGCATTTTGTTTTAATGTTGCATTAGTAACTGCTATAACATGCGTGCCTGCATAAGGGCTATATTCTCCCGCTATTTCAAACCCTGCATCTGTTAAGCGTTTTTTCGCTGCAATCACAATTTTTGCCACCTCTCCGGTTGTTTCCAAACCCAACATAAATGGAAATACCTTAGATCCCGAAAAGCTGGCACTACCTACTCCGGGTTTTCCATTCCAGGGATCAAAGGCTTTCGGTTCAGGAGCTGCTACCGGAGCAGCTTCTGTAGTGGCTGTTTCTGGGGCAGCTGTTTCTTCTGCTGGTGCAGAAGATGTTGGCTCTTCTGTCATTGCTGCAACAGGAGGGGCTGTCTCTACTGCTACCGGTGTTGCTTCAGCTGGTGCAGTTTGCGCTACCGAAACACTAGCGGGTGCAGTATTTACCACCGTTCCACCACGTAATAACGCTTCTAAACGCAATACAGCAGGATGTGTATCTAAAATATCACGAGCTTTATCCAGATAAATTTCTGCACTGTCTATATTATTGCGGCGTAAAGCCCGTTCTCCCCATGCAACATATTTTTTTACTACCTTTTCAATGCCATTTTTTGCTTGCTTATTATTGGCATCTTTAAATAACACTTCTCGATAGCGTTCTAAAGCATTATTACCTTCCGGTGTTGTTAAACGATTAGAAAATAAATCCCGTTCTGCCAGTTTTAATAATTCTAATATTTTTGCTTTTTCTGCATCTTCTACTGGATCATGATAGACAATATCATGCCCTAATTTATTTACTAACAATCCAAAGAGTTGTTCAGCCCAATTATCAAACCCTTTCGTAATATCTCCCCATATCGCAGTAGAACTAAATAAAGCCCCTGATTTACTATCTGAAATTTTGACTAATACATCGCCTGTTACAGAATCTACCAAGCGTCCATTCATTGCTACATTTCCCTCTCCTGCATTGCCTGCAGAAGTTACTCCAGTGATTTCTGCCTCTACTCTTAATACGCCTTCTCCGGCACTATTAACAACTCGATATTTACGCTGTACCGCATTACGCATTGCATTTTGGAAATAAGAACCCAACATTTGCTGATCACGCATAGATAGCATATTACTATTACCTATTACCTTTACCGCATCTATCTGTACCCGTTGGTATTTTTTCCAATCTACCCCTGTTTTTTCCCAATACTGCCGTTGTGGTTTTTGTATTACTGGAGGAGCTATGGGTTCGGGTGCGGTATAGGTTGCTGTTACTACCTCCTCTTCCTCCTCATAACTGTCCTCATCTTCACCCATCATGCCATTGAGCATACCTGAAAAATATAATCCAGCAGCAATACCACCGCACAAGATAATAAAAACAAATAACTTTTTAATCATTGATCCCCCTTGATATAATAATTACTTTTATTCACAACAGCTAAAGGATAGTGAATTTTTATCCTCCTTGCAAATTGACTGTACGTGCTATAACCAATTTCCAATTAATAAAAAAGCAGCCCAATCTGCTGGATGCTTAAACATTGGATACTGAGTTAATAATTGTATTTGTGCTTGCTGCAATGCTTTTGCTTTAGATTGTTGAGGTTTTTTAGATAACTGTTGATAAAAATAATCAATCAAGTGAGCTGTTGCCTTGTCATTAATTTGCCATAAACTCGCTAACGTACTTTTTGCTCCAGAACGAATAGCAATACCTGCTAAACCCAGGCTAGAACGATTATCTCCGGTGGCTGTTTGACAAGCACTCAATACCAATAAATCTAATTCCTGAAATTCAACTTTATGTTGCTGTAATGTCATGGCTAAAGTATCTATTTGAAAAAGGGTATCATACGTTAATAAAAAAGAATTTTGATAATAACTATCAAATTCCCCATGTGAAGCAATATGTACTATATCGTAATCTTTTTTTATCAAAAGCTGTTGCAGCTTATCTAAGATAAATTGTTCATCTTGTAAAATCGTTACCGGATAATATTTACCTATATTTTGTAGTTCTTGTTGTACTTCTGGTAGTGCTGGAAAACCTTGTACAGCAACTGTTAATCCAGCCGCTAAAACAGTATTTTTAGATTTTCTCTGATTTTTAGTCGTATCTATTAACCTTAAACTCGGGGTTGTAGCAAGCGCATAGCGTTCAATTAAAAAATGTTTACCATCATATAATGCAGCAAAAGGAATTTGCCGCATTGCTGGATCAGGTAAAAAAACCAATGTATCAATATTTGCAGTCTGCAAATCCCCTTCGATATTTTTTAATAACCATTGATATAATTGCTTTCCAGTCTTTAAATACTTATCTTGTGTCGTGTAATGTTCCACTTGTTTGCGAAATTGTTGTAATACCATTTGCATGGATAATTCTGCAATAGGAGTAATATATTGTTTTAACTTCCCTTTAATACTCACTAACATAACGGTTCTATCTGCCAGAATAAGGGGATATATAATGGCACTATGTGTATCGAGATGATCTAAACTAACGTTATAATTTAGCATACTGCATGGGGTATTAATATACATTTCTATTTCAGTAATATTACTCATTTCCAGCAATTCTCTTGCTTCTTGTAAATGTGCTTGAATTTGCTCTGGATTAGATAATTGTTCGGTATAACGTAATAAAATATCTACAAATGCATACCACAAAGGTTGAATATCCTGACTATAGTTTCCTTGCAATAAAATTATATTTTTTAATTGTTTTACTTGTACTATTGCGATACGGTATTGTTGTAGTGCCTGCTGAACCTTATCTTGCTGAGCATAAATAGAAGCTAATTGCCAATGCCAACGATATAAACTATACCCATCAGGCACTTTTTGTGCCGATAATATGGCTTGTTGTGTATAATATACCGCTTCTTGATAACGTTGCTCTTGTAAATATAATTCTCCTACATATCCTTGTGCGTATGCTAAGTTTACGTTGTCCTGCATCGTTTGTGCGACATTAATAACTTGTAGATAAAGATAATAACTTTTTTGACGTAATGTGTTTGATATGTTTTTTTGATATTGATAAAAACGTTGTTCCAATTTACTATAACGTTTTGCTAAATTTAATAAATAATGATTTTTTTCTGCTGTTGTTGGTAACGCTTGTAGCAGTAACATTGCATCATCCAACAATGCTATAAGTGCTGTTTTATTTCCCAAACGTGTACTCACTTGTACATAATTTAAGATACTTTTCACCTCTAATACTGGTAAGGAAGTTCGTTTTGCAAAAGTGATACTTTGCTTAAAATAGGCTGCTGCTTTTTTCGGTTGTTCTAAAACAATAAACAGTTTACCTAAATCATTGCTTATTTTTCCCTCCCAAGCAGTATCTTTGTGCTGTTTTGCCATCATTATGGCCTGCAATAAATGCTGCTCTGCTTCGGCATAACGATGTTGTAATACGGCTATATTACCTATTTCTCGCCAGATTTGTATCTGATCCGATACCTGTAAAGATACTGTGGTGTTATTTATCAGTGTTTGATATAACTGCCGTGCTGCACTATAACGTTGTAAAGCTCGGTAAGCCTTTGCTCGTAGCAATAAGGCTCGTAATGTAGTAGGGCTTAAGGGGCTTGCGACAATATCTTCTGTCGCAGCGATAATATCACCATATTGTTTGGCATTCCATGCAGATTGCAGCGTATCCTCTGCTAATGCCATACTCGATGCGAATAAAAAACTATTGAACAAATGACTTGCTATATAACATTTAAACATTAAAAGAATTGGCATAGATATTATCAATCAGTATATAATAATTTTTGGAAATATTGACTAAACACCGGTATATATTTATCTTCTATTGCCTTAGCAAACCATTTCTTATGTAAATCTTTATAATGAGGAGAGGTAACATGCCCGGATTGTCCTATAGGTAAACTCCAAAGGCTTTTTTCAGGATGTTGTAAATCCCATATTACCCGTACTGAAGCACCAAATTTTGGGGCTTCTACCCGCACAACTCGATAAGCACCTACTTGAGGATATTCTTTTAGTGCAAAATATTTTCCTAAATGATAAGGCAGGGCAGTAACAAAAGGATGTTGCACTTGCCAACGATTTTTCCAGGCATAATGTGTTTTCGGCTGCATTGCTAATTGTTGTAATAAATAATCAGCAACAGTATTATCTTCCAGGCCAAATACTTGCATACCATCTGGCGTTGTCAATATTTTTAATAACCAGGCATTTGCTAACGGCCATTCATATTGGACATTTGGTGTATGATCTAAATGACTACGTACACGTTGTAATAATAACTGCAATAAAGTCTGTTGGAGAAAATCGGCCTGTTGAAAAATATCAGTATTAGATGTTATTTTTCCATCCCATTGTTGCCACTTAGTAAAATTAATACTGCCACTATATTCTTCTTTACTTGCATGTTGCATTACCCACTGCAAAATAATTTTTTTCATACGACTATACGTATCTAATTGTAATTGTTGCATTGACAAGCTATTGTGTGATGGCTGCTGTAAAACGCTTCGCAACCTGTCTGCCCGTTCATCTCCATCATACCCACAAGCATAGGGATCGACCCAAATACGTTGATTTGCAGTGCTTAACGCAGAACTTTTAGCCACTTTTTTCACTATCAAACGTTGCGCTCGACTTGGTATAAAATCTATCCATTCCCCTGTAATAGCAGGTTGGGGATAACATCCACTAACACGCCGCTTAATAGTAATGCCTGAAGCCCTATAACCAATATTTCCCTGACGATCTAAAAAGAGCAAATTTTGTGATAAGCCTTGCATTGCATCAATGGCTTGATTAAATTTAAACCAATTATGCATAGATAAAAATTCCAATGTTGGCATAGTGAGTTTACCTTTTTTAAAAGGTAACCATTGCCGACTGTAATAGTCATTATTCAGTAATGCACGTTGTTGTAAAGGCCCTCTGTGAGTAAACCATGCTTCACCCTTTACCGGTGCTTGCCCTTTTACTGGAATAGTAAAGGTTTTTTTAACTATCTTGCTCCAGATAGTATGTCCTTGCTCATCTTGATCTCTATAAAATTGTAAATCTTCACTTAATTGCTCATGTAAATAATCATCTACATCTTCTCCAGTGTTAGTTGAAGTCCAGGCAAAATAGGCATTCATACCAATTATTACACCCGGAATGCCGGGTATCGTTAATCCTATCAACCAGTTATCTTTATCTATAAAAAAACGTTGTGCATACCATAAAGATGGCATATTCAAGCCTAAATGTGGATCATTGGCTAAAAATGCGGTATTTTCACCGACCCATGCCCAACTATTACTCCCGGCAAAACCGGTTTGCACCGCTCGAGGAGTAGAAATAGCTGTATCTGCTATCGCTTTACGAGGTAACCAATGAGCTTTTGCAGGCAGTTGTGTCGTATCGCTTACCGTGCCAAACAAAGGGGTATTCCAGGGATGATGATTGGTAAATAAAAAATCTTCCCAATCGGGTAATAATTGCTTACGCCACTGATATTGCTTTGCTTCTTTTTCTGCGGATGCAGATAATTCTTCTGTCATTAATAATACAATTAATAAACTATCTTCTGCTTTCCATAATTTAGGGGTTAAACCTAATATCCAATATTCAATCCCCCATTGCCCAGGGTGATTTTTTATAAATAAATTAATACCTTGTACGTAAGCACTCAAATAATGTTTTTGTTTTGCCGGCAATTGTTGATAGGCATATTTAGCAACCCCTTGCCAATCTTCTCGATAACGGCGTTGATCATTATCAATCGTTTCACTGCCAAACCATTCACTTAAACGTCCAGCCGCTTTTCTACGCATTAAATCCATCTGCCATAGACGCTCAGAAGCGACTAAATATCCTTGTGTACGTAATAAAGTAACCCAATTATTGCTTTTTATACTTGCAATACCATTTGCATCAAAACTGACTGTCGCTTTTGTATAGTTATTCCAAAAGGTTGCATCTAAACCTTGTCGTTGAATATTCCAATAGAACCAAATAGCAACACTGATACTCGCTATAATAAAAAATAAAAAAAAAGAGATAATGATTTTTTTTATTGCTATCATCATAAATATAATTTACTCGCTGATCTGAATAGCTTATTCTACTCTGCAGCAATAATGATAGCAAAATTTATAAGCACGCAAGGAATACTTATGTCACAAGAGAATAGTCGTATAAATCCTTTAATTGACACGGAATCGGAAGAAACCTATAAAAATGTCCAGGCTGTTTTGCAGTGTTTACAACATCTGAATTTAGAACAAGCAGATGCAAATCAACTGAGTAAGGGATTAACTTTAATTCATACCAGTATTAGTCAGGCAATGGGGTATGCCTTAAATACACAAGGTGATAGTTTAGATGATGAATCATTTGAAAGTCAGGAAAATGTTCGGCAATTACGGTTACGTATTAGTGAAGCATTATTACAAAATATTCATCAAGCAGCAGAACAACAAGAAATATCCCGTTATGAATGGATGTTATCTGCAATTAATGACAAACTAGACAGGGATAAATCTACTCAATCCTGACGTACAAACATCAACACCTATTCCTCGCTCCAACAATGAGCGAGGTTGTTATATCGGTTATTCCTCTTCTGCCATTAATTGTTCATATTTAACCATTAGTTGTTCTTCTGTTTCCTCATGTTCGGGATCTTTAGGAATACAATCTACTGGACACACCTCTACACATTGTGGTTCATCATAATGCCCTACACATTCAGTACAACGATTAGGATCAATTTCATAAATTTCTTCACCTTGTGATATGGCATTATTCGGACATTCCGGTTCACACACATCACAATTAATACATTCATCAGTTATTAATAAAGCCATACAACCCTCCAGCATTTAGGCTATATCTACAAATAGGGACAATAGTCTAACGTATTTGTTGTAATAACGCATCTTCTACCGCTTTATTCACAAAAGCGGATACACTGCCTTGCATACTGGCTATTTCTTTTACTAATGAAGAAGATATATACGTATATTGTTCCGCAGGCGTTAAAAATATCGTTTCTATTTCGGATGCTAAAGAACGATTCATTCCTGCCAATTGAAACTCATAATCAAAATCAGAAACCGCCCTCAAACCCCGTAAAATCACTTGAGCTTGTTGTTCTTGAACAAAATCAACCAACAATTTATCAAATCCCATCACTTGTACTTGATCCAAATCTGCCAAAGATTGTTTTGCCAACTCGATACGTTGGGATAAAGAAAATAAGGTTTTTTTCTTGGCATTCAATGCAATTGCAACAATCACTTTATTAAATAATTTTGCTGCACGATGGATTAAATCAATATGCCCATTCGTTATGGGGTCAAAACTACCTGGATAGACTACGATCGCCATATTATTTTTTCTCCCTAATGCTTTTTAACCAGCACGCTGGCATAAATAATAACTCACTTGCTGGATATGCTTTTGCTTTATTACCAGCCAATTATCAGGAATATCCACATCCCATGTAGTTTCTGCTTCTAAGTAAATATAACTACCCGATTTTATCCAATGGTATTGTTCTAAATATTGGCACGTGACAGGGAGTAAATTTTGCATAAAAGGAGGGTCTAAAAAAACGACATCAAAAAAATGACTTTTTTCATATTGTAAATAGGATAATGCATCAATAGGGTATATTTGTATATTATCAGCACCAAGATGTGCAATATTTTTTTTTAGCATCTTAATGGTATGCGGATTATTATCTAAAAACACCCCTTTTTTTGCACCACGTGATAAGGCTTCTAATCCTAACGCACCGCTACCAGTAAATAGATCTAAACAATCAGCCCCTTCAATATCCATTTGTAACCAATTAAATAAGGTTTCTCGCATACGGTTTAATGTTGGACGTAATCCCTTCTCTGGAGGAAACAAAATATTCTGTCCTCGCCATTTCCCCCCTATAAAGCGTACTTTAGAGTAATTATTTAATGATTTTTTCTGCTTCTTCTTGCTAATTCTATGTTCTACATTCATAATAATTAGTTACTTTAAATAAAAAATACCCGTAATTAATGTGATTTTTATCTATTAGCTTACTGTTATTTTTCATTTTACAACAGCTATTTTTCAATGTACGGTACAATAGGTTACCTTCATTATGTTTAATTTTCTAAAAAAACAAAAAACTGACACCGCTTCTACAGATACAGAAAAAGACATTCCGCTATCGGTTAGTTCTGAAACGACTAAAGCAGCCGAATTGCCTACAGAATCTGTTGAAAATCATCAGGAAAAAAAATCCAAAGGCTTTTTTTCTCGTCTTAAAAAAGGTTTACATAAAACCCGTAATAATTTAACACAAGGCTTGTCTCAATTATTACAAGATAATACCAAGCTTGATGGAGCATTATTAGAAGAAATAGAAACCCAACTGATCGTTGCTGACGTAGGTATAAATGCCACTACTCGTATTATAGATGCCTTACGTGAACGCAACAAAAAACAACCGCTACAGGATACTAATGAAATATTTAACCATTTACATGATGCCATGACCGAGATCCTGCATCCTGTAGAACAACCGTTGGTTATTTCTACTGCAAAACAACCCTTTATGATTTTAATGATAGGTATTAATGGAGCAGGAAAAACAACCACTATTGGTAAATTAGCACAAACATTCCAATCCCAGGGACTTTCCGTACTCCTTGCCGCAGGGGATACCTTTCGAGCAGCAGCCGTAGAACAATTACAAGAATGGGGTAAACGTATTGATGTACCCGTTATTGCTCAACAAACTGGTTCTGATTCTGCATCAGTGATTTATGATGCGTTTGAAGCTGCAAAAGCACGTAATATTGATATTATTATTGCAGATACGGCAGGACGCTTACATACTCAAGATAATTTAATGGATGAATTAAGTAAAATAAAACGGGTCGTCAGTAAACTCGATAATAACGCTCCCCATGAAATTATGTTAGTACTCGATGCCGGTACAGGACAAAACGCACTTAATCAAGCCCAACAGTTTAATAAAGCTATTGGTATTACCGGTATTACCTTAACAAAATTAGATGGTACGGCAAAAGGTGGAATTATTTTTGCTATTGCTAATCAACTGGCTATCCCCATTCGTTTTATCGGTGTAGGAGAAAAACCCGATGATTTACGCTCATTTAAATCCGATGAGTTTATTTCAGCCCTCCTTGCAAAAGAGGATACGCATACATTTTAATGATTTACTTTGAACACGTGTATAAACATTATCCCGCTCACCGTGATGCATTACGAGATGTCAATTTTCATATTGCAGCTGGTGAGATGGTATTTTTAACAGGACAATCTGGTGCGGGTAAAAGTACATTGTTAAAATTATTAGCACTGATTGAACGAGTTAGTAGTGGACAAATTATTTTATCGGGTAAAAATATCAATAAATTAAAAAACAGCTCTATTCCTTTTTTACGCCGAAAATTAGGCTTGATTTTTCAAGATTATCAACTCTTGATGGATCGCAATGTCTTTGATAACGTAGCATTACCACTCGTTATTGCAGGGTATTCCCAAAAAGATATAAAAAAACGAGTACGCGCTGCATTAGATAAGGTCAATTTACTACATAAAGAAAAATCTTGCCCGATCACCCTTTCAGGAGGAGAACAGCAACGGGTTGGGATTGCTCGTGCAGTGGTCAATAAACCGGCACTATTATTAGCTGATGAACCCACTGGTAATCTTGATCCGGAATTATCTAAAGAAATTATGAATTTGTTTGAGGAATTTAATCGGGTAGGCGTTACTATTTTGATAGCTTCTCACGATTTATATTTAATCCAGCAATTACAAAAACGCACTATTCGTTTACAACAAGGATGTCTTGTTACTATCTAAATTATGTCAACTGAAATTGTTTTACGCCGTACTACCCCCCCTGTTTTGCATCAAATGCAAAGTATTCTTTTTTGTCATTGGAAAGCATTACTGATGACATTTAAAGAGTTATTAAATACACCTGTGGCAACGATAGTCACTGCCACAGTGATTGGTATTTCATTATCTTTACCTGCTGGACTATACACCTTATTACAACAAGCTAAAGCCTTTAGTTCACCGTGGCAAGATATGAACCATATCTCTTTATTTTTAAAAAAAGAAACCGATTTAGAAAGCATAAATAAATTAAGAACGACTTTGCAAACACTTCCACATATAGAAAAAATTACCCATATTACCCCGCAACAAGCTCTACAAGAGTTTCGTGACTATTCCGGGTTTGGTGAAGCGTTAGATAGTTTACAACATAATCCTCTACCCCATGTTTTTATCATTGATCCGCAATTAACTCTACACAATAAACAACAGCTAGAGCAATTATTTAGCACACTAAAAACCTTTCCCGAAATAGATATAGCACAGTTAGATATAGAATGGTTACAACGTTTATATTCTTTATTCAATATTTTTTATCAATCCATTCTACTCATAAGCATACTTTTTAGTCTCACCGTTTTATTAGTAATTGGTAATACTATACGCTTGAATATTGAAAATAAAAAAGAAGAAATTATTGTGATAAAATTAGTTGGAGGAACAAACCGTTTTATTCGCCGCCCGTTTCTTTATCGGGGATTATGGTATGGTGTTTATGGAGGGCTATTAGCTGTTTTATTAGTAAATGGTTCATTATGGGTTTTACAAACACCCGTTAAAGATTTTTTATTAACCTATAATTCACCACTACAATTACAATTTATGCCCGTACATGATACCTTTCTATTAGTTGTCATGTCTATGTTATTGGGTTTAATTGGTGCTATATTAGCGGTCAATAAACATTTACATAATATTGAATTAGAGTAAAACTTTTTCCTCTTTTTAGAGTCAAAGTAACAGTAAATAATAATGCTAGTATTTATCATTAAATAATGGTACAGTATAACCTAGTATTTTTGTAAAGTATTAACCATCCTATTTAGGAGCTAGAAATGAACAATACTTCCTTAGCGGTAATGCCTCTAACACCAGGTCAGGATTTAGATTCTTATATTCAGGCAGTGAGTGCTATCCCGATGCTAAGTGTTGAAGAAGAAATTGAACTTGCTAATCGTTATCATAATGATACTGATTTAGAAGCAGCACAACGTTTAGTGCTTTCACATTTGCGTTTTGTCACACATATTGCACGCAGCTATAAAGGCTACGGTCTGGCTCAAGGTGATTTAATACAAGAAGGTAATATTGGTTTAATGAAAGCAGTGAAACGCTTTGATCCATCAAGAAAAGTGCGCCTGGTTTCATTCGCTGTACACTGGATCAAAGCAGAGATACATGAATTTATTTTACGCAACTGGCGGGTAGTAAAAATAGCTACGACCAAAGCACAGCGCAAATTGTTCTTTAACCTTCGCAGCAAAAAGAAACGCTTGGGTTGGATGAATGATGCAGAAGTCAACGCTATTGCAAAAGATCTAGGCGTTTCTGTCAAAGACGTATTACAAATGGAAGCACGCCTGAGTTATCAAGATAATGCTTTTGATGGCTATGATGATGAAGATAATGAAAGCGCTATACTTGCTCCATCACAATATCTTGCTAGTAACGATAATAATCCTGAAGAACAGTTAGAACAAAATACTGAAACAGAAGGCAATCTAGTACAGTTACACTCTGCACTCGCTGAACTGGATGAACGTAGTCGTGATATTATTAACAAACGTTGGTTACAAGAAGATAAGTCCACATTGCAAGAGTTAGCAGATACTTACCACATTTCTGCTGAACGAGTACGGCAATTAGAAAAAAATGCAATGAAAAAGCTCAATATCTCGTTACAATAACAAGCAAAAAACCAGTGAGTATATAACCTGATACACTCACTGGTTTCTTATCATTTTGGGAAAAAAATCACTGCTTGTTTTATGCAAAAAATACCACTGATAAAAAAGACATATAGGTTAAGGCAACTAATCCCCAAACAAATGTTAACGGAAAGTTTTCGAATGTAAAAAATTGCTTCATACTACTACCCTCATTAAATTAAAAACATAATTAATACTTTTATTTTACGCAATCTCCCCATACTCTGCAATAATTGCCTGCAATCTTTTTATGTGTTGAAGCTAAAAAGCCCAAAAGTGCTATGTTAGCATTTAGGAACAGTTGCATCACTATCCACAACTTCCTTCTTATGATTTTGCGGTAAACGTGGATCATCCTCATCCATTAAAATTCGGTATGCAGGCCCTTCTAAATCATCAAACTGTCCTGATCGTATCGCCCATAACAAACCAAAAATAGCAATAGATACCACTAAAACAGTAAGTGGAACAAGTAAAAGTAGAATATTCATGCTAACCATAACCATTATCTATATCATCTTCTATACTACCATATAAGTAACACAGAAGAAAAAAAAGAAAATTGAAAAACAGTTACATCCAAAACTAAATAAATGAGTATGATGGACGATAATACCCCTATAAGCCTAAACTACTACTTAGAGATTTTCTTATGAATAATTTTACCGTACAAACTTCATTTTTTCAGCAATACACTCAACAATCTAGTAGTAACTCAACAAGAGGTATGCACACTAAAGCTAATCCTCTAACATTACCGTCACAGGCTGCTCCACAAGCTACTTTATCTAATCCCAACACCGTTAATGTACAACAAACACAAAAATTATTAGAAAAAGAAGCGCTCTCTGCTATTCAATCTCGTCTTGAAGCAGAAGGTATTAACTTAGAAGAAAGTAAAAAAGAGGACTTTAGCCCTGAAAAAGTGGCTAAAAGGATTTTAAGTTTTGCTGATAGTATTGTTACCGGTGCGAAAGATGATGAACAACGTAATATTCGTTTACAACAAGTAAAACAGGGTATTGCTGAAGGTTTATCTCAAGCAAGGGGAATTTTAGACAGTTTAAGTGTCTTAAATGGTGAAATAAAAGACAATGTCGATACAACGGAAGACTTTTTAAATAAAGGCATGGAGAAAATTGCCGCAGGGGAAGATTTTAATAGCATTTTTGCAGCACCTGAAGAACAAAATGATAGTGAAGATTTTGAAGAAAATACCGCTACAGCAATGACATCAGGAGTGAGTGCAAGTCAGGCATCTGCTCAACAAAATACTACAGACCTGGAAATCCGTACTAAAGAGGGTGATATTGTTAAAATCCGTTTATTAAAAGAAGTGGCCAGTTATCAATATCAAGCAGGGGAAATCAATAATAAAGGTTTTTCTTATCAAGAAGTAAACGCAAGCTATCAACATAACCAACTCCAATTTAGTGTTGAGGGGGATTTAAATGAAGATGAGCAAAAAGCGATTGGGGATTTGATTAAGGATATTGATAAAATTGCTAACAAATTTTTTCGAGCAGATGTACAAGATGCTTTTGAAAAAGCACAAGAACTGGGTTATGACGACAGCGAATTATCTGGATTTTCTCTTAATTTACAAAGTACCAGTGTACAACAACAAGTTAGTGCTTATCAAACCCAAACAACGCCAGTTGGCTTACCTCTTGCTGCTAATGTCTTTACTGATACGCAACAAGCCCTACAACATCCCACAGCTCAAAATACTTTTGAACAACCACAACAAGGAGTAGGTTCTATCTTGGCAGGCTTGGTTAGTAATCAGGCACAAAATGAACCTAATCAAACAGTAGCAGATGTAGCTCAAAGTTTAATGCAACGTGTTTTAGATCAAGTTTTAGAACAATCTACAACCTCTGATAACAGCACCGAGAATAAGGATGATAAAGCGTAACGACAGCTTGTCAACTAAAAACGGACTGAATAATGATAAAAACTATTTATATAAGGCAATGATATATTCTTACGTGTTGCCAAAATACGAGCAACTGCCATATTTTGACACAATGACGATAAGGCTTTCCCCTGCTTAAAGCATACGGCTTGAGGAGAATTAAAATAGGGTTCTCCCGCTTGCCGCCATAAAACAAGCAGCTGTCCTGCTGAGGGTTTTCCTGCATAATTATTTTTTGAAGGAGGAATAGAAAAAAAACCTAACTGCGCTACTAACATAATTAAAACAGCAAGGGACAAATGTACAAGAATTTGTTTTTTACGTTTTTTTAACATTACCTGCTCTTGATAGCTAACAAGTGAACTACTCCCTCTAAACCGCAGGTTTTGAGGGAGCTTCCTGTGACCCGTTATCGCATTGAGCGATAAGCTCTCGTACCACACCTGCGCTGACAGGTATTATGGCAGGGAACGAGTTTACACAGACACAGGGCTTTCGCTCATTTTTCCAAATACCTCAGCTAGCGCAAAGCGCTTGATTGTTGAGCAATTGCATATATTTACTACCAATGTTTCAGCTTGCTTATCGCACATTGGACATAGATTTAGCTTATACAAAAAGTGTATCACATTATGATTGCCCTGTGAATTGGGCGATGTGCTATCCATCTCCACCCAAGCGGTAAACGCTATAGGTGGAGAATTTTGCGCGGTTTGTTAAATATCACCTAATTTACGTTGGAAAGTGTAGTTGAAAGGATCACGGACCAAATAATTCCCCGCTTCTTTCGTATTATTCCCTAATAAACTAAAAGGTAAACTCACTACAAATGTTGCAGTACCTACCACTGTACCTAATAATGCAATGGGTCTTACCATTAACGCATCAGCAACCATCGTAGCACCAGACATTTGTTGTTTATTTTCTTCTAATAAACTCCCTGCTGAGGCAGTGGTTAGTATACTGGTCGATATTAACAATGCTGCTCCAAATATGGTAGAGAGTAATTTTTTGTTATCAGACATAGTGAATTCCCTATTATATTGTAATTAAATAATGATAATGTCAGTGTAGTCTACATTATAACTATAGATTATAAGCAGATAATTACTTTTTCGCAAAACCTAAACCCTAAATAGCACAGATAAAAAATATTCTGTTTACCATCACAAAAGCCCTTGCTCTATTTGCAATAATTCTATATAATCTCCCTCTTTTCAGGTTTCCCTATACATCCATTCAAATAATAATGTTAGGGATATAGATTGCAGCATAAGTTCACTCCCTATAAAAGCTGGCTTGTGTTTAACGTGTAAATTAGAGATTTTTAATGAAAACCTTTAGTGCTAAAAATGAGACTGTAAAACGTGAGTGGTTTGTTGTAGATGCAGACGGTAAACGTCTAGGACGTTTAGCAACAGAAATTGCACGTCGCTTACGTGGCAAACATAAAGCTGAGTATACCCCCCATGTTGATACTGGTGACTATATCATCGTCGTTAACGCAGAAAAAATTGCTGTTACAGGTAATAAGCGTACAGACAAAATTTATTATCACCACACAGGCTATGTCGGACATTTAAAAGAAATTAATTTTACTGACTTACTGGAAAAAGCGCCTGAAAGAATATTGGAATCAGCAGTTAAGGGAATGTTGCCAAAAAATAGTTTAGGTCGTCAGATGCTACGTAAATTAAAAATATATGCGGGTAGTACGCATGATCATAGCGCTCAACAACCTAAAGTCTTAGAGATTTAAATTATACATTTAAGTAAATAAACAGGAAATTTTCAATGGCTGACCAATATTATGCCACCGGACGTAGAAAAAGCTCCACTGCAAGAGTTTTTTTAACTCCAGGAACAGGCAATATCACAATTAATAACCGTGCTTTAGAAGATTATTTTGGGCGTGAGACATCCTGTATGGTAGTTCGTCAGGCTCTTGATGTAACAGATGCTCATGGGCAGTTTGATATTAAAGCAACCGTTCGTGGCGGTGGTATGACAGGTCAAGCAGGGGCTATTCGTCATGGTATTAGCCGAGCTTTAACTGAATATGATGAAGAATTACGTAAACCCTTACGTGCAGCAGGTTTTATCACTCGAGATGCACGCCGTGTAGAACGTAAAAAAGTTGGCTTACACAAAGCACGTAAACGCCCACAATTTTCTAAACGTTAAGTTCTACTCCTCCTTCCCTTCTCGCTTGTTTTCTACTCTTTCCAGTTGCCCCTCTCCTTGCAACTGGAAAATTATTTTTACTTTGATTAAAAAATAAAGTTATATTTACATTTTAGTATTTGTTTTTTAGTATGTATCTTACGTTTAACTGACTACAATAGGGCATACTCTAATGACACAAGCAACTCTGGATAATATTAATACGCTTTCTTATTCCTCTATTAATATATCCTCCTTACAAAATGTTATCGATGACTGGAATGCTCACAACAAAATTACAGCTCTTTGGAATAAAGACAGTCAGTTATGGACGAATAATAATGAACAACAATGGCTTGCCTGGCTAGATGTCATTGATACACAATATCAAAATATTGCTTCATTACAAGATTTTGCAACACAGATTAAAGCAGAATTTAGCCATATCGTCTTACTTGGTATGGGCGGATCTAGCATGTGTCCTGAGGTACTTTTTGAAACCTACGGTGCAGCGATAGGTTATCCCCAGTTACAAATATTAGATTCCACTGATCCTGGCCATATTCTGCAACTTGAATCCTCTTTAGATTTATCTAAAACCTTATTTATTGTTGCCAGTAAATCAGGAGGAACACTAGAACCTAATACATTTAAACAATATTTCTATCAACGTATGCTCGAAATAGTAGGGGAACAACAAGTTGGACAACATTTTGTAGTGATTACTGATCCAGGATCCCAAATGGAGAAAATAGCAAAACAACAACATTTTCGACATATCTTCTATGGTGATCCCGAAATTGGTGGGCGATATTCTGCTCTCTCAGCATTTGGCTTAGTATCTGTTGCTTTATTAGGAATGGATCTTTCCCACTTTTTACAACAAGCCAAAACAATGCAGCAGGCTTGTCGTAATACTGAAGTAGAAAACAACCCAGGCGTATTATTAGGTCTTTTATTAGGTACTTTAGCCGAACAAGGAAAAGATAAATTAACTTTTATCACTTCTCCCGCAATATATGATTTTGGCGCATGGTTAGAACAATTAGTAGCTGAATCCACCGGTAAACAAGGGAAGGCCATTATTCCTGTCGATTTAGAACCCATAGTAAATATTAATTGCTACAGTCCAGATCGGGTTTTTGTATACCTTGCTTTAGAAAAAGAAGAAGATACGCAACAACAAACATTCATCCAAGCCCTAGAGGCACAAAATTTTACGGTTATTCATATTCAAATAGCGCATAAATATGCTTTAGCACAGGAATTTTTCCGCTGGGAAATAGCGACGGCTGTTGCCTGTTCGGTGATGCACATCAATGCTTTTGATCAACCTGATGTAGAAGCCAGTAAAATAGTAACCCGAGAACTCACCAGTGCTTATGAGCATACGGGACAGCTACCGGGTGAGACCCCTTTTATTGAAAATAACCATATAGCCTTATATAGTGATACCACCAATATCACTGCTTTAGAGCAAATACTCAAAGATAAGCAACAAGATGCCTCCATAACTGCTTATTTACAAGCCCATTTTTCCCGTGTACAGAAAAGAGATTATATTGCTTTAGTTGCTTATATTACACGCAATGCCAAGACACAACAATCACTACAATCATTACGACAACAATTATTAGAACAATATCACTGTGCAACCTGTCTTGCTTTTGGTCCTCGTTTTTTACATTCAACGGGGCAAGCCTATAAAGGGGGAGCAAATAATGGGGTCTTTTTACAATTTACCATTGATGATCCACAAAAATTACCCGTACCGGGACAACAATATACCTTCTCTGTGGTAAAAAATGCACAAGCACGAGGAGATTTTACTGTGTTAGCTAAAAAACAACGACGAGTATTACGTGTACATATTAAAACAACACTTGATCTTGCTTTACATGATTTACTTCAATTCACACTGTAAAATACTATTAAATAGTTGTCTTTCCAATTATTTTTCAGTACAGTGTTAAATAATTCACTATATTAGTATAAATATATATTCCTATTCAATGTCAAAAAATGTTGCTAAAAAACAACAAATATAAAAAAGTGTGGTTTTTTTGAAAAAAGTTGTTGCATTTTTACCCTAAAGTTGTTTTAATATTAAGCATTGATGATTTGGAAACCTTTAAGGAAACGATAAAATGAAAACTATTTCAAAATTTGCAGCAACCGCTGCGTTGCTCGCTCCTATGGCTGTTATGGCTGGTGGCCCAACTGTTTATGGTAAAGTACATTTATCTACTGACTTGATTGATGATGGTGATAATACTGATTTAAATCTTTCAAGTAACCGTTCACGCTTGGGTGTAAAAGGTAGTGAAGATGTAGGTAATGGTTTAACAGTAGGTTATAGATACGAATGGGAAGTAGACGTTGCAGATAAATCTACAAGAGATTTAGGTGTTCGTAATCGTTATTTAACCCTTTCTGGCGGTTTTGGTACTGCTTTGTTAGGTACTCATGACGTACCATTTAAAACTACAGGTCGTAAAGCAGATTTATTTGCAGACCGTGTTGGCGACTTACGTAATGTTACTTTCTACGATGCACGTCAAGGAAATGTCATAGCTTATATCACTCCTGATTTAAGTGGTTTAAAATTCACTGCTGCCTATATCACTGATATGGATAAAGATTATGCAGATGATAACAGTCAAGATGCCTATGACTTAAACCTTGCTTTTCGTATGGGTAAAATGTTGTGGATGGCATTAGACTATATGTCTATTGATGGTGATGTCTTTACAGCTCAAGAAGATGCTGATTCTTGGCGTTTTGCTACCGTTATGAAATTTGGAGATGCTAAAATTACTGCTCATTATAGTGATTACTCCGATTATAATGGTTCAAAAGACGATGATCGCAGTTCTTGGAGCTTAGGTTTAGCTTATAAAATTGGTTCAGGTGCAGTAAAATTCCAATATGCTGCTAATGACTTAGATGGTGATATTTACGATAATGATGCTGATGAATTTGATGTTGATGCAAAAATGTGGACAGTAGGCTATGATCATAGCTTATCTAAACGTACTAAATTGTATGCATTATATTCTGTTATGAATGACTCTTTAGATGAAAATCCTTGGAGTGGTGGTCATGGCGTAAGCACTACTAATAAAGATGAAGATACTAGCGCATTATCTTTAGGTGTTATTCACAAGTTCTAAAATGTAATATTAAAAGAAATTGCATTTAGCTCCATTTATACGGGTATCCTTTGGGATGCCCGTTTTGCATTTATTCCTGCTTTACAATAATAATCACTTCTACTCATTACAGGTAACTGCACTATGCCCTTTCAGCGTATTCGTGAAATTCCTTATAATTATACTTCCTTCTCGGATAGAGAAATCATTATCCGTTTTCTAGGTGAAGATATTTGGGAGATTATCAACGAACTACGTACAGAACGCAAAACAGGGCGTTCTGCTCGCATGTTATTTGAAGTATTAGGAGATATGTGGGTAATTACCCGTAATCCTTTTTTACAAGATGATTTACTCGCTAATCAAAAACGACGAGCATTATTATTATCGGCTTTACGCCACAGATTAGAACGCATTCGCACTCGTGCAGCCGGTAATCAGCGTGTATTTCACTTATTAGCTAAAGCTGATGCTGCAGTCAGTCATTTTGAACAATGGTTAAATGATACCCAACATAAACGAGAACAAAGTATACAGGTATTAAAAAAAATTACCGATAAAGGCAATATTGCCTTCGATGGATTATCCCGTGTTTCGCATGTTACCGATGCCAGTGATTGGCGGGTAGAATACCCATTTGTTGTACTATATCCTGATACTGAAGCACAAGTACAACAAATGGTTGCTGCATGTAAAACGCTGGGTTTGGCTATTATCCCCCGAGGAGGTGGTACAGGTTATACCGGTGGAGCAATCCCTTTAAAAACTTATACAGCAATTATTAATACTGAAAAATTAGAAAATATTACTAAAATTACTCACAAAACACTTGCTAATACTTCCGTTGCGACCATTGCCGTACAAGCTGGTGTAGTTACTCGTCGGGTAGCTGAAGTGGCTGAAGCACATAATTATGTTTTTGCTGTAGATCCCACATCTCAAGATGCATCCTGTATTGGTGGTAATATTGCAATGAATGCAGGAGGAAAAAAGGCCGTTATATGGGGGACCACCTTAGATAACCTTTATTCCTGGAAAATGGTCACTGCTGATGCAAAATGGTTGGAAGTAACTCGTCTGGAACATAATTTAGGTAAAATCCATCTGCTAGAAATGGCTCGCTTTCAACTAAATTATTATGCCGAAGATGGCACTACATTGGAAAAACAGGAACTGTTGGAAATTCCTGGTAAGGATTTGCGTAAACAAGGTTTAGGTAAAGATGTAACCAATAAATTCCTTGGCGGTTTACCCGGCATACAAAAAGAAGGCTGTGATGGTATTATTACCTCTGCAATCTTTATCTTACATACTATGCCCCGCTATACACATACTTTATGTCTAGAATTTTTTGGAGAATTACAACATGCTGTCCCTGCTATTGTAGAGGTGAAAGCACTCATTGATAATACCCATCATGTTGCTTTAGCAGGCTTAGAACACCTCGATGAACGCTATATTAAAGCCGTTGGTTATAGCACTAAATCGGCACGCAGAGATACCCCAAAAATGATTTTACTTGCGGATATAGTATCCGAAGACGAGCAATTACTGCATCGTTTAACGCCGCTTATTATTGCCAGTGTTAAACAACGCAATGCAGAAGGTTTTATTGCCATTACCGCAGAAGCCCGTAAAAAATTCTGGCTAGATCGTGCCAGAACCGCAGCCATTGCAGCACATACTAATGCCTTTAAAATTAATGAAGATGTTGTTATTCCATTAGATAAACTAGCACAATACAGTGCTGGTATAGAACGTATCAATATTGAACAATCCATTAAAAATAAGATTGCTATTATTGCAGCACTTGCCGCTTATTTAGAAAAAGATTTAACACTTTTATTAACTTCTGAAGAATATGAAAATAGTGATGAAGCAAATAAAATCATCCATACTAAACAACAACTTGCCCTAGACTTAGTAAAACAACGACAACACTTTTGGCAACTGTTATTAGATAATTTGGATACGGCATTCGCTCATCTTCCTATTTCTTTACCCACTGATAAAAATATTGATAACCATTTAAGCTGTTTTCAATTATTGCAAAATCATCAACTTGCCATTTCCTACCATGAAGAAATTGCCCAACCATTGCAGGAAATTTTTTCTGGACAAGAATTTATTCCTTTACATAACGCTCTGGATGAAATATATCAAACCATTATAAAACGCCGCTTATTTGTTGCCACTCACATGCATGCCGGAGATGGTAATGTACATACTAATATTCCTGTACATTCTAATGATTACCTAATGCTACAAGAAGCTGAACAAGTTATTGAACGGATTATGCAGCTTGCATGCAGCTTAGGAGGCGTTATTTCAGGAGAACACGGTATTGGTATTACTAAATTACAATTTCTTGATGACGACATCATTGCAGCTTTTAGTCATTATAAACAACAAGTAGATCCTGATGATCTATTTAATCCTGGAAAATTACGTAAAGGTGCAACCTTAGAAAATGCCTATACACCATCTTTACGTTTATTAGAGCAAGAAGCACTTATTTTAGAAGCCAGTGAATTAGGGGAATTAAATCACGCTATAAAAGATTGTTTACGTTGTGGTAAATGTAAACCAGTCTGTAATACCCATATTCCTAGAGCTAATTTGCTGTATTCTCCTCGTAATAAAATTCTCGCTTCTGGATTAATTATTGAAGCCTTTTTATATGAAGAACAAACTCGCCGAGGCGTATCTATTCATCATTTTGATGAAATGCAAGATATTGCTGACCATTGCACAATATGTCATAAATGCCTTAACCCTTGTCCGGTAAATATTGATTTTGGGGATGTATCAGTGCAAATGCGAAATATTTTACAAACTTTGGGGAAAAAACGTACTCCCATGATGAGTAAATTGGCCATGCTATTTTTAAATCGTAGCGAAGCTATGACCATAAAAATATTACGTAAATTAATGATTGAGTGGGGCTATAAAGGACAACGCTTTTTGCATAAATTATCACGACCACTACTACCTCAATCAATACCCTCTAATACGACAGGAAAACCCCAAGTTACAGAGCAAATTATACAATTTGTCAAATATCCCATGCCAGAAAAAATGCCCATGCAAACAATGCGCGCATTATTACACGCAGAAGATACATCTACTATTCCTATTATTTGTGATCCACAACAAGATGAAAATGCCGAAACAGTCTTTTATTTTCCCGGTTGTGGTTCAGAGCGGTTATTTAGTCAAGTAGGTTTAGCAACCTTAGCAATGTTACACCAGGTTGGCGTTGAAACAGTTTTACCGCCTGGCTATTTATGCTGTGGTTATCCACAAACAGCCGGAGGAGATAAAGAAAAAGGACAAGCTATTTCTATTGATAATCAAGTATTATTTCATCGTATGGCAAATACTTTAAATTACAAAGACATTAAAACCGTCATCGTGTCCTGTGGTACTTGTATGGATCAATTACAACAGTATCGCTTTAAACAAATATTCCCTGATTGTAGATTGCTTGATATCCATGAGTTTTTAATGGAAAAAGGCATACATTTAAAGGATGTGACGGGTAAGCAATATATTTATCATGATCCCTGTCATACTCCAATGAAAGTTTATAAACCCCTGGACGTGAGTGAAAAGCTATTAGGACAAGCTGTACAATTATCTAATCGCTGTTGTGGAGAAGCCGGTACACTTGCTGTATCACGCCCTGATATTTCCTCCCAAATTCGTTTTCGAAAAGAAAATGAATTATTACACAATAAACAAGCGGTTGCTGCGCTCTCCCCTACTTCTACAATAAAAGTCCTCACTTCCTGCCCTGCCTGTCAGCAAGGACTTTCTCGCTACAGCGAGGATAATGATATGGAAGTAGATTATATAGTAGTAGAATTAGCCGTCCATTTATTAGGAAAGAACTGGCAACAACAATTTATCCAACAATTACACCATGAAGATAAAATAGAATATGTATTACTGTGAACTACTGTTTTTACCTCTCTTTAGCTTTAGCTAAGAGGTGGTTGAGCAATCTTATTCATGTTTAATTCTTTAATTTTACGTGTCAGCGTATTACGCCCCCAACCTAATAATATTGCAGCTTCTCTCTTTCTTCCTTGTGTATGTTGTAAAGCAGTTTCTATCATAATTTTTTCAAAACGAGGTAAAGCCTGATCTAATATTCCTTGTTGTCCATTTTTAAAACTATTTTCAATCCATAGCTGTAAAGCCGTTTCCCAATTATCTAATGTATTCGTTTTCGATAAGACATCTTTATTTAATAATTCTGCTGGCATATCTTCAGGATGAATTTCTTTTCCTGGCGACATAACCGTAAACCAGTGACAAATATTTTCTAATTGCCGTACATTGCCTAGCCAGGGTAAGGAAGTGAGTATTTTTTTACTTTCTTTATCTAATAATTTTTGATCTACTTCTAATTCTTTTGCCGCTTGTGCTAAAAAATATTCTGCCAATAACACAATATCTTCTCGACGCTCCCTCAAAGGAGGGATATGAATGCGAATAACATTTAAACGATGATACAAATCTTCACGAAATAACCCTTCTTCTACCCGTTTTTCTAAATTTTGATGGGTTGCAGCAATAATACGTACATTTACTTTTACTGAAGCATGACCTCCTATTCGATAAAATTCACCATCTGATAATACCCGTAATAAACGGGTTTGCATTTCTGCTGGCATATCACCAATTTCATCTAAAAATAAGGTACCATTATTTGCCTGTTCAAACCGTCCTTGCCGTTGTATTTGTGCGCCAGTAAAAGCCCCTTTTTCATGTCCAAATAACTCCGATTCGAGTAAATCTTGCGGTATAGCGGCCATATTTAATGCCACAAAGGGTGCATGTTCTCTGGGACTATGACGATGTAATGCTTTTGCTACTAATTCTTTTCCGGTACCCGATTCGCCATTAATTAATACCGTAATATTAGAACGAGATAATCGCCCTATAGCACGAAATACCTCTTGCATAGAAGCTGCTTTACCAATAATCTCAGGGGTAATCTCAACCGTCTGGTTTTGCTCTTTGATTTCTTGTTGTTCTTGAGAAAAAACGATAGCTCTTTGTACTAATTCTATCGCATTATCAATATCAAAAGGCTTGGGTAAATACTCAAAAGCACCACCTTCATAGGCAGAAACAGCACTTTCTAAATCAGAATGTGCCGTCATAATAATAACGGGAATATGTGTATATTCTTGCTGTAACTGTTGCAATAAATCCAAACCATCTATACCTGGCATACGAATATCCGAGATAATAACCATCGGCTGTTCTTGTTCCAGTAATGATAGAATGTTTTTACCATTTTCAAAAATACGGGTCGTAATATCTACTTTTTTTAAGGCTTTTTCTAATACCCAACGAATTGCATGATCATCATCAATAATCCAAACCTGTTGCCTCTTTGTTACTTTTTTTATCATGACTAAATCCTATTCAAAGGGTAAATAAATACTAAAAACAGTATTACCAGGTTCACTTTCACATTCAATCAAACCACCATGACGACTAATAACTGATTGAGAAATAGACAATCCCAATCCCGTTCCTTCAGGTCTACTCGTGACTAAAGGATAAAAGATACTATCTAATAAATCTTCAGAAATTCCCTTACCATTATCAATGATATTAATACGACTAATTAATTGATGATATTGTTTATTTATTGTGAAATTACGCTGAATACGAGTTTGGATAATAATTTTTCCTTTGCTAATAATTTGTTGTCTATCTAGTGATTCTCTTGCATTCCCTACAATATTTAATAATGCCTGCACAATTTGATCTCGATCTAGCAATAATTCAGGAATACTCGGATCATAATCGACATCCAAGGTAATATTATTCGGTAACTGGTTTTTAACAATACTACGTACATGCTCAGTGATTTCATGGATATTTACCAATTTTTTAACTGGAATATCATTTGGCTCTAGCATTCTATTGACTAAATTAGTGAGTCTGTCAGTTTCCGAAATAATCACCTGGGTATATTCTTTTAACTCTTTATCTGGTAATTCCGCTTCTAATAGCTGTGCAGCTCCTCTTATTCCACCAAGTGGATTTTTCACTTCATGTGCAACCCCTCTTATCACTGATCGGGTTACCTGGTTTTGTAACGATAAGTTATTTTCTCGGGAAATTTTAATATGATGATCAGCAGGAGTAATTTCGACTAATAATTCAACTTGTTCTTCGGTATTAAACATGGGAATAACGGTAATATCTACCATCACCGTTCGCTGTTGCAAAGATAAAGTAATACCTCTTTCAATATAATGGTTTTGGTGTTGTAACGCTAAATAAAATTCATCAATCATTTCTTTATGCCGTATTAACTTATTCACTGGCATACCTAATAAACGTGTCACACTCGATGAAAAAAATATTTCTCCCGCAGGATTAACATAGAGCAAGTATAAATTTTTATCCAACATAAAAATGGCTGCATTTAAATTATCCAAAATACGCTGGTAAAGTTGATGATTACTTTCTCCCATATTAATGCTTACCCTTATAGACAGATAAATGCCTAACTTAAGCAAAAATCATACCTAAAAGTAAATGCCGGCTTTTGAAAATTCACAATCTATTTTTAACTCCCCGACCTAAGGCGGGGAATGGTTTTTTCTTAATAAAGCGGCCATCTTCTGCTATAACTTTCGGGCATTCATGTAAGCTAATTCTGACATATTATCCCATGCAATAACATTATCTCTAAAGCTCTGATAAGAGTTAAATATCTTTTGACTAATCGCATTTTTTGCTGCCAATTCTGCCACTACTTCATCTGATAATTGGTGTAGTTTTTTCAATATCTCATCAGAAAACTTACGTACATCAACTTTATGCTCATTCACTAAGGTCTGTAATGCAGCATTATTTTTTGCTACATAACCAACTAACATATCTTGATTTACTGCCTTACATGCTGTACGCACAATTTCTTGCAAATCTTTATCTAACGCTTCAAACGCTTTTTTATTAATCATCGCTTCTAATGTTGTACCAGGCTCATGCCAACCAGGATAATAATAATATTTTGCAATGCGATAAAATCCAAAGGCTAAATCATTATATGGCCCAACCCATTCTGTTGCATCAATTGCACCAGATTGGAGCGAAGTATACAACTCATTACCTGGAATATTAACAGGCGTTCCTCCTGCTCGCTTTAACACTTCCCCTCCTAAACCCGGGATACGCATTTTAAGCCCTTGTAAATCTTGTAGACCATTAATTTGTTTATTAAACCAGCCCCCCATTTGTACTCCGGTATTTCCGGCTGCCATAGGGATTAAATTAAAATCTGCATACAATTCTTCCCATAATTTCATTCCTCCACCATGATATAACCACGCATTCATTTCTTGTCCATTTAACCCAAATGGCACCGTAGAAAAAAATTGTGCTTCTTCACTTTTACCTTTCCAGTAATAGGCTGAACCATGTCCCATTTGTGCTGTACCACTTGATACGGCATCAAACACTTCAAAAGCAGGCACTAATTGTCTTGCTCCATACACCTTTATTTTTAATCTACCATGACTCATCGTCTCTATTAATTTAGCCAGATATTCTGCTCCTGTCCCCAAACCAGGAAAGTTTTTCGGCCAGGTAGTGACCATTTTCCACTTAACCCGTTTTTTCTTTGCCAGCGCACTCTGGCTATAAGATAATAACCCACCACTGAGCAATGTGCCTGTACCTAATTTTTTTACAAAATCTCGCCTTTTCATATTTGATCTACTACCTCCCTTCACTCATACTATTGATCATGTAACAACCATTTATTGTTGATAGCTGTTGTTAATGCTTTTTAATAGTAACTACCGTTCACTCATTCATTTGCATCTTTTACTTGTAATTGTGCATACTGTGCCATCAACCATTTTTCTCCGGTTTGATTAAAATCCACTAAAATACGTGCTTTATTACCCGTACCTTCACATATTTTCACTTGTCCTACTCCAAATTTAGGATGTACCACTGTTTTTCCAGATTGTAGGGTATTATCCGTATCCGACTCTAAATCAGGGTCGGATACGGAGATCGATACACGCCGCTTATTAAAAAAGGTATAACCTAATCGAATGGTATGTAACAAATGTTCAGGAATTTCAGCTAAAAAACGAGAAGGACTGGCATACTGATCTTTACCATACAATCTTCGACATTCTGCATAACTTAAATATAGTTGTTCCATTGCTCGGGTAATCCCGACATAACATAAACGCCGTTCTTCTTCTAATAATTCCTTGTTATAACTACAGCGTGCATGAGGGAAAATATTTTCCTCCAAACCGGTTAAAAACACTATTGGAAATTCTAGCCCTTTAGCACTGTGTAAAGTCATTAATTGTACTCCATCTTCCCATTCATTTGCTTGTTCTTCTCCTGCTTCAAGAGCCGCATACGCTAAAAAATGATCCAATGTATTATGCTGTTTTTCATGGCTTTCAATAAATTCTCGTACTGCACTGATTAATTCTTTTAAATTTTCTAAACGACTTTCTACTTGTTCACTAATCCCTTTAGTTGAATATCCTTTAGCATAATACTCCCATAATCCACTATGTTGTAAGATATATTCTACTTTGTCCGGTAGTGTCATACTACTGCTTGCAGTGTCTAAATCTTGTATTAACCGCATAAATTGTAAAAGTGCATTACGACTACGTGTCGCTAATTTTCCTTGTTGACACACTATTTCAGTACTTTGCCATAAACTCTGTTGTTGTTCTAATGCAATAAGACGTACCTTATCTACCGTTACCTGTCCAATACTGCGTGCAGGAATATTAATAATTCGCTCAAAAGCACTATCATCATCATGGTGAGCGACAAGACGTAAATAGGCTAACGCATCTTTAATTTCTGCCCGTTCAAAAAAACGTAGCCCCCCATAGATACGATAGGGCATTTTCATTTGAATTAAACTTTCTTCCAAAATACGAGATTGTGCATTAGAACGATATAAAATAGCAATATCTTTATACTGTTTACCCTTTTTTACCGCTTCTTTAATCATTTCTGTTACAAATTGTGCTTCATCTCGCTCATTCATTGCCGCATAGACGTTCACCCGCTCCCCTTTACTACTATCTGTCCACAACTTTTTACCTAAACGCCCTTTATTATGTTGAATAACCTGATTTGCTGCCGACAAAATAGTTTGTGTAGAACGGTAATTTTGTTCCAAACGTACCATCACAGGTTGTCTAAATTCTTTATTAAAACGTTGTATATGCTCTATTTTTGCGCCTCGCCAACCATAAATAGATTGATCATCATCACCAACTACAAAACTACAGTTATTAGCACTTAATAGACGAAACCAGGCGTATTGAATAGTATTAATATCTTGAAATTCATCAACTAAAATATACTGAAAACGTTTTTGATAATATGCCAATAGCTCGGGATGTTGTCCCCACATTTCATACACTTTTAATAATAATTCAGCAAAATCGACTAAACCATTACGTTGGCATAATGTTTCATAACGTTGATAAATAGATAACATTTGTTGGCTATAAGGATTATTACCTGGATCAATATGCCGTACTCGCAATCCTTCATCTTTATTATTATTAATATACCATTGGGATTTTTTAACCGGCCATTCAGATTCTTCTAGTTGCATTTCCCGACTAATCCGCCTTAATAAACGTTGCTGATCGGAGGCATCAATAATTTGAAAATGTTTCGCTAACTGCGCTTCTTGCCAATGTTGACGTAATAAACGATAACATAAACCATGAAAAGTACCGACCCACATGCCCGTCGTAGCAGTATCCATTAATTGCTCCAAACGTGAGCGCATTTCACCGGCTGCCTTATTAGTAAACGTTACCGCTAAAATATGATCAGCCGATGCCTTTTCAACTTGTATTAACCATGCAATACGATGAATTAATACCCTTGTTTTACCACTACCTGCCCCCGCTAATACTAAAGTATGTTGTCCATCTGTACATACTGCATCACGTTGTCGATCATTTAAGTTCTGTAATAATTCAGAAACATCCATTTATGTACCCTGTATAGATTTATGCCATAATGGCGTTATTCGTATTTTAACCATTCATCAGGTGCACACGCAATGCAATACCATGACTTACGAGATTTTATGCAGCAACTCGAAATACTCGGTGAATTAAAATCCCTTTCTCCCTCCATTGATCCCTATTTAGAAATCACTGAAGTGTGTGATCGTACTTTACGTAAGGCAGGCCCTGCCTTGTTATTTGAGCATCCAGGCAAATCAAAAATACGGCTATTAGGTAATTTATTTGGCACTACACATCGGGTTGCATTAGCTATGGGGGCAGAAGATACCACCCACTTACGTGAAATTGGTAAGCTCCTTGCCATGTTGAAAGAACCCGAACCCCCTAAGGGCTTTAAAGATGCCTGGAACAGTCTACCTATTTTTAGAAAAGTCCTTGATATGGCACCTAAGACGGTACGTAATGCCCCCTGTCAAGAAATAATATTACCAGGTGATGAGGTAGATTTGGGACAATTCCCTATCCAAACTTGCTGGCCTGGTGATGCTGCTCCGTTAATTACTTGGGGATTAGTGATTACACAAGGGCCACATAAAGCACGTCAAAACATGGGTATTTATCGCCAACAAGTGCTATCTAAAAATCGGGTCATTATGCGTTGGTTATCACATCGTGGTGGGGCTTTAGATTTTAAAGAATGGCAACAAGTGCATCCGGGTGAACCGTTTCCTATTGCCGTTGCTTTAGGTACTGATCCAGCGACTATTCTTGCTGCCGTTACGCCCGTCCCTGATAGCTTATCAGAATATGCCTTTGCCGGATTATTGCGCGGTGCAAGAACAGAATTAGTAAGCTGTCGCAGTCATAAACTACAAGTGCCTGCACGAGCTGAAATTATACTCGAAGGCTTTATTTATCCTGATGATATGGCAGAAGAAGGTCCCTATGGTGATCATACTGGATATTATAATGAAAAAGAATCCTTCCCGGTCTTTACCATAGAAACTATTACACACCGTGAAAACCCTATTTATCATAGTACCTATACGGGTCGTCCTCCAGATGAACCGGCTATTTTAGGCGTTGCCCTTAATGAAGTATTTGTACCGATACTACAAAAACAATTTCCTGAAATTACAGATTTTTATCTTCCTCCTGAAGGTTGTTCTTATCGTATGGCGATTGTCAGTATGAAAAAGCAATATCCGGGACATGCCAAACGTGTTATGTTCGGTATTTGGTCATTTTTACGTCAATTTATGTATACTAAATTTATCATTGTTTGTGATGAAGATATTAATATTCGTGATTGGCAAGATGTGATCTGGGCTCTTACAACTCGAGTTGATCCGGCACGGGATACCACCTTAGTAGAAAACACACCTATTGATTATCTGGACTTTGCCTCACCCGTATCTGGTTTAGGTTCTAAAATGGGGATAGATGCCACCAATAAATGGCAAGGAGAAACCCAACGGGAATGGGGGACGGCAATCGTTATGGATGAAAAAATAAAACAACATATTGATACGCTTTGGGATGAACTTGATATATTTTAACCAACATCTAACGAGGAAATAGCATGGGACAATTAAAAAGTATCGGAATACTGACTGCTGGAGGCGATTGCCAAGGATTGAATGCTGCCATTCGAGGGGTGGCGAAAACCGCTATTAAAAAATACGACATGGAAGTCATTGGCTTTCATGATGGCTATGCCGGTTTGATTGAAAACCGTTATCTTCGTTTAACTGATCGACATTTATCCGGCATTTTAACTATAGGCGGGACTATTTTAGGCACAACTCGGGTTAAACCTCATAAAGTCAGCTTAGGAGAAACCACCGTAGATATGACCGCCAAAGTAGTAGCTAATTACCATAAGTTACATCTGGATGCCTTAATTTGTATCGGTGGAGGTGGCACACAAAAAAATGCCCTACGTCTTATGCAAAATACCGATATGAATATTCTTACTTTACCTAAAACTATTGATAATGATGTCAGTGGTACGGATGTATGTTTTGGTTACGATACCGCTGTAGGCATTGCAACAGAAGCGATTGACCGCCTACATTCTACAGCTTATAGCCATCATCGGGTCATGTTAGTAGAAGTGATGGGACACAATACCGGCTGGCTTACGGCTGCTTCAGGATTAGCAGGCGGTGCAGATGTGGTTGTTATCCCCGAAATTCCGTATGATCCTAAAAGTATTGCCAAAGCCTTAATTGAGCGCAATCGTTCTGGTAAGCGTTTTTCTATTGTTGCTATTGCAGAAGGTGCTATGTCAAAACAAGAACACGCTGCAAAACAAGCTGCCTTACAAAAGGGGAAGAAAAAACACAAAGCACCGTTATTAGAAGATACGGCTGTTATTCGTTTACATCGGCATTTAGGAGAATTAACTAACCTGGAAATTCGAGTTACCAGCTTAGGGCATGTAATGCGTGGGGGTTCACCGTCTTCTTTTGATCGTATTATTGCCAGTCAACTTGGCTCTCATGCAGTAGAATTAGTCAATGATGGGCATTTTGGAGTCTTAGTAGCTATGCGTGATGGTAAAGCAACCCCTATTCCTTTAGAAGAGGTCGCTGGTAAACGCCGTACTATTGAACTCGATGATCCCATTATTACCAGTTTACAACAACTTGGTATTAACCTCGGTGTAGATAAGCTCTAGCCCTATCAAACAACAAGCCGCCATGTAAGCCATTTCGCCTGCATGGCATTCTTATTTTTTAGAAGATCACTTTTTTTCACTATGTTTTTAGAAAAATTTCCTCACTATTTACGTTTAATGCGCTTAGATAAACCCATTGGTATCTTGTTATTACTTTGGCCAACTCTTGGTGCATTATGGTTTGCAGCGCAAGGTATTCCAGATATTTCTATTTTAATCATCTTTATCTGTGGTGTTATTTTAATGCGTTCTGCCGGTTGTGTGATCAACGATTATGCCGATCGCTATATTGATTTACATATCCAACGCACCCATCAAAGACCACTCACTAGCGGAAAAATCAGCAATAAAGAAGCATTATTATTATTTTTCCTATTAATACTCAGTGCCTTTATACTCGTTTTATTTCTTAACACCTTAACAATAATCCTTTCTTTTATCGCCTTGTTTTTTGCCACCTTATACCCTTTTACTAAACGCTTTACTTACTTACCACAATTTTTTTTAGGGATCGCTTTTTCTATGGCAATACCAATGGCATTTGCTGCTCAAAGCAACACCTTACCCCTGTTAGCAGGATTACTCTTTGTTGCCAATATGTTATGGACGATAGCCTACGATACCTTATATGCGATGGTAGACAAAGAAGATGATCTGAAAATAGGAGTTAAATCTACAGCAATCCTCTTTGGTCAATGGGATAAAGGTATCATAGCTGGCTTGCAAATAGCGTTTATTTTAATATTAGTAGAAGTTGGGATCAGTGAACATCGACATATCGCCTATTATATTGGGCTGATAACTGCCACAGGATTATTTATTTATCAACACATCCTTATTTATCAACGTCAAGCTACAGCGTGTTTTAAGGCATTTTTAAATAATCATTATGCAGGAATGGTGATTTTTATTGCTATCGTTGTCGATTATACCATGACGTAAAAAAAAGGCATACAAAATAGAAAATTTTTAAAATTGCTCTTAAAAAAACTATTTTATACTATAGCATGTATATCAGAAAAGCATAACATATTGATAAAATTAATTTTTTTTAAAAAAATATTATCTCTAATCCTTAAATTTAATAAAATTTTTATAAAAAAAGTGACAAAGTGGGGGGAAATTCTGTATAGTATCTTTTATGGCAACTATAAAAAAAGTGTCAGGCATTAAAATTATTATAATAATTACCTGAACAACTAAAAAATAAGCCATGTATTCAACAATTAAGGGATTAATCGAATAAGAAACATTGCTATGAGGGCTTTTTGTATATGTTTTTATAAACTATCACAATAAGTCCTTTTGCTTTTATTTATTGCCGAGCTATTTTGTGAATAAGTGTATTTATTTTTCTCTTTTTCTTTGTATTTTATCCTTTCTTGCTTGTAATGCCGAAAATCCCCCTAAATTATCCTCCGGACATATACAACGAAATACGCCTGCTATTCCTCCTGATATTAAACAGCATATTCCCAAGCCTATCGCTATCAGCCATACTCTTCCCTTACCAAAGACTAATCATAATTTAGAAAGTTATACGGTAGTCGTCAGTGCCGTACCTTTAAAAGAATTATTATTTAGTTTAGCCAGAGATGCTAAACTAAACCTGGATATTGATAATAATATTTCTGGCACTATTACCCTCAACGCTATCAATCAAACACTTCCTCAAATATTGCAACGCATTGCCAGACAAACACCTATTCGTTATCACTTAGAAAATGACACACTGAGCGTCATGGCAGATCTTCCCTTTATTCGTAAATATGCGATTAATTACCTAAATATCAGCCGTAATACAAAAAGTCAAATCCAACTTGCCACTGAAATAAGCAGTACCGGACAAGGGAGAAGCACAGGAAGTAATACAAGTGGAGGAAGTGGCAGTAGTTCTAAAAACAGTAACTCCTCCACTGCCTTGGTCAATCAATCTGAGAATGCTTTTTGGGAAAGTCTCATCGCAAATATTAATGCCTTACTCTATTCTTCAACCACCAATACCTTACTCCATAGTAGCACTATAAATAATAATCCTAATATTATTGTACATAGAGAAACAGGTATCATCGCTGTACGGGCTACTTTACAACAACATAAAGATATTCAAGCCTTTATTGATCAAGTGTTACAAAGCGCACAACGACAAGTATTAATTGAAGCAACCATTGTAGAAGTTACTTTAAGTGATCGATACCAAGCAGGAATTAACTGGACAATGGTGGATATAGATGGGGGAACTGGTGCTGAAGTCAATCAAAATATTACCAGTGCCGGATTACAACAATCTCCTTTTTTTGCTGCATCTTATCTGGATTTAGATATTGCCGGCGGATATCAAGTCTTTAGTGCTCTTCGGGCATTAGAACAATTTGGGGATGTGAAAGTAGTTTCTAGCCCTAAAGTGATGGTATTGAATAATCAAACAGCATTACTCAAAGTGGTTGATAATATAGTCTATTTTTCTACTGATGTAGACAGAGCTATTGATGATAATGGTACAGTAACAACCAGTTTTGATACAGAGATACATACTGTCCCTATTGGCTTTGTTATGACAGTCACACCTTTTATTGATGCCAATGATAATATCATTCTCAATATTCGCCCAACTATTTCACGTATTATTGGTACTATCAATGATCCTAATCCAGATATTGCCAATGCAGGAATTGAAAGTGCCGTGCCTATTGTACAAGTGAGAGAAGTAGAGTCCATTTTAACAGTTAAAAATAAACATACTGCTATCATTGGTGGATTAATGCAAAATGATGTTAATAAAACTACGTCAGGCGTACCCCTTTTATCCACTCTTCCCGTTATCGGACATCTCTTTCGTTATCAAGATGATAACTTTGCGAAAACGGAACTCGTTATTTTCATTCGTCCTGTTGTCATTAAAAAACCTAGTGATTTACATCCTTATCAGCAGTTTCTGCCACAATCCTAACACTGAGCAAAATACAGAAATAAAAGTATCCCAATGAGTTTATTACTAGATGCACTAAAAAAAGCCGCTATAGAAAAAAAAGCCCGTGAACAAAAACACGCAGCACAAGCTGATCAGACTGATTTAGCATTATCTGATATGCCCTCTCTCAACGCTGATACATCTATCAACCCTGCTGACACTAAGAACAGTATTGATGTCCCCCTACAAACAACAGTATCCTTACAAAATATTGATATTGATCTGGACTATTTGGAACAACAACAAGAACAATATATCCAATCATCTAAAAAAACCGCTACAGAAAAGACAAATAGTTCTATTGAGCAATTAACACACTCTTTTTCCGCAGAGAAGCACACGCAAGAATTAACTTTGGAAGATATTCCCCAAAACCCTGATGCCTCCCTTTCTGATTCATCACATAGTGCAGATACAAGCGTTATTTCTACCCCCTCAATCACCAATAAGCCAGAGCAACAAACGACAACGCTATCTCAACACACAACAGAAGATAAACCAGCAACACCAGACAATACTGCCTCTGCTTCTACAATACATACTAACAATAAACAAAAAAAACAACCTGATGAGCAAGATTTGTTGATCTCCAAAGAGGCATTGGATACCTTATTAACCCATACTCAAGATACAGGCAAAAAAAAACGCTATATGGGCATATTGAGCCTCTTATCGTTTGTTATTGCATTGAGTATTTTTGCCGTGCAGTATTATCAATATATCATCACCCGGCGAGATAGTTTTCCTCTACAAAAAACGACGGCTTGGATAGAACAGGTCAAAACGACTATTCCTGGCACATTATTACCAGCAAACCCCGCTCTTGATAATAAAGACACACAGCCGCATGACACCGAGCAAGCAGATACACTTGTTCCATCCAAATCAACCACAGCAGCAACTACAGCAAAAGACCATGCTACAGCAATCACCGCTCTTGCAAACAGCTTAATCCCTACAGCCGTGCAACAAAACTCCGCATTAATGTTGCAATTAACTCCGGAAGAAAAAAACAGTTTACACACTTTAGCACATCCATCATCAACGCTATCAACAACTAAAATATCCATGATACCTCTTGCTAACGCTCCCCAATACCTTGCTCAGCCATTAACTGATACCCCAGAAAATCTCACTTATCAATCTCAAATTGTGATCAAAAAACATCCGCAACAACAACTCAATCAAGCTATACTAAAAGCCTATCAATTTTTTCAACAGCATGATTTTGATAATGCACAAAAATACTATCAACAAGCATTGCAACAACAAGCTAATAATATTGATGCCTTACATGGTATGGCAGCCATTTACTTACAAAAAAATCAATTATCTCTTGCCCGGCAATACTATCAACAGATTTTAACACTTTATCCTAAAGACATATTAGCCTTTGCACAAATACAAGCACTTACTCCAAAAGGCTCTATGTTAGAAAAACAAACCCAAATCACCTTATTACTCAAAGAACAACCGCAATCTGCCATCTTGTTTTTTACTCTCGGTAGCCTTTATGCTCAACAACAACAATGGGAAAAAGCACAACAAGCCTTTTTTTCTGCCTGGTCATTAGATAACAATAATAGTGATTATATTTATAATCTTGCCATTAGTTTGGATCATCTACAACAATATGCGAGTGCTTCTCGATTTTATCAACAATTATTACTACCTAAGATGTATAATCCAGCTATAAATAAACAACAGTTACAGCAGCGTATTCAAGAACTTCATCGTATTATGATACACTCAACAAAAACAGGATCACCTTAATTTCTATGTCGAAAAAACGTTTAGGTGATGTACTGATTGAAAAAGGTATCATCACCAAAGACCAAGTATATATTGCATTAACTGAACAGAAAAAAAGCAATGATGCACTAGGGAAAATCTTAGTGAATTTAGGCTTTGTAACTGAAGCCATTATACGTGATGCCTTAGGGGAAATGTTCGGTTCTGAAAGTATTGATTTAGGTAAAGCTGTCCCAGATCAAGCCGCCTTACACCTGATAGATAAGCACTTTGCCAAGCAATACAATATTGTGCCAGTGAGCTATGAAAATAAAAAACTGATTATTGCAATGGAAGATATTTATAATCTATTAGTGCTTGATAGATTACGTGCTATAGTTAGTAATGATATTGAAATTATCCCCGTATTAGCTGGTAGTAGCGAAATCTTGGCCGCTCTGGATCAATTTTATGGTTATGAATTATCCATTGACGGTATTTTAAAAGAAATAGAAACCGGTGAAAGCAATTATGATAATTTTGCTGCAGAAGAAGCATACAGCCATCCTCTAGTACGTTTAGTTGATGCTATCTTATCGGATGCTGTAAAACGGGGTGCCTCTGATATTCATTTTGAACCCGAAGAGGGATTTTTACGTTTACGTTATCGTATAGATGGGGTATTGCGACAAATCCGCAGTTTACATAAAGAATATTGGTCGGCTATCGTAGTACGTTTAAAAGTCATCTCTGGAATGAATATTGCAGAAATGCGAGCCCCCCAGGACGGACGGATTACATTACAAGTTAGTGGACACAAAATTGATTTTCGGGTTTCTGCACAACCTACTACCTATGGTGAAAATATTGTTTTACGGGTATTAGATAGGGCAAAAAGTATCGTTCTTTTAGATGATTTAGGATTATACAATGATACCTTTACCACCTTAAAACTGACTATGGCTCGTCCTGAGGGCATTATCCTTGTTACCGGCCCAACAGGGAGTGGTAAAACAACTACTTTATATTCCATGCTCAATTATCGTAAATCAGAGCAAGTAAATATTATGACCTTAGAAGATCCCGTCGAATATCCTATGGAACTTATCCGCCAAACCTCTATTAATGAAGTGAGTAGAATGGATTTTGCTACGGGAATTCGTTCTATTATGCGACAAGACCCAGATATTATACTGGTGGGTGAAATTCGTGACGAAGATACCGCTGAAATGGCATTTCGTGCAGCAATGACAGGACATCAGGTTTTTTCCACCCTGCATACTAATTCTGCCATCGGCACTATCCCCCGATTACTCGATATTGGGGTATTGCCTGATATTATGTCGGGTAATATTATTAGTATACTAGCACAACGATTAGTACGTAAATTATGCCGACATTGTAAAAAAGAAAAAATAGCTGATGAAATAGAACAGATTATTTTAGATCAACAATCAGAAAATTTACGCATTTACGAAGCAACAGGATGTCCTCATTGTGATTTTACTGGCTATAAAGGACGTTTAGCGATTTTAGAAATATTACAAATTGATGATGAATTAGATACCTTAATTGCTCAAAAAGCCCCTATGGGAACATTCAAAGAGTATTTAAAATCTATTCACTTTCGTACGCTATCTGATGATGGAATACGTCGCATCATTGATGGCAGCACTTCTTTGGAAGAAATTAGTCGAGTAATTGATATGACGGTACGTTTACGGTCTACACGCTAATCAAGGATAATATCATTATGGCACGTTATAAATATGTAGCAGTAAATCAACAAGGACAGTTACAACATGCCATTATTGATGCCGATAATCTAGTAGATTTAGAACGTTACCTAGAAGGGCTTTCTTTAGATCTCATTGCTGCAAAAGAAGTCAACACTTCTTTATTTAAGAATAAGAAAGTTACTCGTTATGCATTAATTAACTTTTGCTTTCAGATGGAGCAATTAATCAATGCTGGTGTACCCATTATTGAAGCGTTAAAAGATTTATACACCAGCATGGAAAATTGTTATCTAAAAGATGTACTCGCTAGTTTAGTTGAACGTATTGAAGAAGGGAAAACCCTTTCTCAAGCTATGCGTATATATCCAGAAGTTTTTGATAATATATTTGTTACATTAGTTACCGTTGGGGAAGAAAGTGGCAATATAGGAAAAGTATTATATGATATGGGGGAAACATTAAAATGGTTAGATGAATTAATTTCTCATGGAAAAAAAATTCTTATTTATCCCTCTATAGTCAGTATTATTATCTTTGCTGTAATCAGTTTTTTAATGATTTATCTTGTACCAAAACTTATCCCTTTTATTCAGGAATTAGGGGGAACACTTCCTTTACACACTCAACTATTAATTGCTGTGTCTGATTTTTTTATTGCATATTGGTATATTATTTTCTCATCCCCTTTTATACTTTTTTTTGGTATACAATTAGGTATTAAATACAGTCATACCTTTGCCTATTATATTGATAAGATAAAATTAAAAGTATGGTTATTTGGGGATTTACTGTTTAAAATTAAAATTGCTCGGTTTGCTAATTATTTTGCCCTACTCTACGCATCCGGTATCACCGTATTAGAAGCATTACGTATCTGTGAAGATTTAATGGATAATCGAGTACTTAGTGCAGCGATTTTACAAGCAAAAACAACCATTAATGAGGGCCAAACCATTAGTAATAGTTTTTCACAAACCGCATTATTTCCCCCTTTAGTAATACGTATGTTACGGGTAGGAGAAAATACCGGAGAACTCGATAAAGCCTTATTAAATATCCGTTACTTTTATAATCGTTCTGTTCGTGAAGGTATTGATAAAGTTGAACCTGTTATTGAACCAATATTGACTGTGGTATTAGGAGCTATTTTAGGATGGGTAATGTTATCTGTACTTGGTCCTGTTTATGATGTTATCAGTACCATATAATTTTTCATCCCTGCAAAGAGCCTCAAATATACTGTGAAACGTGTACTCTATTTTACTGGTTATCGCTTAACCGCTTTTCATTGGGAAGGAAAAAAATTACACGCTGCTTTTTCCTTTTATCCCCAACAACAGAGCCAAGATGATTTTTGGCATTATCTACAACAAAGTAAGCACATACCAGCTTATTTACTTATTGATGTGATTGAAGAAGATTTTAAACAAGCATCCTTACCTCGTTTACATGGCTCTCATCATAAACAATTACTATCCCGCTACAAACAACGTTTATTTCGTAATATGACGTATATTCATGCCGCTTATCAATATAAAGATACCACCATGCAAAGGCATGACAAGTATTTATTTTCTGCATTAACGAATACTAATTTAATAGAATCATGGCTCACTCTATTACGTGAATCACAAATATTATTAAAAGGCATTTGGTCATTGCCCTTATTATCTGCTGAAATACTAAAACTCTACAAAATTAAAAGCAATAAAGTTTTGTTGATCAGTCAGCAAATTCCTGGTTATATTCGACAATCTTTTTTCTTACAAGGACAAATGGTTTTTAGCCGCTTAAATCATTTTAACACTTCCAGCCAACCTGAAGAAATGCGTCAACAACTACTGACTGAAGTTAATAAAACCACTCACTTTCTTATGCGCCAACATCATATCGTTTATAACGATTCCTTTCAGATACATCTGCTTTTAGATGATTATCAATGTACTCAATTCCCTGACTTGTCTAATGAAACGTATCCCTTTTTTATCCATACCGTTTCGCAATCAAATCTGAAACTTTCTTCCCCTGTCACTGCTATTTCTACACAACATATATTCAATTATCTTTGCACCCAACAACCCATCCGTACCCGCCATTACTATCAAAATAAAGATATTCATAGCTTTCAATGTCATCAACAAAATAATTACCTGTATGGCATCAGTGCAGGTATTTTACTCAGTGCAACAATATTTTGTTTTATTTCTATCAATAAAGCCCATACCTTATTACAAACACAAAATGAAGTACAACACAATATTGCGCTGGTTAAAAATATTTATCAAGATGAATTGCCCACCTTACAAAGTGCGATGAATAATGCTGAAAAAATGCAAGAAGCAGTAATATTAGCTGAAAAACTGCAACGCTATGCTGCACTCTCACCCCAAAATGCTTATCTTATTATCAGTCATATACTCTCACAAAAAGCATTTAGTTCAATACAACTGAGCACAATAAAATGGCAAACATTAACGACAGCAGCTATTAGCAGAAATAAGGATATACCATCTTCTAGCGTACAAGTTAACTTGTCTGGAAATATTATGCAGACAGGCTCTTTAGAACAACTTATTAATACGATGAAAAAATTATTAACCCAATTCAAGAACCACCCGGATATTATTCAGGTAAACTTACGCAAAGCACCTATTGATATGCAATTAACCCAAACCATGACGCAAGCATTTGTATTATCACAACAGACAAATAGCCCTGTAAACACAGAGCAGAAAAACCATTTTGAAATAGAACTATGGATAAACCATGACTAACACCCAGAAAAAACGTTCTATTGCTATCACGACGTTACTTATTAGTCTACTTATTGCCACTATAGCTGTAAGTCTGAGCTATTTTTATTTACAAGATACAACGCAATCACTACAAAAAACCCATTCTATATATAACCGGGAAAAATCTCATTATCAACAAGCTATACATCTGTATGTTCTTTGGTTAACATATCGATCCCGTTTTAAGGCCTTGCAAAATACCGCAGTATGGGGTTCAGAACAACGCTTACAATGGTTTAATATTTTTAAAAATATTCAAAAAATATTAAAAATACCCTCTATACAACCTCTCTTTTTACCGCAAGAAACCCTCACACAATATCAACAACACACTTTCAAGTTTATTCATCTACTACGGAGTAAAATGACATTAACCATGAATATTATCCATGAAGAAGATATTTTTCATGTCTTTACATTATTAAAAGAAAGTAGCACGGCATTATATTTTATTAAAAATTGTTTACTTAAAAAATTACCACACACCCAATTTGATAATATAGATCAAGGAAATCTAACATTCACTTGTGAATTACATTGGTTTACATTACAAGATCGCAATGTCTCTACGCTAAAATAATGTCTATCATTCCCTACAAATAAGGTATTTATTGTATGTATATTATTTTTATCTATTTATGCTTACTATTTGTCTATCATCAACCTCTTATTGCGCAACAAAAAGAACAGCAAGCAATCGTTGATACTACTAACTCAAAATTACAACGTTTATTTACTACTCCAGCACAAAGAAAGTCATTAGATAGAAAACGTTATTTATCTACATCAGAAAAAAATAGCAAGCTATCTAAAAAACCCGCTATATCCTTGTCAGTACCAACTGTATCTATAGATGGTATGATTATACGTCCCAATCAGGCAGCAAATATTTGGGTTAATGGTAAAAAAATGAATACACAACAACTTTCTCGCTTATCCATTGACCCCACCCAACTCAATGTTCAACAACTTGCTATTCCACTTCACACGCCACAATACAGCATTCATTTAAAAGTAGGACAAACTTGGGATAGCAAAGAAAATACTATATTAGAAAATTATCAAAAACGCACCCAAAGCATTCCTTCTAAAAATCCCCCTGCTAACACAACAATATTAAACATTCGATAATGACTATTACATCAGTGAAATAATGCTGCCCGTAATAACTCTTGCGTATATGCTGATTGAGGATGATCAAATACTTCAGCAGCCGTGCCTTGTTCAACTAATGTTCCCTGTTTCATCACCATAACTCTATGTGCTATGGCACGAATTACTTTTAAATCATGGCTGATAAAAATATAACTCATTTGATGGGTTTGCTGTAAATGCCATAATACCTCTAATACCTGTTTTTGTACTGTTGCATCTAAGGCACTGGTTGGTTCATCTAATAAAATCAGTTTAGGTTCTAATACGACAACTCTTGCAATCGCAATACGCTGACGTTGCCCTCCGGAAAATTCATGGGGATAACGGGATAAGATATGTGCATCTAAACCTACTTCATCGAGAATACTCACAATACGTTGATGACGTTCTGCATAAGATAATTGTGGAAAATGAATAAATAAACCTTCTTCTAATATATCCCCTACCTGCATACGTGGAGATAACGAAGCATACGGATCTTGAAATACTACTTGAAAATCTTTGCGTTTTTTACGCAATACAGAACTTGCTAATTGCTTTAGATTATCTCCTGTTAATATGACCTCTCCTGCATAATCTTCTAACCCTAATAAACACCGTCCCAGAGTAGACTTTCCAGAGCCTGATTCACCCACAATCCCTACTGTTTCACCTGGATAAATATGTATATTCATCTTATCTAAAGCGGTCATCATCTTTTTTTTCAAAAATCCAAATGCTACCATAAACTGACAAGAAATCTCTTTTCCATCTAATAATGGCGCAGCTAAATGCACAGCTTTTTGCCCAGTGACTAAAATTTCTGGCTCGCTATTGAGTAATTTTTGAGTATAAGGATGTTGTGCAGCAGAAAAAATCTGCTCTGTAGTCCCTTTTTCTCTTAGATGTCCCTTTTCCATCACACAGACACTATCGGCAATATAGCGTACTAAATTCAAATCATGGCTAATCAATAAGATACTCATTGATAACTCATGTTGTAATTTTTTAAGTAATGCTAATATTTGTAACTGTACCGTTACATCCAATGCTGTAGTAGGTTCATCAGCAATTAATAATTGAGGCCTACATGCCAATGCCATACTGATCATCACCCGTTGTCGTTGTCCTCCTGACAACATATGGGGATAATGGTGCAAACGTTTTTGAGGTTCAGGAATACCTGTCATCTCCAATAATTCAATAACTCGTTGTGTTATTTTATTATGTGGGATTTTTTCATGGATCTGCAATACTTCTGCAATTTGTGTTGCAATACTTAACGTAGGATTTAAAGATGTCATGGGTTCTTGAAAGATCATTGCTATTTCTTTTCCCCTTATTGCTCGTATTGCTTGCTCCTTTAGTGTTAATAAATCTTTGCCTTGAAAAAGAATATGACCGCTTTCATAGCATACCTTTTTGCTGTCATGCAATTGTAATAGTGACATTGCCGTCACTGATTTTCCTGATCCTGATTCGCCTACTAATGCTACAGTCTGACCTTTTTGAATACTAAAATTGAGTGTATCTACTACTCTTTGCCTATTACCCTGAGAACTAAAAGCAATAGATAAATTTTTTACTTGTAATAATGGAACAGTATCTATTGCTTGCTTTTCTATTGACATTTTTTTCCCATATACGCCTTCTTTCAGGAAGAAGAGGATGTCAATTCTTGTATAGCCAGTTCATTCATACTTACATGATGAAATCCTGAATCAACATATAATACTTCCCCTGTTATTCCTGCAGCTAAATCAGAGCAAAGAAAAGCAGCCGTATTTCCTACATCCTCAATCGTAACATTACGGCGTAAAGGTGCTGTTTTTTCAACGTAATTCAACATCTTACGAAAATCATTAATACCTGATGCAGCGAGAGTACGAATAGGTCCTGCTGAAATAGCATTTGCTCGAATACCATCAGGTCCTAAACTATTAGCAATATAACGTACATTAGATTCTAAACTCGCTTTTGCCACCCCCATTACATTATAGTTAGGCATCGCCCGTTCAGCACCTAGATAAGATAATGTAAGTATTGCCGCATTGCGTCCTTCCATCATATTTCTACCTTCTTTAGCTAAGGCAGCAAAACTATAGGAGCTAATATCATGGGCAATTTGAAAATTTTCCCGGCTTATACTATCTAAATAATCACCCTGCAAGGCTTCTTTAGGAGCAAAAGCAACAGAGTGTACGATAATATCCAAACTATCCCAAAAATCATCTAAATGTTGGAATACATATTCAATTTGTCGATCATCGCTGACATCACAGGGAATAGTAATATCTGAATTACATTCACCCGCTAATTTTTCTACTCGTCCTTGCAATTTCTTACTTTGACAAGTAAAAGCAAGTTCTGCACCTTCTCTATGCATTGCTTTAGCAATACCCCAAGCAATAGAACGATTACTCGCAAGACCAACAATCAAAGCCCGTTTCCCTTGAAGAAATCCCATATCCCACACCCTTTAATAAAATTAATGAATATAACCCATGCTTATCTTTGATATTATTTTTGTTACTAATTTAACAAGGTTTTATTAATTTTAATATTTATTTCATCTTTTAATTCTTGTAATGCCAACATTGCCTCTGTTTGCGTATTACCTTGTTCTAAACGTTTGCGTGCAGCATCTAATTCTTTTTCTGTCAAATTTTCAGGCTCTTGTACTGCATATAATGCCAAAATAGCCTTATCCCCTCTAGGTAAATCAACTTCTTGTATCTGCATTTGATCTGGGTTAGGTATCGCTAAACTAAATGCAGCATCGGTTATTTTACGGGAAAAAATACTGTTATCACGTTTTACAAAACCTTTATCTATCCATTCAAGTCCATATTCTTTTGCTAATAAAGTAATATTTTCTCCTTTTTTAACACGAGATAATATTTCTTTTACTTGCTTTTTAATGGCAACTATCGCTTTCTCAGATTTTAGTTTAGTCATAATTTTATCTTTTACTGCCTCAAAAGGTTGGGGGGCTTCAGGAATAACATCATGAATACGCAATACTAAAATATGATCAGGCGTTATTTCAATGGTTTCACTATTTTCATTATTATCTTTAACATTACTACTAAAGGCAGCATTTAATACTTTCGGATTATTAATAATATTTTCTTGTCCCGCTGCATTATCTCCTCCTTGACGTGAAAAAGGCTTGCTTTGTTGTACTTGCATCGCTAACTCTTCTGCTGCAATCTCCAAGGTATCAGGATGTTCATAAGTTTTATTGGTTAAAATTTCTGATTTTTCATAAAATTCTTTTTCTGCCTGTTCTTTTTGTAATGTTTGCTTAATTTCTTCTTTTACTTCTGACAACAGTTTGAGTCTGCTTGCTTTAATCGCTGTTAATTCAATAATATGATAACCAAACTGAGATTTAACTAATTGACTATGTTCTCCCTTTTTTAGAGCAAAAACAGCTTCTTCAAACGCATTATCCATTACCCCTTTGCCAAAAAAACCTAAATCTCCCCCTTTTTTAGCCGATCCAGGATCATCTGAATATTCTTTTGCCAATGTCGCAAAATCTATTCCTTTTTCTATTTTATCTAACACTTCCTGTGCTTTCTTTTTTGCAGCTTTTAATTGTTCTTCTGAGGCATCAGCCCCCATTGCAATAAGAATATGTCGAGCTTGTCGTTGTTCTTCTGATTGATAAAACGATTTATTATCTTCATAATAATCTGTAATTGCCTGCTCACTGGGTTTTATCCCTTCAGCCATTTTGTTTTTATCTAATTCCAAATATTCAATAATCACTTGTTCCGGTTTATTAAAATCTGCTTTATGGCTCTGATAATAATCTTGTAGTGTTTGATCATCCAATGTGATGTGTTTTAGAAATACTTGTTTTTTCAATATTAATGCTGCAATATGTCGTTTTTGCTCTGTTAAGCGAGCCACTTCCTGTATTGCTTGCTCAGTAATAAAATGGCTATTAATTACTCCCTGAAAATATTGTCGTTGTAATAAATCTCTTGTTAATACTGCTCGGTATCCTGCTGGAGAAAAGCCATTAGCACGCAACAAGTCAATAAATAAGGTTTTAGAGAATTGCCCATTTTCCTGAAAATTACTATCTTCTAACAATATCTTGTCGATTTCTGCTTTAGCAATGCTTCCCCCTGCATCCGTCATATGTGCCACTACAGCCATATTATCTACCATTTCATTCAATACTTGCTGCTTTAACGCATCTTGGTTAATCATATCCTCGTTATAGTGCTCACCAAATATTTTTTGATATTGTTGTTGCTGCTGTTGTAGCTTGCGGTAAAAGTTTTGTTGGAAATTATTAACCGATAACTGCATATCGCCCACAATCGCTAATTCTGAACTATTCCCCCCATTCATATAACCATGTACACCCCATAACGCAAAGGGGATAGAAATCAAAATAACAATAAACCAGGCAACCCAACCAGTTGCTTTCTCTCGAATATATCCTAACATTGTTTACAATACTCTACTTTTAAATTTTATCGTGCAAGGGATATCATTAAACCACTTATACCAACCACCACACAAACCAAAAAGGCGCATCTAAATACTTAGATGCGCCTTCTTAAATTTGGCGGAGCGGACGGGACTCGAACCCGCGACCCCCGGCGTGACAGGCCGGTCTTCTAACCAACTGAACTACCG
>JALWRI010000080.1:7366-8488 GCA_026994225.1 Gammaproteobacteria bacterium | reverse complement strand
GCCTAGTTTACCGCATCTTTCAACGCTTTAAAAGCCCTAAATGCAGGATTTTTTGAAGCTTTGATTTTTATCTCCTCTCCAGTCCGTGGATTTCGACCTTTTCTTGCTGCACGTTTTCTTACTTCAAACGCTCCAAAACCAATCAGAGTAACGGTTTCACCCTTTTTCAATGATTTAGTAACAGCATTTACTGTAGCATCTAAGGCACGACCTGCAGCAGCTTTAGAAATTTCAGCTTCTTCCGCAATCGCACTGATTAATTCTGACTTATTCAATGGAACTTCCCCTCTTATTATATGATAACTAATTCTTTCGGTAATCTGACCGATGGCTAATATTACTGGGTTTATTGTAGGAAAACCAGTGGTAAGAAGCGATTTATACAATTTTTTTTAATGTGTTTGCATTGATACCTGTTTTTTGCTACTTTTTTTAACTTTTTTGTTTTCTGTTGTTGGCTTTTCTTTTATTACAGGCATATGCTGCAAAGCAATTTGAAAGACCTCATCAATCCATTTAATCGCTCGAATATCTAATTTTTGGATAATATTTTTAGGCATTTCTGCTAAATCACGTTTATTTTCCTCTGGAATTAATACAATCTTAATACCACTGCGTAATGCAGCTAATAATTTCTCTTTTAACCCCCCAATGGGTAATACTTCACCTCGCAAGGTAATTTCGCCTGTCATTGCTACATCTGCACGTACAGGAATATCCGTTAATGCAGAAACTAATGCCGTACACATACCTACCCCAGCACTAGGTCCATCTTTAGGTGTCGCACCCTCTGGCACATGGACATGAATATCTTTTTTATCAAAAATTTCTTCATCAATAGATAAAATATGACTTCTACTACGGATAACCGTTAACGCTGCATGAATGGATTCTTTCATCACATCGCCAAGTTGTCCTGTCAATGTGGTTTTACCCTTACCTGGTACGACTGCTGTTTCAATAGTGAGAATTTCACCGCCCACTTCTGTCCAAGCTAATCCATTGACTTGTCCAATACGGTTCTCATTATCCGTTTCACCATAGCGGAAACGCCGTACTCCTAAATATTTTTCCAAATTACGAGAAGTCACCATTACTTTCGCTGCTTTTTGCTTTTTCAAT
>JALWRI010000080.1:0-7356 GCA_026994225.1 Gammaproteobacteria bacterium | reverse complement strand
CTTTACGACAAATTTTAGAAATTTCCCGTTCTACATTCCGTACTCCTGCTTCACGGGTATAATAGCGAATAATATCCCGAATAGCTCCTTCACTTACCGATAATTCTACTTCTTTTAAACCATTGTCTGCTTTCTTTTTTGGTAATAAATAACGGATTGCAATATTGAGTTTTTCATCTTCGGTATATCCTGAAATACGAATTACTTCCATACGATCCAATAATGGCCCTGGAATATTCATGCTATTAGAGGTTGCAACAAACATCACTTCAGATAGATCGTATTCTACTTCTAAATAGTGATCCACAAAGGTATGGTTTTGTTCTGGATCTAATACTTCTAACAATGCTGATCCAGGATCACCTCGCATATCCATTGACATCTTATCAATTTCATCTAATAAAAAAAGTGGATTTTTAGTTTCTACCTTCGCCATATTCTGCACAATACGCCCAGGTAAAGAACCAATATAAGTACGCCTGTGTCCTCGAATTTCGGCTTCATCACGTACCCCACCTAATGACATACGCACTAACTTACGATTTGTTGCCCTAGCGATAGATCGCCCTACTGACGTTTTCCCTACACCTGGAGGGCCAACTAAACATAAAATAGGCCCTTTGAGTTTTTTCATCCGTTGTTGCACAGCTAAATATTCCAAAATCCGTTCTTTTACTTTTTCTAAACCATAATGATCGGATTCTAAAATTTCCTCTGCTTTAGCTAAATCACGGCAAACTTTTGTCCGTTTTTTCCAGGGGACATTGGTTAACCATTCAATATAATTACGTACTACTGATGCTTCTGCTGCCATTGGTGACATCATTTTTAACTTGGTCAACTCTGCTTTTGCTTTAATTTTAGCTTCTTTAGACATCCCTGCTTTTTCAATTTTATCTTCTAGCTCCTCAAATTCATTGGGTACATCATCAATATCATTGAGTTCTTTTTGAATGGCTTTCATTTGTTCATTCAAATAATATTCTCGTTGACTCTTTTCCATCTGTTTTTTAACACGTCCACGAATACGTTTTTCAACCTGTAGAATATCAATTTCTGATTCCATTAATGAAATCAAGTGTTCTAATCTATCCCGCACATCAAAAATTTCTAAAACTTGTTGTTTTTCTACTAACTTCAATGGCATATGGGCAGCAATAGTATCAGCTAAACGATCCGGATTTTCTATACTGGAAAGAGATGATAAGATTTCTGGAGGCACTTTTTCATTTAACTTCACATATTGTTCAAATTGATTAATCACCGAACGGATTAATATCTCTGCTTCTCGTTCATCGAGCTTTTGTTTTTGATACACACTAATTTGAGCAGTATAGTATTTATCAAAATCCGTATAATTTAGTAATGTTGCTCGTTCTTCTCCTTCAACAAGCACTTTTACTGTACCGTCTGGTAATTTTAATAAACGTAAGATATTAGCGATAGTACCTACAGTGTTAATATCCTCTACATTCGGATCATCATCCGAAGCATTTTTTTGTGCTACTAGCAAGATTTTTTTATCTTCTTCCATAGCTGCTTCTAAAGCAATAATGGATTTTTCACGCCCAACATATAAAGGAATGACCATATGTGGATAAACCACCACGTCACGTAGAGGTAACACGGGAATAAGTTGAACTTCAGCTACTTCGGAATTTTTATCCATCCAGGATTCCTCACACTTTATTGTTGGATATTAATTATTGGATATTACTTGGATACTAACTTGATTTAATTGCAACATCAATGAATATGAGGAAAAATAGCATAAAAATCAAGTTATATAACGAAATAAGGCCCTGTATAAAATACAAGACCTTATTGATATAAGGTAAAAGGAAAGAGAAAAATTTAGCTTGAAGCCACTTTTCTTACAGTATCCTCCTCATCATCATACACTAATAAAGGTTCAGAGCTTCCCTGTATGACTGCTTCATCGAGTACCACTTTTTGTATGAAATCCATAGAAGGTAAATCATACATAATATCTAACAGAGTATTTTCCAAAATAGAACGTAATCCTCGTGCGCCTGTTTTTCTTTCCATCGCTTTTTGTGCAATAGCTTTTAGTGCCTCATCCTGAAATTCTAATTCTACATCTTCCATTTCAAAAAGTTTAGCATATTGCTTGGTTAAGGCATTTTTAGGTTCACTCAAAATACGTACCAGTGCTTCTTCATCTAATTCATCTAATGTAGCGACTACCGGTAAACGCCCTACAAATTCAGGAATAAGCCCATAATTAGTTAAATCTTCTACTTCGATTTCTTTTAGCATATCACTAAAATTTTTGGTTTCATCTTTCGTATGCACTTCTGCTCCAAAACCAATCCCTCCTTTTTCTGAACGATTACGAATTACTTTATCTAATCCAGAAAAGGCACCACCACAAATAAATAAAATATTTGCAGTATTTACTTGTAAAAATTCCTGCTGGGGATGTTTTCTACCACCTTGAGGTGGTACAGATGCAACAGTTCCTTCAATCAATTTTAATAATGCTTGTTGTACCCCTTCTCCTGACACATCTCTAGTGATAGAAGGGTTATCTGATTTACGAGAAATTTTATCAATTTCATCAATATAAATAATACCTGTTTGTGCTTTCTCGACATCATAATCACATTTTTGCAGTAATTTTTGGATGATATTCTCTACATCTTCACCGACATAACCTGCTTCAGTTAACGTCGTTGCATCAGCAATAGTAAAAGGTACATCCAATAAACGAGCAAGCGTTTCTGCTAACAAGGTTTTACCACTTCCTGTTGGCCCTATTAATAAAATATTACTTTTAGAAATTTCTACTTCATCTTTTTTACTTTGCCCAACATGCAAGCGTTTATAATGGTTATATACAGCTACAGAAAGGATCTTCTTTGCATCTAATTGACCAATCACATATTCATCTAAACTTTCTTTTATTTTATGCGGTGTAGGTAATTTTTGTTCTGCTGTACCAGCATTTTGTTCTACAATTTCTTCTCGTATAATATCATTACACAGTTCTACACATTCATCACAAATAAATACTGAAGGACCTGCTATTAACTTACGCACTTCATGTTGGCTTTTACCACAAAAAGAACAATATAGTAATTTACCGTCCCCATCTTTCTCTGGAGTATCGCCACTCATAATTCACCTCATCTATTTATTTTATGACTTATATTATCTTCATCTGAAATTCCCCACAAATAAATTTGGAGGATTAAAGTTTAATATTATTTTATCACTCTCTCACAAGCAGTGGTTACAACATCGTAAGTATTGGCAATATCTCTTTTAGACTTTAACGAAAAGCACAGCCTTACCTCTTTTTATAGAAGTGATGGCAGTACAGCACCGATTTATATGAATTATTTTCATCATAATGCAGAAAGGCTAATTATTCAACCTTTCCATTCTTGTCTACAGATCACCTTAATATCCCCTAATAACTACTTTAGCAATGATTAATTATCCTTTTTGTCTAACGTAATAGACTGTGCTTGTTCCCGTGAGTTCAATACCGCATCAATAATTCCATATTCTTTTGCTGTCTCTGCACTCATAAAATTATCTCTGTCTGTATCTTTTTCTATTTCTTCTATATCTCTACCAGTATGATGAGCCATAATCTTATTTAATCGTTCTTTGATAATTAAAATCTCTTTTGCATGGATTTCAATATCAGTTGCCTGCCCCTGAAAACCACCTAAAGGCTGATGTATCATTACTCTCGAATGAGGTAGACAATAACGTTTACCTGCTGCACCACCAGTTAATAATAATGCGCCCATACTAGCTGCTTGCCCAATACATAAGGTACTCACATCTGGCTTGATAAACTGCATGGTATCATAAATGGCTAATCCTGCTGTTACTGCACCACCAGGTGAATTAATATATAAGTGAATATCCTTATCTGGATTTTCAGATTCCAAAAACAATAATTGTGCTACCACAATATTTGCCATCTGGTCTTCTACAGGCCCTACCAAAAAAATAACTCGCTCTTTTAATAAGCGAGAATAGATATCAAACTGCCTTTCACCTCGTGAAGTTTGTTCTATCACCATAGGTATTAGACCAAGATTCTGGGTATCCATTGCACCACCTTGTTTTAGATTTTTTGAATTGCTACCCATACTACCCCAAAGTTCAGACATTAATATCTCTCCTTGCTACGTAATTACTTAACTATAATCCACATTGATGAGTGATGCTGATAACTTAATCAGTCGGTTCATCCTGTTTGGCTTCCCCTTTTTCCAAAAATTCGCTCACTGTATAGGATTTGGTTTCACATTGACCTTGTTTCAAGCCCCATTCAACAATTTTATTTTCTATTATCACAGGCTTAATATCATCTAAACGTTTAGCATCACCATAATACCATGATATAACTTCATTTGGATCTTCATACGATTGTGCTAAATTTTCTATTCCTGTACGCAATTCATCATCGGTTAATTCTAAATTATTCTCTTCTACTATTTTAGATAACAATAAGCCTAATGAAACCCGACGTTTTGCTTCCCCCTCAAATAGACTCGCATCCATTTTTTGTGGTTCCATACCATAACGAGCATATTGTTTTTCAAAATTTTGGGCTAATACTTTAGATTCTTCTTCTATTAGTGCTTTAGGTACATCAATCGTATTAGTTGCCAAAATACTATCCATAACCTGCTTTTTCATATATTGCCTGATTTTATCTTCTAGCTCACGTTGCATATTCTTTTTTACTTCTGCACGAAAGTCTACATTATCCCCTTTAATACCCAACTGAGTAAAAAATGCCTCATCTAAATCAGGGAGAACGTTTTCATTCACTGCATGAATAGTAATAGAAAATTGTACTGCTTTTCCTGCGTAATCAGCACTATGATAATCATCAGGAAAGGTTAAATCTAAAATAACGGTTTCCCCTTCTTTGGCATTAATTAAACCGTCTTCAAAACCTTCAATCATACGTTTAGAACCCAGCTCTAAAGGTACATTACTCCCTTCATTACCTTTAAATGGTTCGCCATTAATCGTACCGACAAAATCAATAATCACTTGATCATTTTCTCGAGCTGGACGATCTACTTTTTGCCACTGAGCATGTTGCTTTCTAATTTTTTCAATGGTGCTATCAATATCACTTTCATTAATATCTATATCTGGTTCCTCAAAGTGACTATCTTGCAAGGAATTGATACTCACTTTGGGATAGACTTCAAACATTGCTGTATAACTAAAAGTATTATTCTCTTTATTATCATTGACGGTATCTATTGATGGTGTTCCGGCAGGGTTTAAATTTTCCTGTCTAATTGCTTCTGGAAATGTTTTACGAATAAGCTCATCGATGATATCACCCCGTACTTGTTCATAAAAACGGCTACGCAATACATTTAAAGGTACTTTACCAGGACGAAAACCTTGCAATCGGGTAGTGCGAGTCATTTCTTGTAAACGTTTATTTACTTCATTCTCTATATCTGCTACGGATAACTCTACCGTCATACGACGTTCTAACCCAGTCGTCGTTTCAACCGAAACTTGCATTCATCAATCCTCTTATCTTATGTAAAGTAACAAGTAATATTTATTTGTGAGTTAGCTGTTCTTTTGTGACATCTCTGCACGTATTGATACTATGTAGAGAATTTACTAAACACCAGTGCATCCTACATTATGTAGATTGAGATGGTGCGAAAGGAGAGACTCGAACTCTCACGGGTTTCCCCACTGGAACCTAAATCCAGCGCGTATACCAATTTCGCCACTTTCGCACAATAAAGAAATACAAAATAAGGAATCTCATCCTCATTCCGTTTTGTAGCCACGCATTATAACAAAGCAAATAAAAATCGCAAAAAATAAATGTACTTATTTGTCATATTATCTTTTTCAGTATCCAATAACTACGCAAAACTTAATATAGATAAATAGTGTAAAATACTACCTAATAATACAAAAAGATGCCAGATGCCATGATTAAAAGGTATTGCTTCCCATAAAAAAAAGATACTTCCTATGGTATAGGAAAGCCCTCCAGCTACTAACAAAATAAAAGCACTGAGTGATAAACTTTCCCATAAAGGTATAATTAATAATACACATAGCCAACCCATAATGATAAACAATAAGGTAGATAATTTTTCAGATTGCTTAGTGGCTGAAAATTTATTAATGATACCTGTTATTGCAATCCCCCAAATCAGGGTAAATAATATCTCTCCTCCCTGTCCTTTTAAGAGTATTAGCGTATATGGGGTATAACTTCCAGCAATAAATAAATAAATACAGGCATGATCTAAATTCTGCCATAAACGCTTATCATCCGTATTGATACTTAAATGATAAATCATAGAGGCTGTATATAACATTAATAATGTAATACTATATACGAGCATTGCAACAGGATGTACTATCCCAGCTGCAATTTGTACTTTATTCATTAATAAAACAAAACCAATGATCCCCAGTAACACACCTAATCCGTGGGTAACACTGTTTACTATTTCTTCTTTTACTGTCTGCTTTGAAATAGGACAAACCGGTAATTCTTGTTTCAATATCATTCAATCTCCTGCTTATATAAAAAACATCATTCAACTCACAGCAAATGATGCTACAATTTCGTATAAAATACTACTTGAATATTAGCATATTCTAAGTCTCCCCTCTACCTAACTATGATGATTATATGAATACTCTCTTATAACACCGTCCCATCATTTTGTTCGTATTAGTATTCAATACAATTATTCTTTTGATAGTATTGTATGATATTTAATAGTATAATATACTATATTCTATAAAGCTTAAAGATTATGCAAAACAGCATGGGATTAAATATAGAGCTGCCTGGAATCGTTATAAAGCTGGTAAAATCCCTAATGCTTTTTATGTGATTGAAGTTGTTTATGAAAAATTAACCGGGAGCAAATTAAATACGGGTAATATTATGTCGATTGATTTAGGTGTCAATAATCTGTCCGCTATTTTTATCTCTAATGGTGAGACTTATTTGATCAATGGAAAGCCATTGAAGTCAGTTAATCCATTTTATAATAAACGAAAAGCTGAATGGATGTCTTGTATTGGAAATAAAGGAACCTCCAACAAGATAGAGAAGCTGACCTTAAAGCGTAATTGTAAAGTGAAAGACTATCTTCATAAAGCAAGTCGAAAGGTCATTGATGTTGCTAAAGAGAATAGTGTTTCCCAGATAGTAATCGGTCATAATCCAGATTGGAAACAGGCCATAAATATTGCTAAGAAAAATAATCAAACCTTTGTTAATATTCCATTTAAACAGTTTATTGATATGATTACTTATAAAGCTGAAATAGAAGGTATAGAAGTTATTTTAAC
>JALWRI010000079.1 GCA_026994225.1 Gammaproteobacteria bacterium | reverse complement strand
CAGCTTGAGATGATAACTGGCTCAGTTTCCCCATTCGCATTAGCTTTTGTAAATGATCAAACGTAAGCCCTGGATGATTTTCTGCCAAACGCCCGATACTGACCCAGTAATCAACCTGCCCACCGATAGTTCGGTGATAAAGCTTCGCCTGCTCCCGAGCAGCTTGCATTGCTTCTTCTGATATTTTTACGTTAACTGACATTTGTATTACTCTACTCGTAAGTTACCAATGGTAACCATAGTATAACATCAGCAACCTGCATTCCAATAGTAAGAGAGATTAATAATATACACTAGCACAATGTTACGTGACTCTACAGCGTAATCCATTGCAAGTGGCTCTAGACAAGATACTTGCCACAAACAACTCATATAGCTAACAACAATATCCTTGTTCCCACTGAGAAATGTGGGAACAAGGAAAGGTAAAAGATATACTACTTTGTGATTTTTAACTAAATAACAACAGTATTATTTCAAAGGAATAGTTTTAATGATACGTTTACCATCACTTATTTGTAATTTTCCACCGCCTTTTGCACTTTTCTGCAACGAGATGCGGACATAAAATTTGTTATTGGCACATTTCTTTTTATTGATGTATCTGTCACTGAGCTTATCTAAATAAGTACCAGTATGAACTTGATACCATTTATTGACTTCCATAATGCTGTTGGGCCAGAAACCACCCCCGCCATTACATAAATTGCCATTTCCGCCAAAGCACCATTCAGTAAAGTGATTGCCACCGATTATGCCGCTACATGAATTGCTAGGATTTACTCCAGTTCCGCATTCTCTAAGTTGCCAATTAATAATTACAGAATTAACAACATTACCAGACATATAATGTACATAATTAATGTAAGCCTGCATTTGGTTTTTAAAGATGCTGTTAGGGGTAAATTTAAGCGTGTAATTAGCACCTAAACCACCTGAGTCATGCTTAAAACTCAATGCATCAGCCATAGAATTAGGGGTTACAGGTGTGCAGCATATTTTTTTAGGCTCCGAACCTGATTTCTTACCTCCAAGTGTAAGTGGGATAGTTTTTTTAACACTTGCCATTTTTGCAACAGCTTTCTCTGGGGCTGCTGCTGCAACGTTTGAGACTAAAAAGCCACATAGAATAAGACTCATAAATAATTTTATTTTCATATTATCACTCCATTGTTTGTTGTTTTTAACGATTATTTTGTGAACTCGCCATTACCTTAAGGAACCTCGCCATATTGCATTGAAGTTATCAGCTCAGGGTGTCGGCAACTACACATAATTCAATGGTAGTGAAACTACTGTGGCAACATAACTGGCGTAAACGACAGGTAGGTAAATTATTTGTAAATTAGTATAATTTTTAGATGAAATATAAAATTTTGCCTCAAATCATTATCTACCTTTTTTGTATATTATTATTTTCACAAGCTAGTTTTTCCGCCGATTTATTGCCTTTAAATGGTATCTGGAAATTCCAATATGGTGATAATAGAGCATGGTCTCATGTGGATTTTGATGATTCTGATTGGCAACACGTAAAAGTCCCTAGTTTAATAAAACAACTAGATAACAAGCCAATTGACGGCTGGTATCGTCTTAAATTTGATGCGGATTTTCAATTTGATAAACCACCAGCATTATTAATTGATTCGATACGGCATGTGGATGAGACATGGTTAAACGGAGTTCGTATAGGAGGAAAAGGAGTATTTGAAAAACCTTGGAGTTTTACGCAAACAAATCCTATTGAATTGCCTAGAGTATATTCAATCCCTGAAGGTTTATTAGAAAGAAATAATAATGTTTTAGCAATCCATACAAATATTGGTTTTGGTATGTCACAAGGAGCTATGTTTCCAGGAGGAGCGGGCATTCTTCGTGGAGGTCTATATTTAGGAAATCCTGATAATTTAGAGAATTATTTACAGAAAAGGCTAATATCAATTAATTCTATTGATGTTATATTTTTTACATTAGGTCTTGTTGAAATTTTTATTATTTTATTCTTATTGAGAGATTCTATTCATATCTTTCCAGAATTTCCTTGGCTGTTATTTACGAGCATTATTATGTTGCTTGGTACGGCTGGTCACGACTTCTTTTATATTCATAATATTCAATGGATTAGTATCAATCTAATTTTAATAATCTCTTTACTTTGTATGCCACTATCAGTGGCATTATATTTTTTGGCTCAGTATCAAAACATCCCGAAGTTTTGGGTGAAAATGATTGTACTAATATGGGGAGTATCATCTTTACTAATTATAATTCCAACAATCAGCTCCCATTTGAAGAATACTATTTGGTATATTTGGATGTTAACAGCAATTATATTCTTCTTCTATGCTTTATTATGTGCCTTAATTGGTGTTTATGAAAAAAGAATAGGAGCATATATGCAACTGTTTGGTGTTATTATTTTTTTAATATCAATACGCACACAGTGGCTACCTGATGCTTTTTTAGGTCACCGCAATGTCCAAATTGGAAGTATGATCTATCGTTATGCTCTTTTATTTGCATATTTTCAGAAAATTAAATACATGCAGATAGATTATAAGAATATATCAAAAAGAGTAATTAAAATAGCTGATGATATATATTCAGATATAGCGAGAGAACTACATGATGGGATTGGACAGCACTTAGCATCTTTGAAGCTACAAGTTAAGCTAGCAAGTTTGCAAGGTAAGAATACGCATTTAAATAATATTAATACGGAGCTAAATAAATCATTAGTTGATTTTCGTAGGTTACTCTCTGGCTTGCATCCAGTATTGATAGATCAACATGATATTGCAACCGCACTTAAATTAGAGTCATTACACAAAAAAAAGACATGCGGCATTAACATAGAATTAAGAATTTCTAAATTAAAGCTAGATAAACATTTTGAACATCATCTATTTAGAATTTATCAAGAATGTATGAATAATGCTATCCGACATGGCAAAGCGGATAATATTAAGCTAAAACTTTATCAAAAAGAAAACAAAATTATATTATCCATAAGTGATAATGGAAAAGGATTTGATTCTTTAAAAATAGCCAAAGAAAACACCAGTGGCGGTTTAGGTCTAGTGAGTTTAAAAGAGAGAGTTTCTTTATTAGGTGGTCGTATCACAATTAGAAACAACAAGCCAAAAGGCACCAATATTCTAATCATTTTTCCAATTTAATTCAGGCTAAAATAAAGATAGTTGCATGGCTTTTGCCACAGCATTAGAACGACCTTTTGCATTAAGCTTTATACAAAAATTTGAGATATGAAAACGAACAGTACGCTCACTAATATTAAGAACCTTTGCGATTTCTTTATTAGATAGTCCTTGAGCAATTTTCTGCAAGACCTCAATCTCACGTTTGGTTAAATGATCTTTTTGTATTGTATTTTTATAGTGCTCTTGAATAGCGATTGACAAATCAGAAGAAATAAATTGTTCACCTGCCATAACTGCATAAATAGCCTGATTTAATTCATCAAATGCTGCTTCTTTTAATATATAACCATTTAAACCTAACTTTAATAGTTGATCTGCCCGACGAGGCTCCATATGCATTGTTAGTGCAATAAGCTTGGTATTATTATAACGCCTATCTACTTCAGATATTATTGCCTCGGTACTAGCACCAGGCATTGATAAATCAACTAAAGCAATATCTGGTTTATGTGTTTTAATACCGCTTAATAACTCATTTCCATCATAATACATACCCACTAAATTAAATTTATGTGTATATGAAAATAAACTCTTAAGACCTTCTAAAAAAAGCCTATGGTCATCGGCAGCTATAATTTTTATATTCATTTTTTGTTATTATATATGTTCGTATTAAAAATCTGATGACAAGTCGCCCGAAAATCAAGCCCCTCCTCTTAATTTCCCTTTGTATTCTATCCTTTACCCAATATATCCCCCAACAACCCTTCCGAAGCTGCTTCTACCATATCAAACACTCTTTCAAAGCCGTTGCTACCGCCATAATATGGATCTGGAACTTCTGTTTCGCTCCAGTCTTGAGCAAAATCCATAAATAAATGTAGTTTTTTTCTGCCCTTTGGTGATGCTAGTCGCTTTAGGTCATTATAGTTTGAAGCATCCATTGCGAGGACATAATCAAAATCGTCGAAATCTGTTACTTCTACTTTTCTGGCACGTTGTGATGACATATCAATGCCACGCTGCAAAGCAACTTCTTGAGAGCGTCTATCTGGTTGCTCGCCTACGTGATAGGCGTGTGTACCTGCTGAATCAATAAAGATTTGATCTGATAAATTACGTGATTCTACCAAGTGGCGGAATACGCCCTCAGCGGTTGGAGATCGGCAAATATTGCCCATACAGACGAAAAGCACTTTTGTTTTCATATTTTTACACGTTTAATGGTTCATTAAAATTCTGTTTCCCATACAATCATCCGTATGAAAAAACTAATAATCTGGCTAATTGCTATTATCCTCATTGCTCTTATAGGGCTTTTTATCGCTGATTATATAAAAAATCAGCCGCCTGCAACGCCGCCCGTACCACAACCACCTCAGGGTGAAAAGCTACAGGGCAAGTTACGCTATAGCCCAACTAATGCTAGCATCGTAATTGCTGGAGCTGATTATACGCTTGACGACAAGAAACAAAAGACCAATAAAAATGGCGACTTTGAGTATATCGAGGGCAGCAATATTAGCTTTGATTTTGCTGGAAATCATTTCACATTAGCAGCTAAAGCCGAAATTACACTGGCTGATTTAATCCCCGACGATAAATCACAACAAAGGAATCTTGCCCTACTACTCAGCAATCTTGATGAAGATAATAAAATAGAAAACGGCATACAACTCGCTGAAATCGCAGCCAGTATTGCCAATATTGATTTAAAACAGTCGCACAATGATTTTATTTTGCAATTATATTCAGCATTGGGAAAATACCCCCACCTCCCCTTCTCGCCTAGTTTGGGTATTAATTTAGAATCACCACAAGCCAAGGCGGACACAGTCGGTCAGGCAATGCCCTTTGTTGATATTTTCCGCACTGCTCGCCCTTTTGCTGAACTATCTCCCAAGGGCATTAAATATGATGATAACGGCTGGCCAATCAGCATCCCTGCTAAAAGTTTTGCTCGCACTAAGCTGTTACAA
>JALWRI010000078.1 GCA_026994225.1 Gammaproteobacteria bacterium | reverse complement strand
ACGCTACATTTTCGGGAGCCATAAATTTTAATATTGAAGCTTTTGAAGCAGCATCTAATGACGAATGTGTGAATGCAATACCCATGACCGTAAACGCTTTTTTACCTACAACTTATGTTGTTGAATCGAGAGGTGCTACAGAATCATTAGATTCTTCATGTGAAAATGCTGGTAATACTAACTTAGACGTTTGGTATGAATTTACGATGCCATTAACAGGTAAGGTTGTAATTTCCAATAGTGATAACCTTACTTATATAACATTCTATGATGCTTGTGGAGGAACCGAATTAAATTGTTTTAGTGGAAATAACAATTATTCTGGAATTGCGGCAGGTACTCAGTTGTATTTAAAGGTAAGTAAGAATAGTACTTTTGCTAATAATTTTGATTTTTCAATTCATGTGGAATGTTTAGAGCCCACTACTCATTTTGTTGCAGGGTCTTGGGATAATGGAGTGCCGAATGCTTCAAAAGTTGCTATATTTCAAGATAATTATAATACTTCAATGGTAGGTTTAGGAAGTATAACAACTTGTGAGTGTTATGTAGATACAGGAAATACTCTTACGGTAGCTCAAGGTGATTTTGTTGAAGTAAATTTCAATTTAACAGTAGATGGAACTCTAATAGTAGAACATGAAGGAAGCTTAGTACAGAATTACGATGACGGAAAAGCCGCTAATAACGGAAATATTCAGGTAATTAAAACCAACACAACTTTTGATGCAGGAACCGATTTTGCTATTTTAGGTAGTCCAATGACTGGAGAAACAAGGCTTGATGCTTTTGCAATAAACAATGTGGTAAGAAGACATCGTACCGAAAATTTTATTCCACATCCTCAAGTAGATATAGACGATCCTTTAGCTGAAAATTTTGCCGATGATAATGGAGACGATTGGGAATCCATTGTAAGTTTAGCTCCAATGCTACCCGGTGAGGGATATTTAGTAGGTGGTATTACTGGAGGAGGAACCTTTACAAATACTTTTAGTCAAGGAACTTTAAATAACGGTTTAATTACTTACTCCGCAATTTATAATAATGTCGGTACTCCAACCGAAAACAAAAAAGCAAGTCCGAATATATTGAGTAATCCATATGCATCAGCTATCGATGCAGATGTATTAATAAATGATAATCCAATTATAGACGAAATTTATTACTGGGAACACATCACACCACCAACTTCTTCTTATCCAGGTTACCGTTCCGAAAATTGGAGTATGAGTGATATTTCTATGTATAATTTATCGGGAGGTGTGGAAGCACCTAATGCCGGAGGAGGTCCAAAACCAAGCAATCAATTTATTGCTTCGGGGCAAGGGTTTGGTATTAAAGCCAATGCAGCAGGAGATATTACTTTTAGTAATTCTATGCGAATAAATGGAAATAACAATAGTTACAGAAATAACAACTCTATAGATAGACTATATCTTTCTGTATCTAATGAAGATTATAATCTTAAAAATGGAGCATTAATTGCTTTTTCCGAAAATGCAACCGATGGTTATGATGCGAAATATGATGCAAGAAGATTGGCAACACCTATTTCAATTTACTCTATAATAGAAGACCATGAACTAACTATACAAGGACGTTCTGCTTTTAATACAAATCATATAATTTCATTAGGATTTAGAACCCAAGTAGAGGAGGAGCAGACTTATACCATATCGATAAGTTCATTGGAAGGGGAGTCAATTTCAAACGCTACTATTTATTTGATAGACAATTTATTTCATACGGTGACTAATTTATCTGAAACAGATTATGTATTTAATTCAAATGAAGGAAACCAGAAAGATCGTTTTGTAATTGTATTCTCTGAGGAACAATTAGGAGTTAATAATGTATTGTTAAATTACATCTCTGTTTATCCAAACCCAGTAAAAGATATATTATATATATCTTCTCCCTATAGTAATATCGAAACTATAAATGTTTTTGATTTACAAGGAAGATTAATAATTTCAGAAAATAATATTTTTAAAACTAACTATCAATTAAATATTTCAAATTTAAACAAAGCCATCTATTTTGTTGAAATAAAATCTGCCCTAGATAAGTTGACTAAAAAGGTAATTAAGGAGTAAATTAATAAAATTATTTTTAAGCATTTTGTCGATTAAGTAATTATTTATTCGACAAAACGCTTGTTTATTCAGATAAAGTAATATATTTGTTCACTAAACCCAAATCAAAATATATTATTATGGTAAAATTAATACCTACCCCCGCCACAAAAATTAATGTAGTTTTTGTGCTATTAATTTCGTTGATGCTATCTTTTTCAGCGAATGCTCAGGTTAAAAAAAACCTTTCGGTTAAACAAGTGTATTCACAACATACAAATTCGTTTCGTAATAGCAATAGTGCTTATACAGACGGTTTTGGATTGGTGAGAATACCAGTTACTTATGTAAACCAAGAAACAAGTAAAGGTAAATCTTTGGTAGATGTAATAACTACTACTTTAAAAACACCTTCTACTACAACTTTTCAAATTTCTAATAAACCTTCATTTAAAGATAATTTAGGTTTTGTACATCAAAAATATGATCAATACATAAATGGAATTAAAGTAGAGTATAGCGAAATTATTGCTCATTCAAATGCTAAAGGAGAATTAGTTTCTATTAACGGTTCGTTTTATTTATTAGATAATTTTACCAACACAACACCTTCTATTGCAGCACACACAGCTTTAAATAATGCAGTATCTAAATTAGGAATAGTAACTCCAATGTGGGAAAATAAAGAATCCTCTAAGTTTGCTAATTATAGTAAACCAGAAGGAGAATTAGTAGTTTTTGCAGACAGAAATATAGAAGGTAAATTTCATTTAGCATGGAAATTCGACGTTTTTGCTTATGGACAACCTATTAGAGATATAGTTTATGTAGATGCACAAACAGGCGAATTAATTTATAGTAATCCAATTATTAAACACGCGGATAATTTTGGATTTAACGGCCTAGATAAAAGCATAGTTACCGTACCAAATAAAGACGAAGTTTCTAGCAAAATTTATAATTCGATGTTAGTAGTAGCAGCAGGTGATGCCGCAACTAAATATAGTGGAATTCAACAAGTGTCAACAATACAAAATGCAGGTACTTATACCCTTTTGTCTCAACCCAACGGAGTAACTGTAAGAACTTATGATGCACATAATGCTCCAGCAAACGATTCGAGTACCATAACAGATATCACAGATCCCAACAATAATAATGATTGGACTGCTGCTGAGTTTCCCGGAAAAACTCAGGGAGAATTAGATGCTCATTGGGGTGCCGAAGAAGTTTATGATTATTGGAATACTGTACATAGCAGAAATAGTTATGATAATGCAGGTGCTTCAATATTTAGTTTGGTACACGTAGAAACAAATTATGATAATGCCTTTTGGAATGGCTCTTGGATGAGTTATGGTGATGGATCTTCAAACGGAAATGAAGGAAATGGAATTTTTGATATTTTAACTTCATTAGACGTTTGTGCTCACGAAATTGGACATGCTGTGATGTCTAATACTGCAAATTTAGTTTATGAAAGAGAACAAGGAGCTTTAAATGAAGGTTTTTCAGATATATGGGCTGCAGCGGTTGAATACTATTCAAAAGGAACAGGACCAGTTACCAACCCAAATCCAGAAATTTGGTTAATTGGTGATGAAATAGATAGAAGAACAGGAAGTATAGGTTTACGTTCAATGAGTAATCCTAAAGATACAGGACATCCTGATACTTACCAAGGTACTAATTGGGTAGCAGCTACTGTTGCTGAAGGTTGTGCAACACCAAGCAATGGAAATGACCAATGTGGTGTTCATACTAATAGTGGTGTTTTAAACTATTGGTTTTATTTAACTTCAGTTGGAGGTAGTGGTACTAATGATAATGGAACCTCTTATAATGTAACAGGAGTTGGAATTGATAAAGCTGCAAATATTGCATACAGAGCAGAAAGTGTTTATTTAACATCAACTTCAGACTATGCAGCTACAAGAACTGCAATGATACAATCTGCAGTAGATTTATACGGTGTTTGTTCTGCTGAAGAAGAAACCGTTACCAATGCTTGGAGAGCTGTAGGGGTTGGTGCTGCCTTTTCTTGTACCGCATTACCCCAAATATCCTATCAAGCTACAAGCGGAACCATAACAGAGGGAACAGATTGTAGTTTTGTAGATGTAGATGTAAGCTTAACCATAGGTATAGGAGCCTCAGCCGATGCCGATGTTAATTTTACAGTTGGTACAGGGACAGCAACACAAACTTTAGATTTCGATTTGTTAACCCCAAGTGTAACCTTTCCTGCAGGAAGTACTGCTCCACAAACTATGACCATACGAGTATATAGCGATGGTTTTATTGAAGCAGATGAAACTGTAATCATAGATTTTACAGTCAATACCAATGGCGGAGATGCCACAGCAAACACAAATGCAGATAGCTATACCTTAACAATTACGAATGATGATTCGGCCCCATTAGTTACTCAAAATTTAAGTTTATACAATGAAGATTTTGATGATGGAGTATATGATGTAACCACTTCAGGAAACACAGGATCAGATTTATGGGGAGCAGGAAATACAGCTGCTGCAACAAGTACTTATTGGAGTACCACAGGGAATGCGACCACATTTGCTTTTACCAACGATGATAGTTGTAATTGTGATAAAGCCAACGACCTTTTAACAACTACTGTTTTTAGTATGGCAGGTCCTTACACATCAGCAACTTTAACCTTTGATCATGCATTTGCAAATGTAGGAGCGGAAATTGGAGATGTATTAATAAGTACAGGAGGAGCCTTTACATCGGTAATGACCTTAAGTAATACATCCATAGACCAAGGAGGAGCAGTATATCAAACCCCATGGGTAAATGGTATTACTTTAGATATGACACCTTATATTGGTCAAGCAAACGTTCGTGTACAATTTAGGTACAACGATGGAGGAGCTTGGGCTTACGGAATGGCAGTAGATAATATTTCAGTAACTGCAGTAGCTAGTACAAGCGTACAAACGGCTGTAAACACAGGAACAACCAATGATACTCAAACCCTATCAACCTCAGGAACCATTTACACGAATGATTCTGCTACAGGAAATGTAATGTTAGACATTACCAA
>JALWRI010000077.1 GCA_026994225.1 Gammaproteobacteria bacterium | reverse complement strand
ATACTTTTTCTCCACATAAGAATAAATACGGCAAAAAATATCCAGAAAAATCACTTTTTGATGAAACAGAAGAATTTTATTAAATATTATCTCAGTTTTAGAATATAATAATACACATTATTTTAAATGCACTGAGGTTAGTTGGATGAAAGATAAACACATTAAGGTACGTTTTGGATTAAAACCTAAATTATTTTTATTGGTTTTAATTAGTTTTGGTGCATTAATGTCGATTATTGTTTGGCGTATTAATATGCAGGCGAACCAATTAGCCAATGCAGAAATTGAAAAATCACTACAACACTCTAGTGTCATATTAAAAACCAGTTTACAAAGTCGTTTTTTGTCTATAGAAGAAACAGCAAAGAGTTTGGCACGAGATGGGCGATTATTACCTCGAATTTATGAAGGAGACATAGAAAGTTTAAAAGATTTAAGTGGTGAATTTAAGAAAGCGCTGGATTTTGATATTCTATTTATTACCGATAATGATGGTATTTTGATAGCACGCTCGGATAAACATGCTGCAGTAGGGAGTCGTACAGGAAAAAGTCATTTATTTAAAATGGCTTTGCAAGGTCATAATACGAAAGGTTTTATTCGTATTAAAGGGGAGTTATTACAAGTTGTGTCAGTGCCTGTTTTTGATAACGTGGCTAAAGATATTATTCGTGGAAGTATTGCTTTAGCATATAGATTATCACCTCAAATAGCCAATGAAATTAATAGCTTAACAGTCAGTGATATTGGTTTTTTTGCCTTTGGATATGATCGTAAATCGAAAACGACAACTACTCCTACTGCTCGATTTTTAACTCAAGAAGCATTAATAAGCCCTTTAACCGATTATTTTCAAAGTCATGCACAAACCTGGCAACGTATTTTAGATACTCAGGTAGAACAAAATCCGTTAACATTACAGTTAGGTGAGGAAACCTTTCACGCTGTATTATATCCTTTGCGTAATAGTGAAGGGATCAAAACAATGGGATTTGTTATTGCCTTACGTTCTCGTACAGAACTACTTGCCCCCTTTTTAGCATTAGAAAAACAAGTTTGGGGTATTGGGCTTGTGTGTTTATTTATGGCATCTATTTTAGCATGGCTAATTGCAGGAAAAATTGCTCGCCCAATTATTGCATTAGTGTCTGTAACGAAAGATATTCAAGAGGGACATTATCCAGAAAATTTAGCAATAAACAGGCATGATGAAGTAGGGATATTATATCAAGCTGTGCATTGTATGGGAAAGTCTTTAAAGGAAAAAGCAGAGTTAGAAAATTATCTGGCTAATATTTCAGATAGTTTAGATAGTACGATTGCAGATATGAGCTTGCAACAGCTTATTGTTGATGAAGATCGTGATTTAGATACGACAAAAGCAAATAATAATGAAAAAACTATTATTGATGTAACAACTGATAATTTAACGGTATTAGAAACAGTACAAAATCCACCTAAATATAAGCAAAAAGATATTCAAAGCACACAGGATTTAGTACCAGGATGTATATTTTCTAATCGCTATAAAATTATTAAGGTGTTAGGTAAAGGCGCAATGGGGATCGTCTATTTAGCAAAAGATCAAGATTTACAAGAATTAGTAGCATTGAAAGTAATTATTGATACGGATTTAAAAAGTGAGTTTTTAGAACAGTTTAAGGAAGAAATACGCTTAGCACGTAGAATTACACATCGGAATGTATTACGTACTTATGATTTTGGAGTCAGTCATAATTTATATTATATCTCTATGGAATACATGCATGGGTATGATTTGAATGTGTTAATTAAGCGCAAGGGTGCATTAGATACTCATATTAGTTTAATGTTAGCAAAACAGATTTGTTCGGCCATGATTGCAGCACATAATGAAGGCATTATACACCGAGATTTAAAACCTCAAAATATGATGATCAACAAGCAAGGGATATTAAAAATTATGGATTTTGGTTTAGCTATGCGTGTAAAATTGCCTACAGAGGAACATACTGATGACGCATTGCAGACTAAGACCATAGCTGGCACACCCGCTTATATGGCTCCTGAGCAATTTTGTGGAGGAGAATTAGATAGCAGAACTGATATTTATGCCATTGGTATGATTTTATATAAAGTATTTACGGGCAGAGCGCCTTTTATAGCACAATCATTAAAAGAAATGATGGAAAAACAATTACGGGAATATCCACCCCATCTCTATGAGCTTATTTCGGATATTTCTCCCAAAGTAGATAGTATTATTATGAAAGCGATCGCAAAAGATAAAGCACAACGTTTTCAGTCAGTACAAGAATTACAACAAGCCCTACAAGATATTAGCTGATGAAAATAGCTATTGTTGATGATGAAGCGTTAGCAAGGCAGCGTTTACAGCAATTAGTGAAGGAAATATGTCCTGATAGTCATACTATTGAAGTCGTTAATGGAATAGAATTACTGACCTTCACAATGCCTATAGATGTGGTACTATTAGATATTGAAATGCCAGGTATGAATGGTTTAGAGGTTGCAAAAGCATTAATTAAAAAAGATCCCGTTCCGGCAATTATTTTTACTACTGCCTATCAAGAACATGCTTTATCTGCTTTTGAAACACATGCTTGCGGTTATTTACTCAAACCTATACGTAAAGAAAAATTGCAAGAAGCCTTATTAGCAGCGTCTCGATTAAATAATTTACAGATACAATCATTGCAAGAACAGACGCAAGAAAAGCGAACATATATTAGTGTTTATCACGGTAATGTATTACAGCGTATCGCTTTATCTGATATCTTGTTTTTTCAGGCAGAACATAAATATATTACTATACACACCAAAACAGACAGGTTTTTATTAGAAGGGGCTTTAAAATCATTAGAGCAAGAGTTTCAAGATATTTTTATACGTATACATCGTAATGCCTTAGTACGCTTAGATAAATTAGAAGCGTTAGAAAAACATGCAGATGGACGAGTATATGTAAAAATATTGGGAAGTGATATATGTTTGGAAGTCAGTCGTCGACATCTTGCAAAAGTAAGAAAAGTGATACGTGGTAATATTGTTTAGAGATATTGTTACATATGGGATTAAAGAGGAATTGAGAAAAAGTAATGACTGAAAATATAATACGCATAGCAACACGTAGTAGCCCTTTAGCATTGTGGCAAGCAAAATATGTTGCCAAACAATTACAACATTATCATACAGATTTACAAGTAGAATTAATTACCATGAAGACTAAAGGAGATAAAATTTTAGATGTTCCTTTAGCTAAAGTGGGAGGGAAGGGGCTTTTTGTCAAAGAGCTAGAAGAAGGCATGATTCGTGGTGATGCAGATATTGCCGTACATTCTATGAAAGATGTACCGGTAGAATTGCCAGAAGGTTTTCATTTAGCATGTATTTGTGAACGGGAAAATCCGTATGATGCAATGGTATCACATCGTTATCAGCAATTAGAGTCTCTTCCTGAAGGGGCAAAAGTGGGTTCATCGAGTTTACGACGACAAGCGCAATTACGTGCCTGGAGACCAGATTTACAATTATTGAGTTTAAGAGGTAGTGTTAATACTCGTTTAGCAAAGCTCGATAATAATGATTTTGATGCCATTATTTTAGCCACTGCAGGATTATTACGTTTAAAGATGCCAGAGCGTATTACAGCAACGATCAGTGATACAATTTGTTTGCCTGCGATAGGACAAGGAGCAGTGGGTATAGAATGTCGTATAGACGATCAGCGAGTGAATGAGATGTTGCAACCATTAAATCATGATCAATCAGCAATATGTGTGACTGCCGAACGTGCTTTTAATCATCGTTTAGAAGGTGGTTGCCAAGTGCCTATTGCTGGGTTTGCCCAATTACATCAACAGGAAGATAAAACCGTGTTGCATTTTCGTGGTTTAGTCGGAGCAGTAGACGGTTCTATCTTGTTAAAAGATCAAATAACGGGTGATCCAAAAGAGGCAGAACAATTAGGTATCACGGTTGCAGAACGGTTATTAGAACGTGGGGCAGATAACATATTAAAAGCATTATATGAATGACATACACTTACCCAATATCCGTATTTTAGTTACTCGACCTAAAGAACAGGCAAAAATCTTTGCACAAGATATTTCTGCTACAGGAGCAAGTGCAGTATGTGTGCCAGTATTAAAAATTATACCGGTAGCAGTTAATGATACCTTACAACAATACTTACAACGTTTAGAGCAGTTTGATTTAGCTATTTTTATTAGTGTGAATGCTGTTATTCAGGGGCTTCGATTGTTAAAGGGAGCATTTCCTGAAGCCCTGAGTATTGCTGTTATTGGTCGTAGTACGGCAGAAATGATTGCGCAGATGTTACATCGTCCAGCGGATATATGTCCTGAAAAAGCATATCATAGTGAGGGTTTATTAGCATTAGATGCATTACAACAGATGCAAGGTAAAAAGATTATTATTTTTCGAGGTGTGGGCGGACGAGAATTTTTACGTCAACGCTTACTAGAACGTGGTGCAGAAGTCGATTATATAGAAGTTTACCAACGTGCAGTACCAACAGATCAAACACTTTATTTACAAAAAATAGTAGCGCATGATGGAGTTGATATCGTAACGGTGAGTAGTGCCGAAGGATTACGTAATTTATATAGTATGTTGGATAAAAAAGGGCAAGCATGGTTATTGACTAAGCATATAGTAATACCCACTCCAAGAATGTTAGATTTAGTGAAACAGATGGGATTTTTACATAGCCCCATTTTGGCGGATAGTGCAACCAATCAATCAATGTTACATGCAATCAATCAGTGGAAGCATAAAGGATAAATCAATGAGTGAAACGTTGCCTATTTTAGAAGGAAAACAAGATAATTTTTCTATGCTGGTTATAGAAAATTCATATAAAGGGCCAGTGTGTGTCTATTATTGGGCTGAAAAGGCAGCACCTTGTCATAAATTTTTTCCCGTATTAACGCAGTTAGTAAAAGATTTTCAAGGACGGTTTTTATTAGTAACTGTCAATACAGATGCACAATCTGCTTTATGCCATCAACAAAAAATTACCAGTGTACCAACCTTACACTTATTCTATCAGGGACAAAAAGTAAAACAATGGCATGGTCCTCAATCAGCAGGGGATTTACATGCGATACTAGCAGAATATTTAACAAGAAAATCAGATCAAACAATTATTGATGCACTCAATGCTTATAAAGCAGGGGATGTTGAACAAGCATTATCTATGCTAGCAAAAGCTGCGCTGGATGATCCCGAAAATTTACGTATTCCCGTTACTTTATCAAAATTGTTAATGGCACAAGGGCGACATACTGAAGCCTTAAATTTATTAGAAGCACTTCCTGACGATATAAAAAAACAAAAAGATGTCTTAATTTTATTGGCTCATCAACGCTTTATTCAAATAGCAAAAAATGCACCGGATAAAAGTTATCTAGCAGAAAAATCCCAACATACGGAATTAACAGCAGAAGAACATTATCAATATGCCGCATTATGTCTACTCGATGATGAATATGATTTAGCATTGAAAGCTTTGTTTACTATTTTGAAAGCCAATAAATCAGAAGATATACAACAGGGGATGTTAGCTATTTTTGATATATTAGGTGAGGATCATGCTTTGGTTTTAAAATATCGTCCTGCTTTATTTAATATTTTATACTAACTTTTTATAACAAGGATATATTTCATGCGTTATCTATTTGGCATTATACTTTTTTTATCTTGTTTTTCCGTTATTACTGCACAGCAGCGTATTGTAGGAGGTTCAATGGCAACACCAGGAGAACAACCCTGGCAAGCCTTTTTAAGCGTTACAACATTAGAAGGTGGGTTTATCTGTGGGGGATCTTTGATAGATAAAGAGTGGATACTCACTGCTGCGCATTGTGTGTTTGGTTTTACCGGAGATAAAGTGAATGCTTCAGATATAGAAGTTATTTTAGGACGTGAAAATCTTAACACCACGACAGGGGAAGTATTAGGAGTGAGTGAAATAATTGTTCATAGTCAATATGATAGTCAAACTTTTGATTTTGATATTGCATTATTAAAATTATCTTCTACTTCACAACAAACACCTATTATCTTGGATAACGCTAGTAATTCTTTGGTAAATGTTGGTACTTTAGCACGTGTCAGAGGTTGGGGATTAACGTCTGATGGGGGGAATAGTTCTAATATTTTATTGCAAACCGATGTCCCTCTTATTAGTAATGCCTCGTGTATAGAAAAATATGCAGCAATCGGAGTAGGTTCGATTACGAATAATATGCTCTGTGCAGGATTTGATGCAGGGGGTAAGGATGCTTGTCAAGGGGATAGTGGTGGCCCTTTAACGGTATTATCTAGTAGTGGTAATTGGGTACAAGTAGGGATTGTCAGTAATGGTATTGGCTGTGCAGTGGCTAATCAACCCGGTATTTATACCCGTGTTGCCAACTTTGATACCTTTATTAGCGATAATGTAGGAACCGGCAACATCGATCCCGATCCGGTTACGCCTCCTCCAACCTCAAGTAGCAACAGTAGTATTAAGAATATTTCTACTCGCAGCTTTGTTAAAACGGGGGATAATGTCATGATTGCAGGTTTTATTATTAGTGATAGTAATAAACAAGTTTTAATACGGGCAGATGCTCCGAGTTTAGTCAATCAAGGAGTTAATGGGGTGTTAGCAGATACCAGTTTAGAATTATATTCAGGTAGTGAATTAATTGCGAGTAATGATGACTGGGAAGATAACAGTAATGCTGATGCCATTATAGAGACGGGCATAGCCCCTACAGCAGGTTTGGAAGCTGCTTTATTAATTGATCTTGAACCTGGAACATATACGGCTATTGTGCGGGGATTTCAAGGTTCTACTGGTGTGGCATTAGTATCTGTTAATGTGATTTCAGGCTCTGGGAATATTACGAATATCTCTACACGGAGTTTTGTAGATGTGGGGGATAATATCATGATAGCAGGATTTATTATTGAGCAAACAGAAACCGTATTAATTCGTGCTGATGGTGCGAGTCTTACTAATGCTGGGGTAGTTGGTGCATTGCAAGATCCAACTTTAGAATTATTTAGTGGTAGCACTATGATTAATAGCAATGATGATTGGATCAGTAATCAAGCAGCGATTGAAGCAACAGGATTAGCACCTGTAGATGACAGAGAAGCCGCCATTTTAGTTACTTTAGAGCCGGGGGCTTATACGGCAATTGTACGCGGTGTAAATGGTAGTACGGGTGTAGCATTGGTATCGGTTAATAAATTATAAAATATGATCATGTTGGGCTATTTGGTCGTTAAAGGGGAACAGCATACTAGCAGTTGTTGCTGATCCCTAATAAATGATTATTGTATTAAGAAGCTGGTAAAGTAGGCTTCTTCTATCCCTTTTCGACCGATAATATCACTTAAAGCAGCTTGTATTGTGGCAGTGATGTCTTTACGTAATGTTTCTTTTTCTCTTGCGGTACTTAAATCCTTTTTTTTCTTGCTGGAAAGTAACATAATAATGGCATCTCGTAGAGGGGCATTATGTTCTTTCACCGCATTGATAATCTCTTCACTAAATGCTTGTACCTGAATGCGAATTTTAAGAAAATGCATTTTTTTTCCACTGTGTTGCAGATTGACAATAAATGGGGGATGTAGCTCGTAATATAACGCTGTATCATTATTTTCTGATGAAGCGTTATCCTCTTGTTCTTCTGCATAGCTAAAAAAACTAAGGCTAGATAATAACAAGAGAAGATAAAAAGGGACTAATCGTGATGTTTTGGAAACAATAGATAACATAAAAACTCCAAAAATAGTGAGGTGAGTAAAGGATAAGAAATTAGATGAATTGTAATAACTCTTGTAGTAGATTGTTTGCTTGCATAGTATAACCTCCTCCAAATAAATTGACATGATTTAGTATATGATAGAGTTGATAGAGTTTTTTTCGTAAAGGATAGCCGTCATCAAGAGGTAATAAGGTATGATAATGTTGGTAAAAAACAGGGCTAAATCCTCCAAATAATTCTGTCATAGCAATATCTGATTCCCGATCACCATAGTATACAGCAGGATCAAAGATAATAGCTTCCCCTGTTGAAGTAAAAGCATAATTTCCAGACCAGAGATCGCCATGTAATAATGATGGATAAGGGGTGTATTGGGTAAATAACTGGGGAATTTTAGGGAGTAATTGTTCTCCTAATGGAGTTAAGTGCGTATAACCTTTGTCATGTACCCAACGTAATTGCGGTTGCATACGCATCTCTTGCCAAAAGCTAATCCAGGAGTGATTTTGGGTATTATATTGAGGGGTAGCACCGATGGTATTATCTCTGTACCAGCCAAATTTGTCATGTTGTACTTGATGCATACTGGCGAGCCCGGCAGCAAGGGCTGTTTGTTGTGCTGGTGCTTGGCTATGGTGTAGATCGAGGTACTGCATAATTAAATAACTATATGGAGCATGACTTCCCCAGCAATAAGGGAGAGGGACAAGAAGACTATTACTATTGTGTAATGCTTGTAATCCCTCTGCTTCTGCCTGAAACATAGCGATGTTATCGGTATTACTCAGTTTAAGAAAATAACAACCCCGGTTTGTATGTAATTGATAGGTTTGATTAATACTGCCACCACCGATAGCCGTATGATGATGTATTTGAATAGTTTGATTTTCAAGCTCACTTAATTGTGCAGCTAAGACATTCCAAAGCGTTTTTATCATATTATGTTATGCTATTTTTAGGATCGAAAGAGGAAAAATTTTGGCAAAATTTTATAAAATCCTGTTTAGAAAGTGCCGGGCTATAATAATAACCCTGTATATAAATAGGCTGTTCAAAGTTGCGTAATAAATTAATTTGTTCTTGTGTTTCTACTCCTTCGGCAATGACTTCCAGATTTAGTTTTTGAGCAAGTAATAAAATGGTTTCTACCAGGGTTTTTGAATCTTCATTGTATTCAATATCCCGAATAAAAGTTCTATCTATTTTTAGACAATTAACAGGGAATTTTTTTAGATAGCTTAAAGAAGAATAACCTGTTCCAAAATCATCTAAAGCGACTTGAATTTGATTAAATTGTAACTTGTTAAGGGCTTGTAATGCTTGTTTTTCTTCAACGATTAATAATCTTTCAGTAATTTCTACTGTGATAGGAAGATCATTAATACCTTGTTCAATTTGCTGAAACCACTTTTTAACACTTTCATCAGTATGTTTTTGAGGCATAAAAAAACGGGGTGAGATATTAATGGAAATCCCTATTTTTTGTTGTAATTGCGTATTAATTTCGGTCATATCCTTGATAGAATGTTCCAGGACAAACTGATCAATTTGATTAATTAAGGTGCTTTTCTCTGCTATAGGGATAAATTCAACGGGTGAAATAAAACCCAATTTGGGATGATTCCAACGTAATAATGACTCGCATTTTACGATACGGTGATTATGTAAATCAATAATAGGTTGGTAATAAATACTGAGTGATTTTTCTTGTACAGCAAGCTGTAATTTATTATGTAAATCATGGGCATGTTCAGATTCTTGCTGCATTTTTTTAGTGAAAAAATACCAATGGTTTTTACCTGATTGTTTTGCAATATACATTGCTTGATCAGCATATTGTATCAGTTGTTCTATATCTTCAGTATCATCGGGATAAATACTAATACCAATACTTGCAGTAATAAAGACTTGTTGTTTTTCTAAAGGATACGGATCAGACAAATTAGTCAGGAGTTTTTCTGCTATGATACTGATAAATGAAGGGGTATGTAAGTTGGATAATAATACAATAAATTCATCACCACTAATGCGTGCCACTATATCAGATTGACGGATATTATTTTGTATACGTTGTGCTACGATACGTAATATGGTATCTCCAGCTTGATGCCCCAAGGTATCATTGACAGGTTTAAAATTGTCCAAATCAACAAATAATACTGCAAATTTAGTGTGGTTTCGTTGATGGTGGCTAATCTCATGGGTTAATTGATCAATAAATAAACGGCGATTAGGTAATCGGGTTAAGGTATCATAGGATGCTTGATATTCTAATGTTTTTTGGGTATTTTTATGTTCAGTAATATCTTGAATAGCACCAATTAAGCCTTTTAATTCTCCTTCTTCTACAATGGGAGAGGCTAAAATACGTAACCATCTTTTATCGATGTGTGGAAAAAAGAAAATTTCAATATCAAAATCTGTTTTTATTGTATAGAGATAATCAATATGTTGTTCTAGTATCTTTTTTTGATCCATCGGCAAGATGCTGTAAAAATTATTAATATATTGTTGATTTGGTATAATTTTTGTATGGGTAATGAGTTCTATCTGTTTTGGCCAAAAAATCACGATACGTTCTTCATTTAATTCCCAGGTACCGGTTTTAGTTAGATGAGCCACTTTTTGTAGTAATGCTTTATTTCTGTGTAAACGAGAAATATAGTGTTGTTGAGTGAGCAGGTGTTTATGGCGAGAATATATAGTTAATGAAAATAATATTGCTATGATACCGGTAGTTAAGCGTAGTAACCATAAAAAAGAAGTATGGTTTGTTGCTGTGGAAGGTAATGGGTGTACAGCAATTTGCCAATAGCTGTTGCCGACCTGAAGGGTTTTTATTATGCTGTGATCTTTGTGAAAAATACGCTCATTACCAAAAAAAGTATCTTCTGATTGGTAAATGTTATTGGTATGTCTAATTGCTATCTCCACACCTAAATCAGAATTAAATAACCCTACTTTACTAAACAGGGCAGTGGTACTAAAAGGTGCTGAAACAATCCCCCAAAAATGTTCTGTATTATCTTTTTGATAATATACGGGCGCATGTGCAATAAAGGCTTGTTCATCTTGTACTGGTGTTAAAGGGCCATCAATAATGGTTTGACGAAAATACTGTAAGGATAAAATAGATTGGTGTTGCTGTGGATGAGTGCGATAATTTAACCCTTTTAACATTTTATTTCCTTCTAAGGGATAAATATAGCGCAGGATAAAATCAGGTGCAGCCTCTAAATGTTGTAATAAAGGAGCTTGTTTAAGGATATATTGTGCATATTTATTAAACGCTTGTTGACTCAGTTGCGGATTAAGACTAATAAATGCAGCAACGCCATGTGTTAATGTTAATATTGTATTAAGTTCAGCTTCTAACCTTGCCTTAATAGTAAATAATTTTTCTAGTGCATGGAGATATGCAAGATTATCTTGTTTACGTTGATAGTTGTATTCAATAAAAAGTTCTACTGCAAGGAGGCAAGATAACAGTATAAAAAGAGGTAGCCATAATTTCTTTTTTTTGAATAAATAGTAGAGTGCAAAGAAAATAGTAGTTATTATAAGAATAGCTATCATCCATAGATAATATTCAGAAAAGGACTTTTGTGAAGTATCTTCATATTGAAAGAGAGTATGAATATCAAAGTTATTTTGAGTTACATGGATGGAGCTTAACAAGGCATAGATATGTTGCCAACGAGAGATATTATTTTGTCCTATCGGATTATAAGGATAGAGCAGGTAATTTTCTATAATGTGGGCAAAATCCAGATTATATTGGTAAAAATCTTCATACTGAATGATATAACGAGGTAATTGACTAATATTTTTTGCCATTTCTTGTTTATGATCCAGGGCATATTTCCAGCCTTTAATACTTGCTTCTACAAATTTATTTACTACATCAGGATGTTTTTTTATCATTTCCTTATGTGTGTAAAGTGTATCGCCATAAAAGAGGATACCAAAATCTCTAGGATATAACATATTGAGAGTTATAGATTTTTCTTTAGCTTGCGTTAACGCTGAAATTTCGTATGTAACAATCGCATCGGCTTTATCATCTACTAATGTTTGTACGGTTGGAGGGGCATCAACCAGCGTAATACTCTTATCATTTAATCCGTGTAGTTGTAGTAAGGCTTCAAATTCTTTATATGTTAAATCATTAATAGCACTGGCAATACGTAGATGAAGCAAATCTTGAGGCGTTTTTAAAGGAATATTTTTTAAGGAGAATATGGCACTTGGGCTATGTTGGAAAATAGGAGCAAGGATAGCAAGGGGTTTGCCTTGTGATGCAGCAATAAGAATATCTACGCCACCGATGGCAAAATCTGCTCGGTGATGTAATAATTCTTCTTGAGGATTTACTATTTTCCCAGAAGGGGTACTTGCTGGAAGAATGGTAATATCCAGGCCTGCATCTTTATAATAACCTTGCCATTTTGCTGCATAATAGCCGGCAAATTGAAATTCATGTTCCCATTTTAATTGCAATGTGAATGCCTGTTGGCTATCTTTGGCAAATACGCTTGCTGAGTAAAGTAGTAGTAATGATATATATACCCATCCTTTGGGAAACAGGATATTATTGAGATATTTCAACATATAAAATAACTCCTTTGGCATCAACTACTTTTACTTTACTGCCCGGAGTACAGTCTGCGCCATGTATTTTCCAATAGCTATCATCAACATGAATACGACCTTGTCCATCTTGAATGCCTTCTTTTAAGGTGAAAGTCCGTCCTATATATTGTGCACTACGTTGATTAAGTAAAGGCTCATCTGTTTTTAATGGATGTCGTAAACTGTATTTATGCCACACAATCATACTCACTAAGGTCAATAGAGCAAAAAGTAAAACATGATATTGCCAACCCCAAGTGGGAAAGAGCATATTGATGATACCGGTGACAGCGGCTGCAATACCTAACCAAATAAAAAATGCACCAGGACTAAATATTTCTAAAATCACCAGTAATAGAGCAAGACTCCACCAAATCCACCAGTTATCTATATTTATAAGTATTTCCATATAGCTTATTTCTTCCTCTACAATAGCGTATAGCGTATTATTATTTTTGTTTTTGTATTGCTTCTTTAGCTAATTCTGTAATACCACCTAATGCGCCAATAACATTGGATGCTTCAAGGGGCATTAATATGACTTTTTGATTTTTTGCACTGGCTACTTGTTGTAGTGCATCAATATATTTTTGTGCAACAAAATAATTGATGGCTTGGACATCTCCTTCAGATATAGCTTTAGATACCATACTGGTAGCTGTTGCTTCAGCTTCTGCTAAACGCTCTCTTGCTTTTGCATCACGAAAAGCAGATTCTTTACGCCCTTCTGCTTCTAAAATAGCAGCTTGTTTCTCTCCTTCAGCACGGAGTATTTCAGCTTGTCTTGTTCCTTCAGCTTCTAAAATTAATGCCCGTTTTTCCCGTTCGGCCTTCATTTGACGTGCCATTGCATCGACCAGATCACGGGGAGGTGAAATATCTTTTATTTCAATACGAGTTACTTTAACCCCCCAGGGATTTGTCGCTTCATCGACAACAGCAAGGAGTTTTGAATTAATTTCATCTCGTTTCGAGAGTAACTCATCTAAATCCATAGACCCCATCACCGTACGGATATTAGTCATAGTTAAATTCATAATAGCATTGACTAAATTGTTCACCTCGTATGCTGCTTTAGGTGCATCCATAACCTGAAAAAATACCACTCCATCAACAGTTACCATTGCATTATCACGGGTAATAATTTCTTGTGATGGCACATCCATAACTTGTTCCATCATATTCATTTTACGCCCTACCACATCAATAAAAGGGATAATAAAACTAATACCAGGCGTTAAACTACGGGTATAACGTCCAAATCGTTCAATGGTGTATTGGCTACCTTGTGGTACTCGCTTCACCCCCATAAATGTTAGTATCACTACAGTGGTAACAAAAAATAGAATAAAGCCAGTAAATCCGGTCATGACAATCCTCCTTGTTATTAAGATAAGGCAGTAATAAAATTATTGTACCTAGATAGGAGCAATTTACCAGCCCTTTTTAGCATGATAAAGGGTAAAATCTTCCTCTTACCGGTATTTTTCGGTACACTGCCTTGCCAAGTTAATTAACGATGGGATAGTTATATTGTATGCAGGATAAACAAAAACACCAATTTGATAAATTACAAAAACGCTTATTACATCAGGTAGGTGATGTTATTGCTGATTTTTCTATGATTGAAGATGGCGATAAAGTGATGGTTTGCCTATCAGGAGGGAAAGACAGTTATGCGATGTTAGATATTTTGATGCGCTTAAAAAGTTATGCACCTATATCTTTCTCTCTGATAGCGGTTAATGTAGATCAAGGGCAACCTGGTTTTCCTCAAGCAGTATTACCCGATTATTTAACAAAACGGGATATTCCTTTTCAGATAGTCAAGCAAGATACTTATCGCATCGTACAGGAAAAAATTCCACAAGGAAAAACAACATGCAGTCTTTGTTCACGTTTACGGCGGGGTATCTTATATCGTGTAGCAAAAGAACTAGGCGTGACTAAAATTGCATTAGGGCATCATAGAGAAGATATTATTGAAACCTTTTTTTTGAATATGTTTTATGGTGGACGATTAAAAGCTATGCCACCAAAATTAATAAGTGATGATCAGCACAATGTTATTATTCGCCCTATGGCGTATTGTAAAGAGGCAGATTTAATACAGTTTGCAGACTATAAGCAATTTCCGATTATACCTTGTAATTTATGTGGTTCACAACAAAATGCACAACGCAAGGTGATTAAAAATATGTTATCTGAATGGGATAAACAACAGCCAGGGCGGATTGAAAATATTTTTCGTAGTTTAAGTAAAATTACTCCCTCACATTTATTAGATAGACAGTTATATCCGTTTTAGTGCATTTTTTACAGCCAGTTATATTATTTGTGTATAATAGTTCTGAAAACCATAGTATTTTATACTATGTAACAATATCAAAAGAATAATTGTATTGAATACCTAGGTAGATAAATGGATATATTTTTTCTATATACTATACATAGGAGTTAATCTTACCTATTAGGGGTAAATAATCTTTACTTCTTGATAAGAGTAAGTGGCTTAATAATATTCTAAGGAATGAGGAATGCATGAAGTAATAACTTGCATACAAACTATATTTGAGCAATCTTGTTATGCTTTGTTTGAAAGTTTTAACTGTGAAGTAAAAACATTATCTGAGCATTCTGAGGAACTGTATGAATATCCATTTGTATTTATTGATGCTGGCTCGGAAGATATAGAATTAATCATTTATTTGCAATTGCCTATCTCTGTTTTAAGTTTAACTTATCCAGTTACGGATGTTATTGATGTTGATGATAAGTATTTGGAAGATTGGTTGGGTGAATTATCCAATCAATTAATTGGGAGACTTAAAAATACCTTATTACAACATGGTGTTACTCTACAATTAGGATTACCAAATTGCTGTTTTGATTTGGATATTAAGGATGTAATAGAAAATCATGATTTACTAGAACTGTATTTAGATATAGATGGACAAGAATGTGCCTGTTATCTCAGTATAGAAATATTTAATAACAATATGGCATTTTCCTTAGAGGTAGTTGATGATGATATTATGGATGAAGGGGAGATTGAGTTTTTTTAGCTATTTAGGGTAAATTTATCTAATGTACGATATTGAATAGCTTCTGTAATATGTGCAGTTTGTATCCTCTCACTGCTGCTTAAATCAGCGATAGTTCTGGCAACTTTTAATATACGATGATAGGCACGCATAGACATTTTAAACCGTTCTACGATATGTAAAAGTAATTGTTGATCTGATGGAGACAACACACAGTAATTGAGAATTTGCTGATTACTTAATTGATTATTAGTGGTATTTTGCCGTTGCTGTTGTAGTATTCTTGCTGCCATAATGCGTTGTTGTATTTGTTCGCTGGTTTCGCCTTTATTCTGATCAGTGATTTGCTGAACAGGTAAATGAGGCACTTCTATATGTATATCAATCCTATCGAGTAAAGGGCCTGATATTTTTTGACGATAACGTTGTATTTGTGCGGGGCTACAATGACAGCGGGATTCGCCTAAATAACCACAAGGACAGGGGTTCATCGCAGTAATAAGTTGAAAATTGGCAGGGTATTCAACTTGCATTTTAGCTCTTGAAATCATAATTTTACCTGATTCTAGCGGTTCTCTTAATACTTCTAGCACTTTTCTATCAAATTCAGGTAATTCATCCAAGAACATGACCCCATTATGTGCGAGGTAAATTTCTCCTGGTTGAGGTGATGATCCACCACCCACTAAAGCAATACCTGATGCCGTGTGATGAGGATTGCGAAAGGGTCGTACTTTCCATTGTTGTATATTAAAAGGTTGCTTGCTAATAGAATGAATAGCGGCTGTTTCTAATGCTTCTTGTTCACTCATCAGCGGTAATAGTGAAGCTAAGCGGCTGGCTAACATTGTTTTACCTGTTCCAGGAGAGCCTATCATTAACAGACTATGCTTCCCTGCGGCAGCGATTTCCAAGGCACGTTTTGCTTGATACTGTCCTTGTACTTCACTGACACAGGAAGTATTGGTTATAGTAGAAGATGCAAGCAAAGGGGGTTGAGTCAGTGCTTGTTGTTGATTAAAAAAGGCACTAACTTGTAATAAATTATCAGCACAAAAAAGTTTGTCATATTGAATTAATGCCGCTTCTTCTGCATTTTCTTGTGGAATAATCACCGTTTTATTATTTGCTTTAGCTTGAATAATAACGGGTAAAATACCTGTTACGGCACGAATTTTACCATTTAGCCCTAATTCACCAATAAATTCATATTGTCCTAATTGCTGACACTGTATCTGTTGTGAAGCATGTAAAATTCCCATTGCAATAGGCAAATCAAAACGGCTTCCCTGTTTAGGTAAATCAGCGGGAGCTAAATTAATGGTAATACGTTTATCAGGAAAATCAAAATGACTGTTTTGGATAGCACTACGTACTCTATCTTTACTTTCTTTTACTGTAGTTTCTGGTAAGCCGACTATTGCTAATAGTGGTAGGCCATTAGCGATGTTAATTTCAACTTTAATCAATGGAGCTTGGATACCTATGGCAGCTCTAGAATGTATGGTTGCAAAAGACATGGTTTGATCCTGTATAACGAGGTAGCTTGATTTTAATTCATAGCAAGTAGTAATACTGTAGGAAAATTCTGTATTTTATGTCAGACTTGTCTGACAGGTATTATTTAGATGATAATATGACGGTAAAAGATTTAATGTATAGTCATGTCATCGTGGTACATACCTACGATAAAATTCGTAAAGCCACTAAACTATTATTAGAACACCGCTTTGGTGTATTACCTGTTTTAAATAAAGAAGATGATGTAGTGGGCATGTTATCAGCTATTGATTTGCTCAAAGCCTTAGATGTGTTATTGCAAGAAGATAAGAAAAAATAATAATAGGATAGTGCGATGTCGCCTGAAGCAGTATTAGATATATTTAGTGGTGGTTTGCGTATTTTAGTAACATTAATTCTTGTTATCTTATTACCTTCGTTGGTAGTAGGTTTTATTGTCAGTATGTTTCAGGCTGCAACACAAATTAATGAACAAACATTAAGTTTTGTGCCTAAATTACTTACTACATTACTCATTTTATTGTTTGCAGGGCCATGGATGTTGAATTTAATCATAGAATATACCGTCAATTTAATTAGTAGTATCCCGATGTTAATTGGTTAGACGAGTTTTTATCTTATGCAAATTACAGATGCCGATATCAGTATTTTTATCGGGACGTATATGTGGCCTTTTTTACGTATTAGCGCGCTCTTTAGTGTCGCTCCTGTTTTGTCATCACAAACAGTAAGTATACGTATTCGTATTACGTTAGTTTTAGCCATTACCTTGCTGGTTACGCCTTTATTGCCTACTGTTCCAGCTATCAATATATTTAGTCCTGATGCACTGCTAATTGCCGTGCAACAAGTTTTGATTGGTACGAGTATGGGTTTTGCTTTACAACTGGTATTTAGTATTTTTGCTATGGCAGGGCAAATATTAGCATTTCAAATGGGATTGGGTTTTTCGATGTTAGTTGATCCAGCAAGTGGAGTGCAAGTTGCAGCATTAGGACAATTTTATGTTATGTTAGTGACGCTATTGTATTTATCTTTGGATGGGCATTTAATTTTATTACAAGTGTTAGTAGAGAGCTTTTATTCAATGCCTATAGCAGTAAATGGGTTGGGTAATAAAGGTTTATGGCAGCTATTATCGTGGGCAAAAGTGATGTATTCATCAGCTATTTTAATGGTTTTACCTGGTATTATTGCGTTATTAATGGTGAATGTCAGTTTTGGTGTCATGTCTCGGGCAACACCACAAATGAGTCCTTTTAGCATTGGCTTTCCTATTACCATTTTAATTGGCTTTTTTGTTATCTTTATGAGTATAGGGGAAGTAGTGCCATTTTTAAAAATAGCATTAGATGATATTTTTCGTGTTTTGCGTGAAATGTATAATATTAAATCAATACCATAATTGAGTATGATGCTTTTTTTATCAGATGATAGGGTGTATTAATGGCAGAAAATGAAGACGGTCAGGAAAAGTCGGAAGAACCCTCGGAGAAAAAGAAAGCAGATGCCCGTAAAAAGGGACAAACCACCCGTTCACGAGAGTTAACTACCTTCTTAATGTTATTATTTGCTGGTGCAATATTAGCTATGATGGTAGGTAGTATCGTTGATACCTTAACAACAATTATGCAAAGTAATTTTGTATTGGAAAAAGCAGAAATATTTGATCCTCAAGCGCCTATATTAAAATTTTCTCAAGCAATTAATGATGTATTTTGGGGATTATTACCCTATTTTATAGTGATGGTGATAGTGGCACTGGTATCCCCTTTATTATTAGGTGGGTGGGTGTTTAAGTTGAGTGTTAAACCAGGAAAAATGAACCCCTTTTCAGGTTTGAAACGGATGTTTGGTATACAAGCTTTAATGGAGTTACTCAAAACCGTTTTGAAATTTATGTTACTAGGGGGAATGGCATCGTTATTTTTATGGCAGGAGCGGTTTCATTTATTGGGATTAGGTGCAGAAGCATTAGAACCCGCTTTAGTACATTCTATGTCATTGGTATTTTGGCAATATATATTGGTCACTTTAAGTATGTTAATTATTGTTGCAGTAGATGTACCGTATCAAATATGGCAGCAAAGCAAACAATTAAAAATGACCAGGCAAGAAGTAAAAGATGAATATAAAAGTACCGAAGGAAATCCAGAAATAAAGGGTCGTATCCGGCAGTTACAACGTGAGATGGCACAACAAAGAATGATGTCAGAAGTGCCGCAAGCAGATGTTGTGGTAACCAACCCTGATCATTTTGCAGTGGCATTAAAATATGATGAAAATAAGGCAAAAGCCCCTATAGTGATAGCAAAGGGGGCTGATTTGATCGCTTTTCAGATTAAAGCAATAGCAAAAAAGAATAATTTAAAAGTGTTGGAAATTCCTTCTTTGGCACGTGCTTTGTATTATAACAGTGAATTAGACCGGGAAATACCGGCTGGACTTTATGTTGCCGTAGCACAGGTGCTTGCGTATGTTTTTCAAGCCCGCAAAGACACTAAAATGCCGTTACCGGATTTTTCCCATTTAGATATTCCTGATGATTTACGCCGAGATACATAACGAGAGTCGTATATGACAGAAAATATTTTTTCTGAAAATTTTAATAAATTTATACAAAGTGGTTTAGGCACACCGATCCTGTTAATAATGATTTTAGCAATGGTGATTTTGCCTTTGCCGCCTTTTTTATTGGATTTATTATTTACCTTTAATATTTTATTAGCGTTAATTGTGTTGTTGGTTTCTGTGTATTCTGAACGGCCTTTAGATTTTCAGGCATTTCCAACGGTATTATTAATTGCGACATTGTTACGTTTATCTTTAAATGTTGCATCAACCCGAGTGGTGTTATTAGAAGGACATCAGGGGGGCGATGCAGCTGGTAAAGTGATTCAGGCTTTTGGTGAGGTCGTAATTGGAGGTAATTATGCAGTAGGTTTAGTGGTCTTTGTTATTCTGGTGATTATCAATTTTGTGGTAGTAACGAAAGGTGCAGGACGGATTGCAGAAGTAAGCGCCCGTTTTACCTTGGATGCGATGCCTGGTAAGCAAATGGCGATTGATGCTGATTTGAATGCAGGCTTGATTAATCAGGCACAAGCAAAAATGCGTCGAGAAGATATTGCCCGTGAAGCGGATTTTTATGGTTCTATGGATGGAGCGAGTAAATTTGTACGGGGTGATGCGGTTGCTGGAATATTAATTACAGTGATTAATATTATCGGTGGATTTGCTGTGGGTATGATACAGCATGATTTACCGGCTTCACAAGCTGCTCAGTTTTATACATTATTAACCATTGGAGATGGCTTGGTTGCTCAAATTCCCTCTTTAGTGCTTTCTACGGCCGCCGGTATTATGGTAACTAGGGATTCAGGGACGCAAGATATGGGTAAACAAATGATTGGGCAATTATTTGGTGATACCCGTATTTTAATTACAACAGCAAGTATTATGGGGTTATTAGGGGTAATACCTGGTATGCCACACGTCGCATTTTTATTGGCAGCAGCCTTAATAGGGGGGATGGCATGGCGACAAATCCGTAATAGTGAACAAGTCCATGATGGAAGTGGACAAGTCACAACAGCCGGACAACCTGGTTTAGCTGTACCAGAAGGAGGAACAAGCGGAGAACTGGCTGCCCCTGAGCAAGCAGACGAGGTGAAAGAGTTATCTTGGGATGATGTTGCAACAGTTGATGTGATTGGGCTGGAAGTAGGATTTAGATTAATTTCTATGGTAGCAGTAGATAGAGGTGGGCAATTAATGGGGCGCATTAAAGGAGTACGCAAAAAATTATCCCAGGATTTAGGTTTTTTAATTCCACCGGTACATATTCGAGATAATTTAGATTTATCCCCTAATACTTATCAAATTAGTTTGATGGGAGTAATGTTAGGCGAAGCAGAAATTTATCCTGATCGAGAATTAGCGATTAATCCAGGACAAGTTTTTGGAACATTAGAAGGGATTAAAACAGTCGATCCCGCTTTTTCTTTGGAAGCGATATGGATTGAAGCCTCCCAAAAAGATTATGCTCAAAGTTTAGGTTATACGGTGGTGGATGCAAATACGGTCGTAGCAACCCATTTAAGTCAATTATTGCAAGATAATGCACAACAGTTACTCGGGCATGAAGAAGCGCAACAATTATTGGATCGCTTGGCAACTATTTCACCTAAACTTGCAGAGGATTTAGTACCCCAAATACTGCCTTTAGGGACAGTGGTAAAAGTATTACAAAATCTATTAATAGAAGGTATTCCTATTCGGGATATTAAAACTATTGCAGAAGTATTAGTTGATTATGGCAAGCAAACACAAGATGCAAATATTCTGACAGGCTTTGTACGTATTGCATTAGGACGCTTAATAGTGCAACATATTAATGGTACAGAAAAAGAATTACCGGTGATTACCCTCGATCCGTCATTGGAACAAATATTGCATCAGTCTATACAAGCAGGTGCTGAGGGGAGCGCAGCGATTGAACCAGGGTTGGCAGAAAGATTGCTGCATTCTTTACAAGAAACGGTACAGCAACAAGAAATGAATGAACAATCATCCGTATTACTCGTTGCTGCATCAATTCGTATGCTATTGGTACGGTTTGTGAAATATGCATTACCTAACCTGTCTGTACTTGCTTATGAAGAAATACCTGATAATATTCAAATACGTATTGTCGCAACAGTAGGGCAATAAGACCTAAGTAGTTAAATGTTGAGTTTTTGACAGGAGTAAATGCAATGAAAGTAAAACGATATTTTGCCAGTGATATGCGTGAGGCCATTGCAAAAGTACGTGCTGAATTAGGTTCGGACGCTGTTATACTGTCAAATAAACAAGTAGAAGGGGGTATTGAATTAGTGGCTGCAATGGATTATGAAGAAGATAATCTTCCACCTAAAAAGCCGGTAAGCAAACAGGAACAAGCTAATCAATATACTGAAAACAAGAGTGCTTTATTCTCAGAAAAAGAACAACAACAAATTGAAAAAGCATTAACCCCTCCGTCTAAAAGTGCAGAGTGGAAACGATTATTTGAAGAAAATTTACAAAAACCCATTACTTCGCCTTCTCCCGATGAAGTAAAAGCCTTCACTCCGCAAACCTTATCTTCCAATAAAGCCCGTACTCAAGGTAAATTTCGGCGTGCGCCAGTTGAAAATAAAAAAATAGGGTCTTATGCTAATTTTGCCTATGAAGATGCGCCACAAACTAAAACAACGATGCAACAAAGTCAAAATGGTTTTGCTGATCTATCGAGTGCTTTTGAAGCACAGGCTAAAACGGTACAACAGCATAATACCGCTAAACCTCGTCCTGCTAGAAGTGTAGAAACGCCACCACAAGCTGCTCGTAGTCATTCTGATGATATGATGTTACAAGCGATGCAAGAAGAAATGAAAGCCTTACGCAGTATGTTTGAAAATCAGCTAACGGGGTTAGCATGGGGAAGTTTTTCACAACATAATCCACAACAAGCTGAATTATTACAACGTTTAAGTCGTATGGGAATGAAAAATACCTTAAGTGAACAATTAGTACAAGAAATTAATCCCCGCTTGGGGATAGAAGAAAATTGGCAACACTTGCTAAATATTATGACAGAACAAACATTGGTAACAGATGACGATATTTTGACACAAGGCGGTGTGATTGCCCTGATTGGTTCAACAGGTGTCGGGAAAACAACTACGGTAGCAAAATTGGCTGCCCGTTATACGTTATTACATGGTGCAGAAAATATTGCATTAGTGACGACTGATAGCTTTCGTATTGGCGCACATGAACAACTTAAAACCTATGGGCGAATTTTAGGTATTCCGGTATTATTAGCAAATGATGGCAATGAATTACAAGCTATTTTATATGAATTACAAGATAAACATTTAGTATTAATTGATACCGCTGGCATGAGTCAAAGAGATATTCGTCTTGTTGAACAAATGCAAATGTTACGTGATAGTTTCTCCACCATGAAAATATTTATAGTATTGTCAGCAGCTGCACAAACCCAAGCATTAGATGAAGTAGTAGGTCGTTTTGAACCAGACAGTATTGATGCTTGTATTTTTTCTAAAGTAGATGAAGCGACTTCTTTAGGGGGGGCTTTATCAGTGATCATAGAGCAACAAATTCCGGTAGCATTTATTAGTGATGGACAAAAAGTTCCTGAAGATATTCATACTGCTCGTTCTGATAGTTTATTAAAACAGGCTTTAGCTATGATGTTAGAATTGAGTGATGAGTTAGCACCAGAGCAAATGGCAATGCAATTTGCCTCTCGTTTAGTGTATGCCTAAAATATCGCTATGATGTTTGTAAAGGCAGTTCAAAGTCTTGCAGCTCTTTGCAGTGATGCCATTCTGGAGTATTATAATAGTAGATTGGTAATTCAATTACTCAAGCAGGTGTTAATATTTTATATTGCTTGCAGTAGTGTATTATTGGCAATAAACATTTTTCCAAAAGGACAGTATTTTGGTAATGGATCAGGCAGAAGGTTTGCGACGTATGCAGCGGTCTAGACCCGTCAGGGTTATTGCAGTAACCAGTGGTAAAGGAGGGGTAGGTAAAACAAATATATCCGTTAATCTTGCTATGGCATTAAGTGCTGCAAATTTAAAAGTAATGATACTGGATGCAGATTTGGGATTAGCAAATATAGATATTATGCTAGGCTTGAGTCCTCAATATAATTTGTCACATGTAATGAGTGGTGAAAAGCGTTTATCTGAAATTATCGTTGATGGTCCTGCAGATTTAAAAATTATACCCGCTTCTTCAGGTGTAGCAGCGATGTCATCATTAAGTGAAGCGGAAAATGCGGCAATTATTCGTGCATTTTCTGAAATTAGTTATGAATTAGATGTATTTTTAGTGGATACGGCAGCCGGTATTGATAATAGTGTGGTAAGTTTTTGTAAAGCATCACAAGAGGTCATTGTAGTGGTATGTGATGAACCTGCTTCCATCACTGATGCCTATGCGTTAATTAAATTGTTAAACCGGGAACATGATATTTATCGTTTTCATGTTTTAGCGAACATGGTACATAGTGTCAAAGAAGGGAGAGAATTATTTCTTAAAATTTTGCGTGCTACGGATAAGTTTTTAGATGTATCTCTGGATTTTATGGGTACAGTACCGTACGATATGTACTTGCGTAAGGCTGTACAAAAGCAATCACCGGTTGTGCAGGTCTTTCCACAAAGTCCTTCTGCATTAGCCTTTCGTAATTTAGCTCAAAAAACGATACGTTGGCCTATGCCTAAGATGGCAGGAGGCTATTTAGAATTTTTCTTGGAACGATTGGTTGCTGGATAAATGAGATAGTTGTTGGTTGGGATGGAGAATTTTTAGCGTAAAGTGAGTAGAGGGAAATATTGACCTGGTTTACTCTTGCTTTAATTTTTTTTTTATGTACTCTTTTCTAGGTAGATAAGAGTTAGTTCTTTTTTGGTAGTTTTGGGAGATACTACGTTGAATAAAGATATGAAGATATTAATTGTGGATGATTTTTCAACAATGCGTCGTATTGTTAAAAATTTACTCCGTGATTTAGGTTTTAATAATACAGTAGAAGCAGATGACGGTATGACAGCATTACCGATCTTGAAAAATGGAGGAATTGATTTTTTAGTAACAGATTGGAATATGCCAGGGATGCAAGGTATTGATTTATTAAAAGCAGTACGAGCAGATGAAAAATTAGCTGATTTACCCGTCTTAATGGTAACAGCAGAACAAAAACGGGATCAAATTATTGAAGCAGCACAAGCTGGTGTAAATGGCTATATTGTTAAACCGTTTACGGCAGCAACATTGAGTGAAAAATTAGAAAAAATCTTTGAAAGAATTGACAAATAATTTGGCATCATTTACAAGAGGGAATGTTAGCTTCTGATAATATAGGTGGGGTATGATCACAAAAATAACAATGGATAAAGATTCCCTTTTAGAAAAAGCTCGAGCGATTGTTAATAATTTGGAAAATGGGAATGAAGAGGATGCGTATAGGGTATTAAATGAAATAACGCATCTATCGGAAGAGGGTTTATTTCAAGAAATAGGTAAATTAACCCGACAATTACATGATACGATCAATGCCTTTCGAGTGGATTCACGGCTTGTTGAACTAACATCTATGACCGAGACAGAAATGCCTGACGCAAGAGAACGTTTAAATTATGTTATTGATATGACAGCACAGGCAGCAGATCAAACGTTAAATGCAGTGGAATTATCTCTACCTGTTTGTGATAGATTGATACAACAAAGTGAAGTGTTGCATCAATCGTGGAATATGTTCATTCAAAGAAAAATGTCAGCTGAACAATTTAGAGAACTAAGTAAAGAATTAAATAATTATTTCCTGGAAACTGATAATGACATGAAGACATTACGAAGTTCCTTTGATGAAGTGCTAATGGCACAAGGATTTCAAGATATTACTGGACAAATTATTAAACGTGTTATTCATTTAGTCGAAGATGTGGAAACAAAATTAGTACAGTTGATCAAAGTATCAGGAAATTATGCTGTTCCATCGGATAGCAGTATGCCTATAGAAGAAAAGAAAAAAGAAGATAATACACATGGTCCGGTAGTGCCTGGAGTAAATGATGGAGCTGAAGTAGTTTCTGGCCAGGATGAAGTCGATGATTTACTGTCAAGTTTAGGTTTTTAAGGGGAGCTGCAATGTCATTTGAAGATGATGAAATCCTGCAGGATTTTTTAATTGAGGCAGGAGAAATTCTGGAACAATTAAATGAACAATTAGTAGAGTTAGAGTCCCGGCCAGATGATAATGATTTACTCAATGCGGTATTTAGGGGCTTTCACACCATTAAAGGGGGAGGCGGGTTTTTAGGTCTAACACCATTAGTGGAAGTATGTCATAGAGCGGAAGATGTTTTTAACCAATTACGAAATGGGGAAAAACAGGTTGATGAAAATTTAATGGATGTGATATTACCCGTTTTAGATGTATTAAATAGTCAATTTGATAATTTAAAAGGGGGGTTGGAATTAGAAGAGGCAGATGAACAATTATTAAAAAGTTTAGATGCACTGATTGCAGGTGATAGCACACCTTCTGCAGCAGCAGAAGCTGCACCACAAGAGTCAGCGGTAGCTGAGGTAGACGTTCCCAAGACTGAAGAAACACCTGCGGCGGTTGAGAATGTAGCGAATACAGACAGTACAGAAAAGAAAGAAGATAATTTAAGTGATGAAGAATTTGAAAATCTGTTAAATGCATTAGACAGTAAAGAAATACCTCCTACTGCTCCTGAGTTGGGAGGGAATGATGCAGGAGGTGTGTTATTTGATGAGAATGATGCCGCTACGGGTACAGCAAGCAATGGTGATGATATATCAGAAGATGAATTTGAAGCATTGCTCGATCAGCTACATGGTAAAGGTAAATTTTCAGCAGCCAATTCGAAAGAACAAGGAGAAAAGCCAGAAATTATTGAAGCAGTAGTTTCTCCTGAAGCGGAAAAAACAGAAGATAGCACGCATCAAGATAGATCTGAAGCGACGGTAAAAAAAGAAACACCACCGCCTGGCGATCCTGTGCCTACTCCTGAACCTGAGCCTGTTAAAGCAACTGTTATTCCGAGAAAACAAAAAAAAGAAGCCAAGCCAGTGGCAAAACCGTCCGGGAATGCACAAGCTGATGCAACAGTACGGGTGGATACTAAACGTTTAGACGATATTATGAATATGGTTGGTGAATTAGTATTGGTTAGAAATCGTTTAGTAACATTGGAATCTACGCTTGCTAATGAGGAAATGGCAAAAGCGGTAAGTAATTTAGATGTAGTAACTGCTGATTTACAAATGGCAGTAATGAAAACCCGTATGCAACCTATTAAGAAAGTTTTTGGACGGTTTCCTCGGGTGGTGCGTGATCTGGCACGGAATTTAAAGAAAAAAGTAAAATTAGAATTAGTTGGGGAAGATACTGATTTAGATAAAAATTTAGTAGAAGCCTTAGCCGATCCGTTAGTGCATTTAGTTCGTAATTCTGTTGATCATGGGGTAGAAATGCCTGATGTACGTGCAGCAAAAGGTAAACCTGTTGAAGGAACAGTTATTTTAGCGGCAGAACAAGAAGGAGATCATATTATTCTATCCATTGATGATGATGGTGCAGGGATGGATCCAGAAGTATTGCGCCGTAAAGTGGTTGAAAAGGGGTTAATGGATGAAGAGTCTGCTGCCCGTTTGGAAGATAAAGAATGTTATGCCTTGATTTTTATGCCTGGTTTTTCTACTAAGGATGAAATATCCGATGTATCGGGACGTGGTGTAGGTATGGATGTGGTAAAAACCCGTATCTCACAATTAAATGGTGGTATTGATATTGATTCAGAGTTAGGGCGTGGCACACGTATCACTATTAATGTACCGTTAACTCTGGCAATTATGCCAACTTTAATGGTAAAACTACGAGAACAAACGTTTGCTTTACCTTTGGTCAGTGTAAATGAAATATTCCATCTTGATTTGACTAAAACTAAAACAGTCGATGGGCAATTAGTGATTATGATTAGAAATAAGGCATTACCCTTATTTTATTTGACACGTTGGCTAGTAAAAGGGGCAGAATATGATGAATTACCTGAATTTGGACATGTGGTGGTAGTGCATGTGGGCGCACGTAAAGTAGGGTTTGTGGTGAACTTTTTGCTGGGGCAAGAAGAAGTGGTGATTAAACCTCTAGGTACTTTATTACAAGGTACACAAGGGCTAGCTGGAGCAACGATTACCGGAGATGGTAAAATTGCGATTATCTTGGATGTTCCAGGTTTAATGCAAACCTATGCACGTTAGTCATTCTTTCGATTGAGTGGGTTTTTTTAAACATTACGCTCTTTTCTTTTTGGTAGGTAAATATTGGCATATAGAGTAGATCAGTTAATGAGTATCTAGTTTTGTCAGAGTAGAACATGGATATATTTAGCTTTTTAGGTATTTTTCTTGCCATTATTGCGATACTTTCAGGTCAATACCTGGAAGGAGGACATCTTACTTCTCTTATCAATGCCCCCGCAGCAATTATTGTCTTGGGAGGAACACTGGGTGCAGTGATGCTGCAATCTCCAGCAAGAATATTTTTGCGAGCAATTAAAATGTTGTTCTGGATTTTTATTCCACCAAAGCTATCTATTGATGCAACAATAGCTAAAATTATAACATGGAGTGACAGTGTACGCCGTGATGGCTTATTAAGTTTAGAAAATGAAGTCGAAATAGAAGACAATTTATTTGCTCGTAAAGGATTACAATTATTAGTCGATGGCAATGAACCAGAAGTAATACGTAAAGTTTTAGAAGTAGAACTTGATAGTAAAGCTAATTTAGATAGGCAAGCGGCCAAAGTTTTTGAAGCAATGGGAGGATATAGCCCAACTATTGGTATTATTGGAGCAGTAATGGGATTAATTCATGTGATGGAGAATTTATCTGATCCGGGTAAATTAGGGGGTGGCATTGCTGTTGCTTTTGTAGCAACAATCTATGGAGTAGGATGTGCGAATTTACTTTTCATACCTATAGCCAATAAATTAAAGAGCTTGGTTATCCATGAAACACAGTATAGGGAAATGATTATTGAGGGGATAGTCTCTATTTCAGAAGGCGAATATAAGAATAGTATGGAAAGTAAACTGCAAGGTTTTTTTGATTAAAGCATTAAAGCAAGTTTGATGACACGCAGATTAAAACACTTACAAGCAGATCATGAAGAGGACGCTCATTTAGAACGTTGGCTCATATCCTATGCTGATTTTATTACACTATTATTTGCATTTTTTGTGGTGATGTATTCTATTTCATCTGTTAACGAGGGAAAATATCGAGTCTTATCAGACACCTTGGAAGAAATTTTCCAGGAAAATAAAATTCAACCGACACTGATAGATGATAATATCATACCTGTAGAGATACAAGGAAAAGAAACCTTTATTGAGAAGCCAGGTGTCATTGAATTACCGATTCCTGAGCAAGCAAATATAGACGTAGATATAGAACAAGATGATGTGATAGATGTAAAAAAAGACGTCAGTTTGGATCAGATAGAGGAAAAAGTTATTCAAAAAATGGCAAGTTTGATTGATGCTAATTTGATTACAGTAAAAAAAAATGAATTTTGGGTAGAGGTAGAAATTAAATCCAGTATTTTATTTCAAAGTGGGAAAGCTAAGTTATCTAAACAGGCAACCCCCATTTTAAGTACATTGGCAAAGACATTACAAGAATACGGTAATATGATTCAAGTTGAGGGATTTACTGATAATGTGCCAATTAATACCCGACAATTTCCTTCTAATTGGGAGTTATCTTCTTCTCGGGCTGCAAGCGTGGTACATTTATTTATGCAAAAAGGCGTAGATCCTACACGTATGATGGCAATTGGCTATGGTGAATACCGCCCTATAGCCTCAAATAGTACAGCTCAGGGGCGTAATAAAAACCGACGAGTAAATATTGTTATTTTACGGGCAGATGCCCAGACGGGGAAAATAGTAAGACCTGAATTTAGAATTTCAAAAGGGTTATCTAAAAATAAAGAGACAACGATACCTTGGCAACAAGATAATACGAAAAAACAAAGTAATAGTGAATTGCAACAACAAGATATGCTTCCTATTGATGATTCTTTACTAGATCTGGATGTCAATTTGTAGCCATTTGCTATAACGACATAATGATTAAACGAGGAAAGAATGTGAGTAAAAAAAAGGAGTCATTAGTACAAACAGAACATGATTTATCTATTTACCTGGATGCATTATTGCAGGTAGACAAACCAGTAGCAGTGACAAGCTCTGAACAAGAGGATAGAGAAAAAGTTATTGCTAAAGATTTAGACGATACTACAACTACCCCATCAACAAACCAACTGCTTGTTGAAATACCTGATAATATTACCAAAGAACAAGCTCGTGAAGCGATCGAACAGGCATTTTTAGCATTACAACAGAAAAAGACTCTACCTGAACATTTACCTGCCTGGGCGAGACAGAATTTTGAAGTGATACACGTAGAAGTTGCGAATGCAAATTTAGCACTGCACGTTTTAAATATTGAAACTGTACAGCCGTGGGATGCACGCAAAATTACCCCAATGCCAGGACATGAAAATTGGTTTTTGGGGCTTTATTCTTATCAAGATGTTAATATTCCTATTATTAATATAGCGAGTTACTTATTCCCTAATAAACAGCAAAAACCATTGGATTATCATCAAATTATTATATTTTCAGCACCTCAATCCAAAAAAATATGGGGGATGGTGTGTGAAAAAGTACATGATATGGAAGTATTACAGCCAGATAATATTCAATGGCGCAAATCTATTGAAAAAAATCCATGGTTATTAGGTGTGATAAAAGAAAGAATGTGTAGTATTCTGGATGTAGAAAAATTTGCTGAAATATTGGCAATAAATAGTAACAAACATTCATAATAGCAAGTACGTTAGTTTTATATCAGATAAAAAGCGAAGAGGGAAATATTATGGAGTTAGCACAGACTGTTGTACTCGATGATCTCAGTGATGAAATGACACAATGGGTTACATTCCATTTAGGCACTGAAAAATATGGTATTAATGTGATGCAAGTGCAAGAAGTATTACGTAATACTGAAATTACGCCTGTACCCGGTGCAGCAGATTTTGTGCTGGGTATTATTAATTTGCGTGGTAATGTGGTAACGGTAATTGATACCTGTTTGCGTTTTAATCTTTCCTCAAGAGAAGAAACAGAAGACACTCGTATTATTGTTATCGAGGCAAATAAAGAACAAGTTGTTGGCTTGGTGGTAGATAGCGTTGCAGAAGTGGTTGATTTTCCTGAATCTAAAATTGAAACATCTCCTAATGTCGGCAGTGATGAAAGCTCTAAGTTTATTCAAGGGGTATTTAGTGAAGGAGATGATCTGTTAATTTTAGTTGATATTGATAAGTTATTAACTGAAGATGAATGGGCAGAGATGGATACCTTTTAAATTTAATGCAGTGGGCTATTATTCTCTTTGGAGTAGTAATTGTTGTATTAATTGTTATGTTGGGATATATCTGGCATAAACTAGGAGGACAACAACAACAATTAGAAAAATTACAGCAAGAAATGCGTACCCGTGCCGCTACTATGACGGGAATGGGTAAACGCATTAAATTATTAGATAGTCATTTACAGACGCTAGAACAACAGCAAACACAGTTAGCACAAAAACAAGATTTGGTCAGTAAACGTCAGGATAAGTTAAATCTGCAAGATCCGGGAAATATGAATTATCAGCAAGCGATTGCATTAGTGAAAAAAGGAGTAAGTATAGAAGAATTAATAAATACTTGCGGATGTTCTCGGGGCGAAGCTGAATTATTAATTATGATGCATGGCGTTGAAAAATAATGAGAGCTTCTGTATCTATGTCTAAATGGGCTACATCAAAACTCTTCTGAAGCAAAAAATCCCTTAGGAAATTTACCCGCTAGCACATAAGCATTTGCTGATTGACTTTAAGTGTTAGTGTTTTTTTTGTAGCTGGATAAAATCCACAGCGATAGTCTGGTTTAGCGGCAATTTATCAGTAAGATGGCTTAGGATTATTTTGTCCAGATGTAATGATAGAATATATATTCTGTAGGGATTACGTTATTATATGATAAAAAGCTAAGCGATTAGGTCTTGCATTTATGCCCCAAATACAACAGAAACCGGCAGAAAATAAACAGCGTCTTTGGTATATAAAAAAAAATAATACTATCAAAGGGCCGTATACAGAACAAGCCATTTCCCGTTTTATTTTATTACAAAATATTTTACCCGATGACGAATTAAGTCAAGACAAGGTAAATTGGAAGAAGGCAACTGCTTGTCGATCTTTATTGCCACAGCAATTAAAAAATATGGGCGATGAGATGGTACAAGAGCGAGTCTATGCTCTACGTCGTTCTGAGTTAAAACAAAAAAAAGTGATAAAAGAAAATGCAGAATTAGCATCAACATGGAATATTTTATTGATTGTTCTATTAATAGGTATTACGCTAGGTGCATTTTTGTGGTTTACACCAAAACATACAGATATTGATTGTACTGCAAAGATTGTAGCGCAGGGTGATTTTTCAGGTTGTAATTTTGCAAATCAGCAATGGCTTGGTAAATCTTGGCAACAGTTAATCATGCAAAATGCTAATTTAAAAAAAATAAAAATGTATCAGATGGATTTAAGTACAGCCAATTTTTCGTATGCAATGATGGATGCCGCATTATTGCGTTCGATAGACTTCCAACAAGCGGTATTAACGGGTGCTTCTTTGCAAGGAGCCATTTTGATGGATGTGAATTTTACCGGTGCAGATTTACGTTATGTTAATTTATTAGATGCTAAACCGCAAAATATCCGTTTAAATAATGCTCGACTTGATGGTGCTACGTGGTTTGATGGTAATATTTGTAGTAAGGGATCATACGGTCGTTGTTTACAAACGCACTGATTAAGTAACAATTAGGTAAAGATAAAAATGAGGAATGTGGACGAAACAAAACAAGATGAGGCATTACAACAACTGGATACTATTTTAGATTTTATTCGTTGGGGAGGTAGTCTATTTAATAGTGAAAATATCTATTATGGTCATGGTACAGATAATGCGTTAGATGAAGCAGCATATTTAGTATTAAGAACATTGCATTTACCTCCTGATACGCACAGCATTTATTTTTCGGCTAATTTAACGGTAGAGGAAAAAAAGACCGTTATTGATATATTACTACGTAGAGTGAATGAACGTATTCCTGCGGCATATTTAATCAATGAAGCATGGTTTGCGGGCTTGTGTTTTTATGTGGATGAACGAGTACTTATCCCTCGCTCCCCAATGGCTGAATTAATAGAACAAGCCTTTGAACCCTGGCTTATTGCTGATGAGGTAACACGAGTTCTTGATTTGTGTACTGGCAGTGCTTGTATTGCCATCGCTTGCGCCTATGCACTGAAAAATGCTTTAATTGATGCAGCAGATATTTCTGCTGATGCATTAGTGATAGCCAATAAAAATATTACCAATCATTATTTAGAAGAAAGAGTACGTAGTGTACAATCTGATTTATTTGTTGGTTTAAAAGGCGAAAAATATGATTTAATTATCTCTAATCCTCCTTATGTTGATGCAGAAGATATGGAAGATTTACCAGAGGAATTTGGATATGAGCCAGTATTAGCATTAGAAGCAGGTAATGATGGTTTAGATATAATACGTATTATTTTATCCCAGGCTGTAGAATATTTGCACGAAGGGGGAATACTGATTGTAGAGGTAGGAAATAGTCAATTAGCATTGCAAGAACAATATCCCCAAGTTCCTTTTTATTGGTTTGATTTTGAACGGGGAGGAGATGGGGTATTCTTATTGACGAAAGAGCAATTAGGGCTATATTCTGAATTTTTTACACTAAATAGATAGCTAAGGTAAGGTATGTCAGGAAATACAATAGGAAAATTATTTACAGTCACATCATTTGGTGAAAGTCATGGTCCTGCAATAGGATGTATTGTTGATGGATGTCCCCCAGGATTGGAAATTACAGCAGATGATATACAGGTGGATTTGGATAGGCGTAAGCCAGGGAAAAATCGGCATACAACACAACGTCGGGAAACAGATGAAGTACAGATATTATCTGGGGTGTTTGAGGGAAAAACAACCGGTACACCGATTGCTTTATTAATTCATAATATCGACCAACGTTCCGAAGATTATTCTAATATTATGCATACCTTTAGACCAGGCCATGCAGATTACACCTATCAACAAAAATACGGTTTTCGAGATTATCGAGGGGGAGGACGCTCTTCGGCAAGGGAAACAGCGATGCGTGTAGCTGCTGGCGCAATAGCAAAAAAATATTTACATGCTCAATATGGCATGACTTTTCAGGCTTATCTGGAACAATTAGGGCCTATTAAAGCGTGCAGTAGAGAAAGTAAAGATTTTGATTGGGAAAATATAGAGAAAAATCCCTTTTTTTTTCCAGAAGCAAATAAAGTGTCTTTATTAGAGGAATATATGGATGCCTTGCGTACAGAAGGAAATTCGGTGGGTGCAAGAGTAACCGTTATTGCACGCAATATTCCAGTGGGTTTAGGTGAACCTGTTTTTGATCGTTTGGATGCGGATATTGCTCATGCTTTAATGAGTATTAATGCGGTAAAAGGGGTAGAGATTGGTGCAGGTTTTGACAGCGTGATACAAAAAGGAACAGAACATAGGGATGAAATAACAGCAGACGGATTTTTAACAAATAATGCCGGAGGAATATTAGGAGGGATTTCTTCAGGGCAGGATATTATTGCCAGTATTGCTTTGAAAGCAACTTCTAGCATTCGTTTGCCAGGAAAAAGTATTACTATCACAGGGAAAGAGGAAGAAGTGGTGACTCACGGACGCCATGATCCGTGTGTAGGAATTAGAGCAACGCCTATTGCTGAGGCAATGTTAGCGATAGTATTGATGGATCATGTATTACGTCATCGTGGTCAAAATCAGGATGTTGATTCTCAAACTCCTCTCATTCCTGCATCGGTTGAGTAATATCAGGGATATTATATATGCCATATTGGCGTTTATCTGGATTTTATTTTTTTTATTTTGCCAGTTTGGGAGTGTTATTACCATATTGGACATTATACCTGGATAATAAAGGCTTTAATGCGCAAGAAATAGGGGAGTTAATAGCAGTAATGATGTTGACTAAAGTACTTTCTCCTTATTTATTAGGTATTATCAGCGATCATTTTTCTTGTCGTATGCAAACCATTCGTTGGGGTAGTTTTTTATCTTTAGTGTGTTTTGTAGCGGTATTTTACTATTCTACTTATTGGCCATTACTGATTATTTTATTTGTATTTAGTTTTTTTTGGAATGCAACATTGCCTCAATTTGAAGTCGTAACACTGAATTATTTACAACAAAATCAACATGCCTATAGCCATATTAGGGTTTGGGGATCGGTTGGCTTTATTTTTTTTGTTGTATTGACAGGTTATCTTGTGGAGCAATATGGTATTCATTTAGTGCCGACAGTCTTATCTTTGGTGATATTAGCACTCTATATAAGTAGTTTATTAGTACAAGAACGCAATATTGAGGTAATACATGCATCACATCTTCCTTTGCATCATATTTTATTACGTAAAGAAGTTTTAGCTTTATTATTTGCTTGTTTTTTTCTACAAGCGAGTCATGGACCGTATTACACTTTTTATAGTATTTATTTACAACAATATCAGTATGGTAATGATTGGATTGGTGCTTTTTGGGCATTATCAGTTATTGCTGAAGTAATATTATTTTTATATATTCCTTATTTGTTACGACGGTATACGTTACGAGTATTATTTTTTATCAGTGTCTTATTAGCAGCGATACGCTGGATTATTATTGCCTATGGTGTAGAAAGCACTATTGCCTTATTGATAGCACAATGTTTACACGCAGCCAGTTTTGGTTTGTATCATACTGTAGCAATTCAATTTTTTCATTATTATTTTCCAGGTAAACATCAAGGGCAAGGACAAGCTATTTACAGCAGTGTCAGTTTTGGATTAGGTGGTGCAATAGGTAGTTTATACAGTGGTTATTTATGGCAACAAGGATATATGAGTGGCATTTTTTTAATAGCAGGTATTATTGCTTTATTAGGATGTTGGTTAATTTGGCGTTATGTCGGTTTTAATTTAACAAACCGTGCGTAAAGCCTCGCCCAATGTTAAATGCTCAAAGCAGGCGGCTTATAGTAGGCAAAACCATACCAATCGAACCATTCAAGGAAATGAGCAATTATTGTGGATGTACGAGAAAAATTATACACCTCTTTCCTTAGCAATAGGCATTAGAGAAGTCACTGGATAAATACTAGTATGCAAGATGATTATTTACAACGTTTTTCAGGTTGCCAACGGGTTTATGGTCAACATGTGATGGAAAAACTGCAACAAGCGCATGTGGTCATTATTGGTATAGGGGGTGTTGGCGTATGGATAGCAGAAGCCTTGGCACGTAGTGGTGTGGGAAAATTAACCTTGATTGATCATGATGATATCGCATTGAGTAATATTAATCGCCAGTTACATACCTTGGATAGTACCTTAGAACAGTCTAAAGTGAAGGTGATGCAACAGCGAATTATAGAAATTAATCCTGCCTGTGAATGTCATATTGTAGATGATTTTATTACGCAAACGAATGTCATTCGTTATCTTGATCAGCGTTATCATCTCGTTTTGGATGCTATTGATCAGGTTGTTTTTAAAGCAGCAATTATTGTCCATTGTAAACGACATAAAATACCGATCATCAGCTTGGGAGGAGCAGGAGGACAAATTGATCCCTTGCAAATACAGATGAGTGATTTAAGTAAAACTTATAATGATCCCTTATTAGCAAAAGTACGCAATTACTTGCGTAGAGAATATCATTTTACTCGTAATCCTAAACGACGTTTTGGAGTCCCTTGTATTTTTTCATCTGAACCATTACGTTATCCACAAAAAGGAGGGGAGGTATCACAACAAAAAGTATCTTTACCCGCAGGTACAACACTCGATTGTGCGACAGGTTTTGGAGCAAGTGTCTGTGTAACAGCCAGTTTTGGCTTTATTGCTGCTGCAAAAGCAATTGAAAAATTATCCCTTAGATAAAAAAATAGCAGAAAAAGAGATAGAGGTTCTTATTATGGAAGAAAAAAAACAGCCTAATCCTGCTAAATTACTGCTATTAGCAGCGGCACTTACTATATTGTTGTGGCAAATTCCTTATGGACAATATGTATTATATCCATTCACCATATTAGCTACTTGGTTTCATGAGATGGGACATGGTATGAGCGCATTATTTTTTGGGGGGCAATTTAGTTATTTGGAAATATTTAAAAATGGCTCAGGACTAGCTCATTATAATGGACAATTTGAACATTGGGAAAAAGCATTGATTGCAGCAGGAGGGTTATTAGGGCCACCAATGGCGGGGAATTTACTTATTCTTGCAGGAAGTACGCCTCGTCTATCTCATATTACCTTATTTCTATTAAGTACAGTTATTATTATTTCTGTCTTGTTATGGATACGTACAGCTTTTGGTATGGGAATGATGCTGGCACTGGCAGTGGTGATTTTATTCCTTGCCACGAAGGCAAGCGCACACATGCAATGCTTTGTTATACAATTTTTAGGCGTACAAGCCTGTGTGAGTAGCTCCAATCAGTTAAGTTATCTCTTTACCAATCATGTTGCGGTGGGTTCACATAAAGGTTTATCTGATACCGGAAAAATAGCAGAAGAATTATCATTTATGCCTTATTGGTTTTGGGGAATAGTGATTGCAATCATATCTTTTTTATTATTGTTAATAGCTTTAAAATGGGCAAATCGTAAACAAAAAGTAAGCTACTAGGTTATTTTTTTTCTAGACTGTAAATAATAATGATTATTTGGATAGTGGATATGCAGCAAGATATTATAAAATGTGTCATAGGTATTTCTTTATTACTCTTTTCTTTTCATGGTTTTGCCCTGGATGCAATGGATTATCAGTCGTTGCATGCTTTGGAATCAGTGAGTTTTGCAGAAAAATTTAAGCCTCAAACATTAAAAGTAGAAGATAATCGTGCAATCTTGGGTTTAGCTGGACACAAAAATTTTGCACCTAGACAATTCAAGTTTTTTATTCCAGCAGGAACTACTAATGTAGCAATGAGTGGATTTCTAGCAGGCCCTAATAGTCAATTTAAAATGGCATATCGTTTGGGTGATCCACCCATTGCAACGAGTATTACTCAAGATACTCGTTATAATCCTGATAGAAATTTTATTCATTTACGTGATGATGTATGTGTAGCGGATGAATTTGAAGGTTTTGAAGCATGTGATATTGGAGAAGAATTATGGGTAGATTCTAAAGACAGTAATATTATTGCAATGACGTATGGTAAAGAAGCAGGGGCAACGACAACGGGTCAATGGCTTTATGTACATATATTAAATAATAATGTGCCAGCTATCTCAGGTACCAATCCATCTGATGCAGGCAATTTGAATAGTTTATCTATTAATATGGAAGTAGATTTTGCAGCATACAGTGCTTGGTATAATGCCAATGTTGCAGGGTTTGTAAATCAAGAACCCATTGATTTTGCTATAAATCCAGTAGTTGGTTCTCCCCCTCTTAACGTGTCATTGAGTGCTGAAAAATTGTCTGCAACGAATATCCTGTCCTGGAATTGGAGTAGTAGTGATGGACAAACTACAGCAGGAGAAAGCAGTAGTTTAAACTTTATGCAATTAGGTAAATATACTATTACGTTGACAGCAAATGCTAATACGGGGGGAATTACTACGCTAAGTCATAAGTTATTAGTTAATATCTCACCGTTATTGCCGATAGCAAATTTTACTGCAACCCCTATTTCAGGGTCTGCGCCTTTGAACGTTCAACTTGATGCCAGTAAATCCAATGATCCAGATGGGAGTATAGTGAGTTATACCTGGTCTGCAAGTGATGGGCAAATACAGCAAGGAAGTATGGTAAGTATGCAGTTTGCGACAAATGGTGTGTATACTGTTACTTTAACCGTAACCGATGATGGTGGTAATACTAATTCTAATATTCAAACTATTTATGTAGGTAATTCGGATATTCCACCTGTGGCAGCGTTTACTATGTCTCCTACCTCAGGTTCAGAACCTTTAACAGTCAGTGTGAACGGTGCAACATCCTCTGATACAGATGGTTCTGTCGTAGCGTATAACTGGACAACCAGTACCGGTCTAACAGCAAGTGGTCAGCAAGCAACACTGACTTTTTCTACAGCAGGAACACATACTATTGTTTTAACTGTTATTGATGATGGTGGCAATGAAGGTAGCACTGAACGGGTTATTATTGTTAATGCTGGCCCTCAACCTCCGGTTGCAGTACTTAATGCAGAACCAACTTCAGGACTAGGACCTCTAACGGTGACTCTGGATGCGTCTGAATCTTATGATCCCGATGGAGGCTCTATTATCAGTTATATTTGGGAGGCCTCTACGGGTGAAAAGGCATTCGGTAAGAGTGTCAATATGACATTTACGGAAGTAGGGGATTATACGGTTACATTATATGTTTTAGATAGTTCTGCTGCGGCTTCGACAAAAGTGATACAAGATATTCAAGTATTAAGTCCAGAACAGTTTAATCAAGGAAAATTTTCTAATGTTTCAACTCGTAGCTTGGTACAACTTGATGATGATGTGATGATTGCAGGTTTTATTATTACGGGAGGGCAAAAACAATTATTAGTGACGGCTCGAGGACCAAGTTTAACGGCGTTAGGCGTAAATGGTGCATTAGTCGATCCAACTTTGGATATTTATTCAGGACAAACGTTATTATTTAGTAATAATGATTGGGATGCTGCTAGTTTTAGCACTTTCTCCAATCCAGCTTTATTACCGACAGATCCAAAAGAATCAGCATTATTATTAACCCTGCCAGAAGGGGCTTATACAGCTATAGTAAGAGGAGCTAATAGAACAACTGGAGTAGCTTTAGTAACAGTGACCGATATAGAAAGTAATGATGATAAAGGAGAAGTATTGAGCTTATCAACACGTAGCAAAGTTGATTTAAATGATAACGTGATGATTGCCGGATTTATTATTGAAGGAGCAGCAAAGCAGGTATTAATTCGTGTGGATGGGCCTTTATTAGCTACATTAAACACACCTGCTGTATTAGCCGATCCATTATTAGAATTATACTCAGGTAGTACCTTAATTGGTGTAAACGATAATTGGCAAACAGATAACGAAGCAGCTATTGCAGCAACTAATATAGCACCTTCCAATCCATTGGAATCAGCGATTTTAATGACTTTGCAACCTGGAGCTTATACGGCTATAGTGCGTGGAATTGCTGGATTAACGGGTAATGCTTTAGTTTCAGTAACCATTATTGATTGACATCCTCCCTTTCCTAAAGGAAGGGGATTCCTGTTAGTCCTTTAGACTAATACAGGTTCCGGCTTATCACTAAGCCTTTCGGTTCCTGCTTCACAGAGCTGAGCAACCTCAATCTCTCCACAGGCGGCTAACAAGCGGTGTCCCCGCTCTAATATATTTCTGGCACCTAGCACATCAGTGTGGACATCTCTGGCTGGTATATTTTGGATCAACATACAACACCTGACCACCGAGCCAGTGCTGTTTGTATTCCCAGCCTTTGACATTGTGTTGCAGGGCTTCTCGTTCTTTGATGCTGCGGGCGCTGGCCTTGAGGTGTTCCAGTGCGGCGGTTAAAAAGCCACCGGTACCACAAGCGGAATCGAGCAGGGTTTCACCGTGCTGTAGATCGGTCAGTTCGGTCATCAGCTCGGTAATGGCGCGCTGGGTGTAAAACTCTCCCAGCGTGCCGGCGCTTTGTAGCTCGCTTAAAAAGGTTTCGTAGATTTGCCCGAAGACTTGTTTTTCTTTGCTGAAGAACAGAGGATTTACTATCTTAAAAACTATTCTCAATTTCCAGCTACGTTAAAAAATGGAAAAATATAAGGATGAAATAAACATCGTTCTGTATTCTTATTATTCCTTAACACAAGATGAAATTCGCACTATCAAAACATCTATTGAAGCTTTTCTTCAATAATCCTTTCAGAGTCTATATTCTTATCTTTTAATAGTTTAGTCTTTTCATCGACTTCAGAAATTTTTTGCTGGGCTTTTTCGAGCTGGCGAATAAGACCCTCTTTCAATTTTTTCATTAATAGTTCAATGAATTCTTGTCTAGTGCGGTAAGTAGGTTTCACTGATATATTCACTTGTAGCTGATTAGTCGGTGTTCTTCTAAAAGTGGAGCTTATATCTTTCAAAAAATATGATTTTACCATCTCATTATCAGAAGTGATGAATTTCAGACCGTTATTGTGTTCTTCATAGTAAACGTGTACATACAAAAGATAAAAACCACCATCTTCGATAAACTTAATAACCTTATTCGGAGTTCCAATATCAGGATTACTATCAATGCCTGAAAGTTTAAATGCTTTAAAATTAATCCAGATTTCTTCTTTGTGTCCATTTAGATCAAAAAAGCACCTCGCGTCCCAGGGGTTTTTAGTTTTTCCTTTTGGCGCGCCTTACCCATTATAAAGTCTGAGTTCTTTCACTCTTTTGCCAAAGTTTGTTTTGATATCCATAGGGAGATTATTTCGAGATGATGACTTTACGTCAACGGACTATGAGTCACATCCGTTTTGGATAGTTGTTTGCCGCATAATAAAGTCATATATTTTTTCTGGTTTTAGATATTAGGATTAAGTACTTTACAGACAGATTGAATACCTAATAAAATGCGAGGAGTATGTCGAACAATATAATCTGGAGGGATTGCATATAATTGTTGCTTTTTTACAGCAGTGAGCAAGGGCCATTGCTGCCATTGTTGTAACCATTGTGTTGCATATTTTTCCATGCCTGTACTAAGTATAATATCAGGGTTAGCATGTAAGATAGCTTCTAGTGTAGGGGTAAAGGTGAGAGTGCTAACGTGAGCAAAAATATTCTCACCATTACAAATAGTAACAACCTTAGATATAAGATGTTGTTGATTAACCGTCATAACTGGATTATTCCAAATCTGGATAAAGACCCGTTTTTTAGTTTGTTCTGGACGTGAATAACGTTGTATCAAGCGTTGTAATTGTTGTTGAAATGAATGCGCTTTTTGTTTTGCCAATACTGATGTTCCCAATAATTTTCCTAGATTTATTAAGGTATGAGAAATATCACTAAAGTTTCTAGGTTCACTCATATATACGATAAAGCCTAATTGTTTTAATTGTGCAATCTGTTGACGAGGGTTGCCACTTTTCCAGGCAATAATTAAATCAGGCTGTAATTGTATAATACGTTCTATATCCAGTGCTTTATAACTACCGATAACAGGTAATTGTTGGGCTTGTTCGGGATAATTACTGTAATCAACGGTTGCTTGAATAGATGCGGCACCTCCAACGGCATAGACCATTTCTGTGATGGCTGGAGATAAACTAATAACACGTTGTGCAGTATGAGTAAGTGTAATGGTTTGTTGTGTATCATCAACAACACTTATGGGCGTATTTATGTCTGCCCAGATAGGACAACATAGGAATAATAAGAAAAATAATATAGGCATGGGAGTTTTAAGTGTTCAGGCAGTAAAAAAGACGCTATTATCCTGTTTAAAAACCTTAATAGGATACTGAAACAGGGCTTCTAATGTAAAGGGTGTCATAATATCTTGCGTTTTACCTGCTATTTGTGTGCCATCAGCGAGCAATAATAAACTATGATCGCAAAAACGCCACGCTAAATTTGGATCATGAATGCTCATGATAGCACATTTATTTTTTTCTCGGCACTCAGATTGAAAAAGGGTTAAAATGTCCATTTGTGCTTTCATATCTAAAGAGTGGATAGGCTCATCTAATAAATAATAATCAGGATTTTGAGCAAGTAATGTAGCGATATGAATACGGCGTTTTTCTCCTCCGGAAAGGGTATCTATAGTACGTTCTGTAAAGTGCTGCATATTGACTGTTTGTAATGCTTGATAGGCCATCTCATAATCATGCTGTGATTCCCATTGCCAAGTAGGAATATGCGGATAACGTCCTGTTAATACGGTATTTAAAACACTGCCAGGAAAAGGATAATCATAATTTTGCAGCAAAAAACCAATATGTTTTGCTAATGTAAAGCGTGAATAATCAGATAAAAGCCTTTGATTAAGGTATATACTACCTTTATGTACAGGATGTAACGCATGTAAGGCTTTTAATAAGGTGGTTTTTCCTCGGCCATTTAATCCCATTAGGGCCCAAAATTCTCCGGCTTTAAAGGTGAGGCTGAGATTTTGACAAACAATATGGGAGGCAATATGTAGAGTGAGGTTTTGCGTGGTCAACATGATCATATTATGCAAGCTTAGTTGTGTTTTTCTAGGATTTATTTAATAAATATAAAAATACTGGAATACCAACTAATGCAGTTAGTATTCCAACGGGGAGTTGTTGGGGGCTTAAAATAGTTCTAGCAAGGGTATCGGCAATAACTAATAAGGATCCACCAAGTAACATGCTTGCAGGTAAGAGAAAACGATGATCTGAACCAATCAGTAAGCGTATGGTATGAGGAATAATCAAACCTATAAATCCAATACTACCTGCCAGGGTAATGGCACTAGCCGTAAAAAGAGAAGATAAAAACAGTAATTGTATATGAATAGCCTGACTGTTAATCCCCAGGCTTTGTGCATATAATTCACCCCATAAAATAATATTGAGTTTTCGACTTAATAGTAATACGTACCCTAATCCGAAGAATAAAATCAGATAAGAGAGTGAGAGGGGTTTATTATAACTATAACCAAGATCACCCATTAACCAAAATAACATGCCATGTATTTTTTCTGGTGGGGTAATTGTAATGATAAAGCTGATTAAAGCCCCCCAGCCTGAAGCAAGGATTATTCCGGTTAAAAGTAAACGAGAAACCGGTAATTGTTGTTGTTTTTTACCCAAAAAAAAGACCAATAAGGTGGATAATAATGCGCCACTAAAGGCACTGCCTGTAATCCAAAAATGACTACCTCCCCACAACATAGCGAGCAATGCAAAAAAGGCTGATCCGCCAGATAAACCTAATACGTAGGGATCAGCAAGTGGATTACGAAGTAGTGCCTGCATTAATACGCCGGCTAAAGAAAGTAAAGCACCCGTAACAAAGGCAGTGAGCGCCCTGGGTAAACGTAATTGATAAATCAAGGTATGTGTTAAGGGTGTAGCGTTCCCTTGTAAAAGTGAGTAAAATGCATCCAGACTTATGTATGTTGAGCCGTATAAAAGGGAAAATAAAAAACTGCTTAATGTCAGTAATAGCAGTAGTAGAAAAAAAGGAATAAGTGAATATTTTTTGTCAGGGTAATAATAAGACATACAATAAACAATGTTTGATGAGCTGATAAAATAGGTACATTATGATACAGTATTTTGATATCTGATGTTACGTACAGATTTTTTTGCTCTGATGGAGTTAAAAAACTGTCTACTGGCAACATTGAGTCTATTAATACGGCATAAAAGAGAATTTATATTGGCTATTAAAAGTAAATCTTTACTATGGGGCATGACGTTATCAGTAACCCTGTTACTGTGTATCCTTTTGTTAGAGGGAGGAACACGTTTATTTTTACATTCACATCAACTGCAAACATTACAAATTCCACCTTATCAAAGTATCGATCCGTATAAACCTAACCCTTATATTGTTAATTATTTACCTTATCTATACTTTTTTATTCCAAAAGCACATTATCAAGCCGTACGCACTAGTTATCAATTAGACTATAAAATTAATACCTTAGGTTTTCGGGGAGAGGATATTCCAGCAAAAAGCAGTACCGGATTAAAACGTTTATTAATCATAGGTGATTCGATTGTAGAAGGACATGCCGTATTGCTTACTCAAGGTTTAGTGGCGCGTTTAAATAAGCAACTTAATCCCTACGGTTGGGAAGCTGTAAATGTGGGAATGCAAGGAGCAAGCCCTATTTATTATGCGGCAAATTTGCCTCGTTATTTATCCCTGGAACCAGATGCCATATTATTATTTATACATGAAAATGATTTGTATGAAGATAGAGTACGGGAAAAAAGCTACCAACAATTACCGGTTTTAGATGATGATAGCTTTTTACTGGCAAAAAAATCACAAGGTATAAGTGAATATTCCGCTTTTTTAAAGCTATTACAAAATATTTGGCAAAGTTTTGGTGCTTCAGTTATAAAAAATATTGTAGAGAGTAATCTTCAGATAAATTGGCATGATGCAGCGCAGAAAAAGCTAGATACTCTGTCTCCTTTTTTAGTTGCAGAGACATTATTTGCGAGACAATGGAAAATGAGTGCTAAATATTTAAACTGGATTAAACAGCGTTTAATAAAAAAGAAGATTCCATTATTGGTGACATCATTATGCACGACTACCTTAGCTCCTGGATTAGATAAAGCCTATCAACAGCATTGTCATAATTTACATCACTTTACCCAAAAATGGGCAAAAAAGGAAAATATTGCTTATTATTCATTGTTGGAAGTGATGCAAGATACATTTAAAAAATATCCTGTAGCGCAAGTTTTAGTTACCGATGATAGCCATCCTACCGCCCTCACACATCAAATATTGGCAAGCACTTTATTTTTATGGCTAAAAGGATTTATCTAGTGGATATTATTAATAAAAATATAACAACACCCCCTTTAGCACAAAATGCGATAGATATTTTTCAGGGAGAATGGTCGTGCAGTTGGCCAGACAGGGGAAATGAATCAATTATAGCAGGTAAGGTGGCAGCTTTTGATGATCCTCGTATGCATTGGGCAAATCAAAATATTCCAGGAGGAATAAAAGATAGAGAGGTATTGGAACTAGGTCCTCTTGAAGCAGCACATACTTATATGTTAGAAAAATTTGCTGCAAAAGCGATAACCTCTATTGAAGCAAATCGCAGAGCCTTTTTAAAATCCTTGATTATTAAAGAAATTTATCATTTACAACGGAGTCAGTTTTTATTAGGTGATTTTAATCGCTATTTAGAAACGAGCAAGGATTATTTTGATATTTGTATTGCTAGTGGTGTGCTATATCATATGGAAAATCCAGTTAAGCTCTTATCTCTTATTGCACAACATTGTAATAATGTGATGTTATGGACACATTATTATGATGAAGTGTTAATTAAACAAAATGATAATGTTCGACATGATACCTTTGTTTCTAAAGAAGTACGTATTGTTGCAGGGTTTAAGCATCATGTTCACAAACGTATTTATGCCGATGCTTTAGGTTGGTCAGGATTTTGTGGAGCAGCAGGACATTACAGTATGTGGATGACACGCAGTGATATTATTGCAAGTTTACAGTATTTTGGATTTGATCATATTATTGTCGGTTTAGAACAACCTACCCATGATAATGGTCCTTGTTTTTGTATTGCTGCAAAAAAATAGGCAAGGAATAGCGATTTGATATTAAAAAAAATTCAAGATTTTTTAGCTCTATTACGTTCTCGTTACAGTGTGAATACAACGACTGAAGTATTAGATGAATATGTAAGTGATGCGCCAAATGTACAACAAACTATGGATATATTTGCTGATACCTGGTTATCAGCATTACCAGAACAAGGTAAGCCTGTCCCTTTAGGTTTGTATAATGATGAGCGTTTATTATGGCTAGAAGAGCAATTAGGTGATTTGCACGGGTACAGAGTTTTGGAAATTGCTCCCCATGAAGCCGGACATAGTTTTATGTTAGAACAAATGGGAGCAGAGAAAATATTGGCAGTAGAAAGCAATACGCAGATGTATTTAAAATGTCTGACGGCTAAGTCATTATTGCATTTACAGCAGTGTGAATTTGTGCTGGGCGATTTTAGAGCATATCACACGCCAGTATTACCCTGGAATTTATGTATAGCAATCAATGTATTACAATATTATCCAGATCCTTTGGAGATAGTAAATAATCTTGCTAAGCATGCAGAACAATTATTTATCTGTGTACAAGATCCGTTACCTACAGCCGTAACTGCACAACGTTTTAGATTACCAACAGCATCCCAAATAGATGCTACAGCATTAATAAAGACATTAAAAACACAAGGCTATACTCATATTATTAGCCATTGTGAAGCGGATAATACAACTATTATGCTGTTAGCATCTAAACAAGCAATAAAAGGGCTTAATATTGAAGAATTAACAGTCAATTCTCAGTTAGCTACTCCCCAAATAGATTTTGAAATAACAGATACTCAGCAATTAATTATCTATTGGGAACCATTTGATAATGCACAAGGAGCGATTGTGTATTATGCAGATAATCCTGATATGGAAAATAAAAAGTATTTATGGATAAGAAGAACTAGTGCATTATGTGTTACGCTTTTATCTGAAACAGTGGTTTATTATGTAGCGGTACAAATTTGTTTTTTAGAGGAAAAAACGCCTGTTTCTCCGATCTTGTGTTGCAGGCAATAAAAAATGATCAATACTATGTCTGAGCAGGCTAAACGACATTGGGATAAAGTCAAAGATTTACTTGCTTGTCCTGCTTGTAAAAGTACACAATTAGTCGTGCAAAATAATCAAGTACGTTGTCTCTGTGGTATTTCATATCCAATAGTACGAGGCGTACCCATTATGATACAAAATGCCCGAGCAGAAGACTATCTACCAGGCAAATATGAAACCATGGATGTATTATCCCAACATGATTACAGCCCAAGAGCAAAAACATTAATTGGACAATATTCAAAGGGGCTTATTCTTGATTTAGGTGCAGGAGCTAAAAATTTTTCTCAGGAAAATATTGTTCAATTAGATATTTTTCTATTCCCTGAAACGGATATTGTTGCACAAGGGGAAGCCCTACCATTTAAAGAAAACAGTTTTAATGCAGTGATTAGTCAGGCGGTTTTTGAACATTTACGTTATCCTGAATTAGTAGCAGCAGAGCTATATCGGGTCTGTAAGCCCAACGCTAAGTTAAAAATTGATACGGCCTTTTTGCAACCGGTTCATGCTTATCCCGATCACTATTATAATGCGACTTTGGAAGGGTTAAAACAATGGTTTCAGGCATTTGAAATTGAATGGGAAGGGGTAGAAAGTTATCAACACCCCTGGATGACATTATATTGGATTTTAGATGCTTACTTAGCGGGAATTACGGACAACGAGAAAAAAACACAATTATTAAATAGCTCCGTAAAAGAGCTGTACAAGGTATTATCTGCTTTGCGTGACAATCAATCTGATACAGCTTTGGCAGATGTTTTACTTACTTTATCGTATAAAAAACAGCTTGAATTAGCCTCTGGTGTTTCTGTTGAAGTAAAAAAAACTGTTTCAGCAAAGAAAGAAGTTACGTATGTAAAGCAGACAGGGATAATCACATCGAGTTATCAAGTTTTGCAGTTAAATAATCGTATTGCAGAATTAGAAAGAGAACTCAATGAAGTAAAATACTGGTTAAAAGAAAAAAATGCACTATTGCGTATAAAAAACGAATTAATAGATCGTCTAGATAGAGAAGTAGTGATTACTAATCGATCTTGGATGTGGTATATAACTCAATTAATACCTCAAAAAATAGCAAAACTTAGGCAAAAATGGGGTATTAAATAAAATTTATGGATCAAAGAGTACCCGATGAGGAACAAATAATTATTAATTTTATTACTATTGTAGAAAACACAGTCCCTAAATATCTGTTAGAATTTATTTACGCATTATTAAATCAAAGTTGGGGAAATTGGCGTTGTTATATACTTAATAATGCCAGCACAGCAAGGCGAACTCTTGCCATCTTGGATGAATATTCACTAAAAGATGCACGTTTTGTATTATTACACGAAAAATATCCTTTAAGAGATAAAGATATTGCCTATCAAAAATTATTACAACAGGTAAATATCCCTTATGTTGCCATATTGAATATAGATGACAGCATTGCAAGTAATACTGTGGTAGAGTTAGTTACTTTATTAAAGCAAATGCCAAAGCTAAATTTAATTACTACCGATCAAGTAATCGTCGATGATGAAGGCTTTTTTTATCCAGTGTGTTGGAAACAGAACGTGCCCTGGCAAGTAACTTTAGCACAAAAAGATTATTATCTGACGCTATTTAATAAAATAAGCTGTAATATACTCACCGGTAAAATAGATGAAAATAGCTTATATTACGCACATTTACCTTTGCCGCTATACCATAGGCGTGATAAAAATTCAAAACTGAAAAAGTTACGTTTAGCAAATTTGTCCGTTTAGTAGTAGATGTAAAGCACATTAAGTGTTGTATAAATGATACAGCATTGTTAGAATTAGCTATAATTTAAAAAATTTGAAAAAAGTAAAAAATTTTTTAGCTGAGAGTAATTTTGGTAACATATTGATTTTAAAGTAATTTTATTAATTTTATATATAGAATTAATAAAAAGTGACTTTAAAACAACAAAAAAAAAACTTGTGGTAAAAAAAATACGCTATACAATAGAGACTATATCAAGATGTGTATGAACTGAATGCATCGTTGTTGCAGTCGAGTAAATAGTGGTATGATACCCGCAATCTATTGATTTTAGGTTGTATAGTTAGCCATAAGTAAATACACGTTGCCGACGATACACGATAAGTTTGAATAAAATTTTTGTAAAATGTGGAGATAATCTGGAATGAAAACATTGTTTAAAAAAGCCATACTGGCAACTTCTATTGCAGCAGCAGTGGGCGTAGCAAGTCAGGCATCTGCAATTAGCTCATCAGTTACCGGACAAGGTGACTTACTTTTTAACCAATCTTTCGTAGCAACTGGTGGTTGGGAAACTACATTAACAGTGAAAAATACTTCTCAGTATTATTCAACAACTGTGAAAGCTATTTTAAAATCTGCACAAGATAGCTGCGAAATATTAGACTTTATGATTTACCTGACACCAGGTGATACTTGGACAGGTACGATTCGTCAGACAGAAGGCGGCGTATTACCTGAAGTATATAGTAATGATGACAGTGTGCTACATAGTTTGCAAGGTAGTGGTTCATCTGAAACACCAAATTTTGCTTCTGCAGAAGAACCAGCTACGTACAGCATTATTCCTCTATCTGCTCGTACTGATTTACCTGCAAACTGTCAAGATGATACGGAAAATTTCGGATATGTTGATTTTATCGGAAATGCCAGCTTTGCCATTGACCAAGGTGATCGTCAATTAACGAATATTCAACCACAATTTTATTATTACTTGCCTGTAGCAAAAGAAACATTATTTGCAAAGGATAAAGAATTAAGAACACAAACTATCAGTACTTTTTGTAATCAAATTACTTCTGGTAATCTGAATACACCAGTACAAGATATTTGTTTAGATGCAATGAATACCTTATCAGGTACGTCAACATTGAAAAACAGTCAAAATGGTTTAGCGATGACTGTACCAATGGAAACATATCGTGATTATGACAATAATGTAGGCTTAAGTATTTTTGATAAAACAGTATTAGGACAATTTTCTAGTACTACTTTAAGTGAATTAGAACATGCTTTAGCAAAACAAAATGTTGCTATCCCTTATAAAAATAGTGGTGCAGCAGGTGATATGAAAACGATGGTTTTCAATATGTTTCCCAGTAAGCAAAATGAGTTTTTTACTGCACCTTACAATTATGCTCCTTTCGATGCAGATGTTATTGGTGTAGCAACAACTATTCGTAATACGCAGGAATTAGTATTAGATAATGCCTGTCGTGGTGGTTCAACTTCGAATATTACTTCACCTCCTACTATTGACCCAGAATGCCCTGCTCCTTTATTAGAAGCCTTGCCATTAGAAAATAATATTTTCTTTATGTATGATAAAATTTTTGAAGTCGCAGCAAAAGAATATAATCGTACTTGGCCTCCTTTTGGGGAAACAGAAATTCCATCTACTATTAGTATAGCTAATCCTACTGATGTAGCGGCAGTATTTGCTGAAGGTTGGGCTAATATTGAGTATCCTAATACTGGTCGTGATACTTATACTGGTGCGCCAGTTGTTCCTAGTTACATCCAGTGGTCAGCAAATAGTTTAGGTGCTGGTTTAACTGGTTCATGGTTAAGACCTGTATATGGTACTTGTGATATTACTCCTCGTGCGTTAGGAATTGGTAATACTCCAGCAATGCCAAATGTAAATGGTGGCGATGCTAATTTAGGTGCGAGCTGTGGTGCTATTGAAGGTGACCATAATGTAGGTATAGCTAACGTACGTTAGTCATTAATATCTATTTCATACAAAAAAACACCACTTTCTATTAAGTAAGTGGTGTTTTTTTATGGTTTAATCAAATAAATGTATTTACTTACTGAACACAATAGCAAATGTAATTGCCTTTATTTAATTATATCCATGCAGAGTGGAAACAAAAATTTTTTATTTTTTATTTTTTATTTTTTATTTTTTATTTTTTAGGGATGGTACTTTATGATAGTTTTAAACAACAAGATAAAGCAGGGGTTTTCTTTACTATTGTGGATTTTTTCCACTTCATTATATGCAGCAGTAGCTGATGAATATGTGTCATTGCATAGTTTAGAAGAGGTTAATTTTCAACAGAAATTTGCACCAGGGAATTTAAAAGTTAAAGATGGAGAGGCCATTTTAGGTTTGGCAGGACATAAAAATTTTTCACCCAGAAAATTTAAAGTATTTATACCTGCAGGAACTACGAATGTAGCAATGAGTAACTTTTTATCTTCCGGAAATAGTAATTTCCAGATGGCATATCGTTTAGGTACACCACCTGTTGCAAAAGAAATTACAGAAGATAATCGTTCTAATCCAGATAGAAATTATGTGCGTTTACGTAATGATATTTGTGTTGCTAATACACCGAGTGGATATATTTCTTGCCTTAATGGTGGGGATGAATTGCATGTTTTATCTAAAGATAGCAATATTATTGCTATGACATTCGGTAAAACACCTTCACCACAGCCTGTGGGGCAATGGTTATATATACATATACTTAATAATAGTGCTCCAGGTATCAGTGGTACTAATCCTTCTGAAGCGGGTAATTTAAACAGTTTATCTATTATGATGGAAGTGGATTATTCTCTCTATAGTGCAGCCTATAACAGCATGGCTTTTGTTAATGGTGAACCGACAGATAGTAATACGAATACACCTATTACTCCCCAACCAGAAGATCCTCCTGTAACGCCTGTTCCTCAGCCAGAAGAGCCAGAAGAGCCAGAAGAGCCATCTATACCTGTAGTCGAAGATATTAAGGCCAATGTGTCAGGAACGACGGTATCTTTAACTGGTGGATTACCTCCTTATAGTGTCAGTGTATCAAGTAATATTTTGTCAGAAAATCCTCGTACTATTAGTGTTAATATGAATGCAGGGGGATCTTCTTTTAGTTTTTCTGGTGATCCGGGAGCGGCAGGTATTGTTACTATTTCTGATGCTTCTATACCGGTAAAGGTGCATAGTTTATATGTCAGTATGCCGAATAAAAAACTAACAGTAGAATTAAATGATGTAGAATCTATTGCAATTGTAACGACAGCATTACCACAAGGTGCGGCAACATTACGTGTCTTTAGTGGTACTATTTTGGTTTCCGGTGGTACGGGAAGCTATGCTGTAAGTAGTAATAATTCCAATGTCAATGTTTCTGTGCGTACAGATGGGATTATTACTTATTCTTCTTTAGTTGTAGGAGATGCTTTAATTACTGTTTATGATTCAGCCAATAACTCTATTGTTGTACCTATTACTATAGAAAATGATACTGCAACTCCTACTTTTGATGTAAAAATAAGTAATAGTAATGCTTTTACACCAACGGTATTTAAGCCAAGCGATAGTCTTAAAATTTCAGGGGCAATTCAAGTTGATCCATTGCATATAGGAAAACAAGGCGTTTTGGGGATATTTATTGATGGCCCTGAAGAGTTTCTTGCATGGATTATCTTAAATGATGATGGTAGTATATGGAATGGTATTAACCCTGTACCACAATATCCGCTTAATGCCAATGAAAGTATTGATTTAAGCTATGGGTTATCTGATTTTGCCCAAGCATTGGGATTACCTGAATTAGCAGCAGGTGAGTATTCAGTCTTTGTAGGGTATTATGTTAAAGTAGCTACTAAAGGTAAAATTTATACAGATGGTGATTTAGTAGGGATTACTGTATCACCCTAGTCTGTAGTATTTATTATTTCTTGCAAACAGATAACAAGCGTTTACCCGTTTTTTAAAAGCGGGTGAACGAGTCTTAACAGATATATAGAAGATTTAACAAGCACTAATAGTTTAAACGAAAGTTAGTGTTGTGATATAATTTTATTGATATATAAAAAGGAATAACTAAGCTAGTGGATGTGCTTGTTATTATCGTAACATATCAGCCAGATATTCCGTTATTAGAAAGAATATTACTCTCAGTAAATAAACAATCCTCTGATGTATTAATTGTTGATAATGCATCCTCTTCTTTATTACAAACAGCAATTAAACAACTGACAAAAAGATATATACTATCTGCTTTATGGATGGAGAAAAATGTAGGTGTTGCGAGTGCGCAAAATAAAGGTATACTCTGGGCGAAGAATAAAAGATACAGACATGTATTATTTTTAGATCAAGATAGTATTCCTCATCATGATATGATATTAAAATTACGACAATATTACGAGATGCTATCAGGTAAAAATAAAGTTGCCGTGGTGGGGGCACTTGCTATTGATATGCGTGATCATTCAAAAGGATATTTTGTCCATTTCGAAAAAGGGCAAGTAGTGCGTCATTATTGTGATGGAAGACATGGCTATTATTCCTGTGATTTTTTAATATCTTCCGGGATGTTTATGGCTATTTCTACATTAGAAGAAATAGGTTTTTTTGAAGAGGATTTATTTATAGATAACATTGATTTAGAATGGTGTTTTCGAGCAAAGGCGCATGGATATGGTATATATGGGATATGTGATGCGCATATGCAACATTGCTTGGGGGAAAAAGTTTATAAATTGTGGCTAGGAAAATGGTTACGCTTTTATGTGCATTCTCCAAAGCGTTTGTACTACAGTACTAGAAATAGAATTGCGTTATATTTTCGAGCTTACACCCCTCGATCATGGATTATTCAGGATATTCCTCGTATGCTATTTCGGTTTATCATTTTTATGTTGTTAATTGCTCCACGCAAAGAATATATTAAAATGATGGTAAAAGGGGTTTGGGATGGAATAAAATACCCACGCTGTGTACTACAGGATGTAAAAAAACTATAGCTTGTCCGTTACTTTTTACAAATATAATGGTATTTTTGTTGTTTATATACAACAAGTATATTAATTAATATATAATTTTACTTTTTATTGTAAATGACTACATTAGTAATATTACTAGAGCTTATTTTTTTATTATATTTAAAATCAAAGAGTTAATATTATTTATAATATGATTTTGGAAAAATAAAAAAAGAGGATGTTGTGAAAAACACAAAAATTATCATTATTTGTTGTAATAAACATACACATGGTGTATATTAAACCACATGAATAAATTATAGGTTAACATGATTAAACAAGTGCAATCAGTATTTAAGATTCATTTTTATTTGTTAATAGTATTCATTGCTTCTGCCTGTTCTTTACAGAATATGATAGAATCTCCGGATACTGCGATAACATGGCATGTACCTGTAGTGGTTGATGTTCCTGCTGACTTGCAACATAGAGTGTTGATGTTTTGGACATATAACTATCGTCGTGAATGGTTAAAGTGTTACGAAATGGAAGCACCCGAAGTACAAGACGGCATTTCAAAAGAACTCTATCACGCCTATTATAACGGTGGCTGGAAGAATTTAGGCGTTGTTGTTAATAATGTTGAATTTAGTAATGCAGAAAAAACCAAAGCAAGGGTTTTTACCAGCACTACTTATAAAAGACCAGGTTCAACAAAGTTAACAAAAACGATGAATTTAATCAGTGATTGGAAACAGGTAAGAGGTCAATGGTATCATGTGTTCCGAGACCCAATTATTAAGTTAAGAAAGGGTCGTGGATAAGACAGAAAAAATGTAATCAAGATTTGAGTATGTGCTGGTGAGAATGTTACACTGATGCGTAAGCAGTAAGAAAAGCATATAATTTTTAATTTTTAAATTTTAACTAGGAAAGGGTCTAAGCGATGAAAAAAGCGTTTAAAAAGACAATTATGGCAACCGCTATTGCAGCTGCAGTAGGTGTAGGTTCTGCTTCATTTGCATACTTTGCAAAAGCTCCAGGTAATAAAGGTGATTTATTATTTTCACCCATGTATTTATCTGATGCGTCTTGGGAAACTAATATGACATTAGTTAACTCAAGCCTTGAGTATTCTGTAGTGGCTAAGGTGGTATTTCGTTCAGCTTTATACACAGAGGAATTATTGGACTTTTTGGTTTTCCTAAGTCCTGGTGATGCTTGGTCTGGTGATATTGTAGCAGATGGCAGTGGTAATGCGCTGGTATCAGCAGATGATAGTGTGTTAATTAATTCTGAATCATTTGCAAGTATTGATAATCCAGTAAGCTATCCATTACAAGTACCACAAAATGCAGGGGATACTTCTGCATTTGGTTATTTTGAAATTATTGAATCGGCAGCGATTCCAACTTTTGGTATAACGAATGCTTTTGGTGCGCCAGCTGCTATTTTCCCTGAGGTACAAGAAGATGGTACGGTAGATAAGAAAGATATCTTGGCGTATTACAATGCCTTTGTTAAGGGACAAGCTGTATTGCCAGAGTGTACAACAGCTAATGATGTATGTACTTTAAATGTATTGAGTGGTACAACAACTATTAGTGCTCCTGCTATCGGTGCAAGCATGGGTATTAATTTAGATACCTTCATGGATTATAATAACTTTGTAGGTTTGGATACCGGACAAGAAACATTGCTTGGTGCGACAACTGCAATCACTCGTCAAGAAATTGATTTAGCAATGGCGAAGGATTACGTTGTAACTCCTTATAAATGTAGTGATACTTCAGGTACTTTTGGTATCTTCAGTTATCCTACTAAAGAAACTGACTTTGCAGCAGTTATCCCTGGTGTAAATCATGATCCACGTATCCTTTATGCTAATCCTCCTAGTCCCAATACCCCATATTTACCATTTTATGAAGCCTACTTTGGAACATTAGGTATTGATAATGTTGTTTATGGTATTCGTGATATGTCTGAAAATACGACTACACCTGATAATCCAATTATCTCTCCAGCACCACCTCAACAAACTAACCAACATCCTTATGAGGTAAATTTAGTGGAAATTGGTTGTAGCAGCACTTCTATAGTACGTAGCTTTAATAGCGATGGTGGACCACAAGAAGGTTGGCTTGTTACTTCTTTCCCATCTGATCCTCGTTATACAGGTGCTCCTGTTAGTGCTAGTAGCATTCAATATGACGCTTCAAATGGTGCATTAAGCATGGTATGGCGTAAATCAGCTTATACTCCAGGTGTGAGCTTATAATATAAGTGTATAATAATTTATGTTCTAGTATTATTGATACATAAATATAAAAAACCCCACTATACATAGTATAGTGGGGTTTTTTTGTTACAATGCTATCTTCTGCATCTATTTTTACTTGTAACAAAAGGAAGATAGTACAATAATTATAATTCATTGTAATTGTCCGTTTGTGTAGGTAGTGGTAGAAGGAAATTTTTTAGTGATGAGGCTTATAATAAACAGGGTTAGCAGTATGAAACAAAATATGATAATAATTTGGATAGTAGTATTTGCGATATATACTACAGTATGGGCAGCAGACGATACGAGTTATTCCAGCTTGCATACGGTGAGTACAGAAATAACCAGTGCATTGGATAGTCAGGGTAATGTACAAAATACTACCTTTACAGTAAAAAGTTTTAGAGATCGTTATCATGCTAATGATCCAAGAACAATGTGTAATATGCGTATAGGACCAGATAGTTGTCCTTTTGGTAGTGCTTCAGAAGCTAATTTGAGTTTTTATAGTATTTCTAATTATCGTCCTACTAAATTTCGTATTTATTTACCCCCAGGTACGACAAAATTAAATTTTAATTTACGTTATACTCAGTCAGCAGAAGCTAGAGCAGCAATTCGTGCAGACAGCCCGCCGGTTACTACTGATCCTAACACGCCAGTAAACTCTGATCCGACCTCTAATTTAAGTAACTTACTTGCAGGACAAGAGATTATTGCTAAACAGGCAGACGGCACAATGCAAATATTTGGTGTACAAGTACCCTTGAGTTCACCTCTTGCTACTGGGCGTTGGATATATATTAATGTTATTGATACCAAACAAGCTAGCCATAGTATTTTTAAAATCGATGGTATTATAACGGTAAAAGCCTCTACGTATATTGGCTGGTTTAATACCTGTCAATTTGATAGTTTAGGGAATGTACTTTTTGCTGGAGCGAGTTCTGCAGGCACTGCACCGTGTGAAGGAGTAGGTAATAATCCACCAGAAGAAGTTGATATTGATTTACCTGGCAGTATGACTATTGCAGTCGGTGATAGTATCGCTGTGAGTGTATTAGCGGGTGTAGCAACTAAATTTACTTCTGCCGATCCTACTATTGCTTCAGTAAATGCTAGTACGGGTGTAGTAACTGGGGTTAAGCAAGGTACAACCACTATTACTGTGCAAGGAGTCAGTGCAGATAATACGGATACTATGACGGTTACTGTGGAGGCTCAACCTCCTATTGATTTGCCTGGTGCTGCTACTGCAGGAGTGAATCAAACAATTACGATTATCCCCTTACAAGGACAAGCTGTTGAGTATACGTCTAGTAATTCTAGTGTAGCCAGTGTTACGATTGATGGCAATGGTAATGCAAGTGTAGTAGGTAAAACCGAAGGTACTACTATTATTACAGGAACAGATGCTGATGGTAATAGCGATAGTACAACGGTTACGGTGATTCCTGAACCTGCTTTAGATATTCCGGCTAATAAGACAGTACAAATAGGAAAATCCAGTACTGTATCTCCGACGGCTGGCACAGTAGTTACTTGTACGTCTACCGATGAGACGATTGTAACAGTATCAGTGAATAACAATATAATAAACCTTATTGGAATAACTGAAGGGACGACAGATGTAGTCTGTGAAGATGCGAGTGGTGCGCAAGATACCATTTCTGTCAGTGTTGTGGAAGTAGCAAGCTGTACTGGAGATGAGTGTTTACCTCCTGAATGTAGTAATCCTATCACTAGTCTGACTAATCCTGATTGCCAATCGACACCAGCGACAACTAATACAGCACCTACAGCGAGTAATGTGACTGTTTCAGTAGAGCTAGGTCAATCTGTGGATATTACCTTATTAGGTGTGGATGCAGATGGTGATGGTTTAACCTATACGGTAACGACCCAACCTGAAAAAGGTAGTTTAACTGGGGTTACGCCAAATCTCACTTATAAAGCAAATTCCAGTGTAGGGACAGATAGTTTTCAATATAAAGTATTCGATGGTACGGAAAGCTCCGGTGAAGCAACCGTAACAATTACTATAATGGAAAAAGGCGATGAATCAGAAAAAGGCTTTAATCTTAGTCCTGTAACTGGGGTGGATTTTAATACTGGAGAAGCCATTCCTGAAGAAGAATTAACGGATATTACTTTTTTTGGTGGTGCTATGAAAAATGGCATTTATACTAAAAGCGTTGAATTAAATCAAGTAGTGGATGTTAAAATGTTTATTAGTGTCGCTCCAGAAGATGTAGGCATGCAAGCAGAATTTTATGTTTTTGTAGCCTTTAATAAGGATTTTGATAATTTTATCTTGTTGACTTCTGAACATCCTAATGGATGGGCACCCTGGACTGGAACATTTTATGCTTATAAGGGAACAAAAACATTAGTCGCAGAAGAAGAATTAGCTTTAACCCCAGAAGGGTTAACTACTGATACACCTATATCTATACAAATTTTCGCAGGATATAAAGTATTACCTGTCGATATATCAGAAGATATTTCTTCTGATGTTGCAGAGGATACCATTGATGAGCAAGATGGAAATGGGATAGTAGAGGAAACGGTAGATCCTGATACTACAGCAGCCTCTCCAGATGTGAAAGTTGCTGATACAAAGGGAGAAGTAAAAACTAATCGTTTATACTTCAATCTTACGCCATTAGAGATAGAATTTGTTGAGCCACAACCTCAAGAATGTGTACCATTGCCTCCCTTTATTACTTGTTCAGAATAGGGATAGCAAGTACGTTATTTACTATCAATGACTATTAAAAAAAAGCGTAAAAGGTTTATTCTCTTTTGCGCTTTTTTTATGCGTTTATTAGGAGTATAGCGATCGTGATAGATAAAATCATCTTAAATAGTATTATTATCGTATTATCAAATCAGGTCTTGGCAAGTAATACAGAAACTATTCATTTATTTGATCCGCAGCGGGGAAAAAAGGTAGAACAAGTAGTGAAAACGCCACTAAAGCCTCCTATTGCAGTGAAAACTTCACGTCCTAAAATAAATATAAAAAGTAAAGAATTTGTATTACAGGGTATTTCTCATATAGGTAAACAATACCGTGTTATATTACAAGCACCTAATAAAAAACAGATAGTGGTAAAATGGCAAGAGGGAACAACATCCACTATTCCTGAGTATAAAGAATATACATTGGTGATGGTTAAAACAAAGAAAGTAAAATTAGCGTATCCAGGTGGTGGTACTTGCTCAAAATCTAAACCAGAGAAAGGGATTGAGTGTATTGAAAAGGGCAAATATGCACTATTAACGTTAACTCAACAAAAAGGTCATAGACCCATTCAAAGAAATAAGGTGGTCAATGCTAAAAAAAGTACTGATGTCAGTGAAGCGAAAAAAGTGGTTACAAAAAAATCGATACCTAATCTTTTTGAACGTATGTTACATCGTAATAAGGAAGAAACACCAGCACAGAAAAAACGTCGTCAAGCAGCAGAAAAAAGACGTAAAGAACGATATAAGAAATATCAGGCAAAACGCATTAAAGCAGAAGATGTACCACCTGGTATGAAGGTGGTGCGTACTCCCTTTGGAGATAGGTTAGTACCTAAATAACGATAAATATATATGTTATCTCTCTCTACATCTATCGTATTGTATTATCCTGATTGGCAAGTATTGGAAAAAGGGATACAGTCATTATCTGAAAATTTACAATATGCAAAAGAGCAACAGCTTATTATTCAACACACATTGTATATAGTAGATAATTCGACACAAATAGAGAGAAAGAAATTAACAACGTTATTATCCACGTATTTGGAGGGTGAATTCTCCACTTATAACATTTATTATAATGATAGCAATGAGGGATATGGTAGAGGACATAATCATGTTATTTTAGATACTATTGCAGACTATCATTTAATTTTAAATCCAGATGTTATTTTACAAGTAGATGCTTTATTTCAAGCAATATTATATATGCAGAAAAATCAGCAAGTAGGGTTCTTAACACCCGAGGGATTTTCTGAAGATTTAGATAAATTATATTTATGTAAGCGTTATCCGGGGGTTATGGATTTATTTCTACGTGGATTTATGCCAAAAATAGTAAAAAAATATTTTCATCAACGATTAGCTTATTACGAAATGCAAGGTGAAACAGAATGTCAAACAGTAGAAAATATTCTTATTGCAAGTGGTTGCTTTATGTTTTTTAGACGTTCGGTATTACATAGCTTGCGAGGCTTTTCTCCAGTTTATTTTCTTTATTTTGAAGATTTTGACTTATCCTTACGTTGTCAAAAAATAGCAACAATAAGCTATGTGCCAACAGTTAAAATTATTCATTATGGAGGAAATAGTGCAAAAAAAGGTTTTAAACATATTTATTGGTTTATTCGTTCTGCCTGGATATTTTTCCAATCACATGGTTGGAAGTGGTAGGAAATTAGAATGCAAAATTGTTTAGTAACTGGAGCAACGGGTTTTATCGGACGGTATTTGTGTGTAGAATTACAACAACAAGGTTATCGAGTTTACACTGTTAATAGAAAAGCAACAAGAAAAAATAGTGCTACACAGCGAATATGGGATATGCAACAGAGCATTCCAAAGACACTATGTAAAAATATTGATACGGTATTTCATTTAGCTGGCATAGCACATCGTTTAGATAGGCATATTGATGCATCGGAATATCAGCGTATTAATGTTGATGCAACACAAGAGTTAGTAACGCTTGCAGGCTCTGTTGGGGTAAAAAATTTTATTTTATTTAGTAGTGTACGGGCATTAGCTGATCCAGGTTCAGAGTGTATTGATGATACCTTTAATCTGCCCGCACAAGATGCCTATGGGGCATCAAAATGGCAAGCAGAGCAAGTAATATTACAGGCAGCACAACGTTATACCATGCATACGGTTGTACTACGGCCTAGTTTAGTGTACGGAGCAGGTGTGAAGGGCAATTTATTACGTATGCTAACAGCGATAGATAACAATCGTTTTCCACCGTTGAATAATATAGATAATCAACGCTCTATGATACATGTTATTGATTTGGTTAAAAGTAGTATTCTTTTGGCACAGACCTTATCTACACAAGGTTGCTATATTATTAGTGATAATCAGCATTATTCTACTACAGAAATATATCATGCTTTGCTACTTGCGTTAGGTAAAGAGATTCCAAAATGGACAGTACCTAATAAGCTGTTACGTATCATAGCGTATATCAATGATAGATTAGAGATAAAAATGTTGCCTAATTCTTCTACAATAGCACGTTTATTTGGTTCAGCATGTTATATTAGTGAAAGGTTATATACTGAAATTAATTACACTCCTCATTATCATTTTGCTTCTGCAGTGGATGAAATGGTACAACATTACAGACAATCATGTTAATTATTGCTTTTGTGACCTTTTTACTCTCTTTTTATTTGGTCTGGAGAATTACCCGATATGGGGGTATTTTATCGTCAGATAGTTTGTTAGATATTCCTAATGACCGTTCTTTACATGATAAAGCAGTGCCACGTAGTGGAGGAATTGCTTTATTTATCAGCTTTTATACAGGGGTCGCTCTATATATATTCTTGTTTTCTGAGCAACATTCCTTATTTAACTATATGTTGATAGCAATACCGATTGCTTTTATTTCTTATTGGGATGATAAAGGTTCTATTGCAATGCATTATCGCTTATTACTACACAGCAGTGTTGCAATAATATGTGTAATAGGAATGCAACTATCAATAACAATCAGTGTAATGCCTGATAGTATATTAATATTGATCTCGATGTTGTTTATCGTTTGGATGATTAATTTATATAATTTTATGGATGGAATGGATGGTTTAGCAGCAATGATGGCAGTAATTGGTTTTTCTACCTTAGGGAGTATTGCCTATATTGCAGGAGATAATGCGTTATTTGTATTGACCGCACTGTTAGTGGCTGCTAGTTTAGGTTTTTTATGTTTTAATTTTCCTCCAGCTCAATTATTTATGGGCGATACCGGATCAACATTATTAGGTTTTTGGGTTGCTGTGTTATTATTATGGTCAGACCAGACCGGTATCCTGCCTATTTATTGGGGGATGGTTATTTTTTCTCCTTTTATTTGGGATGCCAGCGTAACATTATTGCGTCGGATATTTAAACGAGAAAAATTCTGGCAAGCACATCGTAGCCATTATTATCAACGCTTGGTATTGTTAGGCTATTCACATCGGCAAGTGTTATTGGTGATCACAGCATGGATGGTGTTTTGTGCCGCTTTGACCTTAATGTTATATCAAGCATCCAATATGCTACAAATAGCAGGTTTATTATGTACTATAATGATGTATATTATTTTAAGTGCCATAGTACATTATATGGAATATTATGCAGAGCGTTAACAACGCTTAAGCGGAAAGTAAAGGGATTTTCTTACCACAAAATATATAAAAACAATAAGGTATAAATATGGAAAATATCTGGCACTTTATTTTAAGTCGATGGGCAGCGGTGATACATGATTTGGTCTGGATACCGATTGCGCTGGTTTTTGCCTATTTACTACGTTTTAATTTAGATGGCATACCAGAACCTTATTGGCATGGCGCAATGCAGATGCTATTATTTGCTATCCCCATTCAGGGTATTTTTTTCTGGTATGTAGGACTTTATCAAAGTGTTTGGCGGTTTGCTTCCATCCCTGATTTATTGCGGATTTTTCAGGGCGTTGTGTTAGGTACTTTAGTGCTTTCTTTGTGTATGTCCTTAATTTTTCGTATGGAAGGAATACCCCGTTCAGTATTATTATTATACCCATTGTTACTTATTGTAGGTGTTGCCGTACCTCGCTTGATTTATCGCTGGTTTAAAGATCACCGCTTTAATTCTATTGATGATTTATTAGCAAGAGATGTCATCGAACTAGATACCAATGCGATTGCAGATTATATACAAGGAAAATGTATTCTTATCACCGGAGCTGGAGGATCTATTGGATCTGAGTTATGTCGGCAATTAGCAGAACAAAAACCCAAAAAATTACTGATTTTTGAACACAGTGAATTTAATTTATACCAAATCAAGCAAGAATTAAGAACCTACCACCCAGGGTTAGTGTGGAAAGGGATACTCGGGGATGTAAAAGATGTGGAACATATTAATTGGTTGTTTAAAACTTTCAAACCCCAAGTAGTATTTCATGCAGCGGCATATAAGCATGTTCCCATTTTAGAGAGTAATCCAGTACAGGGGGTGATGAATAATGTTTTTGGTACTAAAGTTGTTGCTGATGCATCAGTGCGTTATAAAGCAGAATGTTTTGTGTTGGTTTCTACAGATAAAGCAGTACATCCTGCTAATGTTATGGGAACAACGAAACGGATTGCAGAGTTGTATTGTCAGAATCTAGCAGCTCGTTCAGATACTCGTTTTATTACTACTCGTTTTGGGAATGTATTAGATTCTGCTGGTTCTGTTGTGCCATTATTTCGTAAGCAAATTCATGAAGGGGGGCCAGTAACCGTTACCCACCCTGAAATTACCCGTTATTTTATGACCATTCCTGAATCAGTACGCTTAATTTTACAAGCAGGTGCAATGGGAGAAGGAGGGGAAATATTTGTGTTGGATATGGGAAAACCAATTTTAATTCGTGAGTTGGCAGAACAAATGATCCGTTTATCAGGTCGTGTTCCTGGGCGAGATATTAAAATTGTATATACCGGGCTTCGACCTGGAGAGAAACTACATGAACAATTATTTCACGAAAAAGAAGGTTTAAAAGGGACTGATCACCCTAAATTGATGTTAGCAGAATCTCGTCAAGTTGATTGGCATACCTTATTACAAGAGTTAGATGAATTATTTGCTTCAGCTTTAGAGCGAGATATTAAAGCCTTATTTCAACATCTAAAAAATATAGTGCCAGAGTATTCAGGAAAACCTATCAAGCAAGATGATCCCGCATTCGTTAAATTACGCTTAATTGAAAATAAAACAGCATCTTAATCATAGAGATCAGTGAGATGATAAATTAAATCATCGGTAATCGCTGTTTCAGGAATTACTTTCCCTTTAATTGCAATACCGGCTGTTATCATCTCCTGGTGATTGTTACAAATTAAAGGATGCCAGGAGGCTAATGGTTTTCCTTCTGCTAATAAGCGATACGCACACGTTTTTGGCATAAAATAAATACTATCCAAATTTTTCTCTGTTAAGGTGACACAGTCAGGGACTTTTTGACTACGCTGTAAATAACATTGACATCTTCCCGTTGATAAATGGTAATAGCGGCAAATCACGTGGGTATCATAGATTTGATGGGTATTTTCATCTTCTACTTTTAATGTACAGCAGCGTCCACATCGATCACATAAGGCTTCCCATTCTTCACTGTTTAATTCTGATAGGGATTTTTTTTCCCAAAAATAAGGGCTTAACATATAGGTACTTGAATAAATCCAGTTATAGTAAAAAAGATGTTATTATAACAGTATTAATGAATACAAAAACAGGGAATAAGGGCAGAAAAAGTGCGATGGCATAAAATACGTCAAAATTATTTACAACATTATTTACCCTGGATGTATTTAATTTTTATGAGTGGTTTTTTCTTTTTTCCTGAACATAAATGGCATAATAATTGGTTTTATCTAACTATATTTACTCCCTTTATTCTTATTATTCCTTATGAAAGGCGCATTATTCCTTTTTCAAAACTGTTAGGAATATTTATCTTTTTATCTTTGTATTTTTTTCTGCAAACTTTTTTTTATTCAGGTAAAGACAGTATACTTTCTGTATGTAAGCATATATTGTATGTAGGGAGTTTTTATCTTGTTACCTTGTATCTTTTAGAAAAATACAGTCATAAGATACAAAGCATACAAAACGGCCTTATTTTTTTAGCAGCGGCTTCGGCATTATTTAGTTTATTCTATTTTTATTACCAACATGATTTACAACAGCGTTTATATGGCTTAGGTCTCCTTTATGTACCGGTTGATGCTGCTTCCTTGTATGCTATTGCAATGCTATTTGCTTTATTTTCCTTGTTTCATACTCCCAGTAATAAATGGTTATGGGTAGCTATTAGTATTTTTATTATTTATATCTTTTTTTCACAAAATAGAGGCACTATGGTGTCATTGTTCGTTGTGGGAGGAGTATTGTTATTCCTATTTAAACGCTATATAGCGTTATCAGTGATTGTTATTTTCAGTATAGTGATGGCAGTATGTATTTTAAATGAGTTACTGCCTATAGAATGGCTCTATAGGGGGACGTTTCGATGGGAAATATGGCAAATTATTTTCCAAAAAATAGTACAACAACCGTGGTTAGGGCATTCTTTACGAGCCGCATCAGATTTGTATTTAGCAAATGGTATGTATATACAGCATCCTCATAATTTATATATTGCAACGTTTTATTATGGAGGAATTATAGGATTAGGGATATTAATAACATTACTCTTTAGTGCTATTTATCAAGCATATCAATGGGGAAAAATAACCAAGGATTATTGTTTTTTAGCCTTATTATTACTATCTAGCACTATGGTTATGTTTGATTATAATCAACTATTTGATAATCCACAGGTATTATGGTTTATTTTTTGGGTACCTATTATTTTAGCTAATTGGATAGAATTACAACGAAAAAAAAGCATGGATATAGGTCAAAGATAGGCTAATATTTCTTCTGGTGTATTAATCATGGCATCTGCTTGCCATTGTGTTGCATCTTCATCCGCTTTTAAATATCCAAATAGTGCGGCAAGCGTCATCATATTGGCTCGTTTTCCTGCTTCTATATCCCGTTGTGCATCACCAATATATAAACAATCTTTGGGCATGATGGACAGTTGCTGACAAGCATATAATAAAGGTAAGGGGTGTGGCTTACTTTGCGCTGTGGTATCACCACTGACAATACATGCTGCTCGTTGAGTAAGATTAAGACCTTGTAGCAGTGGTTCAGTAAGCCAGGAAGGTTTATTAGTAACCACCCCCCAAAGAATATGATGTGTTTCTAAATATTGTAGTATATTTTCCATACCAGGAAAAAGCCGACTGTGTTGATAAAGTTGTTGTTGATAAAGTTGTAAAAATTGTTGTTTTAAAGGTTCAAAGCGTTGATCTTCAGGAGTGATATTAAATGCCAGTTTGATCATGGCAATGCCTCCTTGAGATACTACTTCACGAATGCGTGTAAAAGCTAAAGGCGGTTTATTATGTGCTGCCAAGAGGGTATTTAAAGCATTGGCTAAATCAGGCGCAGTGTCAACTAATGTACCGTCTAAATCAAAAAGCACACATTGAATATTAGTCATTAATTATATTTCCTGATAAGGCCTTTTTTTTCGCATAAACGAGGTAATTGACATCAATATCGCTACTTAAATAACATTGATGTAATAAGGGATTATATTGGATACCTGTAACATCTAGCATTTCCATACCACTTTTGCGTATCCATTTATCTAATTCACTAGGACGGATTAATTTGGCATAATCGTGTGTACCTTTAGGAAGTAAATGTAAAATATATTCTGCGCCAAGTATAGCAAGTGTATAGGCTTTAATATTACGGTTAATGGTAGAAAAATAAAGATCGCCATCGGGTTTCACTAATATTGCACAGGCTTGAATAATGGCTGCCGGATCGGGAACATGCTCTAACATTTCCATACAAGTAACAATATCAAAACTATGTGGCTGTTTTGCTGCGAGGTCTTCAGCACTGATATGTTGGTAATCAATATTAAGTTGTGATTCATATAAATGTAATCGAGCTACCGATAAGGCATTTTCAGATAAATCAATGGCAGTAACCTTTGCACCATAATGTGCCATGCTTTCACTAAGTATGCCCCCTCCACAACCAACATCAAGTACCTGTTTATGTTGTAAGGATTGGCTATGCTGCATAATATATTCTAGGCGTTTGGGGTTAATATCATGCAATGGGCGAAATTCCCCTTCTTTATCCCACCAATGGGAAGCAATGGCATCAAATTTGGATATTTCCTGTGGATCACTATTTTGCATCACGATTTCCTTTGATTATTTTGAGTTATCATGAGAAGGATAAATTTTTTCTTTCCAGAGTGCGACCGCTTGTAAAAGTTGGCTTTGATCTAAGGTGGTTAATTTTTTATGGGATAAAACTTGTTGTCCTGCAATCCAAACATCACTCACTTTATCCCGACTTCCTGCATAGATTAATTGTGAAACAGGATGATAAAGGGGTTGCATTTCTGGATTATCAATCTCAACCGCAACAATATCTGCACTTTTACCTACTACTAAAGAACCAGTGATTGCATCAATGCCTAAAGCCTTAGCAGCATTTATCGTTGCCATTTTTAAGGCTTGATATGCGGGTAATACTGCGGCATTTTGTATCATTCCCTTAGCTAATAATGCAGCAGTACGCATTTCACTAAACATATCTAAATCATTGTTGCTGGCCGCACCATCTGTACCAATCGCCACGTTAATCCCTTGTTGTATTAATTGTGCAACTGGGCAAAATCCACTAGCAAGTTTTAGGTTTGATTCAGGACAATGGACAACATGTAATGCATATTCTTTAATATATGGTATATCTTCATCATTAAGCTGTGTCATGTGTACGGCAATAGTATGTTGTTCAAATACACCCAATTTTGCCAGACGTTGAATAGGACGTTGTCCATAATGATGGATGCTTTGTTCTACTTCAAAAGCAGTTTCATGTAAATGAATATGTATCGGGATTTGTTTTTCTTTGGCAATACTTAAAAGTTGTCGAAAATTATCATCGGAAACGGAATAGGGGGCATGTGGAGAAAAAATAGGATAAATTAAAGGATGTTGTTGATACTGCTGATAAAGCTGCATTCCTTTTTGTAAATATTCAGTGCTTGATTTAGCCCATACCGTTGGCATATCAATGACAATCATGCCCAAAACAGCACGCATTCCCATTTCTACTGCAACGTGTGCGCTAATTTCAGGAAAAAAATACATATCATTAAAACAAGTGGTACCACTTTTTATCATTTCAGCAATAGCTAGTTGCGTCCCCGTTTTGACAAAATCAGGGTTAACCCATCGTCCTTCTGCTGGCCAAATATGTTGCTCTAGCCATTCCATTAAAGGTAGATCATCAGCAAGCCCACGTAATAAACTCATTGCTGCATGGGTATGTGCGTTAATCAGTCCAGGGAT